>CAJTMG010000013.1 GCA_910577405.1 uncultured Oscillibacter sp. | reverse complement strand
GATGGTCTTTATTTCCGGATCGTAGTACATGAGGCCGACGCTCTCTGGGAGTTCCGTCCTCTCTATCATTCCCTTGGGGCATACGATGTAAAGACAGTTGCACAGCTCCTCATAGGTGTAGAATTTCGCGTCTCGCAGGAAGTCACTCCGGCTAATCTTCACCTCATAGCCAGTGAAGCAGGGATTTGTCCAGCTTTTGCGGACGGCCAGGCCATCCAGAATTTTCAGGCCGCCAGGCATAGCAAGCTGGGTAGGCCCACTCTTGACTTCCGTCAGGAAAAAGTCCTTCCAGTGCTTCTCCGCCAGGGCGATCTTGATGGCGGTGGCCGTTACCTTTTCTGACACGATCATCCCACCTCCGGCCTGCGGTGGTAGATTTTCCCACCATCATTCAGCACAAAGTTGAGCAAATCTGTATTTCCGTTGTGGTATGTCAAGTAGATGGTGTTGCTCGCTTTCGACCATACACGAACCAGTGCCCACCCCGCTTGCGGATGTCCTCCCCACTCAATCCACACCGGCTCTCCGTCCATCTCCCGAAGCTCCTCCAGGGTCAGCGACGGATTTTCGTCCTTCGCCTCTCGACACAGCTTTTCAGCAATGGCATCGGCTGCATATCGTGTAACCGGATTGTTCGTGTTACCGCAGGTCCACATGGCTTTCCGCAGGGCCTCTTCACCGTCAGCATCGGTGTACTTGGTGTCCGGCAGCACCACTAACCGCCCATCTTTTTCAGCTTTGGAAAGCTCCTCGAGGCGGCCATAGGATACAGCGCATCCGCAGGATATATTTACAAGCAATTCCGCGAGCCCCTCCTCGCGATTTTGAAGCGCATCTATATCCTCCGGCATCATCTCAGTGTCCTCGTAGGCGGCAAGGCGGGCAACTATCTCATCCAGTTTCGAGCAGTTGTTGCAATCAAAATCCTCACTGATGCAATTCGCAGCACACACCATAAAAGCCCCGAGCGTTGCATTTGTATAGCGTTTAGTCAGCCGTTCCATTCCGCCCACCCTTTCTTCTCGGCCAGCTGGTCAAGGTCGGTCTGGGCCGCCTCGCGGGTTTCCCTCCACGGAACGGCGGCCAGACCCTTCCAACCAATATCGCCGTTTTTCTCCGGCCGCTGGTACCGGGCCTTAAAGGTGTTCTCGCCAAGTCCGGGCATCACCTGGTACTTCCAGCCCCGGCTATCGATGTATTTTTTCTCGCTCATGATATTCCTCTATTTTCAGAAAAGACTCTCTTGTCCGCCGGGTTCAAAGTTCATCCACAAGACCTCCTGCCTCACCCGGCTGGTCTGGTCTGTAGTTGTTGTGGTTTCTCTGCGCCACCCATTTAGCACTGAGTCGTACATCTCACTGGCGTACCCGCTGATTAACACAGGCCCTTGGTGGGCTTTCAAAGCGCACAGCAGTTCCATGTGGTCTTCATCGGTCATCTCATGCCGGTATTGCTTCTTCATGTGCCGAGTGGAGCGTAGATAGGGCGGATCACAGTAAATCAGCACATTGGGGAAGTTGAATCTCCGAATCAATTCCACCGCCGGGGTGTGTTCAATCTGTACACCTCGCAACCGCTCTGCCGCCTGTAAGATAGTTTCTGGCATATCCACCCACGCCTTGGCGGCATAGGCCCGTTCTCGGCCCTGAACATCGTTCTTCCATCCTACCTTCTCACCTGTGGTGCGAAAGCCGTGGCCCTGCATCATGCGAGCGCAAAAGTCAGCTGCTCGGCGTAATGGGTCTGATTCTGTGTATTGCATCTCAAAGGCCCTGTCGTAGACCTCGCGGGCATACGGAGTCCAGTGGATTAGCCGCGCCAGTCGCTCCGGTTCCTCTCGAATCCAGTAGAACAGGTTTACTATATCACTATCCAGGTCGTTGACCGTTTCAATGTTGGAGCGAGGTTTTGTAAACAATACCGCCCCACTCCCGAAGAACGGCTCCAAGTAGCTGTGGTGCGGTGGAAAATGCCCGATGATCCAATGAGCCAACGACCACTTTGCGCCGGGGTATTTAATCACAGCATTCATTCTATCCACGCCCGATCCGGCAGAGCGGCCAGCAGCTGGTCAAACCGCTTCGCAGCTTCCCGGTTGTGGTCTCCGAACGCATCCACCGTCACCATCTCCAGATAGGCCTTCTCAATCTCCTTAATTTGCTGGAGCATAGAGGTGTTCTGATCTCGGAGAATGTCAAATGTGGCCTTGAGGTAATCGTACTGCTGCCGCAGGTCCAAAAACGAAATCAGGATGCCCAGGCACTGCCCGACAGTGGCAATGATCTCCGCCTTGGTCTTTCGCATCAACCTCTTTCCCGATTCAGTCTGAGCTAACCCACTCTCATAGTTCGTCAGGTTGAAATAGTCCTCCTCGTAGGTATCAAACCCCATCACTTGATAGCGGTTGCCGATTAGCGCCACAGTGCAGTCATCGAAGGTCTGACCGAAGTCCTCCTCGTACCGAGCCAGGTCATAGATCACCTCAAACAGTCGGTCCGCTTTTGCCTCTAAATCCGAGAACGCCATCTTGAACTCCCAAGCATCATCTTCATCCCCATCCAGGGTATTCAGCAGTGTTTCCTCATCTTGCTCGCTCCACCAGTGGATGGCAGCCATGGAATCTCGCATTTCATCCAGCTCATCTCGGATGTGGTCGAAGCCCATAGAGGCCAGCGCCGCCCGTTTATATCGCAGATTGCGGGCCCGGTACGCTTTGCTGCTCTCATCCACCATAGGCATAGGGAATAACCTCCTTTTTCGATAACAAGTCAAACTGAGCATCGTCCATACGGAACGCAGCATCTATTTCATCAAAGCGCAGTTTCCGTGTGAACAGTTCGGTAGCTTTCTCTGGGAGTGCCTGTAATTCCAGCAGATGTCCCCAAAGATCAGGATGATGGTCATAAAGGTGGCGTAGCTCCTGCGCCTTTGCGTTGGGGCAGAAGAAACAGCCGTTTCGTGGTGCAAACTCATAAATTGGGGAAAGTAGGCCATGCTTTCGGCACAGAGCTAGGGCAGCGTTTTCCGTAACACCATACTTCTTCAGGAGCGAAACCGTCGGATATTTGTAGCTGTCCATCTTAGCAAGGCGATCCACTTCATCATCAGCGATGCCAACGTACTGGACGATTTCATCCCCGCTCCAGTTGGCTCGCTTCCATGCATCTAAAGGGCGGGCTTTCAAATCCCTTTGTACATAACAGCGCCCGCACAGTGGCCAAGACCATATTTTCCCAGCCCATGCGCCATTTCCGCCTATACGATGTCGGAATCGTTCGACGAAATTTTTCTCGCTTTTGACAATATGAACTGGAACACCCTCTTTTTTCAAAAATGGGATAGCGACGCTATAAACAAAGCTGCGGTGCTCAGGAACCTCCCCGCTGGTCTCCTCGTCAAACATAACCTCGCAATACACAACTTCATCTAGCCGTTCCTTATGCTTCAGCGCCAAGATAATGGTAGCCATACTGTCTTTCCCAAATGAGCAGGACACGACATGCCGTTTCAAGTCTCCGCCTCCTCTGCGTCAAACAGTCTGTTCATCACCTTTGCCCATTTACACTCGACTTCTTTCTCCGCGGACACCAGGGCGGAGAGGACCGGGTATAGCGGCCTGGGATGTGTCGGGCTTCGGTTCGGTCATCATAGTCTTCGGTCTCCCAGCCGATCTCGCAGGCATAGGCCATGCCGCGCTTCCCCTGCTTGATGGAGCTGGCGTGTTCACACTGTCTGCAATGGGGGAGGGTGTTGTCGGTGGTCATGGGCTCCAGCCCTTTGGGGAACTCCTGAATCAGATCGTCGCCCCAAACGTCCCGGAGCTCCTCACTGTCCTTCAGCAGAATGGGGACGCTATTCCGCCGGGCAAATCCGACCAGGGCATCCAGCCATTCCTTATAAGGCCGAGCTTTTCCCGGCCAGTTCCCTGTTTCCGCCCCGACGATGATCCACTCAACAGGCTCCAGGGCCGCACCAAGATCGATCTCGCCCATGATGGGTTCAATGCTTACAAAGCGGTGGGCGGCCGGCGGGATGCTGGCGATCCGGTCTAACTCTGCCAGCCGGGTGACCGTCGTGCCATACCAGAAGTTATTACCGTGGGGGAGGAGAGCCAGCTGCTCCAGGGTCCTGTAACGCTCCGGGTACTTGGTGAGGAACATATACTTGTGCTGGGGAGCAGCCTCGCAAGCATCGAACACGTCCACGATCCAGCGGGTGGGTACCGTGGGGGCAAACAGGTCCCCCATGCTGCACACGAAGATGCTCGCCGGTTTCTTTTTCTGTGCTGGCATAGCCAGCCGGTAGCGGTGAAAGGTGGTGCCAAAGGCCACCGGGAACAGGACGGGTTTTCCCACCTCGTTTTTGAACGGCTGCTCCAGGATGTGGGCCCGTCCGCCCAGAGTAGTGACGGTGGTAATCTGCCCCGAGGCCAGGTTCAGCCGGACATCTCCGCAAAAGCGGCGGGCCTGCCTCCTGGCATAGCAGTAATGGCAGCCCTTCGGACAGCCCGTCACTGGGTTCCAGGTGAAATCACACCAGTCGATTGCGCTTTTATTCATCATGGCCTTCTTCCTTCCATTCGGTAATGATGCAGTCGCGGCAGTCGTAGCCGCACCGCTGGCAGTAGTCACAGAGGCCATAGCCGTCCCTGTCTGCTGCCAGAATCATGCCTTTCAGATCCGGCACATTGATTTGGCGGCGAGGGTGGAGGAGTTCCAGCACTCTGGCAAGGTAGTGGGCGGCGTCCCAATCTCCGTACACCTCCAGAGGGGCTTCAGGCTCGTCCGTTTCCCCATCTGTGGTCCAGATAGCCACCGCCCCGCCTTTCGGATTGTGATCCCAATGGGCCTTGGTTTCTTTAATCACCTCGCCGTTGGGGCCGAGTGTCCTGCAGCCCATTACGGCATCGCCTATGCCGATACAAACAACGCTCATAATTGAGCCTCCTCGTAAAAAACATGGTATATCGCTTGAAATACCGGGAAGAACTGCGCTGGAACTACGGCGTTTCCGAGGCACTTAAGTCGGTCCACCCGAGAGGGAACCCCATGAGCCACTCTACCCACGTCGGGTTCAGCTGGCCACCAACCGAATCGTTCAGGTTCGCCATCCCATGGCCTTCTGCTTTCTTCTTCGCAATGTACTCCGGACTGTGCGGCGGAAAGTAGTCTCTCGCCTGCGGGGTTGGATACATCTGCACCGCTGTCTGCAGGTCTGGGCCGCCCTGACGTGTCTCCGCCTGCGAAGCTCCCGTCCCGCATCGACTGGTCGGGGTAGGCCAGAGCTTGACAGCATTGGCCAGCTGATCTGTATGGTTTCGCTTCCCTTCTCGTGTCAGGTGGGCGATGCTGTTGGCGCCTTTGAAATCCCTCGCTGTTGGTGTCGGCCACATTCGCGCCGCATCCACCTTGACTGCTTGTTCTAATGTTGGTCGGAAGTTGGGGCTGCTGTATCCCCCGACTTTGTTTGCTCTTGGAGTCGGCCACATCCTTACCGCTTCCGGCAGTCCCTGCTGGTGGCTGTTTGGGCCCCGACATTTCCAGTCTGATGCTGTTGGAGTAGGCCACGATGGCGCATCGGTCCCGCCGGTGCGGGGCATCGACACCGCAAGCCGGAATAATAAACGTCCTTGTTTGGTATCCCTGGTTTTCCAGGTCAGATAGCACCTGGTCGAGCGCCATGTTGACGATTCCAGCAACGTTTTCTCCAACAACCCAAGTGGGCCGGAGCTCATTGATAACTCTAAGCATTTCTGGCCAGAGATAACGGTCATCATCCTTGCCTCTACGCTTCCCGGCCACACTGAATGGCTGGCAGGGGAATCCCCCGGAAATAAGCTCAATTGTTCGTAATCCTGTCCGCTCATAAAAACTCTCCTTTGTAAGCGTTCGGATATCCTTCCAGCGTGGCACCTCCGGCCAATGTTTCTCTAATACTTTGGTTGGATAGTCCGCCCACTCGCACTGGCCCACCGTCCTGAAGCCCGCAGCCTCTGCCGCCAAGTCCAGGCCCCCTATTCCAGAAAACAGGGACAGATGGGTTGGTATGTACGAGTTCAAGGCACTTGACCCTCCTTTGTTGTGTCAAATAGGCTGTACTGGTTCTTGGCTTCCTCCCTTGCCAGTTCCTCATGGCGCACCTTCATCTTGCAGGTGTGGCCGTAGCCGTCCTTGAGGGCTTGGGAGCTGGTAAGGAGGCCGCCGCAGCGTTTACATCTCCGGGCCGGGATTCTGAATATCCCGTCATCGTGGTCGCTCATGGCCCGCACTCCTCTCTCGGCACATCTTCAACCAGCCAGCGAACGCACGCAGCTTCAGTAGAAAACTCCTCTGTCCAGGCGTCCCCATCCCTGTTGTCGATACCGACAAACTTCCTGCCGGCCTTGCGGATAAATCGCCCGAGCGGCTTATACTCCCCGGTGGTTTCACCGGAGTCCAGTATCCGGGCCGCCTCATTCTTGCCGATGTAACGGACACCAGCAGCAACGGCGATCTCTCTGGGCGTTTCCGCTCGGAGTTTACCGCAGCGGTCAGGATGGTTGAGACAAGGGTTCTTGCACCGGCGCAGGTCCGGGCACAACGCGCAGCACTGGTTCATGTGCTTTTTATCGCAGTTGAAAATACTGCACCGCATGGCTATTCTCCTAAATCCAAGATTCCACAATGCAGGGATCGTCGCTCTGGTCGCGGCGGAAGCGGATTAAATCATCCGGGATGGCCTCCCGGATCGCCTCCAGCGTTCCAGCAACGGCGACATACCGGGTGGGTTTGTCGAGGTCCCAGAGCCGGGCAACGAACTGGCCGGGATAATCCGCCGGACTGTTGTAGACGCAGATAATGGGGGCCTTGACTGTGCGTCGAATCTGCCCAAGGTTGAACCGCTCCACAGTGATGTCACTCCGCTCCATGGGGTTTATCCCTCCCTGCAAAAAGGTTATTGATTATGTCCAGGTAGGGCAGGACGCATTTCCCGCCCTGCTTGATTTCCCATTCCGGGAGCAGCAGCTCCGGTGATACGCTGGCCTGCCCAGGAGTCCACCAAGAGGCCCCGTATGCCTCCACAAGCGCCTTTCCGCCCCGCCGCGGGGAGATGGCCCAGGCTTCCCTTGCCGCCCGCCAGAAAGGCCACGGTACAGCGAAGAAGCGCCTCATGCTGAAGCTGACCACCACCAAGCCGACGGCGGCAGGGCTTCGGCAGAAATCATCCAAATACTCCGCCTGATGCTGTTCCACCCGGTCAAAGCGGATGCGGCCGTTCTCGGTGTGCTTGGCTTCCACCGCCACAGGGATGCTGTAGTAGCGGCCCAGGTAGTCCACGCAGCTCTTGTGCTCCACCTTGCACCCTGTAACCCGACCACGGCGGTCCCGCAGCGGGAGAAATTCGGTGGGCACCTTATGTACACAAGCCTGGCCGCTGGCCTGGTACCGGCTGTGTGCCAAATTCAGCAGGTCCTCAAAGGGGCGGCCCCGGTTGGCGAGGCTGTTCCGCATTAGATCGCCCCTCCGAATATTCCGGCTGCGATGGCGTTCTCCAGCTCCTTGGTGATGTAGAGTACCGTCCCCTTGCCGATTCGGTTTCCGGTGCCGGTGCGGCCTTCCAGAAACTTCACGAACAGGCGGGCCCCCTCCATGCTGGGCTGCGCTGCGCCCCCCTGCCGGTCTGCCAGCTTGGCGCCTTCCTCCATGCCGCGGCCATAGGTGCTGTCGATGAAATCGCAGAGCTGGGCATCGGTCATTTTGCGGAGCCGGGTCGCCCGATCATGGACTGCCCGCTCCTCATCGGTCCGGCGGCAGTTCTTTTTTCTGTTGCTCATGTGGTCCTCCTTATTTCGTCCGCCAGTCATCCCAGATCATTTCGATGCCAGAGCACATCTCCGTAAGGCGGCTGATGGTCTTGGCTGCCGTAATGCCATCGTCCCGGTCCGGGGTCATGCGGCGGATCAGGTTCTCTCCCGAGTAATTGGTGGTGATGATGATGGGCATATAGGCTTCATACCTGGCGTTGATGATGGTGTAGATTTGGGTAATACCCCAAGTGGTGGGCTGCTCAGTTCCGATATCGTCGATGATCAGCAGGGGGACTTCCTCATAAATCCGCATGATCTCTGCCTCGGTAGCCTCGCCCGGTCGGTCGAAGGTCTGCTTGACGCGAGCCAGCAGGTCAATCATCGTCATGCAAATCACCGGAGTGCCGCCCTGGATGAGCTGATTGGCGATAGATGCCGCCAAATGGGTTTTCCCGGTTCCCTTGGTGCCGGAAATAAACAGGCCGTTGCGTTCCTTGGCCGGCGGGGTGATGTGCCCGCGCTCATCCTTGACCGGAAGCATGATGGGGAAGCTGTCGGCATACCTCTTAGCAGCACTGTAGGCTTTGCGGTTGACGTTGGTGACCTCGAAGCGGTCAAAGGTTCGGTTCAGAAAGCGTCCCCGGATGCCGCTGTCCTTGATCAGCCGCCCGATGCGGGCTTGGATACGTTCCTGCTCTTTCCTGCGCTTCTCCGCCGCTTCAGCGGCCCTCTGGGCGGCCTCCTGCTGCTTCCAATACTCCTGGGCCTGGGGGCAAGTGCAATGCTCCGTTTCTTCGAACCAAGTAAAAACGTGTTTCTGCCCCGGCATAATGGCCCCATAGTGGTAGAGCATCCGACCACAGAAGGGACAGGGTTCCGGGGCCGGAGGCTCCGAATTGTATGTGTAGCCCTCTGCTTTCGCCTCATTCGGGTGAATTTTGTAGCGGTCCGGCAGGGGCTCCGGCTCATTCGTCTGCTTCCTCGGCGGGGTGGAAACCACCGATTCCGGCCCCCGCCCCCGCTGCTCCCGGCGGTCCAGTGTCCTTCCCATGGTCTGGTCCAGGACCTTTCCGATTTGCTCCATGTTTCCGTCGCTCCCTTTCTGCCTCTAATCTGTCCCAATCCGCAACATTCCGCACCTTTTGCTTGGCGAGGTTCCGCAGAATACCGCGGATATAATTCCAGTTTTGCTTTTCTGCGCCGCCATCTATGGCTTTATTGATGGCTTTCAAACAAACCTCCGGGCTCAGGGTTTCGGCGTATCCCTTCAGCTCATCCAGGCTTGTTTGCGAGGGCGTTGGGTTAATCCTGTTCAAGAAGAGGGACATTACCGCACCCAAGCCCTCGTTAGCGGCCCCCTCTGGCTGCCCTGCACCTGAGCCGCCTTCATCCTCCCCTAAGCTGGGAGGCGGAGGAATCTCGCTGGGCTTTTCCTTGATGTGCGGGTTTTGGTGCTTTTCAAATTTTGTTACCTGAATATAGCTCCGGTCCTCTACCTGATAGCGGATGATGAATCCGTTGGCGTTTAGGGATTCCAGCATATTGTCCACATCAGCAACGGTCACGTCATCGTAGCCGAGGATGTTTTTCTTCAGCCGGAGCGGCCGGTCCTCAAGGCGGCCAGCTCTGTCCGCCTGCCCCCATAGACCGATAAATAGGAGGCGGGTCAAAGGAGAGAGGCCGCCCAGGAGCTCGTTGTCAAAAAAGCTGGGCTTTATGCTTCTTGTCCTTGCCATAGGCGGATAACCTCCCTGTCAGCAGACGTACACTTCCGCGCCGGTCTGCTTTTGTACCTCTTCCCGGAATCGCTGTTCTTCGCTGTTGTCGGTGCTCAGGTGCAGTAAATAGATCTGCTGCAGCCTCCGTAAATCATTGGCTCGAAGCATATCCAGCAGATGTTCCAGGCTCATGTGGCTTTTCATCAGGCGCGGCACCCGCTCAATGGGGATGTAGCCCGCCTCCACGCTGCGCTGGATGCCCTCTCGGGAGTAATTGCACTCAGCCATGATGTGGGTCAGCCCGGTAAAGCGGTACCTCACAAAATAGGTGTCTGTGAAGTAGAGCAGCTTTTCCCCGGTAGCCGTACTGGTGAGCAGAAAACCAAGGGGCTCTGGTACATCATGCTCCACATCGAAAGGTAGAACTTGAAAAGTTCCCAATTGAAATTCCTCCAGGGCTTTCACCGGGTGCATCCTGTGCCCCGCCAGGCCGCAGGCGTCTATGGTGCCTTGGCTGGTGTAGATATCCATCCCCAGCCGGGCAAGGCCCGCGGCGGCCTTGCTGTGGTCCTTGTGGGCGTGGGTGATAAAGCACCCAGCGAATTGCCGTAGGCGGAAGCCGCTGCCGACCTGGAGGGCTTTTACGGGTATTCCCGCATCCAGCAGCACCGTTGTCTGCCCATCTCCGACAATGTAGGCATTACCTGTGCTGCCGGATGCGAGAGCCTTGATCTCCATTAGAACGAGGGCCCGCCAATGGTAGTCTGGCCGTCCGCCGTGGCCGCTCCGGCAGTCGGCTGGGGAGCCCCGGTACTGATGGCAGGAGCGGGCTCCTTGGTGATCTCCCCGGTGCCCTGGTTTACCTCGAAGCCCTGGGGCGGTGCGGGCAGTTCGGGGGTGGGGGTGCCGGGCAGAGCCTGGGGCGTGGTGTCGATAACCTCGCCGTTAGCGTAGATATCGATCACATCCTGAGCCTCCAGCTCCGCAATTCTGGCTTCCCGGAGCTTCATGTACTGGTAGCTGTCATCCACCTTCTTGGGATCGACCGGCATATACTTGGCGCTGTAGACCTCCCGCTTGATGGTTTTCAGGCACATTTCCTCATACCAGCCATCGGTCTGCTGCTCGACCTGTTTGCCGTTCTCCCAGACCTTCTGAGTGCCGCCCCAGAAATTGGCGGACGCATACTTGGGTTTGCGCTTCTCAATATCCCGCAGGGTCATAATGACCAGTTTGTTCTTCAGCGGGTCCTGATACTCGATGTAGCCGAAGCCGCCGACGATTTCGCCACGGTTGAAGGCGTCGTTGATGGCGAACTCGTAGCTCTCCACCCGGACACCCGCCGTTTTCTTGATGGGGCGGAAGGTGTCGGTGGAGTAGACCAGCTCAATGGTGACCGCCACCGGCGTTTCCAGGGCGTACTTCTCAGCGATGTACTGGATGCCGTTGTAGCCGGGCATCAGGTTCACATCATACTTCTGCATCTTGTTGTTCTTGAAGGGGATGGCGAACAGGTGGTTCTTCTGCATCATGTCCAGCCCCATGCGGGCGTAGTGAACAACATCCAGCGCCAGATCGTTCAGGTTCACGTTCTCCCAGGTGACGGGAAGGGGGTTGTCGTACTTCTCGTGGTCGCGGTTGTTGGCGTTCTTCCGCAGGCGCTCCTCCTCGGCGGCCTTCAGGGCCCGGTCGATGGCAACGAAGTAGCCCTGGATCAGCTGGCGCTGGTAGTCGGTGACCTGGATGGCCCCGACGCTGCTACCGAACTCCATCATCACCTTGCTGGTGAATCGCTCGGACATATTGGGCTTCTGCTCCCCCTGGGTTTGGAGGGCCCCGGTCTGGGGCTGGGGCGCGGGGGCGGGGGTGGTGGTCTGCGTTCTCTGATTGGCTGCCATTTTCATATCCTCCTTATTTGCTCCGCCGGGTAAAGGTAATCGGCGGCAGTTTGATGGGCTTGAGCTTCTCGGCCAGGGCAGCGGCCACCGGATCGGCCCGCTCCAGCTCGTCAGCCATGTGGCGGTAGAGGTGGATCAGGAGCGGAGCGTCCTTGACCGGGATAGTAGCGGCGGCCGGCTTGAAGCGGCCGAAGTAGTCGATGGCGCCATCCTGGATGATCTGCTGGGCCTCGGGGAACTTCTCGGCATCAATGGCCTCCAGGGCCCGTGTCAGGTAGGGGTCGGTGGCCTTGGGCTTTCCGAAGATCATGCCGCCGCGCCTCCCTTCGCATCATTCAACTCCAGGCGGAGCTTGGCATCCTGATCGGAAACCACCAGCCGGACCGTCTGCATGGCCGTGTGCGCCAGCCGGGTCACGCTCTCGGCGTTGTCAATGAATACCGGCATGGAAATCCCCCAGTGATAGGCCAAGGTCTCAATGATCTCCAGTCCGGCATTGATGCGAGCGGCGTTGTTGGCATCCCGGAAGGGAACCATGGAGCCCGCCTCATTGGGCACCAGGACCTCGCAGTCATCCTTGACACCGCCGTTCACCTGTTCCAAGAAAAGGCGGAACCGGACATTCTTGAATTTCCCGTTGATGCGGTCGGTGAGCATCCTGACCTTGGCCTTGGTGAACTGCTCGCAAAGGTAAATCCCCTTCTCCAGCTCCTCGTACTGCGCCGACAGAGCCTTTTCCTGATCCTGTAGCTCTGCGATGCGTTTCCGCTGGGCCTCCGCCTGATCCGCTTTGCCCTTCTGCTGCTGGAGCTCGCGGGACTCGGCGTAGACGGCCTGAATCTGGGCGTTCAAGGCCTCCAGGGCGGTGGTGGTAGTCTGGCCCGCCCCAGCCTCCGCGGCCTTGCTGGCGGCCACTGCGGCGGCGAGACTGGCGTATTCTGTGGTCTGCTCGAAGGGCGTGGGCGTCACCAGCTTGGCCTGCAGCGAAGCCTGCTCATCGGTGAGATTCTTCAGCTCCGCCTCGGCAGCATCGAACTCCGTCTGGAGCCCGGCGATCTGCGCCTGAAGGCCCTCGATCATTTCCTTGCTGGCCTCCCGCTGGCCCTGCTGGTTGACTGACTGGAGGCGGTTACTCTTGCCGATGTTGAACGCCTCCCGCATCCGGGTTACATCCTCAGCGGGGAGCTCTCGGTGGCAGGTCGGGCAGACCGCCTGCCCCTCGTCCCAGGTCTCGGCCTGGATAGAAGCGTATTCCTGCAGCAGATCCGCCCGGCGGCCCTGAAGCCGTTCCAGGTTCATGTTCTGGCGGTCGAGCTCCGCCCGGAGGTGGTATTTCCCGCTCATGGCCGTAGAGATGCGCCCTTGGAGCGCCGTAATAGAAGCCTGGGTGCCCTGATTCGCCTCTGCCGCCCGGTTGAGGTGGGCGGTGCGGGCCTCCGCCAGCGCCGCCTCGGCGGCGGCCACCCGCTTGCGGGCTTCCGCTGTGGCAGTGTCCCCGGCCAGGAGAGCGGCTTTCTGTTCCATCAGCCCATCCTGCTTGGTCTGGAGGGCCGAGAGCTGGGCGTCAATGGACGCCACATCAATGGTCTCTTCCGGGATGGCCCGCTGCGCCTCGTCGATGCGGCCAGGAATGCCCAGGAGCTGCTTGTTGATGTCGGCCTTCTGGGCGGCAGCAATCTTCTTGTACTCGTCCACCGTATAGTGCTGGTCGGCGGTACCCGGCATCAGGAGGTAGGTGGGCAACTCCCCCAGTTCGCCGTTGCTGGCGATCACCTCGGTGTCGGTAACATCCCCGCAGACCTCCAGCAGAATCTTCCGGCGGGCCTCCCAGGGCATATCCTCCGGGAAGTAGTGGGGCATGGTCAGCATCTTCATCTGCTCGGCCCCGCCGCAGAAGCCCAGGAGGGCGGCGGTGTACTCCTTCTCCTTGACGGGAACACCGTCGATGAAGAAGTCCACGCTGTGGCCGTCGAACTCCTCCGTAGCAGAGCCGCGCTTTTTCTTATAGTTCTCGTGAAAGACCTTTCGGAGCGTCACCAGCCGTCCGCCGTCCATGGTGAACTGCGCCTCGGCGGCGTGGTCGAGGTAGTGAACGTCCCCGTCCGGGCCCTTGGTCTTGGGGGTGTAGCCCTTGGCCCCGGTGCTGGGGCGGTCAAAAAGGAGCCACGTCAGCGCATTGAACAGGGTGGTCTTGCCGGTGGCGTTATCGCCGTAAACGCTGGCGCTCTGGCCCTTGAAGTCGAATGTGGCGGCCTTGATGCCCTGGAAATTCTCAAGCCGCAGGGTGTTGATTTTCATGCCGCATCTCCTTTCAGGATTGACAGTTAGTGAATTTAGGTGTTATATTTGTGGTGGTGAGAAGGCCGTCCTCTTCGGAGGCGGTCTTTTTTTGTGCGCTTATGGCGCAGTAGGTGGAAATGATGCTGAATGCGATGTGCTCCTGCACCAGCTTTCCGAGGTACCAGGGCTGACGGCGATCTCCGCCGTCGTCTCCGTACAGCTGGATGATGCGGGACAGCTTCTGTGCCGCTGGCGGGTAGGCTTCGGCCCACTCGGAGTCCGTCAGCTCACGGCCCAGGTAACCGGAGGCTTCGTCCCTTACATCCACCAGAAACCGCGGTGCTTTTGGGTTCGGCATGGCCTATCCCTCCAGGCTGGAGAAATGGGCACCTTTGCACCAGAAGTAGTCCTCCGTAGGGGTGTACTCGCTGACCGGCATCTTGTGCGGATCAGCGCCGCAGATGTGGTCGCCCTCTCCGATGGCGGTGAACTCGGCGCACTCCTCGCACCGGCAGGCCGACTTGCCGATGATGGTCTTGACGGCGGGCTTGAAGGCGGCGATCTCCTTCTCCGGCACGTCCGCCTGGACCACCATGGCGCGGGCGGTACCATGGTTCGTCTTGATGTCCACGATGTCCCCGACGTCCACCGGCTCCGGCGTATAGTAGCTGTAGGCTTTGCCCGCCGGGGTACCGCCTTTGAAAAACTGAACCTTGATGATGTTCGTCATGCTGATTTAGCCTCCTTTTTTTCGTCAGCGGACTCCCGCTGTTTAGGTTCCGGGCCCTTGCTCTGGCAGTCGCACCGCTCTCCCGGGTCAAGGTGGCTGCCGCAGTGAGGGCAGATGTTGTAATAGGGCATGGCGCTTACTCCTCCTTTCTCCAGGGGTTGCCGCCCCTCCGAATCTCCCGGAGGTCCGCCAGCCAATCCTTCACAGTCCTCTTCCCGGCATAGTAGAGGGCCGGGATCGCCAAGATGAGGTACTCACCGCCGCAGGCTTTATATCCCCGCTCCGCCAGCGCAAAAGCGCGGCCAAGCTCGAAGGTAATGCCCGTCAGGCAGAGGATAGTAATCAGCTCCAGTACTGCGAAGATCAGCCGCTCGTTCACTTTCACCGCATTCAACTCCTTTCTGCTAAATGTAAAGCCTCTCCATGAGGTATTTCCGGGACACCCGGCCCGAGGTGGTAACAAAGCCCTGGGCTTCCAGCTCCTTGTTGAGCTGCTGCATGATACGGTAGGCCCGGCTCTCGCTGACCTCGCACAACTGCATGACCTCCCGGACCTTGACGTACTTGGGAATCTCCTGCTCCTTCCGTTCGATATCTGCCATGGCGTGGGCCCTCCTATTGTCCGACGTACTTCTGCATCCAAAGGCGGAGCTCCATCGAGGCGCGTTCCATGGTCTCCAGGTTCTTCATCACCTGTTCCAGCTGGGGGACCTCGTCCTGGGTGATCTGGCCGTCGCCGGCAATCTCCAGAATAATCTGCTGTACACAGCTGGCCCCCTGCATGGCCGACATGACCTTGAGGGCCAGGCGGTCAATCTGGAGCAGCTCGCAGGGCGGGATCGTCTTTTTGCCCAGCGGACAGAGACTGGCGCAGTAGTGATTGCAGAGCTGGGGGGCCTGGTAGGCGTGGGCCATCATCAGGACTTCCTCGGGGTAGGGAACGAGGACCCCGGCCTCGATGCGGGCCAGGCGGGTACGGTCAATGCCGGTTTCCTCCGCCGCACCCTCACGGCTTCCCAGATGGTCGTTGCACTTTTCCGCCGCTTTTCGTGCGAGATAAAACACGTTGTCAGCCGCTTTCGTGGCGTTTCTGGGCATTTATTATCCTCCTTCCTTGTGGTAAACTTTTTTCAGATTAGGCGGAACTCTCTTTTAAGGAAACTTCATCCGCAAAAAAAATCTCCTCAATGGTAAGCCCCCAATGAAGGGACAGCTTGAAGGCTTCCTCCAGCGTTACGGGATGATAGCCGATCTCCCGCTTGCAGTAAAGGACTGCGGATTTAAGCCCCAAGAGCTCCGCCAGGTCCCGCTGCGTTTCATGGTGCTCCAGTCGTAACTCCCGCATCCTGTTTGCCATCCTTGACCCCCCTTCTTGAAAAAATTCTTTTAAGGAACTTTTGCGTAGTCCTATACTAACACTTCCTTTTAGGAATGTCAAGTCGTTTTCAAAAGAAATTTCTTTTCCGGCAAATTTCTCCTTGTGTTTCTCAAAAAGAAATAGTAAAATAAAAGGGACAATTGGAGGTGTATGTTATGAATCGAGTATCTATGCTCCGCAAAGAAGCGGGATTGAGCCAAAAGGAATTAGCCGCCCGGCTCGGGGTGCAGCCCTCGGTGGTGTCCAAATACGAAAATGGCGGCATCCAGCTCCAAGAGGATACGCTCCGTCAGCTTGTCATCATCTTCGATGGAGTATCAGCGGATTTCATTTTAGGGCTGTCCGATGACCGGAAGCGCGGCACATCCCGCGCCACACCGCAAATCGTCTGGGATGCCGTTGCCCTGGTGGAAGGAGCCGACACGCTTTCGGAGGAAAACCGCACCCTGCTCCTGGACTGTATCAAGGACCCGGAGATTCTGGCTCTGGCTGGCCGGTTCCAACGTCTGTCCAAGAAATCAAAGCGCCGGGTGGTGGAGTACATGGATCTGCTGCGGCTGGCCGATGAGCAGGCCAAGACCGAGCGTCAGGAGTCTCAACCGCCTGAAGAATAAAAAAAGCGCCCCGGCTGGCGGCCGGGGCGGTCTTGCAAGGGGGGGTGGTTTCGTGCCTGCTTACAAATACACAACCAAGGATGGAGCTGTCCGCTGGATGGCGTCGTTCTGGTATTTGGACTGGACCGGGAATCGGAAAAAGAAAAAGAAGGAGGGCTTTGAGCGCAAAAAGGATGCTCAGGATTTTGAGCGGGAATTTCTGCTGAAGGCGGAGAAGCGGTGCGATATGTCCTTCGCTTCCTTGGTGCAGCTCTACCAGGAGGATGCTGATCATCGTGTCCGAGGAACCACCAGAGGGACCCAGGACAGCATCATCAACACTTGGCTGCTCCCGTTCTTCGGCAAGCTGCAGGTGGACAAGATCGATGCCGTCACTGTCCGCAAGTGGCAGAACAAAATGATATCCGCTATCAATCCGCACAACGGGCGGAAGTATGCCCCCTCATACCTCCGCACCGTCAACAGCCGTCTATCCGCCATTTTCAACTATGCGGTGATGTACTACGGCCTGCGGCAAAATCCCTGCTTGCCGGCCGGCTTCATGGGGAAGAAAAAGGCTCGCAAAATGGACTTCTGGACGACCGCCGAGTTTGACACCGCCCTGGAGCAAGTAACGAAGCCCGGTTTCAGGGTGGCGTTCCAGATCATGTATTGGTGTGGGCTCCGGGTGGGGGAGTGCTTGGCGCTGACCCCTGCAGATATTCTCCCTTCCAAGATGGTGAGGGTCAACAAGACCCACCACAGGGAGGCGGGGGAGGATGCCCCCGGCCCGCCCAAGACTGACAATAGCGTCCGGGAGGTGCCCATGCCGACGTTTCTCTATGGCGAGGTGCAGAGTTACATCTCCGCCCTCTACGAAATCGAGCCGGGGGATCGCATTTTCTATTTCAACCACGGCACCCTGAACCGGGAGCTGGATCGTGCTGCGGAGGCGGCCGGAATCCAACGAATCAGGATACATGACCTCCGGCACAGCCATGCCGCCTTGCTGGTGGACCTGGGTTACTCCATCGTGGCCGTGGCCGAGCGCCTGGGGGACACGGTGGAGGTGGCCATGGCAACCTACTCCCATCTGTACCCAGACAAAAAGCAGGGGATGGCGGATGATCTGGACCGCCGGGCCAGGGGGGAGCCCCCAGCAGCCCCCGTTGGCATCGACTCCCTCGAGGACGTGTCAGAACGGCTCGAACAGGCCGAAAAAGGAGCTGTTTGAAGCAAACGGTACGTTTCCGGTACGCCAGAGAAAAAGAGTACCACGACGCAACACAACATTTTGTGTCTGCGTCGTGGTATTTTTCACATCAAACGCAATATATAGTGTGCGCTCTAAAAATCAATTTATTCCCACTCGATAGTTCCGACGGGCTTCGGGGTAAGGTCGTAAAGCACGCGGCAGACACCGGGGACCTCGCTAAGGATACGGCTGGTAATTTTCTGGAGGACAGCCCAAGGGATTTCGGGCACAGCAGCGGTCATAGCGTCGACGGTATTGACAGCACGGATGATAACCGGCCAATCGAAAGCGCGCTTGCCGTCCCGGACGCCAGTAGAACGGAAATCGGGCACGACAGTAAAGAACTGCCAGATGTGTTCGGCAAGCCCAGTGTTATCGAATTCCTCCCGCAGGATCGCGTCGGACTCCCTGAGCGCGGCCAGGCGGTCTCTGGTAATTGCACCCAAGCAGCGCACACCCAGTCCAGGACCCGGGAAGGGCTGGCGTTCCACCATAGACGCAGGCAGTCCCAGCGCCTTGCCGACTGCCCGCACCTCGTCCTTAAACAACAGGCGCACCGGCTCTACCAGTTCGAATTGCAGATCTTCCGGCAGGCCGCCTACATTATGATGAGCCTTTACGCCGTCGCTCTCCAGGATATCCGGATAAATGGTACCCTGAGCCAGGAAGGTAATTCCCTCCAGCTTCCGGGCCTCTTCCTCGAAAACCTTGATAAACTCGCCGCCGATGATCTTACGCTTGCGTTCCGGTTCGTCTATGCCTGCCAGCAGGTCCAGGAAACGGTCCGTGGCGTCCACATAGATCAGGTTTGCGTCCATCTGGTTCCGGAAAACCTCAATAACCTGCTCGCTTTCGCCCTTGCGCATCAGGCCATGATTCACGTGGACACACACAAGCTGCTTGCCGATGGCCTTAATCAGCAGCGCGGCTACCACGGAAGAATCCACGCCGCCGGACAAAGCCAGAAGCACCTTTTTATCACCTACCTGAGCCTGTACCTGAGCAATTTGTTCCTCAATAAAAGCGTTTGCAAGTTCAGGGGAGTTAATCCGCTTCATGTCGGCGGGACGCATATCATTTGCCATAGTGTATCCTCCTGTATTGATTTTGTCTGCATGGTAAAAACCCGACGGATTGCCAGTGGGTTCCAAGAATGCTTATGCCGCCGGGGTTTCTTCACGTGGTACGGAACGCAGCGGTACGGCGTCTTTGTTCCTTATTATAGCGGACCGCCGTCTATATTGCAAGCATAAATCGCCATACGCGGGCAGTCGGGAAAGCATCCTGCCTGCATACGGTCCCGCAGGGCTTTGCAGAGCGCCGGTACGAAAACCCAGGCGATTTTATGCTCATTCACGCAACAGATATGCTCCGGCATGACCCGCTCACCAAGGATCAAAAATACCTGACAGGCGGAACAGGACGAACGCACTGCACGCCCTGCCCACAGTTCCCGGCCAAGATGCTGACCAGCCGTTTCATCTCCCGCGGGCGGTCTCTTGAGGAAGCGGCCCTATGGAACTGAACAGCATCTTCAGCGTTTCACATGGATAACCTCCAGAAAGCGGCGCATACTAAGGCCACGCTTTGGAGGTGTCATATGGAGAATTTATCAGAGAATTACATGGAAAACGTCCGGTACTTCAACGATATATTAGGTGTTGGGCGGAGCGTGGACATGGTAAGCCGGGACTATATCATCGGCGGACGGCGGGCGCGGCTGTGGGTTGTGGACGGCTACGGCAAGGACGAGACTCTGGAACGCATGGGGGCTTTCTGGCTGTCCCTGCCTCAGAACGCCCTTGCTGAGCTGACCGATATGCAGGCGTTTGTGGACCGGTTCATTTCGTTTTCCGAGGTAGATGTAGGGACCGACGCCGCCGAAATCGTGACTTCTGTTCTGCTGGGCAAAACCCTTCTGCTGGTGGAGGGACTCAAAGGCGCGGCGCAGATTGACGCGAAGGATTATCCCGGCCGGGGTGTGGAAGAGCCTCCGGACGGCAAAGTTCTGCGGGGCTCTCACGACGGTTTTATTGAGGCCGTGGTGCCCAATATGGCTTTGCTGCGGCGGCGAATCCGGGACCCGCACCTGACCATGGAAGGGCTGAAAGTCGGAAACCGCTCCCATACCGACGCTGTCCTCTGCTATCTGAACGACAAAGCAAACCCTGAACTTCTTGCGGAAATTCGGGACAAGCTGAACAATATTGATGTGAACTCTCTCTCTATGGCCCAAGAGAGCGTATCAGAAGCCATTCGGCCCAAGCAGTGGTACAATCCCTTTCCGAAGGTCCGCTTTACCGAACGTCCGGACAGCGCCGCCGCCAGTATTATGGAGGGCAGCGTGGTCCTGATGGTGGATAACTCGCCATCCGTTATGATCCTGCCCACCACCTTCTTTGACTTCACCCAGGAGGCCAATGAGTTCTATTTCCCGCCTCTTATCGGAACATATCTTCGATTGCTGCGCATAGTCGTCTTTCTGATTTCCCTGCTGATTACCCCGGCTTGGTATCTGATGGTCAAGGAGACAGGACGGCTTCCGGAGGCGCTGAAATTCCTGTCCTCCCCCGAACCTGCCTCGTTGGGATTGCTGTGGCAGCTTCTGGTGGTGGAATTCCTGATTGACGTGCTGAAACTCGCGTCCCTCAACACCCCGGATTCCCTCTCCAACTCCTTCTCCATGCTGGGGGCACTCATTCTCGGCGACTTCGCGGTGCAGGCCGGCTGGCTGGGACCGGAAGTGCTGGTGTATATGGCCTTTGTGTCTGTAGCCAGCTTTGCGCAGCCGAGCTATGAGATGGGCTACGCCTTTAAGCTTCTGCGGGTGGTTCTGCTGCTCCTGACCGCTGCCTTTGATGTATGGGGCTTTGGTCTGGGCGTCTTGGGCATCCTCGTTCTGGTGGCCACCACAAAGCCCATTGTCGGCAAAGGCTATCTCTATCCCTTGATTCCCTTTAACGCAAAAGCCTTCCGGCGACTCCTGATTCGCGAGCCTATCAGCCGGGATAATACCTGACTGCCTCAAAACTGCCGGCCTGGGTCGATTCCTGGGCTGGCTTTTTGGCGCCGTTTGTGTTACACTATGTAATAACCGTCCCGCGTCAGAAGCTTTTTCTTCATTGAAGCAACAACTCCGTACCAAACAAAAGGAGCGGATTCCAAATGGCAACACGATATCCGATTCTGCTGGTCCATGGCCTGAACTGGCGTGACGACTGGGCGATCTCCTACTGGGGAGCGATGGTCAGAACACTGAAAGGAGCTGGTTACGCCGTTTTTCTCAGCGGGCAGGACGCCTTAGGGAGCGTGGCCGGAAACGCGGAAGCCCTGCGGCGGCGCGGGGAGGAAGTCCTTGTGCAGACCGGCGCGGAACGGCTGAATCTTGTCGCCCACTCCAAAGGCGGTATCGAATGCCGTCTGCTGATTTCAGGGCTTGGATTCGGCAGCCGCACCGCTTCCCTGACTACCATCTGCACCCCGCACCATGGCTCCAAATCTGCGGCGTACTGGCTGACGCGGCCCCGTCTTTGCAGGCTGGCCGGAGGTGCAATGGAATCCTTCTGGCGCGCCCACGGGGACCTCAGCCCGGATTTCCTTGCCGCCCTGGAAGCCTTGACGCCCGCCGCTATGGAACGCTTTAATCTGGAGAACCCCGACGATCCCCAGGTTTACTATCAGAGCTGGCAGGCCCGTCTGCTTCACCCCGGCTGGGACCCCATGGACCGCGTTCAGCTCTGGCTGACCAAGACAGACGCGCCGACAGATGGCCTGGTGTCGCCGGAATCCGCCGTTTGGGGCCGGGACCGGGGCATTCTGGAGGACGTTTCCCATCAGGACGCGGCGGGTGGAAGACGGCGTAAACATCAGAATTTTTCCGCGGTTCAGTTTTACCTGCATCTTGCGGCGGAACTGGCGGAAATGGGATTTTGACAGGAGGCAATGTCCATGTATTCACAATCGGCGCCGGCGAAAATCAATCTTGCTCTGGACGTTCTGGGGCCCCGGCCGGACGGCTATCACGAAATGCGGATGGTGATGCAGTCCGTCAGCTTGCAGGATCAGGTGACCATACGGGAAATGCCGGAGGGATTCCGTCTTTTGGTGATGGATTTGCCGGAGGGCGTAAAAACCCTGGAACAGCGGGCGGCAGAGGCATTTTTCGCCGTTCTGGGCCGCCCCGTGCCAGGTCTGGAGGTTAGGCTGGAAAAGCGTACCCCTGCATATGCCGGTCTGGGCGGCGGCAGTGCGGACGTGGCGGCGGTTCTGCGGCTTCTGCGGGAAATGTACTGCCCTGAAATGGACCCGGCAGAACTGGAGGCCATTGGATTGACCGTGGGAAGCGACGTTCCGTTCTGCGTGCGGGGCGGGGCGGCGTTGGCGGAGGGACGCGGCGAACGCCTTACAGACCTGCCTCCCCTGCCTCCCTGCTGGCTCGTGATTGCAAAGCCTGCCTTTGATTTGCCTACCCCCGAGATGTTCCGGCGCCTCCATAGCCGCACGCCCTCCGACGGCCCGGATGTGAACGGTATGGCCGGCGCGCTCCGCAAGGGGGACCTGCATTCCGCCGCTGCCTGTATGGGAAATGTCTTTGAGTCCGTTCTGGAACCGCCGGAACAGCGGGAGGTGCTTTACATAAAAAATACCCTCTGCCGCTTTGGTGCCCTCAATGCTGTAATGTCCGGCTCCGGGCCCTCTGTCGTGGGGATTTTTGCCCATAAAGAAGACGCGTCCGCCGCTTTGGACGACCTTCGGAATGTCTGTCAGACCGCCGCTCTCGCTCAGCCCATGGGACGCCTGATCTGACGCATTTCTCATTATAAAGCGCGTGCCGCCATTTGTATGGGAAAACCTGCGCCGTTTACCGGATGATGCGCTGACGAATGCCCCTCTTTCCAACAGTCGCCCTTGGCAGGAATGCCGTCAATGATAGGCTGCGCTCCGGCGGAGAATTCCCCGTCTGCCCCGCTCGTTCTCCTGAAAAATCAAGATCGCCTGAGACCTCCGGCGTATCCGGCAGGCCTCAGGCGTTTTTTGCAGAAAGGAGTCCGGCGGCTTTCCGGGAACGGGATCAGTCCAGATTTTCCGGGCAGAGGATACCGATATGACCGGAGGCAGGGACCATAGGCGGGGATTTCTTCCGCAGGTAGTCCCGAAGCAGGAGAAGGGGAACGCAGACTTGACTCTCCATATCCTGGGGAATGGTAAAGTCCACAGCCCCGACCCGGAGAAGCTGCCGGATACCGTCGTTGATGTCATGGCAGAGCACATGGACCTGGCCCGTCCGTCCCGCCCGGCTGATGGCGTCGCAGCAGGCGGCCACGCTGAAATTAGCCATATAGACCCCTTGCAGCTCCGGCAGGGCTTCCAGGGTCTGGGACACGGCCTCCAGGGTCCTGCCGTAGTCGTTGAAGGTCTCCCGGACAACCAAATCCTTCATAGGAAAGCCCAACTCTTCCAACCGTTCCCGGAAGCCCTCCAGACGCTGCCGGTGGGCATGGAACTTCAGGTTTCCCGCCGCCGCCAGCACAGGACCCCGGCCGGAAACGCATTTATACATCAGTCCCGCCGCCACCCGGCCCGCTTTCCGCACGTCCTGGCCCACAAAATTCAGCCGTCCGCTCTCCGGCAGGTCTGAGTTGAAGGTCACGCAGGGAATACCTTCCTCTACCCGGGCAGATACCCAGGCTGATACCGACGGACCGTCCACAGCGCAGACCGCGAAGCCCGCCGCCCCCGCTGCCCACAGCTCCTCCAGATGTCCCAGCGCCTCCGCTTCCCCGTCGGTCTCGCAGCGCCGCAGTTCTACCCGCACCCCGGACTCCTCCAGCTCCGCCCGGGCCAGCCGAATCCCCCGAGCCGCCTCCGCCCGGAATTGACCCTCCCAGTTGGGCAGGAGGATTCCCAGGGTCAGTCCCGCCGGCCCTTCCTCCTGCCGCCGCTGTGAAAGAGGCACATACCCCAGGGCTTCCGCCGCCTCCAGCACCTTCCGCCGGGCTTCCTCGTTTACATGAGGCCGGCCATTCAGTACCCGGTCCACCGTCCCCCGGGATACTCCTGCCCGCTCCGCTACCATCTGAATCGTTGCTTTCCCCTTCATCCCAAAACGCCCCCTTGTGCTTTTTATGACTCTCGTTTTATTTTGCACATATCTTGTTTTCTATTATACACGTCCCGCCGTCCTTGTCAATCCGTAAAAAATCAAAGGTTGTTTTTGTGAAAATCTCTGAAAATATGAAAAATATAGAAAGGCGGATTGACTTTATGCTGAAATATGTTATCATGTGCATCAGAAGAGCTTGTGCGTTATACAAAAAAGCACACAAAAAAGCACATTGCATTGAAGGAGGCGCGACATGGTATTCAAAACATCGGCCTGCATTGAAGCCCTGTACAGCGAGCTGCCGTTTCTGGAGCGGTTCCAGGCGGCGAAGAAGGACGGCTTCGACTTTGTGGAGTTCTGGAGCTGGACGGACAAGGACCTTGCTGTGGTGAAAGCGGCGGCGGAATCTGCGGGCATCGGCATCTCCGGCTTCAATGGTGATGCGGAACTCTCCCTCATCGACCCGGCCCAGAAGGAGGACTACCTGGCCTTCCTCCGCCGTTCTGTGGAGGCCGCCAAGCAGGTGGGCGCACGGTCCGTTACCATTCACTCCAACGGTCTGGGAGATGGCGGCGTGGTCATCAATCACTACGACGAACTTAGCGACACTGTAAAACTCTGCGCTATGTTCGACACCTTGAAGGAGTGCGCCAGGATCGCCGAGGAATCCGGCATCCGCATGAATCTGGAAGCCCTGAACATCACCACGGACCATGTAGGCAACTTCCTCCGGAATACCCGCATGGCCGCTGAAATGACCCGGCTCATCGGCTCCCCCATGCTGAAGGTCCTCTATGACGTGTACCATATGCAGCTCAACGAGGGCAGCATCTGCGACACCATCCGGGCCTGCGGGGACCAGTTCGGTCATATCCACGTGGCCGACGCGCCGGGACGTCACGAGCCCGGTACCGGGGAGATCAATTACCACCGGGTCTATGAGTGCCTGGAAAGCGTGGGCTATCAGGGGCTGGTGGGCTTCGAACTCTTCCCCCAGACCACCACGGAAGCGGCTGTTAAGGCCATCATGTCTTATTGATAAAAGGAGGATATCCTATGAAAGTCGGCATCATCGGCGCGGGACGCATCGGCAAGGTCCACGCCAAGAATATCACCATGTTTGTCCCTGAACTGGAAATTAAGGCCATCGCGGACCCCTTTATGAACGAGGAGACGGAGGCGTTCGCCAAGAGCCTGGGCATCCCTGTGGCCGCCAAGGACGCGGAAGTCATCCTTAAAGACCCGGAGATCGAGGCGGTGCTCATCTGCTCCTCCACCAACACTCACGCGGACTTTATCCTCCGGGCCGCCGCCGAGAAGAAGCATATTTTCTGTGAGAAGCCCATTGATTATGATATCCAGCGGGTCCGTCAGGCAATCCAGGCCGCTCAGGACGCCGGTGTGAAGCTCCAGATAGGCTTCTGCCGCCGTTTCGACCACAATCACCGGGCCGTCTATGATATGGTACGCAGCGGCAAGGTGGGCAAGGTGAACCTGATCAAAATCAGCTCCCGGGACCCGGAACCCCCGCCGATTGCTTACGTGAAGGTTTCCGGCGGCATCTTCTATGATATGATGATCCATGACTTTGATATGGCCCGGTTCCTGGCAGGCAGCGAGGTGAAGGAAGTTTCCGCCGTGGGTTCCGTCCTGGTAGACCCCGCCATTGGGGAAGCCGGGGATGTGGATACCGCCGTGGTGACCCTGCGCTTTGCGAACGGAGCCATCGGCATCATCGACAACAGCCGCAAGGCCGTCTATGGCTACGACCAGCGTGTTGAGGTCTTCGGCTCCGAGGGCGCGGCCCTGAACGCCAACGATACCCCCTCAACCGCTGTCTTCTACGGCGCGGAGGGCACCATGTCTGAAAGCTGCTACAAGGTCATGTGGGACCGCTATACAAACGCCTTTGTCAGCGAGATGCAGGCCTTTGCCGAAGCGGTGTCCAAGGATCTGGAAACCCCTGTCACCGGCATGGACGGCCTCTATCCTGTTCTCATGGCCGCCGCCGCTGTGAAGTCCCTCAAGGAGCACCGGCCCGTAGCGATCTCCGAGGTGGAGTAAGTCAAGGCTCCGGGACCTCCGGGGCATTCTGACGCCGATGGATCTTCCGATAGCGCAGAGGGGGCAGGCCCACGTGTTCGGCGAAGACTTTCCCGAAGTAGCTCTGGTTCTGGTAGCCCACATACTCGCTGATCTCCTGGATGGAGAGCGTAGTGGTCATAAGCAGGGACTGGGCCTCTCCAATGCGCTTGCGTATGATATATTCCATCAGGGAACAGCCGAAGGACTTCCGGAAGACCCGGGCCAGGTAGGACTCGCTGATGCCGAACGCCTGAGCCGTCTGGGACACGGAGAGGGTCTTCAAGGGCTGGCGGTCCACATAGCTCCGGATATCCTGGCCGATCTGGGGCACGGAACTGCTCTCATGCTCCACCTGTTCTGCCGTCTCTGCCGCCTCCAGCACCAGGTGCAGGAAGGCCTGGAAGAGCGCTTGACAGAGGGCGGGGCCTTGGCAGATGTCCAGCAGGGCGGTTTCGAACAGCTTTTCAAGAAGCAGCGGAATCAAGGGCTGGTCTTTCCGGAGGTGGAGCACAGGGCTGACGTTCTCGGTCAGGACCTGGTTGGGGCCCAGTCCCGGGAGCTGAATTCCCGACGCCGCGCAGTACAGCAGGGGGAGCCGCTGGTTATGGGCGAATTCGTAGTGGCTCACCCCGCTGTTATAGATTACCAAGTCCCCCCGGCTCACGGGATACCAGCGGTTGGCGATTTCATACTCTCCGCTGCCCTCCAGGATGTAGATGAACTCCACAAAATCCGGATGGGTGTGAGCGATCCGGGGATAGTCCATGTCCTCTTTCTCCAGCTTTCCCGTGTACAGCAGGAGTGGGTTCCCCAGAAGGGGTTCGTCTGTCCTTTGGGCCTGGGAAAAATGAATCTGCATTGAATTTCCTCCCTGCTGCCGGAACAGGCCCCGGCGGTGGTTTGACGGTCCTGATACTATCATATTTTTCCCCGCCGCGCAAGCCGCAAAGCTTTCTTTCAGAAGATTTCCGAGTTCGGAAAAACGATAAAATCCGCTGGCTTCCGGACCTGGAAACCGTGATTCTGATTTCTCCGCCGGACGCCCGTTTTCCCCGCGGTTTCCCTGGTTTCAGTCGATTCAGGAATCCGGGCATCAGTGATTATTACCAAATGGTTCTCTGTACATCATACAATATTGAAGGGAAAATAGTCAGATATACCAAAAGCGGCGCCGGAACTTTGAAGAGTATGGAAGTTGACATTCGGGATATTCAATGCTATCCTGAAAACAGCTCCAATGGCCGAGGGCGCTGCGGATTTTGGGAAAACCTTTGGGTTTCCGGATTCGGGAAAATGAGAAAACAGGCGGAGGAACAAACATGAAGGAATTTGAAGGGAAGCTCTGCGTTGTCACCGGAGCCGCCCGGGGCATCGGCAAGGCTGTGGCTGTAAAATTCGCGGAAAAAGGCGCGGGCGTGGCCATGCTGGACATCAACCGGGAACTGCTGGCCGTCTCCGCCGGGGAAGTGGCAGAGCGGTATGGCGTGAAGACCTGGCCCGTTTATGTGGACGCGTCCTCTACAGGCTCCATCAACCAGGCTATGGACCAGGTGCTGGAGGCCGCGGGGACCCCTGATGTGCTGGCCAACTGCGCCGGCATCTCCACCTCCAGGAAGCTGCTCGACGTGGAGGACGGGGAGTGGGACCGGGTCATGAATATCAACCTGCGGTCCATGTTCACCCTGAGCAAGCGCTTTGCCAGAGCCGCCCAGGAAGCCGGGAAACGGGGAGGGCACATTGTCTCGATCTCCTCCCAGGCGTCCAAACTGGGGGAGTACGGCAACGGCGTGTATTCCATCTCCAAGGCCGGCGTTAATATGCTCACCCAGATTCTGGGGCTGGAGCTGGCGGAACTGGGGATTACCGTCAACGCAGTCTGCCCCGGCTATGTGAATACCGAGATGATGCAGGAGGTCTTTCAGAAGCGGGGCCCCATCGAGGGTATGACTCCGGCGGAGTACGAAGCCGCCCTCACTGCCCGCATTCCCTATGGGCGTATGTGCGAGCCGGAGGAAGTGGCGGAGCTGATGGCGTTTCTGGCTTCTCCCAAGGCGGATTATGTCACTGGCGTTACCGTCACCGTGGCGGGAGGCTCTACCCTGATCTGAAAGGCACATTTGACAATGAGAATGCTCTCCGTCCTACGGGGCGGGGGTGTTTAGGACTTGGACCCAGCGGCGCGGTATCGTCCGGGGCTTTCCATCGGCTGCCTCTTTCCGGGGCATCTGGCGGGGACCCTCTTGGCTGTACTGGCGGTCTGGGTTCATGGACCGAAATTTATTTGGAAGGAAAGGAAGAACTACCCATGAAACTGAAAAGAGGTTTAGCACTGATCCTCACCTGCGTGCTCCTGGTTGGCCTTCTGGCTGGCTGCGGCGGCAAAGACTCCGGCGACGCCACTGGTGACACATCCGGAGACACCGGCGACACATCCGGAGACACCGGCGACACATCCGGCGGCGGCGATGCCTCTGGCGGCGCTTCCGGCGGAAACTACGCCATCGTGGTCAAGTCCCTGGCGGACCAGTATTGGGTTCTGCTGAGGGCCGGCGCGGAAGCTAAGGCCAAGGAACTGGGCGTTACCGTGAGCGTCATCGGCCCCAACTCCGAGTCCGACGTTCAGGGCCAGGTGGACATGATTCAGAACAAGATCGGCGAGGGTGTGGATGGTCTGGCAATTGCGCCTTCCTCCCCCGACGCGGTGCTTCCCGTGCTGGCACAGGCTGACTCGGCTGGCATCCCCGTCCTGGCAGTTGATACCGATATTCCCGGTTATGAAAACAAGAAGTCCTTCATCGGCACCGGCAACGAGGCTGCCGGCAAGCAGGGCGGTGAGTACGCCGCAGGCATCGCGGGCGAGGGCGCAAAGGCCATCGTGCTCCGTGGACGTCTGGGCGACACCACCCATGACCAGCGGGAAGACGGTATCGTGGCTGGCCTGGAAGCCGGCGGCGTGGAGATCCTGGAAGTGAAGCCCTGCGACTCCGAGGCGGAGAAGGCCATGAACGCCATGCAGGACCTGCTGAACGTCTATGATCAGATCGACATCGTGGTCACCACCGCTGACTCCATGGCTCAGGGCGCGCAGCGTGCCATTGAGAACGCCAGCAAGGATATCCCCGTGGTGGGCTTCGACGGCACCATCCCCGTGGCCGAGCTGATTGCCCAGGGCAGCGTTATCAAGGGTTCTGTGGCGCAGGCTCCCTATGCTATGGGCGAGCTGTGCGTGGAGAACCTGATCGCCCTCCACAATGGTGAAACCATCGAGGAGCGCATCGATTCCGGCACCTCCATGGTTACCCCTGACAATGCCCAGCAGTTCAAGGAGGACCTTGAGGCGAAGGTGGGCGGCGCTGCCTGACCTGTGCCTGTTTCCGGGGCGGAGGGGTGATTCCCTCTGCCCCGCGTTTCAATCCGGCCCGGTTTCTGGGAGGTTTTCCGGTGAATGATTCTCCGGGAGGCTTTCCGGGAACTGTCGGGTAAAGGCTTTCCAGAGGAGAAAGGAGAGGAAAGCCCCGGTCCATGCGGGGAAGCGGCCGGACAGAACCCCATAAGCGCGCCCTGAGAAGGCCCTCCGGCCCGGGGCGCAGGACCATCCCGGACCCACGGGCTGGCCCCCACCCTGACGGTATGGACCGTTTGCTGTCTCCGCTTCCTGGGGACGGCGGGCGGGATTTCTGAAAGAAGGATGGTGATTGGGTAATCATGAATGAAGTCATTATGGAATTGAAGCACATCACCAAATATTTCCCCGGCGTTGTGGCCCTGGACGATATGTCGTTCACCGTGCGCAAGGGAATGGTGCATGGGCTGATCGGAGAAAACGGCGCGGGAAAATCTACACTGATTAAGGTCTTTACCGGCGTGAACCAGCCGGATAAGGGCGAGATTTACATTGACGGCAAGCAGGTCCACCTGACTGACCCTATGGTCGCGAAACGGGCGGGCGTCGGCTGTGTGTATCAGGAGCTGAATATTGTTCAAGAGCTGAACGTCACCGACAACCTGTTTATCAATATGTACGAGAAAAAGGGCGCCTTCCTGGACTATAAGAAGATGCACGCCCGGGCCAAGGAAATCATGGAGAGCATGGGCCAGCCGGTGGACCCCAGGACCGAGTGCGGCAAGCTGGGTCTTGGCGTTCAGCAGACCATTGAAATCGGCAAGTCCATCCTGTCTGAAGCCCGGCTGGTCATCATGGACGAGCCCACCTCATCCCTGTCGGAGTCGGAGGTCAAGCAGCTCTTTAAAACGATTGACCTTCTCAAGGAAAAGGGCGTGTCCATCATCTTCGTGTCCCATAAGCTGGAGGAGATCTTCACCTGCTGCGACGACGTGACCGTTATGCGGGACGGCAAGTGGATTTCCACCACCCCCGTGAAGGACATGACCAAGGACCTGCTCATCTCCCATATGGTGGGCCGGAGCCTGGATAACCTGTTCCCCAAGGTGATCGCCAAGAAGCGGGGCGAGATGCTGCGGGCAGAGCACCTGAACAGCGCCGGCGTCCTGAACGATGTGAGCTTCAAGGCTTACGGCGGCCAGATTCTGGGCTTTGCGGGACTGGTGGGCGCAGGACGGACGGAAACCATGCGGGCCATTTTCGGCGCGGATGTTCTGGACAGCGGCGATATCTACATTGAGGGCCAGAAGGTGACCATTCGAAACCCCAAGGACGCCATTGGACATAAGATTGCTTTCCTTACCGAAGACCGGAAGAAGGAGGGCTTGATTCTGATCGACAGCGTGCTGAATAACCTGCACCTGGCTACCATAGACCGGGACCGGAAGGGCCTTTTCCTGGACCGGAGCAAGCACCGTCAGATTGCGTTGGAAAACGTGGAGACGTACCGCATCAAGACCCCCACCCTGGAGACGCCCTCCGGCACCCTGTCCGGCGGCAACCAGCAGAAGGTGGTTATTGGCAAGTGGGTCAATACAGACGCTGATATCTTCATCTTTGACGAGCCAACCCGGGGCATTGACGTGGCGGCGAAAATCGATGTGTACAACGTCATGAACAGCCTGGTGGAGCAAGGGAAGTGCGTCATTATGGTCTCATCGGAGCTGCCGGAGATTCTGGGCATGAGCGACCGGGTCATCGTCATGCGCCACGGGACAATTATGGCGGAGATCGACCGGGATTCGGAGCACTTCAACCAGGAAGACATTATGAAAGCTGCATGGGGAGGTAAACTGTAATGGAAAAGAAAAACACCTCGGCGAAGGATCTGATTACCAAGCTGGGTCCTGCCCTGATGCTGGTGATCCTCTGTGTCGGACTGGGCATCGCCACCGGCGGACGCTTCTTTGCCCCGGCGAACATCGCCAATATCTTCCGTCAGGTGCCCATCATCGCACTGATGGCCGTGGGTATGCTGTGCGTGATCCTTCTGGGCGGCATCGATCTGTCCGCCGGTTCCCTGCTGGCGATTGGCATTATGGCTTCCGGCGTTATGATGCAGAAGTTCTTCTCGGAGGACACCGTGCTCAACGCCATCATCCTCATCATCGTCTGCCTGGCGGTTTCCACCCTCTGCGGCTGCATCAACGGCCTGCTCCTGACCAAGCTCCACCTGCCTCATCCCTTCATCGCCACTCTCGGCATGAAGAACATCTGCCGGGGCCTGGCGCTGCTGATCTGCGGGTCCGCGGCCATCGCTGGATTCCCCAAGGCTACCCTGGTGATCGGCGCGAAGGATATGTTCACTATGGGCCAGTTCGCTCTGCCTCTGTCCTTCCTGGTTACCCTTATCGTTTACATCATCATGCACATTTTCCTTACCCGCACCCCTCTGGGCCGGAAGATCTACTCTTTCGGCGGCAACTCTGAGGCTGCCCGGCTGGCCGGCATCAACACCGACCGGGTCCAGATTTTCTGCTATGCCATGTCCGGCTTTATGTGCGGTCTGGCGGGCGTGATTTACATCGGCCGTCTGAACTCCGCCGTGCCTCTGGCCACCCAGGAAGGCGACCTGGACGCCATCGCCTCCTGCATCATCGGCGGCGCTTCCTTCAACGGCGGCCGGGGCAACGTCTGGGGCACCCTGGTAGGCGCGTTCTTCATCCAGATCGTCCGCAATGGCTGCAACCTCCTGGGCGTGTCCACGGACCTCCAGCAGATCGTCATCGGCGCGGTCATCGTGGCGGCGGTCTTCATCGACGTCCTCCGCTCCGGTATGGAAGCCAAGGCCAAGCGGCTGGCAGTTGCCAAGTAAGCAGTTCCCCAAACCGGCTGGTTCCCCCAACGCGAGTCAGTCTATATCCGCAAAGAGTAATGACCGTCCGGAAACCTGGTTTTTTCGGGCGGTTTTTACTAAAAAGAAGCTATTTCAGCAAAAATAGAAAAGTTTTGGAAAATGAAAGAAGGAAGACCCATGGAAGAACTGAGAATCGGCCTGATTGGCACTGGAGCCATCGGGCGGACCCACATCACCCGGATCAACACCCGGCTTTCCGGAGGAAAGGTAGTGGCCTGCGCGGATGTGAACGCGGATTTCTGCCGGAAGATTGCGGAGCAGTATGACCTGACCGCCTACGAGACCGGGGAGGAAATGATTGAGAAGGCGGGGCTGGACGCGGTTGTGGTGACCACCAGCGACGCTTTCCATGAGCGTTATGTGCTGGCGGCGGTCCAGGCGGGGAAGTACGTATTCTGTGAGAAGCCTCTGGCGCCCTCGGCGGAGAGCTGCAAACGCATTGTGGACGCGGAGCTTGCCGCCGGGAAGCAGCTGGTCCAGGTAGGCTTCATGCGCCGCTATGACCCGGGCTACCGGCAGCTCAAGGAGGCCATTCAGTCCCGGCGGTACGGCGAGCCCCTGCTGCTCCACTGCGCCCATCGGAACGCCTCCATCACAGAGCCATGGGACAACGCCTCCGCCGTGGAGAACTCTATGGTCCATGAGATCGACGTTCTCCGCTGGCTCCTGGGGGAGGACTACGCCACCGCTGAGGTTCGCTTCGGCAAGTCCACCCGCCGGGCCAAGGAGGGACTCCACGACCCTCAGATTATGGTCCTGACTACCAAGTCCGGGGTTCGTATTGATGTGGAGTCCTTTGTCTGCAACGGCCATTGCTACGATATCCGCTGCGAGGTGGTCTGCGAGGACGGCATCCTGAATCTGCCCAAGCCCGCCACCATTGAGGTCCTGTCCAACACCCTCCGCGGGAACGCCGTGGACGCTGACTGGACCACCCGTTTTGTGGAGGCTTATAACGTGGAATTCCAGGAGTGGCTCAACGCGACCCGGGAAGGCAGGGTGGACGGCCCCTCCGCCTGGGATGGCTATGCCTGTCAGGTAGCCGCCGCCGCCGCGTCCAAGGCCCGGGATACCCAGACCATCCAGCCGGTGGTTTACGACGAGATGCCTGCCCTCTATCAGAAATAAGGAGGAAGCCATATTATGGAACTGTCCATCTGTACCGACGTTTTCGCGGAGTTGACTTATCCGGAGATGCTGGATAAGGTAAAATCCTTCGGCATCGACGCGGTGGAAATGACCGCCGGGGGCTGGGGAGCCCGCGCGCACTGTCCTGCCGGGGAGCTTCTGGCCAGCGAGGAAAAACGGGCTGAATACATGGGTGAGCTTGCAAAGCGGGGGATGCGGATATCTGCCCTGAATACCTCCTGCAATCCTCTCTGGCCCTGCGAGACCGGCCGGGAGTATGCCGAGTCCATGCGGGACTGCGTGCGTCTGGCGGAGCTTCTGGGAGTGAAGAAGATCGTGTGTATGTCCGGTCTCCCGGCTGGAAGCGAACACGACGTGACCCCCAACTGGATCACCTCTTCCGTGACTATGACGGCCTATATGCAGCCTACCGTGGACTACCAGTGGCGGGTCACCACGGCCTGGTGGAAGGAGTTCGCTGCCTTCTGTCATGACCATGGCCTGGAGAAAATCGCCATTGAGGAGTTTCCCTGCATGATGGTCTATAACCCTGAGTCCTTCTGGCGTCTCCGGGAAGCCGTGGGGGATGACATCATTGGCATTAACCTGGACCCCTCCCATCTGATTGCCTACGGCGCGGACCCCATCGCCTCCGCCCGTGCCCTCAAGGGAGCGATTTACCACGTCCACGGGAAGGATACCCGAATTGAGCGCGGCATGGCGGAGGTCAACGGCCTGTGCGAGTGGAAGGACGTTCTTGATACCGCTAACCGGACCTGGAACTATGTGGCCGTAGGCTGTGGTAAGGACCTCCAGTGGTGGAAGGAGTTCTTCTCCGTGGTTCGTATGTGCGGTTACAACGGTGATGTGTCCTTGGAAATGGAGGACTTCACCATGTCCACCGAAGCCGGCGTTGCTACCTCTGTGGACGCCCTCCGGCAGACCATCAGCCGCTGAGCCGGGAAGACCTTTCTGTCACTGGCGCGAAGCAAAGAGAGCGGCAGCCTTTTCGTATGGCGCCGTTCTTTTTGGAGTCTATGACCTCAGTGCGGGAGGGCCTGCTTTCGGAAGCGTGAAGAGGTCCGGAAGCGGAAAGAACATAGGGTGATGAAAACTGCTTTCCCCAGTGCGGCCGGGATAAAATCTGCATTTTGACAAGACAGAAAAGGCGACAAAAGCCCTGATTTTAGGGAATAGGCGTGATAAACACAAACGGAATTGGGACTTACAAAAAAGGAGGAACGGACATGAACAAACTGCGCAGAATACTGTTAACACTCCTGGTCCTTTCAGTGACTTTCTTATATGGATGCGGCGGTGAAAACAGCGAGGCTGCTCCTGAAACGGACACGACGGCAGATCCCACAGAGGAAGAAGCCGCTCCTGTCTATATTGCCTTTGAGGGGACCGACCTGGAGGGGAACAAGGTTTCACAGGAGGTCTTCACGCAATCCAAGCTCACGATGGTCAACGTGTGGGCTACCTTCTGCAATCCCTGTCTGAACGAGATGCCGGGGCTGGGTGAACTGGCGGCGGAATACGACCAGTCAGAGTTCCAGATCATCGGCATTGTCAGCGACGTGCGGGAAGGGGAGGACCAGACCCTTGTGGAGAATCTGGTCCAGGAAACAGGAGCGGACTATCCCCATCTGCTGGCCAACGACACGCTGGACCAGGCGCTGTTGGCCAATGTGAGCGGCGTGCCCACCACCTTCTTTTTTGACGGTGACGGGGCTTACCTGGGCGGCGTTGTGGGCGCTGCGGAGAAATCAAAGTGGGAGGAATTGATTCATGAGCTTATGGAAGAACAATAGCCGCCGCGCCTGGGTATGGGGCGTTTTGACAGGGCTTCTGTTTCTGGGACTCGGGGCTGTGCAGGGACAGTTTGCCGTGATCTGGAAAAAAGCGGTGATGATCTGTCTGGAGTGCATTGGGTTGGGGTGAGCCATGAAGAGATTTCGACTGACAGTGCAGCTATTATTTACCATTGTGACCAACGGGTATCTGTATGGCTTTCTCAACGGAAAAATCTACCGGGGCGGATTGAAATATCTCTGTGTGCCGGGTCTGAACTGCTACTCCTGTCCTGGGGCTGTCGCTTCATGTCCCATTGGGGCCCTGCAAGCGCTGTTGAACCAGAGGGGGATACAGGCGCCCTTTGCCGCGTTGGGATTCTTCTTCGTATTTGGGAGCTTTCTGGGGCGTTTTGTTTGCGGCTGGCTGTGCCCCTTCGGACTGGTGCAGGACCTTCTGTATAAGATCCCCCTGTTCAAAAAGAGAAAACGTTTGCCCGGACACCGGGTCCTGAAATACGGGAAATATGCGGCGCTGATTTTGCTGGTGTGTTTTGGCTCCATGTTTTTGTTCGGTGGATTCGCCAAGGTACCGGCCTTCTGCAAATACCTCTGTCCCTCCGGCACTCTGTTGGGGGCCCTTCCTTTGTTGGGGACGAATGAGACGCTGAGAGGTCAGGCTGGGGGACTGTTCCTCTGGAAGCTGGGGATTTTGCTGGGCGTTGTCCTGCTGTCTGTGAAGGTGTTCCGGCCCTTCTGTCAATATCTGTGTCCACTGGGGGCGGTTTATGGCTGGTTCAACCGCTTCAGCCTGGTGCAGCTTCAGTGGGACCAGGAGCGATGCGTTGACTGCGGGGCTTGTGAACGGGCTTGTCCTGTGTCCCTTTCCCGGCGGGAGATTTCCCGTTCTCCGGAGTGTATCCGCTGTGGAAAATGCGCGGACGCCTGCCCGAAAAGCTGTCTGCATTTTCCAGGCCGTTCCGGGCGTCATTCCACCAAGACGCAATCCTCCCAGGACGCCTGATGTATTTGCCTGGATTCAGACCGCCTCTGGGAAAAGGGAGGGGAACATGGTAAGATAAATCAAAACAGAGAAAAGGGAGACACGCCATGGCAGGAACACAGTACAGCGCGCGGTACAAGGCGAAATTAGTCCTGGAGGCGCTGCGCGGAGAGAAAGAGTCAGAGACCATCGCGTATGAAAACGGGATCAATCCCAATATGCTGCGCAAATGGAAACAGGAATTTCTGGAGAAAGCCAGTACAGTTTTTGAGGATTCGAGAGAGGCGGAAAAAACGCCCATACGAAAGGAAGCGTCTTTGAAAGAAGCGCGTGACCAGATGCCGAAAACCATTGTACGGGTCTTTTTCCCATCGTGCAGCCGGACGTATACCTATTATAATGACCGTTTTCCGCTTCAGCCCGGCGACCGGGTCTTTGTAGAGGGTTCCATGGCAGGGGTACAGGGCGAGGTGCTGACGGCAGTTCCAGCCAACGGACAAGAAGCCCCAAGGGTCCTGAGCGCAGCGGACGTACAGGTTTCGGGGACGTTTCTGCAAGCCAGAAGCCATCTTCTGACCTTTGACCCTGCGGCGCTGCCCTATCAGAAATTCCTCTCCTGGGTACTGCCGCCGGTGCCGGAACTGGCGGAGGGTCCGGAGTCCGCGCCAATACGTCTGCAAGACCTGGAGGGCCTGGAAGTGCCGGAGCGCATATTCTCCCGAGGCGCGGATTACTACCGTGACGGCCGGGTGTGGTATCTGCAACAGACGGGAACCGTAGTCCGGGCTGTGGTGCAGGGAACTCACCCCTACCCGGTACGTTTTTCGGTACAGGAAGGACTTGTCCGGCGGCTGAACTGCGGCTGTCCCTGCGAGTACGTCTGCAAGCACCAGGTCGCCGTTCTTCTGCAATACAAGAAGCTCCTGCGCCGGATACAGGACATCCCGGAGCGTCAGGAGGACTGGACTGCCGCGGCCAAGCCGGTGTTCTTCTCCTGCGCCCTGGACGCCAATCCCCGGGCGGTACTCCGAATGGAATCAAAAACAGAGTAAAAATCCCCCGAAATGGCCAAATCCGGCGATTTCGGGGGTATTTTTATGAAATTCCGTCCGCATTTCCGGTTTGTTCCCGCAGAGCGGCGGCAAGACGGTTTTCCTGGGCGGACTGCTGTACATTGGCGTTCTTTCGAAGGGCCTGGAGCTGCACAATGCCGTCCATAATGGTATGCCAAGCCGCCTCCAGTTCCTCCTGGGACTGCCCGCCGGAATCAGGCCGCTGCTGCAAGGCGGTTCGTGTACGGCGTTCCAGGGCTTCCATGGCCTGATTCTGGAGCTGCTGCCGTTTCCGTGCCAGCGCCTGTCCCAACGCCTGACGGAAAACCGGAAGGGTAACCAGAAAAGCCGTGTCAATCTTCTGTATCAGTCCCAGGTTGTTCCGCCGCATGGTCTGAATTGCGGGCAGGGATTGGAGGGCAAGGATTTCATTCACCCGGAGGTCCTGAACCCGGCGTTCCAGGAGGGTCAGAGCGTGCCGGAGGGAATCCCGGTCCATTTGCAGGGCCGCGTCGCCGGGGTTCCGGAGCAGGCTGGACTCCATATTTGTCAGATGCTCCCGGATTTCCCCACAGCCCTGCTCGCCGGCCTGAATGAATTCCACTAGCCGCCGGTAAGTACGGAAGGTACTGTCAAAGAGGGCTTTCAGTTTCTGGTCAAGGGTTTGGATTTCCGCCTCATAGCGCTTCATGGACACATAGGCTCGATCCACTTCCTCTCCCATTTTCCGGTATTTCTCCAGAATCTGGTCTGTGGAACCGGCTTTTTTCCGGAAGAAGCCCTTCTTTTTCTCACCTGTCAGCTCTTCGGGGTCAAAGCCGCCCATAACACGCCCCAAAGATTCCAGCAGCGGGGCAGGGTCGCTGAGCTGGCTCCCACGGATGGTCCGCAGCACGCCGTCCGACGCCTGGGCCACTTCCGCCGCCGCCCCGCTGCCAAAGGTGACAATGCTCTGGGTATCAAAGACGCAGATTTGCTCTGTCAGCTGTTCCAGGGTTTGCGACGAGGTATTCTCCCGGCACGCCGACGCCAGTGTTTCCGTTTCCGCAAAGGCTATTGCTTCCATATCCACAGCGTCTTCCTCCCTTCTTTATAGAACATAAACCCATAGACACACTTTACCACAGAAAGCCGGGAAAGTCCAGCGCGTTACCGCCGGTTGGATCTCCGCCAGATATTCTGAGCTTCTGCGGCGGCGATCAGCTCTTCCCGGAAGTCCGGATGCGCAATGGAAATCAGCCGTTCAGCCCGTTCCCAAGAAGAGCGTCCCGCCAGATTAACGCCGCCGTATTCGGTTACGATGTAGTACGCCTGACTGCGGGGGTCCGTGACAATGTCGCCGCTGAAATGGGGGACGATCCGGGAACGCCGCGCGCCGGATTTGTCCACAAAGGAAGAGGTCATGCACACGAACGCCTTGCCGCCCTTGGACATAGCCGCTCCTGTCAGGTAATCCAGCTGCCCGCCGGTGCCGCTGATATGCCGGAGCCCTGCCGATTCCGCGCAGACCTGTCCATAGAGGTCGGCGGCGATGCAGCTGTTGATGGAAATCATATTCTCCTGCCGGGCAATCATATGAGGGTCGTTGACGTGTTCCAGGGGTTCCATGATAATGCCAGGATTCAGGTCCAGCCAGTCATAGAAGCCGCCGGAGCCGAAGAAGATGCCGGAGACGCCCTTGTTCCGCTGGTAGGATTTCCGGCGATTCGTCAGCTTTCCCGCCTGGGCCAGGTGAAAATAGGCGTCGCCGCAAAGCTCGGTGTGCATTCCCAGGTCCTCCAGATCCGACTCCGCCAGCAGCGCCCCGACGGTATTGGGCATTCCCCCGATACCCAGCTGCAACGTGGCCCCGGAAGGAATCTGTCCCACCAGCCACCGGGCGATTTCACGGTCCTCCGGCGACGGGGGCGAAACCGGGAATTCCGGCAGCGGCGGGTGCTCTCCCTCCACCACGAAATCCACCTCGGAAATATGGATGCTCTCGTCAAAGCCGCCCAGAATTCTTGGAAGACGCTCGTTGACCTCCAGGATCACCACATCCGCGCACTCCGCGATTCCTCGGGCAATGCCGCCGGCGCAGGAGAAATTGAAATAGCCGTGTTTGTCCATAGGAGTTACGGACACCATGACCACATTCACCGTCAAAAAGCGCCGGTAGTAGGGCACCACGTTCCGGAACAGCATGGGGATAAAATTGCAGAGCCCCCTGTCGCAGAGCTTCCGTTCGTAGGCGGAGCAGTGCCAGCTGTTATAATAAAAATGCTCCCGGCCAGGGTCGCACTCCACCGTCTGCACCGGCCCAAAGCTCAGATTCCCCCGCAGCTTCACATCCCACAGCTCGTCCCGACGTTTCGCAAGCGCCGCGTCCAAAAGAATCGGAAACCCCAGCGCCGTAGTATAATCCACCCAGTCGCCGCTCTTCACCACCTGCACCGCTTCCTCCGGCGTCCGCAGCTTCCGGCGGTACTCCTCATAGATGCCTCGCATAGCGTCCTCCTTTCAATCCGTTTCCCTCCAGGTGCAAAGAGCCTCCCCCGCCTCCAGAAGGGTAAATTCATTCCTGTGAAACGCAATCAGACCTTCTGCCGCCATCTTACTCAGCTCGTGGGACAAAGCGCTTCGGTTCACGCAGAGGAAATCCGCCAGCTCCTCCCTTGAAAACCCCGCCTGAAACTGGTTTGTTCCCCGCCGCCGGGTCTGCATGGTCAGCCAGGTCAGGACCCGGTCCCGCAGGCCCCGCCGGGACAGAATTGCCAGCCGGTAGTGCTTCCGCATATTCTCATGAGACAGGAACCGCAGCAAGGCCCCCCAGACCATCAGACGGTACGCCTCCGGAAGCGTACCCGGTTCCAGGAGCGCCGTCCGGGAAAAGACCAGCAGCGCCCCGTCTCCGTCCGCCATGGCTGTGTAAGGCGAACGCAGGCTGTCCGTGCAGATCAAGTCCGCGCCCAATACATAACCGGGACGCAGGGTGTTCATCAGGCTGCTGACGCCGTCGGAGAACATCTGTAAGATCAGCACCCGTCCCGACAGCACCACCCCGAACCAGTCCACCGTCTCCTGGGGTTCAATCAGCAAGGCGCCCCGCCCGAACCGCCGCCGCCGCCCCAGACCCGCCAGCGTTTCCAGGCCCTCCTCTGGCAGATCCCGAAACAACCGGCACGCCTGCAACGCCTTCTGTACTTCCTCCATAGGCCCTCCCCCTTTTTATTTATTTTAGCATACTTACGTTGCTGCAACAACATCTTTTTCTGATTTCTTTCGGTATAATAGGCCCAAACCTATAGAAAGGAGGCCCGCCCTATGTTTGACCGCTGCCGCAGGGAAATCACTTATCTTCGGCTGTCCGTCACGGACCTCTGCTCTCTCCGCTGCCGGTACTGTATGCCTGCGGAGGGCGTGAAGAAGCGGGACCATACCGATATCTGTTCTGTGGAAGAGCTGGTGGAAATCGCACGGCAAGCCGCGGCCTGTGGAATCACCAAGGTGCGGCTGACCGGGGGGGAGCCTCTGGCACGGCACGGAATCCTGGAGATCTGCCGTGGAATTTCCGCTCTGGAGGGCATAAAGGAGCTGTGCCTGACCACCAACGGCCTGGCCCTGCCGGAGCTGGCGGGACCTCTGCGGGCGGCGGGGGTGGACCGTCTGAATGTAAGCCTGGACACCCTGCGGCCGGAACGCTATGCCTGGATGACCCGCAGGGGCTGTCTGGAGAACGTGCTGGAGGGCCTGCGGGCGGCGGCGGATGCGGGCTTTGCGGGCCTGAAGCTGAACGCGGTGCTGATCAAGGGCTTCAACGACGACGAGATACCGGATTTTGTGGACCTGACCCGGCGGTATCCGATAGAGGTTCGTTTTATCGAGCTGATGCCCATAGGAGCGGGGAGCGAACTGGAGTACCTTCCGTCGGACGCGGTGCTGGACGCCTGTCCGGAGCTGCTTCCGGCGTCAGAGGGGGGCGTGGCGCGGCGTTACCGTCTTCCGGAGGGCCGGGGGTTGGTGGGACTGATTGCGCCCATGAGCCATAGATTCTGCGCCGCCTGCGACCGTATCCGGGTGACGGCGGATGGAATGCTGAAGCCCTGCCTGCACTCCCGCCGGGAAATCCCTCTGCGCGGACTGTCCGGCGAAGCCCTGCGGAAGGCCATTGCGGAGGGAATTGCCGCCAAGCCGGAGGGCCATCAAATGGACATGGCAGGCCGTAGCTTTGCGGCGCGGGATATGTATCAGATAGGAGGCTAGTATGGAATTGACCCATATCAACGAACAGGGCCGGGCAAGGATGGTGGATGTGACGGAAAAGGCTGTGACTTACCGCACTGCTCTTGCCGAAGGCCGGGTCCGGATGTCGCCGGAAACCCTGGAGCTTGTCCGTACCGGCGGCGCGCCAAAGGGAGACGTGCTGGCAGTGGCGCAGGTGGCGGGAATCATGGCGGCAAAACGGACCCACGAGCTGATTCCCATGTGCCATTCCCTGCGGTTGACGGGGGTGGATATCCGGTTTGCCCTGGAGCCGGACGCGGTGCATATTCAGGCGGAGGTGAAGTGCAGGGGCGAAACGGGAGTGGAAATGGAAGCCTTGACAGCGGTTTCGGCGGCGGCTTTGACGGTCTATGATATGTGCAAAGCCGTCCAGAGGGATATGGAGATTCTTGACCTGCGGCTCTGCCGGAAGACCGGGGGCAGAAGCGGCGAATATATAAAGGAGTGGTGAGCATGGGCCGGGTAGTTTCCGTGAATATCAGCAAGAAAAAGGGAACGGTCAAAAAGCCGGTGGAGGAAATCTGTCTGAAAATCCGCCATGGCATCCTCGGCGACGCCCACGCGGGAGACTGGCACAGACAGATCAGCCTTCTTGCGGAGGAAAGCGTGGACAAGCTGCGGCCTCTTCTGCCGGACCTGCCGCCGGGAGCCTTTGCGGAGAACGTCAACACAGAGGGCGTGGACCTGAAAGCGCTGCCTGTGGGAACCCGTCTGCGGCTGGGGGAAACCGTGGTGGAGGTGACGCAGATTGGGAAGGAATGCCACAATGACTGTGCAATCAAAAAAGCCGTGGGAAAGTGCGTCATGCCGACGGAAGGAATTTTCGCCGTGGTCATCACTGAAGGGACCGTCCGGAAGGGGGACGAGATTGAAATTTTGAAGGAGACTGTCTTATGAAGCTGATTCCCACCCAGGACGCCGTTGGCCATATGCTCTGCCATGATATGACCCAGATTATCCCCGGACAGTACAAGGGCGCCCGGTTCCGCAAGGGTCATGTGGTACAGCCGGAGGACGTTCCCGTTTTGCTCTCCATGGGCAAGGAGCATCTGTATGTCTGGGAACTGACGCCGGATATGGTCCACGAAAACGATGCTGCTGAACGTCTCTGCGCCCTCTGCCGGAACGATCACATGGAACGCACCGAGGCAAAGGAGGGCAAAATAGAGCTGACTGCCGCGATAGACGGTCTGTTTCAGGTGGACCGCCGGAGACTGAACGCCGTCAACGCTCTGGAAGATATCATGATAGCGACCCGGCATGGAAACACGGCGGTCAGGAAGGGCGGCAAGCTGGCGGGGACCCGGGTGATTCCGCTGGTGATTGCGGAAGAAAAGCTCCGCCGGGCAGAAGAAGCCGCCGGAAGCACGCCCCTTCTGACGCTGACGCCCTGGAAGCTGAAAACCGCCGCCGTGATTGCAACCGGAAACGAGGTAGCAAAGGGCCTGATCACAGACGCGTTTACGCCGGTAGTGGAGGCAAAGCTGACCGCGTTCGGCATCCGGACCGTGCGCCGCAGTACGCCGGGAGACGATATGGACAAAATCACGCAGGAGATTCTTGCCGCCCGGAACGCCGGAGTGGACCTGATCCTCTGCACCGGCGGCATGAGCGTGGACCCAGACGACCGCACGCCAGGCGCTGTGAGGGCATCCGGAGCGCGGGTCGTCTCCTATGGCGCGCCAGTCCTGCCGGGGGCCATGTTCCTGGTGAGCTACCTGGAGGGCGTTCCGGTACTGGGGCTTCCCGGCTGTGTGATGTACGCCCAAAGCACCATATTTGACCTGCTTCTTCCCCGGATTGCCGCGGGCGTACCCATTTCGCGGAAAGATATCACAGAAATGGGCGAGGGCGGGCTGTGCTTGGGGTGCGATATCTGCACCTATCCTGATTGTGGATTCGGAAAGTGAGGTTTTTGGACATGAAAAGATTTTTCGCGCTTTTGACCGCCCTTGCGCTTTTGACTGCCCTGCCCGCCTGCGGCGCGAAAACTGACGGTCCGGTAGAGCTGGTGGTTTTTGCCGCCGCCTCCATGCAGGAAACACTGACGGAAATCGGCGAAAACTACAGAGCGGACCATCAGAATGTGAATCTGGTGTTCAACTTCGATTCCTCCGGCACCCTCAAGACCCAGATTCAGGAAGGGGCGGACTGCGATATCTTTATTTCCGCCGGACAGAAGCAGATGGACGAATTGGATGCTGCTGTGGTTTCTGCTGTGAATGCTGATCATCCGGACGAAAATGCAGAGGAACCGTTGGACTTCATTGCGTCATACACCCGTTTCGACCTGCTGGAAAACAAGGTGGCTCTGGCCGTTCCCGAGGGCAATCCGAAAGACGTGGGGAGCTTCGATGAACTGGCGGAGCTGCTGAAAAACGGCGAAGTACTGCTGGCCATCGGAAACAGCGACGTTCCCGTAGGGCAGTACACCCAGAAAATTTTCGCCTTCTACGGCCTGGACGAGACTGCCCTGAACGCCGCCGGAAAGCTCACCTACGGCTCCAATGTCAAGGAAGTGACCACCCATATTTCCGAAGGCGCGGCGGACTGCGGCATCATCTACGCCACGGACGCTTTTTCCGCCGGACTGACCGTTGTGGATACCGCCGTTCCGGAGATGTGCGGTCAGGTCGTCTATCCTGCCGCCGTAGTGAAAAATTCTGGCAATCCCGATGAGGCCCAGGCGTTTTTGGAATACGTTCGTTCCGACGGCGCGGCGGTGCTGGAATCCGTCGGCTTTACGGTGCTGCGGCCCTGAAAAACGGCGCCGTCCTACAAATCAGGCATTGCGGAGGGTATTATGGACTGGTTTCCCCTGCTGAACTCCATCAGAATTGCGGCGCTTTCTACAGTGATCGTTTTCTTTCTGGGCATTTTCGCCGCCTATTTCATCGCCAAGGCTCCCCGCGTAATAAAGGGCCTGCTGGACGTCATCCTGACCCTGCCGCTGGTGCTTCCGCCGACGGTGGTGGGCTATCTTCTGCTGCTGGTCCTGGGTCCGAAGCGCGTCCTTGGCCGCTGGCTGCTGGACACCTTTGGGCTGCGGGTAACTATGACATGGCAGGCTGGTGTGTTTGCCGCCGTCGCCGTGAGCTTTCCCCTGATGTACCGTACAGCGCGGGGGGCCTTTGAGTCCTTCGACGAAACGCTTGCCCATGCCGGGCGTACCTTGGGACTGAGCAGCACTTACATTTTCTGGCGTGTCCGGATGCCCGTCTGCCGTCAGGGGATTCTGGCGGGAACCGTCCTGACCTTCGCCCGGGCGCTGGGGGAGTACGGGGCCACGTCCATGCTGGCAGGCTACACGCCGGGACGCACCGCCACCATTTCCACCGCCGTCTATCAGCTCTGGCGTACCGGCGAGGATGGGCTGGCGTTCCGGTGGGTGCTGGTGAATCTGTCCATTTCCGCCGTGGTGCTGCTGGCGGTAAACCTGCTGGAACGGAAGGGAGGCGCAAGCTGATGGCGCTGACAGTGGAGCTGGAGAAGAAACTGGGGGACTTCCGGCTGGAGGTCAGCTTTACTGCCGGGGAGGGGGAGACCCTGGCGCTGCTGGGGGCGTCGGGCAGCGGAAAGAGCGTGACGCTGCGGTGTATCGCCGGGGTGGAGCGTCCGGACCGGGGCCGCGTGGTTCTGGACGGCGTGACCCTTTTTGACAGCGCCGCCCATATCAACCTGCCGCCGCAAAAACGCCGGGTGGGTTATCTCTTCCAGAATTACGCGTTGTTTCCCCATATGACGGCGGAAGAAAACATCGCTGTCTGTCTTCGCCGCCTGCCCAAAGCCCTGCGTCAGGCCCGCGTGATGGAACTGCTGAATCTGCTGGGCCTGTCGGGAACGGAACACCTGCTGCCCGGACAGCTCTCCGGCGGACAGCAGCAGCGGGCGGCCCTGGCACGGATTCTGGCGTCGGAGCCGCGGGCGGTTTTGCTGGACGAACCTTTTGCCGCCTTGGATCTCTCCCTTCGCTGGACGCTGGAGCAATCCTTACGGACGGTGCTGGCGGGCTTTGGCGGGCCGGTGGTCTGGGTAAGCCATGACTTGGGGGAGGTCTGCCGGAACTGCCAACGAGTCTGCCTGCTGGAATCCGGACGGTCCGGGTCTGTATGCAGGATGACGGATCTGCTGGAGCGTCCGGAGACCGTAGGAGCGGCGCGGCTGGCGGGTTTCCGGAATCTTCTGCCCGTTCAGCCCGGACCCGCGCCGGAGACCGTCTTCCTTCCGGATTGGGGGCTGGTTCTCCATACGGTCACGCCTTGGCAGGAGGATACCACGACCTTAGGAATCCGTCGGGTGGAACTGGCGGAAGGGCATGACGAAAACGCCTTCTTCTGCCGTGCGCTGGAGGCTGTCCAGGACCTGAACGGTATGCTGGTCCCCCTTCTGCCCGAAACCGGAAGCCCGCCGCCAATCTGGATGGAACTGCAAAAAGAGGTCTGGCAGGCCCTGCCGGAGAAACGCCGTCTGTATGTGCGCGTTCGTCCGGAGGATTTGTTTTTGCTGAGATAGGAGGAATTGTAATGTACACAGCGGCTGTTGTGACCGTCAGCGACCGAAGCGCCAGAGGAGAACGTCCTGACACGGCGGGCCCTCTGGCAGTTTCTATGCTGGAAGCGGCGGGGTTCCAGGTATTGGAAACGCTGGTGGTCCCCGATGAACGCGCGGATATCCGGAACGCCCTGACGGATTTGGCGGACCGGAAGCAGATCGCCCTGATCCTGACCGCCGGCGGCACTGGCTTTTCACCCCGGGACGTAACGCCGGAAGCAACCATAGAAGTCTGTCAAAGGCTTGCGCCCGGCATCCCGGAGGCTATGCGGGCGGCGTCTATGTCCGTAACGCCCCGGGCTATGCTCTCAAGGGCGGCGGCGGGCATCCGGGGACGGTCCCTGATCGTCAACCTTCCCGGCAGTCCCAAGGCCGTCCGGGAAAACCTGGAGGCTGTCCTGCCCGCTATCCCTCACGGTCTTGCTATGCTTCTGGACGGCCCCGCCGACTGCGCCCCTGAATCCCCTCGCTGACAGCATACCGGTTTCCGTTTCCCCGTTTTTCTCATAGGACGGCCCGGGGAACGCATAGGCTTTGACAGGAGGTGCGGGACATGGGAAACAGATTTCAGGATTTCCGGCGTAAGGAGGTCATCAATATCAATGACGGCGTGCGGCTGGGCTTTGTGGCGGATGTCGATATCAAGGTGCCGGAAGGACAGGTAGCCGCCATTATTGTCTACGGCCCAGCCCGCTTTTTCGGACTCTTCGGCAGGGGTGAGGAATACTATATCCCCTGGGACTGCATCCAGCGGATTGGGGACGATATTATCCTGATTGACAAGCCGTTCCAGCGCCGGGACCCTGCCTTGGAACGGAAACGCCGCCGGTCCTGACAGAGGGAAGCGGTCAAATCTGAAACGCCGGCGGTCTGGCTTGTAAATGCCGCCGGTTTTGACAGAAAAAGCGGTTTTGCCTGAAAATCCCGCCGGCCTGGATGGGAAAAATTTTTGTGCCGTTCTGAAAGCAATGGCCGGTTGAAAACGACGGATTTTTCTGTTATACTCTTATGTAAAAAGAAAGAAAAGACGCGTTTTTGCGGGAGGATGCAGAATGAAACTTCACTTTCACAAGCCTTGGACTTCACCGCTGTTTCCGGTTTCCAGGCGGGATTTCCTGGTGACGGCGGCGATTCTCGGCTGCGCGCTGGCTCTGTGCTTTGTCCTGCGTATTGCGGGGACCATCGAGGGTTTCGCGTCGCCTGTGTTTGTGCTGGCCGTGCTGCTGATTTCCCGTTTGACTACCGGATACCTCTACGGCCTGATTGCGGTGGTGCTGGGTGTGGTCTGCGTCAACTTTATCTTTACCTTTCCCTATTGGGCCTTTAATTTGTCGATTTCCGGCTATCCGCTGACCTTTTTTACCCTTCTGATGGTTTCCATTATCACCTGCACCCTGACCGCCCAGGCAAAACGGCAGGCAAGGCTTTTGGCGGAAAACGAGCGCGAAAAAATGCGGGGTAATCTGCTGCGCGCCGTCTCCCACGATCTCCGGACGCCCCTGACCTCTATTGTAGGCTCCACGTCGGCTGTTCTGGAGAACCCGGACCTTACGCAGGAGGAACAGAGGACCCTTCTGGAGAACGCCCGGGAGGAGGCGCAGTGGCTGATTCGGGTGGTGGAAAATCTGCTCTCCATCACCCGTATCGGCGAGGATGACGCGAAAATCCGTAAGGAATCGGAGGCCGCGGAGGAAGTGATCGGGGAGGCAGCAAGGAAATTCCGGCGGCGCTTCCCGGAAGTCCGGATTTCTGTCTCAATCCCGGACGAGCTGCTGATGGCCCCCATGGACCCGATTCTGATTGAACAGGTGCTGTCCAACCTGCTGGAGAACGCGGTATTTCACGGCGGCGCGGAGTATGTGGTGCTGTCGCTGACGGAACGAAATGGCTGTGCCTGCTTCTCTGTGGCCGACGATGGTACGGGTATCCCAAAAAAGGCGCTGTCTTCCCTTTTTGACGGAAAGGCCCCTTCCCATACGGCTCCCGACAGCGACGGCAAACGTAATATGGGCCTGGGGCTGTCCGTCTGTCAGGCCATTGTCCGGGCCCATGGAGGCTCCATTCAGGCCCGGAACCTGGAACGCGGGGCCGAATTTTCCTTCCAAATTCCGCTGACTATGGAGGCTGTCCTATGAACATCAAAGAGAAAGTCCTGATTATTGAGGATGAGAAGAGCATCGCCCAGTTTATCGCCGCCGTGCTGGGTGGACAGGGATATGAGACCATTCAGGCCCGTACCGGGAAAGAAGCCCTGTCCATGCTGTCCTCTCACTGCCCCGATGTGGTCATTCTGGACCTGGGCCTGCCTGATTTGGACGGTATGGACGTTCTCCGGCAGCTCCGAAGCTGGTCCAGCCTGCCGGTGGTGGTGGTTTCCGCCAGGTCCCATGAACGGGATAAGGTCGCCGCGCTGGACGCCGGAGCCGACGATTACCTCACCAAGCCCTTTGGCACCGACGAGCTCCTCGCCCGGGTCCGGACCGCTATCCGGCATACCCGCACAGCCAGCGGAAATGGGGAGATTGCACAGAAGGGTACCTATACCGTGGGCGAGCTGGTGATTGATTACAACAAGCATCAGGTTCTGGTCCGGGGCGAAAACGTCAGACTTACCCTCAGCGAATGGCGTCTGGCAGCCCTGCTGGGGAAACACGCCGGGAAAGTCCTGACCTACGATTTCCTGATGAAAGAACTCTGGGGGCCGCGGGCCGGTGGAAGCAACCAGATTCTTCGTGTCAATATGGCGAACATCCGAAGGAAAGTAGAACAAAACCCTGCTGAACCGGAATACTTCTTCACTGAGGTCGGCGTGGGCTACCGTATGGCCGAGGGCGAGCAGACTCCCTGAAAAAATTTTTTTCCGTGCCCCGATTCCGTCTCCGTCCCGGTTCTTTCGCCGGGGCGGTTTCCTGTCAACGATGCCTCTTTCAGGACCCATAAGCAAGCGCCGTGCCAGCTTTTTGGGCGCCGTCTTTTTTCATTTCCAGTTGCATATGCCACTTGCAAAATCCGCCCCGTTGTATTATCCTAAAGGTGCTGATACAATATCTTGTGTCTGTAGGCTGGTATTTTATCAAGATGTTGTAGTCCCTGCCCCAATTCCACCCTATGGGCCTTCGCCGGAGGGTGGCTTCGGGAATGGACAGGCCCCGCCGGATGGAGGGAATTACCATACCGCGGGGATGGCGGTTTTTTCTTTTTGCCTTTTCTTTTTACCTGAAAAAGCGGAAGGATCGAAAATTTGAAATTTTACGCCCGACAGAACGGCAGGCGTAGAGAAGGGGGAACGGCCGCGTGCAAGTCATCAAGCGGAACGGAACTGAGGTTGCGTTCGACATTACAAAAATCCTGGGCGCTATCACAAAAGCCAACGAGAGTATCGAGGAATCCGTGCGCATGACGCCAGTGCAGATCCAGCGTATCGCCGAGTCCGTGGAACTGGCCTGTCAGAAGATGAACCGCTCTCCTTCTGTGGAGGAAATCCAGGATTTGGTGGAGTACCAGATTATGGCCCACGGCGCGTTTGAGGTCGCTAAAAATTACGTAACCTACCGCTATACCCGTTCGCTGGTCCGGCGGAGCAATACCACCGACGACCGGATTCTGAGCCTGATCGAGTGCTGCAACGAGGAGGCCAAACAGGAGAATTCCAATAAAAATCCGGTGGTCAATTCTACCCAGCGGGATTATATGGCCGGCGAGGTCTCCAGAGATCTGAGCGAACGCCTGCTGCTGCCCAGGGAAATTGTGGAGGCCCATCAGGAGGGTATTATCCATTTCCATGATTCCGATTACTTCGCCCAGCATATGCACAACTGCGATTTGGTCAACCTGGAGGATATGCTGCAAAACGGCACCGTAATCACCGGGACCCTGATCGAACGGCCTCATAGTTTCTCTACCGCCTGCAATATCGCCACCCAGATCATCGCGCAGGTGGCCTCCAATCAGTACGGCGGTCAGTCCATCTCCCTGGCCCACCTTGCCCCCTTCGTGGACGTGAGCCGGAAGAAAATCCGGAAGGCCGTGAAGCGGGAAATGGCGGAAATCCAGCTGAACCTTGATGAGAACAAGCTGGAATTCCTGGTGGAGGAACGCCTGCGGGACGAGGTTCGCCGGGGCGTGCAGACCATTCAGTATCAGGTGCTGACCCTTTTGACCACCAATGGACAGGCTCCCTTTGTCACGGTGTTCATGTACCTGGGCGAGGCCAAAAGCGAGCAGGAACGGAAGGATCTGGCCCTGATTATCGAGGAAACCCTGGAACAGCGCTGCGAGGGCGTGAAAAATGAGGACGGCGTGTGGATCACCCCCGCGTTCCCTAAGCTGATCTATGTGCTGGAAGAGGATAATATTCATGAGGATGCCCCTTACTGGTATCTGACCAAGCTGGCCGCCAAGTGTACCGCCCGCCGGATGGTGCCCGATTATATCTCCGAAAAGAAAATGCTGGAGCTGAAGGTCGACAAAAACGGCGAGGGACATTGCTACACCTGCATGGGCTGCCGGAGCTTCCTGACCCCCTACGTGGACCCGGAAACCAATCAGCCGAAATACTACGGACGCTTCAATCAGGGCGTTGTGACCATCAATCTGCCCGACGTGGCCCTCAGCTCCGGCGGGGACGTCAACAAGTTCTGGGATATCTTTGACGAACGGCTGGAGCTTTGTCATAAGGCCTTGATGTGCCGCCATGAACGCCTGAAGGGAACGCCATCCGACGTGGCGCCGATCCTCTGGCAGTACGGCGCCTGCGCCCGGCTGAAAAAGGGCGAGCCCATCGATAAACTGCTCTACGGCGGGTATTCTACCATCTCCTTGGGCTACGCGGGATTGTATGAGTGCGTCAAGTATATGACCGGAAAGAGCCATACCGACCCCTCCGCTACCCCTTTTGCCATTCAGATTATGAACCGTATGAATGACGCCTGCCGGGAGTGGAAGGCTGCGCATAATATCGATTTCAGTCTCTATGGCACCCCCTTGGAGTCGACTACCTATAAGTTCGCCAAATGCCTCCAGCGGCGGTTCGGCGTCATCGAGGGCATTACCGACAAGGGCTATATTACCAACAGCTACCATGTCCATGTCACCGAGCAGATCAACGCCTTTGATAAGCTCCGCTTCGAGGCCCGCTTCCAGCATCTCTCCCCCGGCGGCGCAATCAGCTATGTGGAAGTCCCCGATATGCAGAATAACATTAAGGCCGTTCTCCAGGTCATGAAGTTCATTTACGACAACATCATTTACGCCGAGCTGAATACCAAGAGCGATTACTGCCAGGTCTGCGGCTGGGACGGCGAGATTCAAGTGGTGGAAGAGGGCGGCAAGCTGGTCTGGAAGTGCCCCAAGTGCGGCAATACCGATCAGGATAAGATGAACGTTGCCCGCCGGACCTGCGGTTATATCGGCACCCAGTTCTGGAACCAGGGCCGGACCCAGGAAATCCGCGACCGTGTCATGCACCTGTGAGAATGAGGAATCAGGAATTTTTCGGCCAAGGAGAGTGCGCGCGTGTACTATGGTGAAATCAAAGACTGCGATATAGCCAATGGAGAGGGCGTCCGGGTGAGCCTGTTTGTCTCCGGATGCACAAACCATTGTGAGCGCTGCTTCCAGCCACAGACCTGGGACTTCTCCTATGGCCAGCCCTTTACCCGGGAGACGGAGGACAGGATTCTCACCCTTCTCGCCCCGGATTATATCAACGGACTCTCCCTCCTGGGCGGCGAACCCTTCGAGCCGGAAAATCAGCGGGCCTTGCTGCCGTTCCTGCGCCGGGTCCGGGAAACTTTCCCGGGAAAAGATATCTGGGCTTACAGCGGCTTTACACTGGACGAACTCACTGGCGGCGCGGCCCATTGCGAAGCTACGAATGAAATGCTTTCTCTTTTGGACGTGCTGGTGGACGGCCGTTATGTGGAAGCCCTTAAAGATATTTCCCTCCGGTTCCGGGGAAGCTCCAACCAGAGACTGATTGATCTTCGGGCCAGCCGGGACGCGGGAGAACTGCGGTTTCTTCCGGACAGAGAGTAATATTTTTCCATATTTATACATTCCGTATTTTCTGTGTCTGAATTGCGGGCTTTTGATTTTACGGAATGTGATTTTTTTGCTGTTTTATACGGTTTGTTGACTTATATTCCTTCGGGAGGTTCACTTATGGTAACAATGGCACAGCGTATTGAAGAACTTCGGACACAGAAGGGGATCAGCCGGCCTGCACTCTCGGCGGCGCTGGGACTGCCTCGGACAGCGGCGGAGAAGTTCGAGACGGGCCGTCAGACGCCTTCACAGGACCAGCAGAAGAAGCTGGCGGAGTACTTCGGCGTTTCTCTGCACTACCTTCGGGGAGAGAGCGACGACCCCGAACAGATGGAAACCTGGCTGAACGGCGGCGCGCTGACTCAGGACGAACCGACGGTATCCGTACCCCGGCCTGCTGTGAAAGCAAAGCCGAAGCCCGCGGCCGTACAGGAGGATGGAGCCGTCTTTGGAGCGCTGCTGAAAAGCACAGGGTTTCAGGCCATGATCCGCAATACCATCATGGAGGTTCTCCGCTCCCCGGAAGGCCAGGAGCTTTTGACAAAGGCCGTCCGGCGGGAACTGGAGCGCCGCTGAATATACAAAAGACCATGCCGGAGCTGCAAGCAGTCCCGGCATGGCTTTTTGTTTTCTGTTGTCAGGAAATCGAGAGGACCTTGTAATCCTGGGCTTCCACGGCGGACTGGAGCGCGGTGTCGGAAAGCTCGGACGCAAGAGTGACAACGGCGGTGCCTGCTTCATGGCTGACCGCGGCTTCCGTGACCTCCGGCAGGGCTTCCAGGGCCTTCTTGACGCGGGCCTCGCAGTGGGCGCACATCATGCCTTCGATTTTCATGGTCTTTTCCATTGCTTGTGATTCCTCCTTGTTTTGATGTTTGGGTCTGCGTTTATCATCCTTCCGGGCGTCCCGCAGGTCAAAGAGATTCAGCCGCAGGGCGTTGGAGACGACACAAAAACTGGACAGGCTCATAGCGGCGGCGCCGAACATGGGATTCAGCGTCAGGCCAAATGGAATAAACAGCCCCGCCGCTAAAGGGATGCCGATGGTGTTATAGAAGAAGGCCCAGAAGAGGTTCTGATGGATATTCCGCAGCGTGGCCCGGCTCAGTCGGATAGCGGCGGGAACGTCCAGAAGCCGGCTCTTCATCAGAACCACGTCGGCAGCGTCGATGGCTACGTCCGCCCCCGCTCCGATGGCGATTCCAATGTCCGCTCGGGTCAGGGCCGGCGCGTCGTTGATGCCGTCACCGACCATTGCCACCTTCCCTTGCTGCTTCAAACGCCTTATCACGCTCTCCTTGCCGTCAGGAAGCACTCCCGCGATTACCTCGTCAACTCCCGCCTGCGCGCCGATGGCCTTGGCAGTGCGTTCGTTGTCGCCGGTGAGCATCACGACCCGAATGCCCATGCCTTGCAGTTCCTTTACCGCCTGTGGACTGTCTTCCTTGATTACATCTGCTACTGCCAGCAGTCCCAGGAGCTTTTTATGCGTTTCGTCCGCAAAGAACATCGGCGTTTTTCCCTCTGCCGCCAGCGTCGAAGCCTTCTGCATCAAGGGACCTGGGTCGACGCCCGCTTCCTCCAGCATGGCCGGGTTACCTCCAATGCACACCGCGTCCCCGATGGTCCCCCGGACGCCCTTTCCATGGACCGCCGCAAAGTCCGTCGCTGGTACCGCAGTCTGGCCACGTTCCTGGCACGCCTGCACAATCGCCTTGGCCAGGGGATGCTCTGAGGGACTTTCCAGCGCCGCTGCCATGGACAGAAGGTCTTGCTCATTCAAGCCGGAGACCGGAACCGCGTCCGTTACCTTCGGTTCGCCTTTCGTGATGGTGCCCGTCTTGTCCAGAGCAATGATTTCCGTACGGCCTGCCGCTTCCAGTGACGCCGCCGTCTTGAACAGAATGCCGTTTTTCGCGCCCATGCCGCTGCCTACCATAATGGCTACCGGCGTGGCCAGACCCAAAGCGCAGGGACAGCTGATGACCAGCACAGAAATTCCCCTCGCAAGCGCAAATCCTACGCTCTGACCCAGAAGAAGCCAGACAATGGAAGTAATGACCGCAATCGTGATCACCGCCGGGACAAAAATACCGGATACCTTGTCGGCGATTTTGGCAATCGGGGCCTTGGTTGCGGCGGCGTCGCTGACCATCTGGATAATCTGGGAAAGCGTCGTGTCCTGCCCTACCCGTGTGGCGCGGCACCTGATATAACCTGATTGATTCACCGTCGCCGCGGAAACGCTGTCCCCTGGTCCTTTGTCTACCGGGATACTTTCGCCGGTGAGAGCCGATTCGTCTACCGCGCTTCCGCCCTCCAGCACTACGCCGTCCACCGGAATATGACCGCCGGGTCGGACCAGAAATACCGTTCCCTCCTGTACCTGCTCGATGGGGACTTCCTGCTCCGTTCCGTCCCGCTCGATCACCGCCGTCTTGGGGGCCAGCTTCATCAGACTCTTCAACGCGTCTGTAGTGCGGCCTTTGGAACGGGCTTCCAGCATTTTGCCTACTGTAATCAGCGTCAGTATCATGGCCGCCGACTCAAAGTAGAACTCCATCATATAATCCATCACGGCTTCCAGATCGCCCCGGACCTGCGCGCCGGTCATGGCAAAGAGGGCGTAGGTGCTGTAGACAAATGCCGCCGACGCGCCCAGGGCAACCAGTGTATCCATATTCGGCGCACGGTGCCAGAGACTCTTGAATCCGCTGATGAAAAATTTCTGGTTAATCACCATCACCGCCGCTGTCAACAGCAATTGCAGCAGCCCCATGGCGATATGATTTCCCTGCATGAACGCCGGTATGGGCCAGTTCCACATCATATGGCCCATGGAGAAATACATCAGAACCAGCAGGAATCCCAGGGACCACAGCAGACGGCGCTTCAATACCGGCGTTTCCTTATCCCGCAGGGCTTCCTCCGCCTCCGACGCGCCGGGGACTGCCTTTGTCCCGCTCTTTGCCGACGCGCCGTAGCCTGCTGCCTCGACCGCCGCTATGATTTCTCCTTCCAGCGCGCTGCCCTCTACCCCCATGGAGTTTGTCAGCAGGCTTACGGAACACGACGTTACCCCCGGCACCTTCCCTACCGCTTTCTCCACCCGGGCACTGCACGCCGCGCAGCTCATCCCTGTTACATTGTATTGCTTCATAAGTCCTCCTTCTGACTGAAATGCCGCCCTTTGACGTTATTTCATCAGCTTTTGCAGTATCGTGATCAGGTCGTCCACTGTTTCCTCCCGGCCTGCCTGAATGTCGTGGACCACGCAGGTGCGGATATGCTCGGCCAGCAGTTCCCGTCCGAAAGCGTTCAGTGCGGCGTTGGCGGCGGCGACCTGGGCCAGGATGTCGGTACAATACGCGCTCCGCTCCACCATTCCCCGTATGCCTCTGATCTGTCCCTCGATCCGGTTCAGACGGTTGATTAAATTCCGGCTTTCCTCTTCCGGGCGGTCCTTCGTTTTCTGCTGCTCTTCCACTATGCCGCCTCCTTCCCATATACCCCCCTGGGGTATCTTGAGTATATACCCCCCACGGGTATTTGTCAAGCGTTTTTATCATACAACGGCAGTTTTTCCAGAAAGCGGCATCTGTAATCATTCGGGATGCGGGATTGATTTTAAGCGGAAATTGTAGTAACATAGACAGGATAGAAAATCCGGCAGAGGAGGCAGTTACAATGAATGATATAGGCCGTCTGGAGTCCTGTTTTCAGCCCATGGAGCGCAGAACGCCGCCGCAGACCCTCTTTTTCCGCGTCATTGGCCGGGACGCCGGGGGACAGATCCTGGCCCTTCTGGAGCGCTGGCGGCTGGCGGCGGAAGAGTCCGGGGCCTGCCTGCTGGGTCTGGAGAATCCGACACGGGGAGAAATCTGCCGGTTCCGGAATCAGGTGGGGGAGCAGTTCGAGCTGGACGCTGGGTTATTTGAACGGCAGATTACCCTTTGTCTGGGCCAGGTCCGTGCTCCGCGACGCCCTTTCCTCGCCGCCGCTTTGCTGGAGGTCCTCCGGAAATTGCAGACCCAGGGGGCCAACGACTATATCCTGAAAAACGTCTACACCAAATTTATGTGTTGGCTGCGGGGGCCTTTGGGAAGCGTCTGTGCACGTTTGGGAAGCCGGACCCCGCCGAAGATCCTCTTTCTGGGCGATATCTCCCGGCATGAGACATTCTTTCTGCGGCTGCTCTGTCAGGCGGGCTGCGATGTGTGCTATGTCCATTTCCTCTCCGCCGCCAGTTACGATAAGGCCGACCCGGAGGGGAAGTTCTCCCAGATGATTGCGGGCGAACTTCGGACCGTTCCGGACCCGCCTTTTGTAGTCGTGCCTCCGGAATGGCCCCGCTCCGGTCCCCAGAGAACCGCCGCGCCAAAGGTGCAGAAACAGACGCCGGAACCTGCTCCTGTGCCGCGTCCCGCTCCGCCGCCCTGGGAGAACGCGGGGAAAGACCTGTGCCTGAACCGCTGGATTGAGGACCGGCCTGTCTGGGACGCCCTGCTGCTGCCGTACGACCAGCGGGGAGAGGGACGGGCGTCGGTGTTCGCGCTGCTGCTGGGGGCCGACGAACGGGGCGTTTACCGAAACCGGCTTTTCCACCTCCGCCGCGCCTTGGATGCCGGTGGAAGAAGCTGGATTCTTCAGACGGAAAAGCCGCGGCCTCCTGCGCCCTCGGAAACGGAGGCCTTCCGACTGCCCTCCGGGTTGTCTCAGACGGAAACCATCCGGGGCCTCGCGGAACGCCTGCCTGCCGGGAAGCCTTGGACAAGACTGGCGCAGAGGGCTTTGACCCTGGCCTTGGAGTCCTCCGGAGAATCCAATGGGAGCCGGTTCTATAATCATGCCGTCCGCTTGGCCTGCTGGCTTCGGCGTTACGCGGAAAAGCTCTTTCAGAAGGAAGGGACAGCGCCGCCGGTGTTCCTCTATTATGGACCCATTGCCGCGCCGGAAATCTCCCTGCTCTGGTGCCTGGCCCAGATGGGGGCCGATGTGCTGTATGTCTCGCCGGAAAAAACGGACGCGTTCCAGAATTCCGCCCTGCCCCGTATCTGGATGGAAGCCGTCTTCGAGAATGAACTGCCCCTGGAACCCTTCCCGCAGAGAGAGGAAAAAATCCGCGCCCGGACTACTGCCTATGACGCGGAACGGGAGCTGGACAACCTCCTTTACAATGACACCGGTATGTTCCGGAACCGGCAGTTTGCACGCTCGCAGCCTGTTACCCTGCGGACTACCTGGGATGAGGTGGGCCAGCTCTGGCCGGAGGAAGCGCAGGTCCGGCCATCCTTCCGCACTGAGGAGGGCGTGGTCTATGTGCCCAACCTGTTCTCCAAGATTTGCGGCGTGGACGGGGACCTGAACCTTTACTGGGATCGGGTCCGGACCATGATTACCCCACAGACCTGGGTGGTGACCGCGCTGCCGTTTTTGCAGGACGTGGGCGTGGGAAAGGACGCTGTGAAGAGCTGTCTTCATAACGGCCGCTTGGACCCCAACGCCTTGGCCCGCGCGCCTTTCTACCGCTACGGCTACCTGCCCCAGGATACCCAAGACTATATGATGGAGAAAATGCAGGCCCTGATCGATTACGACCTGATTACCGACGGCGGGCCGGATCTGCCTGCGTCAATTCTGTCGGTGCTGCTGGATTTGGACAGGGATTTGCTGCGGCTGGTGCAGGGCTTCGATTTTACCCGGACTGTGCCCAAACTGCTGGTAGTGGATGTCTCCGAGACCCTGTTCAGCCTGGAAGAGTGCATTTTGCTGGCCTTCCTGAACCTGGTTGGCTTTGATATCGCTGTCTTTACCCCTACCGGTTATCGGAATCTGGAAACGCATATCCGGCTGGACAGTTTCGATACCCTGAATATCGGCGCCTTTGCCTATGATCTGCGTGTGCCGGATTTGCGGGGGCGGCGTCCGGGCGGCAAGGGCTTCCTGAACCGGCTGCTGTTCGGCGACTGAACGCAGCGCTGAAAATGCCGCGGAAATCACAGGGTTCCCTGCGGATTCTTTCTTCGGCGGAGTCCTCTTTTCTCTCAATTTCCGGGTTGTTTTTTCGACAGGTTCGTGATAGAATACACTTGTTTCGTCAATACAAGGAGGCTGTTTTATCATGCTGAAACTTCCCGGACAGTCCATGAAGGCGCTCTATGAGGGTCCCCTCCCGCCTATGGCTCTTACAGATTACGAGTCCATGTCCAAATTCCTCAACCACGGCGCCCAGCGATGCAAAACCTCAGGCCGGAATTTTGATCTGTTCCTGGATTGGGTCATTCATTCCCTGATCCTTAGCCTGACTGCCGACAGCGCTTCCCGGATCTTCCTGCCGAAAACCAAAACCGCGCCCTTCGAGCTGGATGATCTGCTGCCCATCTCCCATCTACGGCCTATGAAGAAGCGCCGGGTGCGTCTGGCGGAGGCAAACCTGATTGCGCCCGTGTGGAATAACAGCGACTTGGAATCTGCACTGGAAGCCTTCTATGACAGCGGTTTTGCGGGCGTCGACCTGGAGGAGCTCTTCGGCGGCGTGTACCTGGAAGAACTCCGGCTGGCTATCGTCAATTCTCCCGCTGATGTGGATGTTCCTCAGGTACTGCGGGTGTGGAGCCGGGGGAGTATCCTTCTGAATAGCTGGTCCCTTCGGGATTTGGAGCCCGTTCTCTCTACCGACGGCGAAAATTGGTACTTCCAGGACGAGGACGGAGAGCAGGAAGAACCCGTCCTGGAACCGCGTATGGCCGCTTTGTATAACTGCGGTCTCCGGCGCTACTGCGGAAAGCGGAATTGAACCATTTTTGCTCCCTCCAATGCCCGGTTCTTACCTGTTCTATGTGCGCATCAGCAAAACAAAGTTGTAGGTCCTTTCTTGACAGGTGTTGCATTTTTACTTAATATGAAAACGTATTTTATAAATAAGTAAACTGGATAGTTTCAAAAGGAATACAGTGCTTGATTTACTGCGCAGACAAGCCTCTGATATTTCGCCCTCAGATGGCAAACAGTTATGGGGAATGCAGCTTTGCTTGTTTATGAAGGAATTTATGATTGTGGAGGTTGATTTCTATGGCGCTAAGGAAAAGGGAAGAGCGTATCGTCGCTATTGAAGCAAAAATTGCTAAGAAAAAAGAGGAAATCTCAATTCTGGAAGCTCAAAGGGAGAATCTTTTGCATCCGGTTACCATGAAGTCTGTGCTTACCAAAGCGAAGGAAGCCGGACTCTCTCCGAAGGAAGTCGCCGCGAAGCTGGGCCTGGATGTCTGAACCATTTCTTTCGTTCCGCATTCTCCCAACTGTCCGGAAACCAGTCTGCGCCTCTGTTTGATTTTTACATCAGTTTTTCATAGTTTGATTGATTTTTACGCCGCAGAATGTATGCTGTCCCGAAAGTGGACCTGCTGTCTTCTGCGGCTTTCTATATGCCCTTCTTTACGGGAATTCGCAAAATATACAACGCGTGAAACAGGGTTTTGGAATGCTGTTCATATGCCGGAAAAAGCGGGCGTATCCTCCTTTGACACGCCCGCTTTCAATCCTTTGACGGCTTGAGAAATACGGCGTTTTCAGGCAGTCAGATATTCTTTTTGATGGTGTTGATGGCTCCCTTTTCCAGCCTGGAAACCTGCGCCTGAGAGATGCCTACTTCTGCGGAAACCTCCATCTGCGTCTTTCCCTCATAAAAGCGGAGTGACAGAATCCGTCGTTCCCGCTCGTCCAATCGTTTGATGGCGTCCTTGAGCGCAATGCGGTCCGTCCAACTTTCGTCGGTGTTCTGGTTGTCGCTTACCTGATCCATCACACAGATTGCATCGCCTCCGTCGGAATACACTGGCTCGTAGAGGGATACCGGGTCCACAATGGCGTCCATAGCGAAAACCACGTCCTCCCGGGGAATGTCCAGCTCTTTGGCGATCTGCTCTACCGTCGGCTCACGCTGGGTCTCCGCCATCAGCCGTTCACGTACTTGCAGTACCTTGTAGGCCGTGTCTCTCATGCTGCGGGAAACCCGTATCGCGCTGTTGTCCCGGAGATACCGCCGGACTTCGCCCACAATCATGGGCACGCCGTAAGTGGAAAATTTTACTGGCTGATTGATATCGAAATGGTCAATGGCTTTTATCAGGCCTACGCAGCCTACCTGAAAGAGGTCGTCCACATTCTCGCCTCGGTTGGAAAAACGCTGAATCACCGACAGCACCAGACGCAGATTCCCTTCGATCAACTGCCGCCGGGCTTCCTGGTCGCCTTCCTTTGTCCTCCGCAGCAGCGCCATTGTTTCCTCGTTCTTCAGGACCTTCAGCCTGGCGGTGTTCACTCCCGCTATCTCGACCTTTCCCTGCATCGAAACCGCCCCCCTTGTTCCCTTGCAGCAGGTCCAGCCCGCCGCTTCTATGAAAGTATCTCCCTCTCCCTTTTTTCCTATACTGGTACCTTTTGTCACTTTCGCTCTAAATCCTGCCCCCGCGCGTCCCGGCTGAAAGAGACCGACTGGAAAAGCCGGTTTTTCTTTTCCTTGCAAATCCAGCGTTTTTGTATTAAAATAAGTAACATAAATTGGAAGGCTGAAAAGTCTGGAAAGACGGAAACAAATGGAAAATGGAAAACTCAACGGAAAGAAGACATATGAATATGTATTTGACTACTTTTCGGATCAGATACTTACAGGAAAACTAAAATTGAATGACAAACTCGAAACAGAACGGGAAATTGCGGAAAAGCTGGGGGTCAGCCGGAACTCCATCCGCGAGGTCATGCATATGCTGGAGATCACCGGACTGATTGAGTGTCTCCAGGGCAGCGGGAACTACGTTCGATGTGACCCGGTGGAATATATGCTGAAATCAGTGAACATGGTCATGGCCCTGATGCAGGTGGATTTCATGGAGATTTTCGACCTGCGGACCGGATACGAGTACACGGCGCTGCGTTTGGCTACCAGCGCGGCAACGCCGGAGGAACTGGAGGAGATGCATCAGATTCTGCTGAAAATGGACCAGCCAATGAGCGTGAAAGAGAGCGCAAAGCTGGATATTGAATTTCATCATAAGCTCATGGACGCCTCACACAACCGGACGCTGATTCTGTTCAGTTCCATGCTGTACGACCTGATGGATCAGTTCATTGAGAATTTCCGCGGCAGGATTTTGATGAACCGGATGCGGGCGGAATTGCTGCGGCGGGCGCACTGGGCTATTTATAACGGATTGGTAGAAAAGGACCTGGAAGCGGCAATGAAGGGCTTTGACAAGCACTTTCGGATTGTGGAAGACCAATTGAAGAAAATCACGCAGAAGGAGCCGGAACAGGATGTCCCGCAGTAATTCTTCTTTCTCCCCTTGAGTCGGATTTACGTCCGGCTCTTTTTTTATGCCTGCCAGCAGAGGACAATTGTCTTTTGCTCTGTGTGGTCAACCTGCCCTATTTGGACCACCCAATTTATATATTATAGATAGAAAATATGTAAAAGTTATACAAGAAAGAGATAAAATTTATTTGCAATTTGCTGTTTTTGCTAAAAGTGATTGCATTTTATTGGAAAAGTGCTATAATCATTTTATAAAGTGGGTTACCCAATAGGAGAAAATGATTGCTTTTGCGTTTTTTTGACCTGGAAGGCATAAAAAGGCGTTGAGGGCGTGAAAGTGGGAGACCCAATTCTGGAAAGGTGGGGAGAATATGTTGTTTCTGAAGTTCCTTCTGGCGATGCTGCCAATCCTCTGGCTGATTGTAGCGCTGAGCGGACTGAAAATGGCCGGGCACAAAGCCTGTGTGATCGCGTTTCTGATTTCGGCGGCGCTGGCTGCGGGGTACTGGAAGCTCGGCATTCCTTCCGTGGCAACGGCGGCTCTGGAGGGCGCGCTGAATGCCCTGTGGCCCATCTGCCTTGTGATTATTGCGGCGCTGTTCACGTACAATCTGACCCTGAAAACCGGGGCGATGGAGCAGATCAAACGGATGCTGGGCGGCGTTTCCCATGATAAACGGGTTCTTGCCCTGATTATCGGCTGGGGCTTCGGCAACTTCATGGAAGGCATGGCGGGTTTCGGTACGGCGGTAGCTATTCCCGCGTCCATGCTGGCAGGCATCGGCTTGGACCCCATCAGCTCGGTTCTGGCGTGTCTGGTGGTCAACTCCACGCCTACGGCTTTCGGTTCTGTCGGCGTGCCTACGGTGACCCTGGCCTCTGTCAGCGGTACGGAACTCCTGACGCTGGCGGGAGACGTCGCGGTGATTCAATGCCTCCTGACGTTCCTCTCGCCGTTCCTGATGGTGATCATCTGCGGTCAGGGACTCAAGGCTTTGAAGGGCATGATTCCTCTGACACTGGTGGCTTCACTGTCCTTTGTGCTCCCCTGGTTCTTCACGGCCCAGACCCTTGGCGCGGAGCTCCCGGATATCATCGGCTCCATCTGCTCCATGGCCTGTATGCTTCTTGTGGTAAAATTCGCGCCGCCGAAAAGCGTGGAGGAATACAACATTTCAGGCTCGGGCACAGGCGCAAGGGTAACGGCCGGCGAGGGACTGAAGGCAGGCAGCGCGTTCATTCTGATTTTCATCCTGCTGACTTTCACCTCTACCCTCTGCCCGCCGGTACATAACGCGATTGCGGGTTTCAAGAGCAGCGTGTGCGTCTATGCCGGGGAGGGCGGTTCTACCCTGACGTTCAGTTGGGTCAACACGCCGGGCGTCATGATTTTCCTGGCGGCCATTATCGGCGGACTGATTCAGGGCGCGTCCTTCGGCGTGATGGGCAGCGTGTTTATTGCGACCCTTAAGCAGTATTGGAAGACCATCCTGACCATCTGCTCTGTTATGGCCGCGGCAAAAATTATGGGTTACAGCGGCATGATTTCTGATATCGCCAAATTCCTGGTTGCGGTGGCCGGGCAGTTCTATCCGCTGATTGCCCCTGTGATTGGCGCTCTTGGGGCCTTTGTCACCGGTTCCGGCACCTCCACCTGCGTGCTCTTCGGCGGACTGCAAAGCGAGACGGCCCAGACCCTTGGACTCAGTCCTACTTGGCTGGCGGCGGCGAACGTCATGGGCGCGGGTATTGGAAAGATGATTTGTCCCCAGGGGATTGCCATTGGTGCGGGCGCGATTGGTGCGGTAGGCTCCGAGAGCAAAATCCTCAGCGGCGTGTTCAAATACTTCCTTCTCTATGTCGTTTTGGCAGGGGTGATCTGCTATGCGGGTTCCCTGTTGGGGCTATAAACCAAAACGAGCTGAAAATCCATACCGATTCCAAGCAAAGAGCGCAGTTTCCAAGGAGGAATGCCTATCAGTCAAGCAAGCACAGAAATCAGGGCCTGTCAGACACAAAAATGACCCGTGTACACTCCGCCCGTCGTTTTCCGAACCATTCACGGCGGGCGGGGTAAGGGTACGGAGCGGCCCTGCAATGTTCCTGTAATCAACATCTGTTTTTGAACGGAAAAACAGGTGATGTGCGGCTTCCCAAGGGACCCGCAATATTCTGATTGGTTTGGAGGACCAAAGCTATGTACAATCAGTTGACTCCTGAAATCATCGCGCAGATCAAGGCGGTATCCAACAACGTCTTTGAGGGCGCGGACATCAACCCGGACTATGCCAAGGACGAGATGCCTATTTACGGTACGCATATGCCGGACCTGGCGGTGCAGCCCCGGTCCACGGAGGAAGTGGCCGCCGTGGTGAAGATTTGCTATGACAATAATATCCCCGTGACTCCCCGCGGCGCTGGCACCGGACTGGCAGGCGGAGCAGTTCCTCTGTGCGGCGGCGTTCTGATTGACTTGACCAAGATGAACAAGATCAAATCCTATGACCTGGAGAACTTCGTGGTGGAGATTGAGGCGGGTGTTCTGCTGAATGATCTTGCAGAGGACTGCCTGACCCACGGGATGCTCTATCCTCCCGATCCCGGCGAGAAATTCGCGTGCGTAGGCGGCAACGTGTCCACCAACGCCGGAGGGATGCGGGCGGTGAAGTATGGCGCTACCCGGGATTACGTCCGGGCCATGACGGTCGTTCTGCCCACCGGCGAGATTACCCATCTGGGCGCGACGGTTTCCAAGACTTCCTCCGGTTACTCCCTCCTGAACCTGATGATTGGTTCCGAGGGCACCCTGGGCATTATCACCGAGCTGACTTTGAAGATTATCCCCGCCCCCAAACACGTGGTCTCTCTGGTGGTGCCCTTTGAGGACCTGCACACGGCTCTTTCCGCTGTGCCGAAGGTCAAAATGGCCCAGATGAATCCCCAGGCCATCGAATTTATGGAACGGGAGATTGTCCTGTCCTCCGAGCGCTATATCGGCCGTTCGGTATTCCCCCAGAAGCTGGAGGGGCAGGATATCGGCGCGTACCTGCTGATTACACTGGACGGCAATACCGAGGACGAGGTGGACGCTCTGGTTGAACAGGCCGCGGAACTGCTGGTGGAAGCCGGGGCCATGGATGTGCTGGTAGCGGACACTCCCGCGAAGATCAAAGACGCCTGGGCTGCCCGTTCTTCCTTCCTGGAGGCCATTATGGAGGAGACAAAGCTGCTGGATGAATGCGACGTGGTGGTGCCGGTGAATCAGATTGCGGACTATCTGGAGTTTGCCAACAAGACCGGCGCGGAATGCGGACTGGTGATTAAATCTTTCGGCCACGCGGGAGACGGGAACCTTCACATTTACCAGTGCTCCAATGACCTGGAGGAAGAGGAGTTCAAGGCCCGCGTAGACAAGTTTTTCGATATCATCTACCAGCGCGCCACGGAGTCCGGCGGTTTGGTTTCCGGCGAGCACGGCATCGGCTCCGGGAAGGTCAAGTATCTCATCCAGTCTGTCGGCGAGACGAATATGGCGCTGATGGAGGGCATTAAGCGGGTATTCGACCCCAAAATGATTCTGAATCCGGGGAAAGTGTGCTATCGGCTGTAAGTCGTTCGGAAGGGTAAGACGACGCCCGCCGCCGGAGAGAAACGGTTCCGGGCGCAAAGATAAAGGAGGAACAGCAAGAATGAATATTTGCGTATGCGTAAAACAGGTACCGGACACCGGCGAGATCAAGGTCGACGCCGCGGCCCGTAAGCTGGTAATGGACGGAGTGCCCAGCATTGTGAATCCCTTTGACACCTACGCCCAGGAAGCCGGCGTGCTGCTGAAGGAAAAGCTGGGGGGCAAGCTGGTGGTGATTGCCATGGGTCCCGAGGAGGCGAAGAACGCCATTAAGACCTGCCTTGCGGTAGGAGCGGACGAGGGCTATCTGGTGCTGGACCCCTGCTATGCGGAATCGGACGCCATGGAGAACGGCCGGGTGCTGGCGAAGGCGATTCAGACGGTGGAGGAAAAAGAGGGCCTGAAATTCGACCTGATCCTCTGCGGCAATCAGTCTGCGGACAGCGGCACGGCGCAGGTAGGCGGGGCCATTGCGGAATGCCTGGGACTGCCTCAGGTCACCTGCGCCCTGGACGTGACGGAAGCCAACGGCGAGCTGCTGGTGAAACGGGAATATGACGAGGGCTATGACGTGCTGTCCCCGACGCTGCCTGCCGTAGTCACCGTGGCAAAGCTGCCGACAGAACCCCGTTATCCCACCATCAAGAGCAAGATGGCCGCAAAGAAGAAGGCGATTCCCGTCCTGACCCTGGCAGACCTGCCGAATCTGGACGCGCCGGATTCCTCCACAAAGGTGCTGGAGACCTACGTTCCTGTTCGGGAGAAGAACGGCGTGACCCTTAAGGGGATGGAGACGGCAGACGCGGTAAACGAGCTGGTCCGGCTTCTGGACGAAGCGAAGCTGGTATAAGGAGGGGCAGGACATGAGTGAAAGCAAGAATTTCTGGGTATATATTGAGACGGAGCACGGCAAGGCGAAGAATGCCAGCTATGAACTGATTACGGCGGCAAAGCCTCTGGCGGAGAAGCGGGGCGGCACGGTGGTTGCAGTGGTCGTCGGCGCGGGCGTGGAAGCTGCCGCCAAGGACGCCATTTGCTACGGCGCGGATTCTGCCATTCTGGTGGACGCTCCCATATTCGACTGCTACAGCACCGACGCGCAGACGAAGGCATTGGCGGCTCTGGCGGAGAAATACGGTCCCGAAGCGCTTCTGCTGGCGGGGACCAACAACGGCAAGGACCTTGCTCCCCGGCTGGCGGGACGGCTGAAAACAGGTCTGGCCTCCGACTGCATTGCCGCGGCCATTGACGAGGATTCCGGCAGCGTCGCCTGGACCCGTCCCACCATGGGCGGCAATTTGATGGCGGTGGCGGTCTGCCCTGTGGACCGTCCCCAGATGGCAACCGTGCGTCCTGGCGCGTTCAAGAGGGGCGCTTACGACGAGGGCCGCGCGGGTGAGATTGTGAAGGAGGACGTTCCCGTTTCCCAGGAGGACGTTCGGGTAACCCTGAAGGACCGGGTCAGTGAGGTAGCTGAGGCCGTGAATCTGGAAGAGGCTGAAATCATTGTCTCCGGCGGACGAGGCGTAGGCTCTGCGGAGAACTTCAGGATCATCGAAGAGCTGGCCGCGGAATTGGGCGCTACCGTGGGATGCAGCCGCGCGGTGGTGGATGCGGGCTGGCTTCCCCATGCGCACCAGGTCGGGCAGTCCGGCAAGAGCGTGGCGCCCCGGATTTATTTTGCGATCGGTATTTCCGGCGCGGTGCAGCATCTGGCGGGCATCTCCGGCTCTGATACCATCATCGCGGTGAACAAGGACGAGGACGCGCCCATTTTCGAGGTGGCGGATTATGGCATCGTAGGCAATCTGAACGAGGTGGTTCCCGCTCTGACCGCCGCATTCAAAGCCCGCAAAGCCTGACAGTGACAGTACAGAGGCGGGAGAAGCATCACGGAACCCTCCCGCCTCTCTGATTTCCGGATAAAATATAAGGAGGACGCTATGGATTTCAAGCAGGACGAATCCCATCAGGACATTCTGGAGATGGTGCATGATTTTGCGGTCAACGAGGTAAAGCCCCTGGCGGCGGAAATCGACAAGACGGAAGAATTCCCCATGGAGAATGTAAAGAAGATGGCGGAAATGGGGCTTCTTGGCATTCCCTTCCCGGAGGAATACGGCGGTTCTGATATGGATACGCTGGCCTATATTCAGACGGTGGAAGAGCTGAGCAAATACTGCGCCACCACCGGCGTGATCGTCTCCGCCCACACCTCTCTTTGCTGCACGCCCATCTATACCTTTGGCAGCGAGGAACAGAAGCAGAAGTACCTCCCCAAGCTCTGCTCCGGCGAATGGCTGGGCGCCTTTGCCCTGACGGAACCCAACGCCGGCACGGACGCCTCCGGGCAGAAGACCGTGGCCGTGGACAAGGGGGATCATTGGGTGCTGAACGGCTCCAAGATTTTCATCACCAACGCGGGCGCGGCGGATGTGTTCTTCGTGCTGGCCATGACGGACAAATCCAAGGGCAACCGGGGCATTTCCGCCTTTATTGTAGAGAAGGGCTTCAAGGGATTCTCTATCGGCAAGCAGGAGGATAAGATGGGCATTCGGGCCTCTTCTACCTGCGAGCTGGTCTTTGAGGACTGCATTGTGCCCAAGGAGAATCTGGTGGGCGAACTGGGCAAGGGCTTCAAGTACGCCATGGCCACCCTGGACGGCGGGCGGATCGGAATCGCGGCCCAGGCGCTGGGGATTGCCGAGGGCGCTATCGAAGAAACGGTGAAGTACGTACAGGAGCGGAAGCAGTTCGGCAAGCGGCTCTCTGAATTCCAGAACACGCAGTTTGAACTGGCCCAGATGCGCGCCAATACCGAGGCCGCGAAGCTGCTGGTCTATCAGGCCGCCTGCGCCAAGGACGACCATGAGAATTTCTCCTGCAAGGCAGCCATGGCAAAGCTGGTGGCCGCCCGGAACGCCTCCGACGTGACACGCCGCTGCCTCCAGCTTTACGGCGGCTACGGCTATACCAAGGATTATCCCATTGAGCGCATGATGCGGGACGCCAAGATTACCGAGATTTACGAGGGCACCTCCGAGGTTCAGATGATGGTCATATCCAGTTGGATGGGCGTCAAGTGAGGGGCCGGCATTGAGTGAAAGGGGTGCGCAGATGAACAAGATAACTGACGCGCGGTACGAGAGCTTCCGGAAAAACCTGGAGGCGGTGAATGGGACCTGCGTGCGCGCCGCCCGGAAAAAGATCGGGGAAGCCGTGGCCGGAATTTTCCAGGAGGCCGGGGTCAAGGACGCCTGTCTGCCGGAGACGCCGCTGTTTCAGGAGACCGGCGTGAAAGAAGCTCTGGAGGCGGCGGGGATACAGGTTTACACGGACCACATCCGCCTCCATGCCGAGACAGCCCGGGGCGGGATTTCCGAAGCGCAGTACGGGATCGCGGAGCTGGGGACCCTGGTGCAGTGCCGGGACTCCGCCGACGAACGGATTGCGGCAACCATGTCCGAGGTCTATGTGGGCGTGGTGCCGGGTTCTGAAATTGTGGAGACCTATGACGATATGTTTGACCTGCTCAGCGGCCTGGACCCGATTCCCAATTTTGTGGGCTTTATCACCGGACCCAGCCGCACCGCCGATATCGAGTGCGTTTCCACGGTAGGCGTTCACGGGCCGATTCAGCTGTTTGCCGTGGTCGTGGACGACGCTTAAGGAAGGAGGGAACTGTATGGCAAGCGAAGACCTGAAACAGGAAATCCAGCAGGCTTTGGACAATGCGACCCTGAGCCGGACTCTGGGAACCTTTTGCAGGACCTACCCGGCAAAACGAGAGAAGTCTTACGAGGGCGTGGATTTCCCGGCGGTGAGGGACAAGATCAAGGAAGTCAAGAGCTTCGCCGCGGACCACGTGGACGAGCTGATCGAGGAATTCACCAGGAACTGCGAGGCCCGGGGCGGTCACGTGATTCACGCCCGGAGTACGGAAGAGGCCATGGAATTCATCCGGAAGCTGGTGAAGGAAAAGGAAATCAAGAGCATTGTCAAATCCAAATCCATGGCTTCCGAGGAGCTGCACTTCAACAAGGTCCTTGGCGATGACGGCGTTTTGGTACAGGAGACTGACCTGGGCGAATTCATCATTGCTTTGGAAGGGAACACCCCGGTGCATATGGTCATGCCGGCCCTCCACCTGAACAAGGAGGAAGTGGCGGACCTGTTCACGGAGTACACCAAGGAAAAGAACGAGCCCATTATTGCCGAGGAGGTCAAGACGGCCCGGAAGGTTATGCGGGACCGGTTCATTCACGCGGACATGGGCGTTTCCGGGGCGAATGTGGCTGTGGCGGAAACGGGTACGGTCTTTACCATGACCAACGAGGGAAACGGGCGCATGGTGGGCACTCTGCCGAAAACCCATCTGTATATCTTCGGCATTGAAAAGCTGGTGAAATCCTTCTCTGACGCCCGGCATATCTTCAAGGCCCTGCCCCGCAACGGCACCGGCCAGCGCATCACGGCCTATATCTCCATGTACACCGGCGCCTGCGAGGTGGTGTCGGACAAGGAAGCCGACTTGAAGGAGAAGAAGGAGTTTTACGTTGTGATTCTGGACGACCCCGGACGGCGTGAGATTCTGGCGGAACCGGACTTCCGGCAGATTTTCGACTGCATCCGCTGCGGCGCGTGTCTGGATGTCTGCCCGGCCTTTGCGCTGGTAGGCGGTCACGTGTATGGCTCCAAGGTCTATACTGGCGGCATCGGCACCCTTTTGAGCCACTTCCTGGTTTCCAAAGAGCGTGCGGAGCAGATACAGAATATTTGCCTCCAGTGCGGACGCTGCAAGGAGGTCTGCGGCGGCGGGCTCCAGATCAGTGATATGATTATGAAGCTGCGGGAAAAGAGCATGGCGGAGCATCCCAACGCGGTGAAAAAATTTGCCCTGGACGCGGTGACGGACCGGAAGCTCTTCCACTCCATGCTGCGGATTGCGTCGGTGGCTCAGGGGCCGTTCACCAAGGGACAGCCCATGATCCGTCATCTGCCTCTGTTCCTCTCCGGCCTGACCAACGGAAGGAGCTTCCCCCAGATTGCCCAGACGCCCTTCCGGGATATTTTCCCCACCATCCGTCAGGACGTGCCCAATCCCAAGGGAACCATCGCCCTCTTTGCCGGGTGCCTTCTGGACTTTGTGTACCCGGACCTTGCCCGGGATGTCATCGCGGACCTGAATTCCATCGGCTGGCTGGTGGACTTCCCCATGGGCCAGGCGTGCTGCGGCTGTCCTGCCAGCAATCTGGGCGACCGGGAGAACGCCCTCCGGGAAGCGGAAATCAACATCGAAGCCATGGAAGCGGAAAAGTATGCCTACATTGTCTCAGCCTGCCCCTCCTGCACCCATCAGCTCCGGCAGTACCCCGATTTCTTTGAAAAGGGCACGGAGATGTACGCGCGGGCCAAGGAGCTGGCAGACAAGACCTTCGATTTCTGCAAGCTGTTCTACGACCTGGGCGGCGCGGCGGAAACCGGGGACGATAAGCCGATGAAGGTCACCTATCACGATTCCTGCCATCTGTGCCGGAGTCTTGGAGTCACCTGCGAGCAGCGGGAACTCCTGCAAAAGACTCCCGGCGTGGAACTGGTGGAGATGGAAGAACACGACAACTGCTGCGGCTTCGGCGGGGCGTACAGCGTTTTGTATCCTGAGATTGCCAAGCCGATTCTTGAAAACAAGGTCAAGCATATTCAGGAGACCGGCGCGGATGTGGTAGCCGTGGACTGCCCGGGCTGTATGATGCAGATTCGGGGCGGACTGGACGCGCAGGGAATTGAAGGCGTGGAGGTCAAGCACACAGCGGAGATTATCGCGGAAAAGCGGGGTCTTGTCTGATAAAGAAGCACCGCGCAGGGAGGAAGGAACAATGCCCTTGACAGAACGGAAGCCAATGCGGATGGACGCAGACGGCTGGGACCTGGGGAAGGTTCGGTACTACATTTGGAAGATCGCCGCGGGACCGGACAGCGGAACGCCCACCGGAGCCGTGCTGAAGGACGCCCTTTCTTCCTCCGGGAAGCTCCTGCGGCCCCGATTGCTGCTGTACTTCGGCGGTATGGGGCCGGAGGTGCAGACGCGTCGTGAACGGCTGTATCTTCTGGCGGCCATGACAGAGCTAACCCATCTGGCGTCTCTGATTCATGACGACATTGTGGATGAAGCCCCCAGCCGCCGGGGACAGCCGTCAATTCAGAGCAAATACGGCAAGGACGCGGCGGTATACGCGGGAGACTTTCTGATTTCCCGGGTCTTCCGCTGGGGCGCTCAGGAGGGCCTGCTGAACGCGGTGGAACGTCTCGCGCAGACAGTAGAGGATATGTGCGCCGGGGAAATCGGACAGGCGGCGTGCCGGTATCGGAGCGATGTGACCGAGGAGGCGTACTATGCCAACATCCGAGGGAAGACCGCCGCGCTGTTCCGGACGGCCTGCGGTTTAGGGGCGGCGGAGACAGGCTGTCCGGATTGGGTAGTGAAAAAAGCGGAGGAGTTCGGGGAAGCCCTGGGCCTGCTGTTCCAGCTTCGGGACGACCTGCTGGATTTCAATGGTTCCGGGCAGACTGCCGGTAAAGAAACCCATAAGGATTTCCGAGACGGGATCTACACCATGCCGGTTCTGAAAGCCCTCCGAGACCCCTGGGGCTGGAACGCGCTGCTGCCTCTTATGCGGAGCAGCCGGGAATGGGGCCTGACAGAGGACGAGCTGGCTATTATGGAGCAGGCGGTGGTACGGGCCGGAGGCGTGGAGGCTGCCTGGGAGGAAGTCCGGCATTATCACAGGCTGTCCGGAGAGTTCCTGAACGAGCTGGAGGATTTCGGCTCTGTGGATGGCCTGAGAAAGGTGTGGTGCCAGCTTGGGTTACGCTGAACGTCCCGCTATGACGCCCCGGCAGGCTCTTCGTCTGGCCGCGCCGGGAACCTGGGCCGCGTCCTTGTGTCCTGCGCTCTTCGGCGTGCTTTACTGCTGGGTCCGGGGCGCTTCTCTGGGCCTGCTGCGGGCGTTGGTCCTGACGGCGGCCTGTGTCCTTCTGCAAAGCGCCGTCAATACCTTCAATGATTATTTCGATTTTGCCAGCGGCACGGACAGCCTGTCGGACCATGTGGAGGAATCGGACGCCGTGCTGGTTTACGGCGACTTCGACCCCAGACAGGCTCTGTGGTTGGCCGTGGCATATCTGGCTCTGGGCGCGGCGGCGGGACTCCTGTGCTGTATCGGCCGGGGCTGGACGCCAATTCTGGCAGGGCTGGCCGGGGGCGCGGCGGTGCTGCTGTACTCGGCGGGGCCCGTGCCGCTTTCCAGACTGCCCATAGGAGAACTGGTTTCCGGTTTTGTTATGGGCGGGCTGATTCCTCTGGGCGTGTCGGGCTGCGCGGATGGGCCTGCGGATTTCTGGATTCTGCTGTGGAGTCTGCCGCTGGTACTGGGTGTTTCGCTGATTATGATGACCAATAACGGGTGTGACATCGAAAAGGACCTCCGGGCGGGACGGCACACGCTGCCCTCTCTGCTCGGAAGGAAGCGGGCCCGTCTGCTGTACCGTTGTCTGACGGTCCTTTGGCTGGCGCTGCTGGCAGTCTTCCCCGTGCTTCTGCTGGGGCTGACCGGGGCGGCGTCGGCGGTACTGCTGGCGGTTTTTGGGTTTGGATGCTTCCGGGATGTGCTGGGGTTTTCTCTGGAGCCTGAAATGCGGATTGTTCAGATGAAGACCATTGTTCGGGCCAATCTGCTGGGAAACGGCGCGTATCTCTGTTCTCTGGCCCTTGCGCTTTTAGGAGGACGGGTCCATGGATAGAACGGCGAAGGAAGCTCATGTCTGGGGCATTTTTCAGGAGATTTCCCATGGTTACGACCGCGCCAACACCCGCATCAGCCTGGGACTGCACTGGCGCTGGAAACGAATGATGACCAGCCGGCTGATAAAGTATCTGCCCGCCGGGTCGGAAGTGTTGGACGTATGCTGCGGCACGGGAGACATCGCGCTGGAGATTGCTGGGAAGCGGCAGGATGTACAGGTAACGGGGCTGGATTTCTCCACGGCCATGCTGGAAGAGGCGGAGCGGCGGCGGAAAGGGCTTCAGAACGTGGACTTTCTGCAAGGGAACGCTCTGGAACTTCCGGTAAGGGACGGGCGGTTTGAAGCGGCCTGCGTATCGTTTGGCCTGCGGAACACGGCGGATTACGGGCAGGCGGTCAGGGAACTGAAGCGCGCGGTCCGGCCTGGGGGGGTTGTATACTGTCTGGATTCTTTTGTGCCGGAGGGAAGGCTGGTCCGGCCCTTCTACCGGCTGTATTTCCGGCGAATCATGCCCCGGCTTGGCGGCGGACGGGACCATGCAGCGTCTTACCGCTGGCTGTATGACTCCACGGAGCAGTTCCTGCGCTGTGAAGAGCTGGAAGCCCTCTTCCGGACCGAGGGCCTGGAGGAGGTCCGGTCAGAACGCCGGATGTTTGGCGCGTGCGCGATGGTCTGGGGCCGCGTGCCGGTGGAACGGACGGCATCAGGAAAGTAAGGAGGAACCTTATGAGCGATGAAAAATTTGACGCCATTATCGTCGGCGGCGGTCTGGCTGGATGCTCGGCGGCCATTGTGCTGGCGCGGGCGGGTCTGGAGGTCCTGCTGATTGAGCGGGGAGATTACTGCGGCGCGAAAAATATGACCGGCGGACGGCTTTACGGCCATAGTCTGGAGAAAATCATACCGGGATTTGCGGAGGAAGCCCCCATCGAACGGGTAGTCAAGCGGGAAAAGGTTTCCCTGCTGACTCCAGACGGCGGCCTGGATATTGGCTACAGTTCCGGGAAGCTCAGCGCCGGGCCGGAATGCGCGTCCTACACGGTTCTGCGGGCCAAGTTTGACCAGTGGATGGCGGAAAAGGCTGAAGAAGCTGGTGCGGAAGTGGCGGCGGGCTTCCTGGTGGACGCGCTGCTGGTGGAGGACGGCAAGGTCGTGGGCATCAGCGCCGCTGGTGAGGAAATGTACGCCGATGTTGTCATTCTGGCTGACGGCGTGAATTCCCTTCTGGCCCAGCAGATTGGCATGAAAAAGGAGCTGGAGCCGCATCAGGTGGCTGTAGGCGCGAAGGAGACGATCAAACTCAGTGAGGACGTGATTAACCAGCGCTTTGGACTGGCCTCCGGCGAGGGAACGGCCTGGCTGTCGGCGGGTGACCCTACGGCGGGCGGTTTCGGCGGCGGCTTCCTGTACACAAATAAGGATACCATTTCCATCGGCGTTGTGGCCACTCTGGGGGATATCGGACACTCTGACGTTTCCGTGCCCCAGATGCTGGAGCGCTTCAAGAGTCATCCTTCCATTGCGCCCTATCTGGAAGGCGGGGAAATCATCGAATACTCCGGCCATCTGGTACCGGAAGAAGGAATCCACATGGTGCCGGAGCTGGTGCGGGACGGCGTTCTGATCACCGGCGACGCGGCGGGGCTGTGTGTGAATCTGGGCTTCACTGTCCGCGGGATGGATTTTGCTGTTGAATCCGGGCGTCTGGCGGCGGAAGCGGTGATAAAGGCCCACGAGCTGGGGGACTTCAGCGCCGCGGTGCTTTCGTCCTATCAGCAGGCGCTTGAGTACAGCTTTGTGATGCGGGATCTGAAGTCGTTCAAGGGCTTCCCGACGCTGCTCTCCCGCCGGGCGATTTTCGAATGCCTGCCGGAGCTCTGCGGGGAAATCGCAGACAAGATTTTCACCGTGGACGGCGCGCCCAGTGAGAATATCGTCCTGTACATCGTTGACGCCATTGCACGCCGGACCAGCGCTTCGGAGCTGATGCAGCAGATTACAACGGTATTGGAGGCGTTCTGAGATGAAAAAGATGTCTGTGGACGATAAGCTGGCTCTGGACCTGTTCCACACCGATGAAGAAGAATCCCATATCAAGGTGGATCTGGATTACAGAGACGAGGCGGAAATCAGGAAGCTGCTGCTGGCTTGTCCGGCGGAGTGCTATAAATGGATCGACGGAAAGCTGACCTTCTCTCATCTGGGCTGTCTGGAATGCGGAACCTGCCGGATTCTCTCCTATGGCAAGGTTGTGCAGGAATGGCGGCATCCTCAGAGCGGGGCTGGCGTTTCCTTCCGTCAGGGCTGAGCAGTATTCTTCCGGCAAGGGCCGCGTCAGATGGAATTCCTCTGATGCGGCTCTTTCCATTCGATATTGTGCCAAAAAGGAGGCAGACATGGGGAGAATCATTCTGTTTACAGGAAAAGGCGGCGTAGGAAAGACCAGCGTTGCCGCCGCCCACGCCGTCCGTTCCGCCGGGGAGGGCCGTTCGACGCTTCTGGTCAGCGCGGACATGGCCCATAATCTGGGGGACCTCTTTCAGCTGGAAACCGGCGGCGGGATTGTGAAAGCGGGGGACAGCCTGTTCCTTCTGGAGCTGGACCCATACCGGCTGATGCGGCGGGAATTCCCCCATGCGGTCCAGGCGCTGTCGGATTTGCTGGCCGGCCCGGACCTGTCCGCACGTCCTATGCCGCTTCCGGGCTTTGACACCCTCTTCTCCTTGCTGATGATTGGGAAAATCTATCAAGAGGGAACCTACGAACGTATTCTGGTGGACTGCGCGCCTACAGGAGAAACCCTGTCGCTGCTGAAATTCCCGGAGCTGCTGTCCTGGTATATGGAGAAATTCTTTCCGGTAGGCAAGGTCATCACCCGCGTGCTGGCGCCGGCGGCAAAGGCAAAGTACCGGGTGAAGCTGCCGGAACGGAAGGCCATGAACGAAATCCAACGGCTTCATAGGGAACTGGCGGCGTTACAGGAACTTCTGCGGGACAACAGTGTATGCACGGTCCGTCTGGTATGTACGCCGGAACGTATGTCGGTAGAGGAGACCAAACGGGCCTTTACGCGTCTGCATCTCTACGGCTACCAGACAGACGGCCTTTATATCAACCGCCTGCTTCCGGCATTGGAGGAAAACCCGTTCCTGTCCCACTGGCGGGAAGTGCAGCGGCAGTACGTTGGGGAGCTGGAGGAAGTATTCGCGGGGCAGCCCATCGTCCGTCTGCCCTGGTACCCCCAGGAGGTCCGTGGAATCGCCGCGGTGGAGCGTATGGGAGGAGCGCTTCCGGAGGACGGCCTGTTTGATGTGCGCGTCCGGACGGAAACGGAAGTCTATACGCCCATTGATGGAGGATTCCGGCTGCATCTTCGGCTTCCGGAGGCTCCCGGGGATATACGGGCTGAGTGTCAGGGGATGGATTTGTACATAGAGGCAGGCGGCGCGGTCCGGCGGATTCCACTCCCCGACAGTCTGAAAGGGGCCAGCGCTGCGGCGGTTTTGGAAGACGGGATGCTTTATATCGACCTGCGGCAGAGAAGGGACGGTGAACAGTGATGCGGATTCTGATTTATTCCGGAAAAGGCGGCGTAGGCAAAACCAGCATTGCGGCCGCCACAGCCATCCGCCTATGGGAAACAGGGCGCAGGGTTCTTCTGATGAGCACGGACCAGGCCCACAGCTTAGGGGATTCGTTGGGATTTCCATCGGGCGGCGGCGTCAGGACGGTTCGGGAAGGGCTGGATGTTCTGGAGCTGGACCCTTTGGAGGAAGGACGGCAAGCCTGGGTGAACCTGCGGGACTATCTGAAGGAAATCATTCGCGGCAGGGCCAACGGCGGTCTGGAAACGGAGGAAGCGCTGCTGTTCCCCGGGATGGAAGAGCTGTTTTCCCTGCTGCGGATTCTGGACGAGTACGAGCGCGGGGATTACGAGATTCTGGTGGCGGACTGCGCGCCTACGGGAGAGACTCTTTCTCTTCTGCGGTATCCGGAGCGGCTGAGCGTGCTTGCGGACTGCCTTCTTCCGTCGGTCCGGGGGATCAACAGGGCGTTCGGAGGCTTGATTTCCAGAGCTTCCGCGGTCCCTAAGCCCCGTGACGCGGTGTTTGATGAATTTGAACGTCTGACAAAACGGCTGGCCGGATTAAAAAATATCCTTCAGAATCGGGACGCGGCGAGTGTACGGCTTGTGACAACGCCGGAACGGATTGTGATGGACGAGACCCGGCGCTGCTATACCTGGATGCAGATGTATGATTTCGGCGTGGACGCGGTTTATATCAATAAGATTTACCCGGCGGAGGCTCTGACGGGATATTTTGCGGACTGGAGCCGGGTGCAGGAGGAGAGTCTGGAGCTGGCGGAGGAGAGCTTCCCTGAGCAGCGACAATTCCGCCTGGAGCTTCTCTCGGACGAATTGCAGGGCTTTGAGGCATTACGCAGGGTCGGCAGGGAACTGTATGGAGAGACGGACCCGGCGGCGGTATTTTGCAGGGAGCAGGCGTTTCGGATGGAGGAGCGCTCCGGAACGCGTATCCTGATTGTGAAGACGCCCTATGCCAAAGAAGCGGATATACAAGTGGAGAAAGACGGCGGCGACCTTCTGCTGACCGTCCGGAATCAGGCGCGGCGGTTCCATCTGACGGACCTGCTGGGCAGAAGAAAGCTGTCGGGCTGGTCCCTTGTGGATGGAGAGCTGTTGATACGGCTGGATTACTGACAGGCAGACAGAAGACGGCTTGCGGAAAGAGGCTGAATGCGCTATAATTTTTGCATCTGCCATATGACCGCCGGCGCGGAGCGTCAGCCTTACAGGACGTTGCGCAAAGAGAGCCGTTCCATTTCAGCCAGAAGCCGGAGCTGTTCCCGGAGGCTGGACAATTCCGTGAAAAATTCGGTGTCCTCCTGCGCGGCGGCGATGACCAGACAGCGGCGGTAAAGGGATTCCGCGTCGTCTACAGTTCCGTGACCGGTAACAATATGGAGGTAAGTCTGCCGCCGGGTCCAGTCCTGACGGCTTTCTGCAAGGGCGTCCAAGGCTGCGGGCCAGTTTCCGGCGCGGGCCAGGGCTTCGGCGTTCTCCAGCTGTGCCTGCCAGCGTAGGGAATGGGCCTCCATGGTTCCCGCGTTCCAGAGGCAGAAAGCCAGAATTCCCGCCAGTACTCCCAGCGGAAGAAAAATCCGGTATTTCATAGGCCCTCCTTTCTGACGCAGGATACCCGCCCTTGACCGTCCAGAGACAGAAGGAAGATTTCCTTTGGGACAGCGCCTTCCTGTTTCAGCACTTCCTCCAGCCACGCGCTGTCTTTCCCGCAGGCCCGGAGATTCTGCTGGATCACCCTGCCGTCGTTGATGAGAATGACCGGCAGGCTCACAGGGTCTTCCTTCACCCCCAGCATGGCCGCGGTAGGTGGCTGGCTCCAGGGAAAGACTGACAGCTGTCCGGAATTCTCCAGCACCGCATATTTCACGTCGTTCAGCCCGGTGTAACCTTGCCCGCGGAGTTCCTCCAGAAGCTCGTCCAGCGTGTAGCGGTTCCGTCTCATGGCAGCCTGCTGCAGCGCGCCCTCCCAGACCAGCACCGAGGGCGTCCCGCAGACCAGGGCACGGAACCGCAGGCTTTTCATGGACAACTGACTCAGCAGCATAGACAGCGCCAGAAGGGTCAGAATAGGAATCACGCCGGCCAGAAGGGGAATGCCGAAATCCTGCATAGGCACGGTAGCCAAATCAGAAATCATCATGGTCAGCACCAGTTCTCCCGGCTCCAGCTCGCCGATCTGCCGTTTGCCCATCAGACGCAGGCCGGTCATAATCAGAAGGTACAGAATCAGCGTGCGGACAAAGGCGGTTATCATGGCGTTGGAATCTCCTTTTGTTTCGTCTTCCGTTCTGGCCTAGTCTTTCCAGCACGGGCGGGGATATGCGCGGGAAAATCTGAAAAAGCTGAAACCTTTTCAGACGCGGAAACGTTTATAAGGTAGAAGGAATAAAACGCGGGACGGAAAGGGGAGAGCAGGGTGTTCATGACAGGCAGGCCGCCGGAGGAAGAGCGTTTACAGGAACTCTACCAGCGGAATCAGGAAAGGCTTCTGCGCATCGCGGCGGGGATACTGGGACCGGGCCCCAGGGCGGAGGACGCGGTACATGACGCCTTTGTAAAGCTGTTGGGGCACTTTGATCAGCTTCGGAGCCGCTCGGAAGACCGTTTGAACGCCTGGCTGATGGTGGTAGTCAAGCACAACGCCCTGGACGCGCTGCGGAAGGAGAAACGGGAAGCGCCCCTGCCGGAGACCTGGGAGCATCCGGCGCCGGAGGGAGAAGGGGAATTTTACGCGCTGGTGGCCATCATCCGCGGAATGCCGGAGGAGTACCGCCGGGTGCTGGAGCTGCGGTTCGTGGCGGAATGGAGCCTTGCGGACATCGCGGCGGAGCTGGGCCTGACGGAGGGCGCGGTGAAGACAAGGATTTTTCGGGGCAGGAAGCTGTTGATACGGACATTGAAGAGGGAGGGATATCTGGATGGATGGGCCATTGTTTGACGCGATGCTGAAAACGGCGTTGGAGGAAGCGCTGCGGCAGGACGCGGAGGAAGCTGCCGGACGCGTGCCCAGACCGTCCGTCAAGCACCGGAAGCGAATGAGGAGCCTGCTGGCTGGGTCCTGGAAGCCTGTGCGCTGGGCGGCGGCCTTGGCTCTGGCGGCTCTTCTGACAGGCACAGCGGCGGGGTACGCGTTGGGCGGCGGCGTGATCTTCCAGAGAATGTTCGATGAAAGCCCCTGGGCGTCAGTCTACGGCGGCGCGGCGGATACGGAGCAGCTTCTTGACATGGGCGGGCAGTTTGATACCGTGGTGGAGGAATCCAACGGCCTGCGGTTCGAAATGCTGGACGCGGTATCTGACGGGCAGATGGCCATGGTGTCAGTACGCCTGACCGTGCTGGAAAATCTGGAGGCGATACAGGACGACCCTGGCAAGATGAGTTTTGCGGAATACAGAATCGCCCCGGTCAGCGGAGGCGCCTTGTCTTCCTACGGCCTCAGCACCTGCGCGTGGCCCTACGGAGACGGCTTGCAGAAGGGCCAGTACGAGCTGCTGTTTACCATGAATGACACGGTTCTGGCGCAGGGCGGGACTTACGAAATCTGCCTGACGGATTTCTGTGCCGGTCCGGAGGGCGCGACGCTGTTTCCGGGCGCCTGGACGCTGGCCGTAACCTTACAGCCTGCCGGGGTGCGGACCCTCTACCCAGGCCGGACCTGCCGGATTGACGGTGGGGACTGGCGTCTGGAACGGCTGGCAGTGTCCCCGCTGGCCCTGACAATGGAGTTCCGAAGCCTGGAGAAGCGGGACCGGATTGGGCTGGGTATTCTGGAGGACGCCGCGGTGCATATGGCGGACGGACAGGTGATCCGGCGTGAGGACTGCACCTTCGGCCTGAACGGAAGCCCGGAGAGCATTCGTCTGACCATGGAGTTTCAGATGCCCCTGGATGTCGGGCAGGTCCAAAGCGTGACTGTCTGCGGCGAGGAGATTTTTTTGGATGAGACGGAACGCTGATTTCAATTTTTGCCCTTTTTTGCGGTAGACATAGGCTATTTTTGCTGAAATGCCTGTGAATTCATACTTTTGGAGCGGTATGGCGAAGGCTGTGCCGCTTTTTTCTTTGCGGTTGGAAAATTTGAAGAAAAGTAAACAAAAAACGGATTCCGCCAGATAATACAGCGGTATCCGTTTCTTTTTGTTGCAAAAAACTGTTACAGAAAGTATACAACCTGTAACAACGTTTTCCTGCCCCGTTCACTAACTATATCGGCGAGGAAACCGCAAAATTAAGGGCTTTTTCAAAATTTTTTCAATCTGACCATTCTGTTACAGGTTGTATACTTCTTGTAACAAACCCGTTCCGGGAGGAGTGTTTGCTGTGACAGTAGGCCAGAATATCCGGGCGCTCCGGAAGAAAAAAGGTCTGACGCAGGCCCAATTGGGAAAGCTCTGCGGAATCACAGGCCCGATGCTGAGCGGCTACGAACGCGGCGAAACGCTTCCGAAGAAAAAGGCGCTGGAGTCCATAGCGAAGGCGTTGGAAGTTCCCGCGTCAAGGCTGACGGAACTGCCGGAGCGCGGAAGGACTTCCGTGGTACAGACTGAGAGCAGCCGTCTTTTGCTGGAGGGCATCCTGGAGGCGCTGAAAGCGGAATATGGCTGTGCGGAACGGAAGACGGTAGGAAACGGCGACGCGTCCGAGAGCTACTATCTGATAGGGTTTCCGCCGAAGCGCTTTGTTCTGTACGAGAAGGACCTGCGCGCGATGGCAGAAGCGGCCAGGGCGTCGGCGGTCCCCCAGGCGGAAAGCGTCCGGCGGCGGCAGGCATGGGAGCTTCAGAAGCTGGGATGACCTATGGACGGGATCTGCGGGCTCTGCGGAAACGGCGGGGTTTGACGCTGCGGGAATTCGGCAGGCTGTGCGGGATTTCCGGCGACGAGCTGGCCCGGTACGAGCGGGGAGAGAAGTCGCCCCGGCAGGAGAATACCCGGAAAATTGCGGATGCGCTGGGCGAACCGATTCTGGCGATCCGGAACGGTCTTGTCTGGACGGAGGACGAAAAGGAGACGCGTCCGGAAGCCCTGCGGGAAGGTATCCTGGAACTTATGCGGGAGACTTTCGGAGGGCTGGAGGCCGGGACGTTTCAGGACAGCCTCGGCAGAATAGAAAGCTGTTATATTGCAGGCGTTCCGCCGGATACGTTCACGGTTTATGAGGAAGACCTGGAAACGCTTGCAGAGTCCATCAAGGCGTCGGCAATCTCTCTGGCTGAGCATATGAAAGACGTGCGGCCGGAGGAAGACATACAGCGGGAACTGCTGGAAGGTCTGGGAACGCTGCCGCCGGAAGAAGACGCCCCCGGACTGACGGACCAGCAATGGCAGGCGATTCAGGACCTTCTGCCGCCGGAGAACACGGGCCGTGGCAGGGCGTACAAGGACAACCGGCTGGTTTTGGAGGGTATCCTTTACTGGATGCGCACCGGAACAGCCTGGAAAAAGTTGCCGGAACGTTATGGGCGCTTCCGTTGTGTCAGAGACCGATTGCGCCTCTGGAACGAAACGGGACTTTGGCCGAAGGTGCTGGCAAGGATGCTGGCGCTGAACATTATTTCCGAGCACGAGATCGTTGTGGACAGCACGACGTTCCGTAAGTGATAGATTGCCGTGAAGGACTGCGGCGTAAGGGACTAAGGAGGAAACCATGCTGAAATTATCATTGACCCCCGGCGAGTACATCACCATAGGCGAAGACGTGGTGGTGCAGCTTTACCACATGGAGGGCGGCCGTTCGTATCTGGCAGTAAAGGCCCCCCGTGAGATTCCGATTCTGCGCGGCACGGTTGCGGAACGGTCGGGTGCAAAACGTCCCGACGGTCTGGCAAATGTGTCGAAAGGGCATCGGACAACAGGACCAATTTAGGTTTCAGCCGGCTGACGAGTCGGATGAGATAAATCCCCAGCGCCAGATGTTTTGCCTGCCCAAGGCCACGGCGGATGGAACGTTTGGAACCTACAAGATGTGCTGACGCAGGACGCGGGGCACATAAAACATTGTAAAGGAGTACTTTGAAATGCGTATTCAGCACAATATTATGGCGATGAACGCCTACCGCAACTACAACACCAATACTTCCGCGCTGAGCAAGAATCTGGAAAAGCTCTCTTCCGGTTATAAGATCAACCGCGCTGGTGACGACGCCGCGGGCCTGGCCATTTCCGAGAAGATGCGCGCCCAGATCACCGGCCTGAATGCCGCTCAGAAGAACGTCAAGGACGGCATTAGCCTCGTGAAGACCGCTGAGGGTGCTATGCAGGAAATCCAGGATATGCTCAACCGCCTTCAAAGATACCCTCGTTTCAAGCCCCCGCTTGCTTCC
>CAJTMG010000012.1 GCA_910577405.1 uncultured Oscillibacter sp. | reverse complement strand
CCGCAGATACTCCAAGGTTGCCAGCAACAAATCCTCTATGCTCAGCTTTGGCTTCCTCCCGCGACGCCGATGCTTTTCTGCATAGCCTTTTTGTAAGATTTCTACCATCTTATCAAATGTTGTCCGCTTTACCCCTGTGATTCTCCGGAATTGTGTGTTTGAGTATTCTGATATCTTTTCGTATTTCATACCCCTATTTTACCATTGTCCCTTTTTTTCGCAAGAGGTCTACTGGAAAAATTCTTATTGCTTATACCAAGCGCAACAGGGACCGGTTTGTCGTTATGTCAGATGATATGGTTAATCTTGCCCGCAGCTATGAACGGCGGCGTATTATTTTTGGCGCTGGAAATCCTTTTTTCTTCCCCTCAGTCAATGGTGGGGCTCTGACTGCGAATACAGTTTACGCCGCCCTCAACAGGGCTTGGTCCAACGCGAAGCTGGATGGGAAATTTCCCAGAAGCATACGTGTGTATGATTTGCGTCATCAATTTGCCTCCGCCTGTCTGAACCGCTGGCTTGACAATGGTGAAAATCTGATGGCGATGCTGCCGTTCCTCAGGACGTATATGGGACACCAAACGCTGTCCCAAACGGCATATTACATCCATATACTCCCGGAAAGTATTACGAAATCGTCCGCTATTGATTGGGACAAGTTTAATGCAATGTTCCCGGAGGTGGCAGAATGATGGATGCACAGAACAATTCCCTGTTTCCTTTCCTGCACGATTATCTGAAAATCTATCTTCCAAAGCATCGCAAGGCCAGTGTAAACACAGTCCGCTCGTACAGAAAAAGTCTGGAAGCACTTCTGGATTATACGAAGGAGCATCTTCAGCTTCCGTTGGGTCATATAACTTTTGAGCATTTGACGGCAGATTTGATTCTGTCCTTTATGGAACAGCTCAAGTCGGATACTGATTGTGCAGCCTCTGCTTACAATTCTCGGCTTGCTGCGATTCGTGCGTTCATGGGATACGCTGCTGGACGAGATATAGCACTTGATGCCACACTGGAAAAGCTGAAGAAGATTTCTTTTGAAAAGCCGGTTAATTCCCACATTGTAGAATTTATGAGTATGGAAACTGTCACGGCCATTGTGGAGCAAACCGATGCCAGTACTGCCAAGGGACTTCGTGACAGAGTTTTTATCATCCTGCTGTATGATACCGGAGCCAGAGTACAGGAGATGCTGGACATCCGGCTGTGCGATCTCCAGTTTGGCAGTACGCCGAGAGTCACACTCCACGGCAAGGGAAGAAAGACAAGAGCCGTCCCACTGATGGCAAGGACAGTCCAACATTTGCGCAAATATCTGTCTGAATTTCACAGTGTAGAACTGTTGTCTTCTGATATGCCGCTCTTCTACTCTGTCAGGAACGGCATGAAGAACAAGCTCACAGATCGTCTGATCCGGTATATGCTCCAAAAGTATGGACAGATGGCCAGAACTGTTTGCCAGGATGTCCCGGAAAATGTTCATCCTCATCTTTTTCGTCACAGCAGAGCCATGCACCTCTACCAGGGAGGAATGGATTTGACACTCATATCTCAGTGGCTTGGTCACTCCCAGCTTGAAACTACTCTGATTTACGCTTATGCAGATACTGAGCAAAAGAGAAAGGCTATTGCCGCTGCAACACCGAAGGATAATCCGCTCTATGCAAAGCTGAATCCGGCAAGGTGTACGATTACTGACGAAGAAACTTTGAAACGTCTGACAGGCTTGCGTTGACCTCATTTTTATCGGAAATTCTATGCTGGCCCCTCAGGTAGCGTATATTCCGAGGGGCTAGACCCTTCTTATTTTTATCGGAAATCTTTTCTTCCTACTCCTTGTGACCTCTGGGTTTTCAAAGCTTTTTCCGATAAAAATTATTTCCGATAACTACAATTGAACAAACCCGCTGGCGCGGGGGTTTTACAAACCGGTGAGGTTTCCTGTAAACTTGAGGAGTGGTGCAAATACCGCCAAAAAAGAATAGGGAGCTGAAGACGATGGACGCAAACTATTATTTGGAGCAGCTGCATCAGGATATGCGGCTCCGGGCGTACTCGGAGCATACGCAGGACGTGTATGGAAGGGCAGTGCGATGTTTTCTGAATTTCAGCAGGAAATCTGTGGAGGAATTAAATGAGCAGGACGTGCGAAACTATGTTCTGCATCTCATGGGCGGCAGTCTCAGTAAAGGCAGCATCAACACCTATCAGGCAGCTATCCGCTTCTTTTTCGGGGTGACCCTGAATCGGACCATGAATTACCTGCAAATGCCCAGATTGAAGGAGGATAAGGCGCTCCCGAAATTCTATCCCGAGAGGAAATCGCACGGCTGTTGAACCACTGCGAAAATCCAAAACACAAAGCGATGTTTGCCCTGGCCTATGGTTCCGGGCTGCGGGTATCGGAAATCTGTGCGTTGAGGGTACAGGACATTGATTCAAAGCAGATGCGGGTCTTTGTCCATAACAGCAAAAGAGGCAAGGCCCGCTATACGATCCTCTCCCGGCAATGCCTTGGATTTTTACGGGACTATTGGCGCAGCTTCCGGCCAAACCACCCGGAAGAACTGCTGTTTCCGGGGTGGAGGAATTTAACCAGCATAACAGACAGGGCAATCAATGACGCATTGAAGAAATGGCTCAGGGCGGCTGATATTACCCGGAACGTGTCAATGCATTCGCTTCGCCATGCTTTTGCCACACATCTCTTGGAGGATGGCACTGACATCTTTACGATCAAAGAGCTTCTGGGACACAGCAGCATATCGTCCACTATCGTTTACCTGCATATGGCGAATACCGGGGCAAACCTCATAAGTCCCGCCGACCGGCTGCACGGCAATGGGCGTTGAAATTCAGAATATTTTTGCGCGGCACATGAACTCTTACGCTCAGGAATACCGGATGAGCCGTGTCCAGAGGAAGGCTGCGCGGGACATTATCAACTGCCGGACCGCCTCCCTGGGGGCGCATATAGATACCTGTGATAACTGCGGATATATAAGGATCTCCTACAATTCCTGCCGGAACCGGCATTGTCCGAAATGTCAGAGCTTCGCGAAAGAAAAATGGATCGACAAGCAAAGGAAAAATCTGCTCAACACACCGTATTTTCACGTTGTATTCACCGTTCCCTCTGAGTTGAATCCAGTCTTTCGCCAGCAGCAGAGTGCGATGTATGCGCTGTTGTTTCAGGCGGCCTCCGAAACTGTCTTAGAGCTGTGCGCGGATCGGAAATACCTCGGCGCAATGCCCGGAATTACAGCTATCCTGCACACCTAGGGGCAAAACCTCCAGTTTCATCCACATATCCACATGATTGTAACAGGCGGCGGTTTAACGCCAGCTCAAAAGTGGAGGGCGTCCTCCAAACATTTCTTCTTACCGGTCAGGGTCCTTTCCACCAAATTTCGAGGAAAGTTTTTGGCGCTTCTAAGAGCACAATTTCCGGCAATAGATAAAAATTTGCTCATCACCTGTTACCGGCAAAAATGGGTGGTCTACTGCAAGCCGCCTTTTGATCACGCGGGAACGGTAGTTTCTTATCTGGGCCGGTACACCCATCGTGCTGCAATCTCCAACGACAGAATTCTCTCGTTGGAAAATGGTCGGGTTACATTCCGCTGGCGGGATTACGCCCATGGCAATCAGGAAAAGCTGATGACACTGGACGCCAGTGAATTTATCCGCCGGTTCCTGCTTCACATCCTGCCTGCCGGTTTTAGAAAAATCCGGCACTATGGTCTTTTTGCTTCTCGGGGCAAAGGAACTCGTCTGGCCTTGTGCAGACGCCTGACCAACACCATACAGCCAGTTCAGGAACGTTCTCCCTTGGCGCTGTTGGAAAGGATGCTGGGGAAAGAATTTAACCTGTGCCCTTGCTGCAAAACAGGACACTTTTCCAGAGAACCGCCCCGCCTTTCCGAACCTTAAACATACGTCTGAAATTCTGGCCCTGTGGGGAGGGGGAAGTTATGCGCTTTTTACCTGTCTTCTTATGCTCTTTGCATCTGTTCAAACACGAATGCTGCTCCTTGCCCAATCATTTTACCGATAGGAAAGACATATTTTCCCCATAGCTTCTGCTCCTATTTCCGCGGCTTCGTTCAAGCGAATTATTGGATATCGCCCCTACTGTGTGCTGCACTGGGCGGTTTCTTTTTTGCGACATCCAATAATTCGCTATTCATTATCGGAAATTTCCGGTAAACTGAGCAAGCAGGGCAAGATGGTACCCACCTTACAAAAATGAAAAGCCCACCTGTGGCAGACCTTCCATTTTCCTTGTCGGGGAAGCATTCCCCAGACTGTGTCAAAAGACAACAGTCTGGGGAGTCCCCAAACCCCGACTTTTATGCTCACGCAAAAAATATCCGGCATTAAGGGCGTTGCCATAAGAAAACATGGAGAAACCCAGTAAAATCAATGTTTTTTAAGGGCAGCGGAAAACGGGGCGGCGCAGACAAGTGAACAACAGCACAGAAAACGGGCGATGTCGGCAAGACACCGCCCGTTTCTGCGCCCCGGCCAACGCCGCAGATTTAGAAAAGTCTGCGGCGTTTTTTCATGTCCAGACACCGAAAGGAGCAGAGAACCATGCCAGTATTCCGCGTGGAGAGGAACAAGGGGTACACGGTGATGTCGAACCATCACCTGCGGGACAAGTCCCTGTCCCTGAAAGCCAAGGGCCTGCTGTCGCAGATTTTGTCACTCCCGGAGGGTTATGTATCATTAGTACACAAAGGGTCACAAAAAAACGATGCCTGTAATTTGACGCTCTTTATCCACGTGGATCTCCTTGATAACAGACCGCCAAAGGGTTCTTTTCTCTTCCTGGGCCAGGCTGTCATAGAGACTGCGGAAGCCTTTTGCTAGAATTGCATTCACCGCCTCGAAGTTCGGTTGTTTATCGGACGGCGGAACCAGCTTCTCTTCAAGCTGAGCGGTATACATCTCATAATCCTGCCGGTATTCTTCCAGGTCAATGATTTCATTCATATACAGCTCTTTCAGACGGGACAGCTTCCGGCGTATCTGCGCCCGGTTGTTTGATGCAGCTGCTTGTTTTTTCTGGACCTCCTTCAGCTCCCATTCAATGCGTTGCTTTTCCGCTTCGTCTCCAAGGTAATCAAATAACCATTGCTCTATAGATTCTTCTTTGATTTGCTTCTTGTGCGGACATGATCTTCGTTCGGTGTACGTCCGGCAACGATAGTAGCAGTTATAACCATTGTAGACTCCAGCTAGGCGGTTGCCACACTCGGCGCAGATCAGGAGCGACGTGAAGAGGAACACACGCCCAGTATTGTTGGCCTTTACGTTATTCGCCAGAAGTTTCTGCACGTCGTCGTAAAGCTCCCTAGGGACGATAGGCGGGCAGAAATCGGTATTGACCCGGCCATTCCGTTCATAGAGTCCAATGTACAGCGCCTGGCAGAGGTTCCGGCGGCAGCGTACATTGTCCCAGTTCAAGCCATAGGTTTGGCGGATATAGGCGGCAGTGGCGCGAACAGAGACGGTGGAACGGTAATGCTCAAAAGCGTCCAGAATGATTGCCGCATCCTGCGGGACAACTTCCAGACGCTTCTCTTCATTGATACGATAGCCGAACGGAATTTTCCCGGAAACCACCGTGCCATGCTTTATCTTATTGTCCAGAACTGCGCTGATCCGCTCACCGCACAAATCCGCCTCGTTCTGTGCAATGGCAAGACGGATAGTGATATACAGCCGCCCGCTCGCTGTGGTGGTGTCGTACTGCTCTTGTATGGTCAGCCAGCCGCAGTTATGGGCCTCAAGGACTTCCATGACCTTAAAGTAATCAGCTATATTACGGAACCAGCGGTCAAGCCGCGTGAAGAGAATCAGATCAATTTTATCCTGCTTTACGTCCTCCAGCATCCGAAGGAATTCCGTGCGCTTGCCCAGACGCTTCCGGGCTGTCTTTGCCGCGTCGATGTAAGTCCCGGCGATAATCCAGCCCCGCTCCTTTGCGTACTCCTCCAGGGCTTCCTCCTGGGCCTCCAGCGACAGCCCCTTGATTGCCTGCTCCTGGCCGCTGACGCGGACATAGAGACCAACACGCAGCGGGGTACCCAGCTCCTTTGTTCGTTCGTTTTTCAAAATAGCACCTGTCCTTTCAAAAATGGTTGCAATTAACCAAGGGCAGGTGTATAATCACTTTGTTCAGGAGTGAAGTATACGGGCCTGTCCCGGTAATTCATTCTCCCGCCTCTGGTGTTGGTAGCGCCAGAGGCGGATTTTATTTTTCAATTCTCTGTCACTGGTGTCAGCAATCCCAGAAGTGTTATTTGTGTTACCCTACGCACTTTTGACAGGGCGTTAGACCTTCGATTTTTGCTGCACTGAGAGTAGATGTGATATAAATTCCACCATTACAATTCGGGTCATAATGGTAGCGTTTCCCAGTCCTAGTAATGTATACGGTCTGGTTGGTGCTGCCAGGTTCGCTATTGGTACTGGCGCTAGTCCTGCTACTGGAGTTAGAACTGGTTTTGCTGTCTGTACTGGGGGTAGTCTCATGTTGAAAGTCAAAGCTGGGGAAGTATCGTCCATATTCGTTAGTTCTCACATCGATCTTGCGGCATTCTACATAGCCGACATCCACAAAATCAAGAGTTATTGTGTTCCACAAGGTATCAAATTGCCGCATTTTAAGAATTTTGTCTGTAATACGGGCCGCTCTTGCATCTGCCAGGCCCACCATACCAGTAGGGAGATTTCCTGTTGCTCCATTCAAATCGATAATAATAATCAAGTTGTCGCTTTCCAGCCGGATGTCAACAATCTCTTCCCCTTCGCCTATCATTTCATCGGTACTCGAAATCAACTTTTCATTGAGCGCTGCAAATGAAGTATCAATCTCCCAGGATACAGCATCAAACTCATCCCAAGAATTAAATTCCGTTACCGGTGTTCCTTCTAAGCGCTCATCGGATACAATCCCTAGGCCTCCATTCGTGCTTTGGAATAACAGCACTCCCTCAGAAAGTTCATAGCGTATGTTTTGCGATGTCTCTTGGTAGTCAGCCAGTAGATCAGCAAAAGTGTCCATCTCTAAGTGAACGATACTGTTAAAATCTTGTGCATTATTATCATCGGATGCCGTAATCGTTGCGGAAATCTCCGCAACTGTTTTGCTGGGTATGGAGCACTCCCACTGGCCCTTTTCCTCTTCGTCAAGGGTAACCGTTATCTTCGGGAAATTATCTTCGCTGAAAGATTCTTCTGCTGCCCGGACAACCTCCCTAATCGCATCCGGAAAGGTTTCCATAGTGGCAGGTTCGCCCAGTCTCACAGAGACATATCCACTTGTTTTACTTGATATTGCGGTTCTCAGTCCATCCTCCTTGGTCAGCTCCAGCACTTTTTCAAATTCCGGCAAGACGGTTCTAGTGGACTTGTAGGCGATTGAGCAGATGACCAAAGCTAACACTGCAATGACTGCAAAAATCTTCTTTTTCATTTCTCAATTTCCTCTTTCTGTTTTCGTCAAACTGAAAGACTGTTTATTTGTACCAGCCCTTTAGCCCGCGTCTGATTCTCTCACAGACGAGGCTCTTGACTCCCGTCTTTTCTCTGAAAGAAATTGCTCTTTTGCCATGGCGGCAAATGCGTCCGCTGCCGTCTCCAGCTCTTCTAGCTCTTCTTGTTGGATTGGGTGCTTCTGTACCTCTTGAATCAGACGCCGCAGAAACGGGAGTCTGATTTTTTCATCAATCCTGAAATAAGCCTGGATGATTGCAGATTCCAACTCGTCGGCATGGAGTTCTGCACACAGACGGTCAATGATAGTTTCCTCGTCCTGCCGGAACATCTCGCCTTCCCCAGTTCGTAGCCACGTTTCGTTGACGTTAAACTCACGGCAGATTAAATTAAGCACCGCATCAATGGGTTCATTCCTGCCAATTTCGTAATTAGCAAGAGTATTGCGCTTAATTCCTATCCGATCACCAAATTCTTGTTGTGTAAGTCCAAGGAACTTGCGCAATTTTTTTATTCGCTCATTCAATTTATCACCACCTTTTAAGATGATGATATCACAAGAATGTGCGGATGTCAACAAAAAGTCACACACACACAAAATAAGGCTTGACAAATGCGCTATTGAGACTTATAATCGTCTCATACACACAAGAAAGGAGTGACCACAATGAACCAGGAGATGTACACAGATACAAAAGCCGCTCTGGAAGAGGTCAACCGCCTTCCGGACGAAAGCCGGCGGGCAATCTTGACCATGCTGCGGGGAGCAATCATCATCAGCGATATGTACGCCAATCCGGAACCCCAGCGTCCCGTGGCCTAGCGCGGCCGGGCAGAGAGAGAAAGAGGTGAATGCAACGGAATCGGAAAATCTGTGGGAAGAAATCGGAAATGAGTGCCTGCTTAAGGCCCTAGCCTTATTGAAAAGCGAAACCGTCCCAACTGCGGCAACAGTCGAGACGGTTCGGGCACTTGTTGAAACGGCGCTTGCAATTGATACGCTTAATTTTCGCTACGATCATGAAAACCAATTTTTACCCGGCGTGCAGGCTTTTCCGGGTCAGCTTTAGGCACAGCAAGAAGCAGGAAATTAAGCTGCGATATATGCTGGATTAACGTAGCAGGCTGCGTTCCAACATAACCAGTAAAGACAAGGACACTTGGATTAGAATAGCTGATTTCTGTAACAGCGATGGTAACGGATTGACCAAAGGATGCAAGTTTGATTGCTGTTTCGTGGTCATTGTCTAAATGCTCTTCAAATTCTCTGATGTGTTCCATAATGACTTCACAGGCATAATCTGCCATATTGAGATTTCTAGGCTCTTGAATTCCTGCAATGTCTGCGGCCATTTGGATTTCTGCTATTTCCATAGCTTTGCCTATGGATAAATCCGGCATTATTTACACCCCCTTTCTTTCGACCTAATTCTACCACGGGCCGGAAGAAAGGACAAGACCAAAAGCACCCCGTAGCCTAACGCCGTCGGGCAGGAGGTACGTTGAAGGGAGGTGACAAGATGCTTGTCCTTAAAACCGAATGTGACCTAACGCCTGAACAGATTGAAGCCATGCGCAAGCAAATCAGGGAACGCACCGGGGAAGATTGCATCATTCTTACGAACGGCCTGACTATTGAACGGCTTCCGTGCGCGAAAGATGAGGCAGTCACCCATAAGAAGACTGCCCCGGCGGATTAGAGATGGAAGTCTCCATCCGCGATGCGTTTGGGAAGCGGATTATCTTCCCGCAAGGCCGCCTGCAATTCGGCCTTTGTCTGCTGGAATGTATGCGCACAATCCAGCAAGGAACCCGTTCCATCCCAATGTTTGCTTAGGTAGAGCAAGGTAATCGCGTCGAGTTGATCCATGAATTATCCCCCTTTCTGTAGTTTACAGCGGCGTTGGCCCGTCGCCTGGAACCAGGGGAAAAGGAAAGGCAAAAGCGTGCCCCGTGGCCTAGTGCCGATGGGCAGGAAGTACGTTGAAGGGAGGTGAATGGTACGGCAAAGCGCATGATTGAAATGGAAATCAAGATGACCGGCGCAGATGAGTATCTGGAGGAAACTGAAAAGATTGTTGCGGGAATCGAGCGGATTAGGGAAGCACTCGAAAACGCCAACAAAGCAAAAAAAGAATTCGACGCCTTGTTTGGAAAGGAGGCCGATGATGGACGGCGTGAAAGTGACTGGCACGCTTAACAAGGATGTGCTGTATCAGACGCTGATTCGTCTTGCAACCAAAAAACTGGGCGGTGACGTGTCCTTGATCTCCAGGGGACCCTGCGATCAGTGGGTCTCTGTGGGACACTGGGCGAAACAGCCTGGGGCACGGCAGAAGGGAGCATAGCATGAAGCGTTATGTATTGCAAATCAGGGGTCGGAACTATGAGCCTTGGAAAGTTTGCCGGGAGTTTGACTCCCTGCGGGAAGCTAAGAAGGCTTATGACGCCCTGCCCTTCAAGCACGGCTATCGGATTGCCGAAGTTTATACCCAGGTCCGCTATAAGGCCGTCAGGATCTAGGAGACCGGCCATGGACAGAACAAAAAAGACCGCCCAAAGGCAGCAACCTTCGGGCAGTCGTGTCCGGGACTTGCATCCACAAACATTCGCAAGATTATTATACCAAATTTCCAACGGATTGCAAGTCCCAATTTGGACAGGGGAGGGGGTGCCTTCCATATTCCTGGGCTTGATCCTGGCCTGCATCGGCGCGGGCTGTCTTACAACCGGATTGATGCGTACCATTGACCAGATCGAAAGGAGATGACCGTATGACAGACGTCACTTCCGGCGGGATGTATCTTGTAATTCCGGCGTCGGTCGCGGAAGACGTGCGCTTGCGGGAACGGTCCAAGCTGATCTATGGGCGGATCGTCCAGCTGGCCTTCTCTACTGGCTACTGTTATGCCAGCAATCGGGCGCTCTTGGAAATCCTGACCCACAAAGACCCAAAAACCGGCGCGGTCGACACGATCAGCGAGCGGACCTTGCAAAGCATCCTTGCGGAGCTGCGGGACTGCGGCCACATCCATATGGATACTGGCCCGGTTCCCAGCCACGGCGGGGACTATCCCGTGATCCGGAGGCGGATCTTTATCGGCCAAAAATTGGCAGATATGCCTCCATCGGAAGGGGGTGCAGAAAATTTCACCCCTGAAAATTTCTGCACCCAGGGGGTGAAAAAAACTGCACCCCTATATATAAGTAAGAATAATACAAGTAATAATATACCCCCCTTAACCCCCATGGAGGCGGACAAGCTCTTCAGCCAGTTCTGGGAGGCGTACCCCAAAAAGAAGGGCAAGGAGGCCGCACGCAAAGCCTGGAGAAAACTTTCTCCGGACCGAGAGCTCTGCCGCACAATGGCGAAGGCCCTGAAATGGCAGAAGCAGTCTCCGGAATGGCTCAAGGACAATGGGCAGTATATCCCGTACCCTGCCACTTGGCTGAATGGACACAGATGGGAAGACAGTCGGGACTCAGAACCGCCTGACGGAGGAAAGGAGCGGTACATATGAGCGTTTTGGCCGCGGAACAGGCAATCAACGCTGCACAGGCTGTTCTGGGCGCGATGCTGGTAGACCCCGATACCATCGGGCCGGTCCTCCATCAGCTGACGGCAGAGGACTTCATTGATCCGCAAATGAAGGCGGTTTTCCTGGCGGTTAAACGCCTGCGAAGCGAAGGGCGTCCAGTGGAGGCGCTTACCGTCAATGACATTCTTGGCGGCGCTGAAAACCAACTCCTCGCCGACATGATTAATGCTACCGTTACCACCGCAAGCACCGGCGAATATGTGACGCTCTGCCACAAATACGCCCTTCAGTACCGCATAACTGACTTGGGCGCACAATTGGCAAACGCGCCGGACAGCGATGCGCAGACGGCGATCCTGGAACAGCTGACGGCTATCCAGTGCCAGAAACCAGGCGTCCGTGTTACCCGTCTAAAGCAATGCTACGAAGAATTCATCGACCGCCACGCCAGCGGCAAACAGCCGCCTTATCTCACATGGGGCATAGCCGAGCTGGACGATCGTGTGTATGTGGAGGCCGGAGATTTCATTGTCCTGGGCGGCTATCCAAGCGCCGGCAAGACTGCCCTCGCTCTTCAGATGGCCGTCCATATCGCAAGGGACAAGCACGTTGGATATTTTTACTACGAGAACAATGACCGGAAACTGTTTGACCGCCTTGTGGCATTACGGACTAAGGTCTCGTTCGGCAAAATCAAACGCTTTGATCTGAGCGAGGAAGACTGCGACCGCATTGTTAAGGCCCATGACAGCCTGACCACGCCGGAACTGGAGTTTGTCGACGCTTCCGGAATGACTGCCGCAGACCTTCGGGCAATCGCCCTCAGCAGGCATTACGAGCTGGTGATTGTCGATTACCTCCAGAAACTCCCGGCGCCCAAAGGACGACGGAACGTCACGGACTTTGAACGCGTCTCCCAGATATCCAGCGACCTGCAGGATCTGGGTAAGCAGACCGGCGTTACTGTTCTGGCCCTCTCCCAGTTGGCAAGACCGGAAAAGGGCGGCAAGGCCAGACCTGGGATGCACTCCTTCCGGCAGTCCGGTCAGATCGAGCAGGACGCCGACGTGGCCTTCCTGCTCTACCGTGAGAAGGAGGAGGACCCGCAGAACGCCGCACGTATCCTGAAAATCGGCAAAAACAAAGAGGGTGAAGCAGACCTGCACCTGCGGATGCACTTCGACGGCGATACACAGACATTCAGCCGCATATTCCCCCAACCTGCCCCGCCGAAAAAGGAACGCCCCTTGCAGGCCAATTTCTGGGAGGGTCTGGAGGAACTTATGGACGGCGATGATGATAACCCATTTGCATGAACGAAAGGACTGAAGGCTATGAAAACCATTGCCATCATGAACAATAAGGGCGGCGTAGGAAAGACCGTAACCGCCGCTAATCTGGCTGATATTCTGGCCCGGGACTGCGGCAAGACCGTTGTCCTCTGCGACTGCGACGGCCAGATGAACCTGACCCGTTTCTTCCTGCCCGGCTTCGACCCGGAAGTCTGTCCCACGCTGGCCGACGTCTTTACCGGCGACGCGGAACCTGTCTGGACCGAAAACCTTACGCCTGTTTTTCCGGGCTTGGACCTTCTCCCTGGTTCCCCCGGCCTTTACGATCTGGATCTCCGGGCGGTGCGGGACGGCGCGGGGGACCCCTATTCCCTCAAACACTTCTGCAACGCGGCGGCCTCCGACGGCAAGACGGATTTCTTTATCTGCGACTGCCCGCCGGGTTACACGCTGGCCAGTGTCGCCGCTCTGCTCGCTGCGGATGAAGTCGTGGTCCCTATGCTCCTGGACGGGTTCAGCTTCACGGGTATGCTGGACATTCAGGCGCAGCTGGAGGGCCTGCGGGCGTCTGTACGGCATGTGGGCAATCGGGCGGACATCGCGGGCGTGCTGCTGACCCAGTGGCATAATTCCCCCGTCGTGCAGGAGGGTGAACGCCTTGTCCGGAATATGGGAATGCCCGTCTTCCGCACCGTGATTCGCCGGACGGATAAAGTACCTGAAAGCACCTTCGACCGCACGCCCATCGTCCGTTACAGCCCCACCAGCGCCGCCGCCCGTGATTACCGCGCATGGGTCCGGGAGTATCTGGGGGAGGTCCTGTGATGGGCAAGACGTTTGATATTGCCAAATTCGCCGCCTCCTTGGAAAAGCCGCCTGCGGACAGTGAGAGGAATATTGAGACCATCACCGCAGAAATTGTCCAGTTGAAGCAGGACGCCGGGAATGCAATTCTGGCTATTGGCGATCGGCTGATTGAAGCAAAGGGAAAGCTTTCACACGGCGAATGGCTGACCTGGCTGACAGAACAGGTGGATTTCTCCGAACGGACTGCACAGAATTTTATGCGTTTGGCGCGGGAGTGGTCAAATCCGCAGGCGCTTGCGGATTTGGGGGCAACCAAAGCCTTGACGCTGCTGGCCTTGCCTCCGGAAGAACGGGCTGCTTTTATCTCTGAAGCCCATTTTGTCGACGGCGGCAAAAAGGCTGTTGTCGATATGACCTCCCGTGAGCTTGAAAAGGCCATCCGGGAGCGGGACGAGGCACGGAAGGCCATGGAAGCCGCGCAAGCTGATGCAAGGGCGTCGGAAGAAAGCAGAGCGAAGATGGAATCCGATATGGCCGCGCTGAAAGCCCTACAGGAAGCCGCCCAGCGGGATGCGGAACAGGCTCAGGCGGACCTCCGGACGGCGCGGGAAGAATTGCAGGCCCTCCGGGAGAAGCCGGTGGACGTAGCCGTGGAAACGGTCCCGGACCCGGAGGCAGTCAGGCAGGCGCGGGAAGAGGCCATCAAGGAAATGCAGGCCAAGGTCGACGCCGCCGAAGCAAAAGTAAAAGCCTCCGACAAGGCACAGAAGGACCTTGAAGCGAAAATGAAGGACCTCCGGAAAAGCGCGGACGCCAATGCCGAAAACCTTTCCCGCGCCGAGAGAGCAGAAGCCGAACTTGCTGACGCCCGGAAGCAGTTGGAGGATTTGGCCAAGGCCGGAAAGCAGGAGGCCCTGAACAGCGACCCGGAACTTGCAAGATTCCAGGTCTTATTTGAGCAGACACAGGGGCAGGTCAATCAGCTTCGTGGACTGCTGCTGAAAATCCGTGGACGGGATGAAATCGCCGCTGGGAAGCTCAAAAATGCGCTGCTGGCTTTGGCGGACGCGGTCAGGAGGTGCGCCGAATGAATTGGACAGAACAGGCCCTTGACAAACTGACCGAGGGAGCCAAAAACGGACGCTATGACAAATATGCCGAAATCATGAAACAGGGCACGCTTGACGCTCTCCGGGATTTTTGCCGTCAGAACAGCGAGTTTGCACAGGCCGTAGTACAGGGCGGGAGCTTTGAAGACTGCATGAAAGCTGTAACAAAAAATTGCAGGACTGGCATTTCTGACCTGGAGGCTTACAGGCGTGCGGTGCAGTTTTACTTCCCCGGTGCAGAGGTCCGGTTTCGCATGGAACTGGATCTTTGCGGAGGGCTTCAAGACGGCCCCAGCGTGATGCTCAATCTGGCGGATTTCTGGTAAGGGAGGCGGCAGCATGAACAATCCACCTTGCACGCCTCTCTCCCCGGAAGAAGAAACGGCCTTGATGAAAGTATTTTCAAGCAGGATTTTGTGCTGGGACTCCCAAGGACTTACGGATGATGAAGAGGCCCTTGCGCGGAAGTTCTTCCAGCCTATTGTGTTTTTCCGTCAGTGTTCCGAGGATCGTCAGGCGCGTCGCTGTGTCTGTACAAGCTGCATGGAGGGATTCTACGCCCATAAACAAACGGCCTCTGACTTCTTCCGGTCGACTCACGGAAAACGCTGCATCTGCCCTAACTGCGGCCAGCAATCCACCCTTGCGGCAATGGGGAAATTCAGCAACTTCTCCAGCCTGACCTCCCGCGAACGGGCCGTCCAGCTTCGGACCTCCGGAGACTGGTTGCTGATACAGGCGGGCTGGATTACCCGGACTTTCGACCACGAAGACCTTGGCGGATATCTGGTGTTTGAACCCTTTCGCCGGTACGCCTTTGCACCGGGAAGACGCATGATGTGGAGCCGTCAGACGGTTTCCTGGTTCGGGGACCACCACCCGGACGGCCCCTGGACGCGGGAAAACAGCATTCGGGAACCCTTCCAGCCCCGGCCATACGAACGGGAAGCTTCTTATATCCCGCTGGACTTTGACGCGCTGGCCCGCAGTCCTCTCCGCTGGTGCCAGTACGACCGCTGGTTTGACGACACCTACGGCTGTTATGTGGGCGGATTGGATTTTGAGGATGAGCCGTTCCGGATTGCTTACCTGATGCAATATCTGGCAGAGTACACCCGTCGGCCCCAGATGGAATTTTTGGTAAAGCTGGGACATTTTGACATCCTCAAAGACCTGATTCTCAATAAAAAGCCTCACGGGAATCTGTTGAATTGGGACGCGAAAACACCGCCTGCGTTCTTTCGGATGACAAAACAGGAATACCGGGTCTTTGCCGCCGCGGGACTGGGGATCAACGATTTGAAGAGCTTCCGGCAGGCACGGAAACCCGGCGTCGGGCTTGGAGAATTCCTTCAGGCGCGGGCGGCGTGTGCATTGGAGCTGAACAACGTTTTGCGGCGCTGCACAGAATCGGGTGTTGGGCTGAGCAAAGCGGTCCGCTATCTGATAAGCCAGGGCGACGCGGAAGAAATGGCACGATACTGGCGGGATTACCTGGATGCAGCAAAGAAGCTGGATTACGACCTGAGCCGTCCAGATGTGGTAATGCCGAAAGACTTGCTGACACGGCATGATGAGGCGGTCGCTGCAATAAAAACTCTTGAGGACAAGCAAGCGGAAAAAGCCTATATATCCCGTTTCCGGCGTCTGACGGAACAGTTTACTTTTCAGCTTGACGGTCTCTGTGTCCGGGTCCCCCAGTCTATCCGGGAGATTGTAAGCGAGGGGACGACCCTGCGGCATTGCGTGGCTGGTTACGCGGAACGGCATATGCGGGGAAAAGTGACCATCCTGTTTCTGCGGAAGCTCAAGAATCCGGAAGCGCCTTACGTCACCATGGAACTGACCACGGAAGAGAATCCCCGGAAACTGCGTATTGTCCAGATTCACGGCTTTCGTAACGACCGTGAAGCGTCGGAACCGCCGGAGGTACGGCATAAGGATTTTCTGACAACCTGGCTGAATTGGGTTCACAGCGGAAGCCCCCGCCGGGAGGACGGCGTGCCGGATATCCCGGAAACGGCGGAGGCCCAGCAGGGAATTGCGTAGAGGAGGAAGTATGAAACGGCTGACAACGGACGCCCCGCAGGGGAATTTTGAAACGATGCTCAATTACGTCTATGGCAGCGGCGGCTGGGCGTATATCCGTTCCGATGGAGAGCTTGACGGCGTGCCACTGACGGACTGGGCCAGGAAGCAGTGCCTTCTGCGGGGGTGTGATGAGCTTCCAGCGCAGACGGCCCAGGAGATTGACGAAACCATTTGCGATTGTAGGATGGACTGTCCTGGGTGCCCTGTCGCCCTGGCCTACTGCTTTGCCTGCCAGGCGGTGCATCTGCGGGGCCGGCTGAAACGCTACGAGGATGTTTTGTTTGACGAAGCAGGAAAAGAGTTGTTGTCTCTGGATGATCTCCGGGAACTGGCAGTCTCCAACGCCCCCCTGACCCTGGACGATCTGCGGGAGATGGACGGGGAGGTGGAGAAGTTGAGAGGGGGAGAGGATGGAGAAAATTAAGCGATTTCTCAAGCAGCTTAGGTGCAAACATGCGTATGCAGATTTGCTCCGGTGGCATTGGACACATGGCCCGTATGGGAACGCCCTGGCATTTATCGAGGCGGAACACCGCTGTACAGAGTGCAGGAAAATCATTTATATATACCAGCGTGGGCGAGATGCTCACGATTGGGCAATCATTCATAAAAAGCATGATTCTCACCCAAACCATCCTGGGCGGACTTCTCCGACAAGAGGTGAAAATGCAGTAAGAAATGAAAGGGCGGACGTTAAGACTGTAAAAAGTCAAAAGTTATGAACAGCGCTTACAATATTGACTGCATGGAAGCTATGCAGCGTATTCCTGACAAGTGGTTTGATCTGGCGGTTGCTGACCCTCCGTATTTCTCCGGTCCCGAACGGCGCGGGTACTATGGGAATAAGATCAGTCCGATTGGCGTTCTCAGAGACTATCCGGTTTCGCCTGTATGGAAAGTTCCAGCAGAAGATTACTTTAAGGAGCTTGAACGTGTATGCAAATATTATATCGTTTTTGGCTGCAACTATTTTGATTTCAGGTTTCCGCCAGGAAGAATTGTCTGGGACAAATGCAACGGAAACAGCTCCTTTTCAGACTGTGAAATAGCCGCTACCAATTGCCATAACAGCGTCAGGCTGTTCCGGTATATGTGGAACGGCATGATGCAGGGGAAGAGCGTATCAGAGGGATATATCCAGCAGGGAAACAAGGCCCTGAATGAGAAGCGTATACATCCAACACAGAAGCCTGCAGCACTGTACACATGGCTTTTCAGCCGTTACGCCAAACCCGGCGGCAAAATTCTGGATACCCATCTTGGCAGCGGTTCCAGCCGGATTGCCGCCTATGAGGCAGGGCTGGACTTCATAGGATTTGAAATTGATCCGCATTATTTTGCGGCACAGGAACAGCGATTTTCAGAGCATATTGCCCAGTTTTCGCTGTTCTGCGGGATTGATGACGCAGAGATGTGAAGAAAACGGAAGTAGAGGAGGACAGACCATGAGACTTTTACGGACCGGGGACCCCTGCCCCTGCTGCGGGGAACCCATTGAACTGACGGACCCGGAAGCCCTGCGGCGTCTGACCGCAGCGGCGGAACAGCTGGGCCTTCCAGACCGGCGGGAGACCGCAAAACAGGAAAATGAGCCGCTGACGCTGGGAGAACTGGAACGCATGGCGCGGAAAGGATTGGCGGTGTGGTGCGTCGACCGCGACGGCGCCGGCTGTGGCGTGCTGTCTATGCGGGAAGACTGGTGGGATAACGAAAAAAAATCCCCTTATATCTGCCTGCCGAATGAGGAAAGGGGCATGAATCAGTACAGCGTGGAATTCATGTTGGAACTCGGTGCGGAATTCTACCGCCGCAGGCCGGAGGCGTCCGCATGAGCCGCCGTTATCGGGGCCGCTGGTGCAACGTCTTCCATTGTGACCGACGTGGGGACCGTTATTGCTGTATTGATTGCCCAAAGACGTACAAATCCAAATGCTGCAATCCCTGTCAGAACGACCCGTCCCGGTGCCGCCTTGAAGATACCAACCGCAAAAAAGAGTAATCCCCCAACAAGGACGAAGGTCTGAAGGACGACGGTCTGCTATTCCATACCCAAAGGAGGCAGACCGCCGTTATGTCCAAATTCAAACGCATTATCACCGCCGGACCCCTGGTGGTGGAGGCCGTTTACCCCGCGCCTCACCCAAGGGATAGCCGGGCCGTCAGACATGGGAAGAAACAGCTTAGTTCCCAGGCCCAGCAGATGATGAACCTCAAGTACGCTTACCAGAAACTTGAACTCCTGATTGCCGCGAATTTTGGGCCGAAGGACCTGTTTGTAACGCTGACTTATGACGACGAACATCTTCCAGACAGTAGGCAAGCGGCATTAAAACAGATAAAAGCCTTTTGGAAGCGACTGAGGAAGGTTCGGCAATCGCAGGAGGAAGAACTTCGTTATATCTACGTCACAGAACACAAACACGGAGAAGGCCGCTGGCATCACCATTGTCTGCTGAACGCAACCGGTTCAGACTTTGAGCAAATCCGTCAGGTATGGGGGCAGGGCGGCGTAGAATTCCGGGCAATCCGTGTGGACAAAGAGAAGCATTACGAGACGTTGGCCCGGTATCTCTGCAAGGAGCAGCGGGACCAGCTGGGCCTGCGTCTCTGGACTGGAAGCAGGAATCTGTGCAAGCCTGTAAGGGAGTGCTTCCGAGTGCCTGACGATACACCGCTGCGGATGCCTCCGGAAAGCCGTTGCATTCGTCTGGAGGATACGGGCGACGTTCGGACGGCCTACGGTCATTACCGCTATATCAAATACATTACCAAAGGAAAACTGGCGGTTCGAAGACCCAAAGCAAAATACCGTCGTCGAAAGAAATAGCTTTTTATAATTTTTTCAGGCTTGATAACAGTATTAACTTTAGGGAAAGGAGCGAAAACACATTGCAAACACGGAAAAAATATGGTAAGATACTGACAGTGAAGGACGGATGGCTGGAATGCCCTAACTGCCGGAAGAATGGCCGGGTGATGAGAGTCCGGCCTGACGCCGAGGGTGTAAGGCTGACTGCCTATTGCCGGGTGTGCAAGAAAGAAATCCTGATAGATATTCACAAGGGCGCGTGCTTTGAGAGCCAAGGCCAGTGATTGACGCGGAGATGTGTCATCATTGGCCTTGGCTTTTTGTTTTGCGTGGAGGTGATAGCCCATGGCAATGAAACCCCTTAGGCCATGCAAACATCCTGGATGCTGCGTGTTGGTATCTGGCGGATACTGCGTTGCGCATGAGCCGCCCAAAGAAGACCGGCGGAGCGAGGCGTCCAAGGCGTGGCGTTGGATGTACAGTACCAGCACATGGAAACAACTGCGTGGCCGTCAGCTCTTGGAAGAGCCGTTCTGCCGGGAGTGCGCCCGAAGAGGGCAACGGAGCAAAGCTACAGACGTGGACCATATCCAGGATCACAAGGGTAGTTGGAATTTATTCACGGACCCTGAGAATCTGGAAAGCCTCTGTCATAGCTGCCATAGCCGAAAAACCATGCGGGAACAGCAGGAATTCAAAGCAAAAAAACAGCGGCACTGATGCCCAAACATTGTCCAGCTTTGGGCGCGCGGGCGGCGTATGGGTGCGCGTGCGGGAATCTTTGCACCCTCCCCCCACCCCAAAAAAGTTCAGGGGCAGTGGCTGGATACCGTGCGGCCCCCTCTGTGAGAGATTTTTTCCCCATGGCGGGAATACGTGGAAAGGAGAACTTATGCGCAAAGGGAAAAACCTGGTGGCTGTTGGAAAGGGTGGCGTCAATAATGCACAGACAACAGACGATCATCAGGTGCGAATGGCGACAGAACGATTGTTGACCGTGCGTATTGCCGATCTTGTGCCTTACACCAATAACGCACGAGTCCACACCCAAAAGCAGATTGGGCAGATTAGGGCCAGTCTGCGAGAGTTTGGTTTCGTGACTCCAGTGCTGATTGATTCCGACAACAATATCATTGCCGGACATGGCCGTGTAGAAGCTGCAAGGGCGGAGGGTATGACTGAGGTCCCTTGTGTGTTGGTGAGCAGCTTGACAGAGGCCCAGAGGAAAGCTTACATCCTCGCAGATAACCGACTGAGTGAGGTTAGTGAGTGGGACCCGCAACTTCTGAAGATCGAAATCAAAGAATTGGAAGCACTGCATTTTGATGTACAGATAATCGGCTTTGACGCTCAGGATGTGGATCAGATCAATATCGGAGCACAGACAGAACCGGATGCATTAGACCTGGACGATCTTACTGCGGACTCCAAGGCCGACAATCAAAAAATGCACTGTCCCAAATGCGGCTTCGTGTTTGAGGTATCATAATGAAGATATGTGCATATGTGCAAGAGACATATTCCAAGTCCACTTACAAAAATGAATGCATGGACACCAGACAATTTGTCGGCCTTCGTGTGGTCGTTGATTGCTTGGAGCGTGCCGGCTATCAGGTGGACTATGCTGGCATAGCAACAGTGCATGAGTACGATATTGTCCTTGTGTCCTTAACTGCTGACTGCGATTGGTGGACGTACATTGCGGAACGTCTGCGCTGGAGAAAGGGAGACTACAAGGTCCTGATCGGCGGCGCGGGAGTTTTGCACATTGCACCATTTCTCCCTTGGTTTTATGCGGTAATGTTTGGGCGCGGCGAAGACCTGATTGTTCCGCTAGTTCAAGGTATCCATAACGGCGAGCGCTATGAACATGAAAGCATTTGCTATGCTGATACATTCACCTATAACAAGATTTACCGAATTGCTCAGGCCGACCATCCCTATTGCCACTCACTGAGGCTGAGTGACAAGCGTAATTTTTCTGAAGGTGCCATTGGATGTAACCATAAATGTCTTTTCTGCGGTTATACCTGGCACAGAAAATTTGCGTCACCATATAAGCACTACCGCATGGAGGATAGTCTTTTCGGCGGAATTGCCGACAAGGAAAGGGCCATGCTGGACTTGAAAGAGAATCCGGATAGTATTGACTGGGCCAGACTGAGAACAACGGCAATCGACGGGTTCAGCGAGCGTTTGCGCGTTGGCGTTGGAAAACCTATAACGCGGGACATTATCAGCAACTTCCTTGTGACAATGCTACGCTACTCCGGTAAACCTCACCAGTTAAAATTTTACAATATTTGTGGATATCCGACTGAAACCGAAGACGACTGGCGTGAATTCCTTGAGGAATTGCAGCTTGCCGATAATGCGGTTGCCAAGAGGGAAAAGCAATGGAGCATTGTCTTACACTCTACACCATTCCGTCCCATGCCTGCCACCCCTATGGCTTGCGCACCTATGAGCAAGCGCAACTATCGCGGTTTAATTGGCAGCACATTGGGGGAAGGACTGAAAGGCGGGCTTATCTATCAGGGCGCGTCATTGTGGAGTGTAGAGAGCATGGGGACTGATAGTCTTGCAGCTGTTATGTTGTCCGCACTGGCACACAGAGGTGCAATTGAAGATTGTGAGAATATTGCCCGATTGTGTGCAACAAAACGCTTTTGGCGAGCATCATCTTCTGTCAAAGAGGCGACGCTGGCAAAATATTTCAACATGGACAAACTCTTCGGCAGTTTTGATGCGGAAACGTTGCCTTCCCGCTATCTGAGAACCTATGCTAAAGTCGAAAAAATGTGGGGAAAGTCCCCGTTAGAAATACAGTACAGAGAAGGAGTGTGAGAATATGCCCGGACCTAGACAACCCACAGATCTTATTAAGGCCAAAGGACGTAAGCACTTGAGCCGTGCTGAGGAAGCAGAGCGGCGGAGCCGGGAGGTTCAGCCAAGTGCGCCTAAAACCGCAAAACCGCCCAAATGGCTACCGGAACAGCTGAAAAAAGAATTTCGCTCCCTGGGAAAGCAACTCCTTGCATCTGGATTATATACAAATTTGGATGCTGATAATTTGGGCCGTTACTTGATTGCCCAGCATCAATGGATTATCGCCACGGGCGAAGCTGAGAGTGCCCTTTCGCAGCGGAATCAGGAACAGGCGGAGGCATGGGGCCGTATTCAGGACCGTTATTTTAAGCAGGCCCGAAACTGCGCTAACGATCTTGGGCTTACTGTTACTAGCCGCTGTCGTTTAGTGATCCCAGAAGGCGCTAAGACCACAGAAGACGTCAACCCATTCCTCCAATTGATCCAGTCTGAACGGTATGCCTGACACTATTTCCTTGTCTCCAAACTGCCGCGTCCCTGCTCCCGGCGAGGGCGTATTGCTTAGATATGACCAATCGTCAGCGGATCGAGTAATCTCATTTTTCTCCCTTTTGGTCTTTGGACAGAATGAATGGGCCGGCAATCCCTTCTCCCTTCTTCCTTGGCAAGAACAGATTATCAGGGATTTCTACGGAGTTCAGGTTCAAGACGACGACGGTATATGGGTCCGTTATCGCCGCTTCCTCTATACAGAGATCCCAAAGAAGAACGGTAAGAGCGAATTTGCCGCCGGTTTAGGTCTCTATCACCTTCTTGCCGACGGTGAGAGCCGGCCTAATGTCGGAATCTTTGCTGTGGACAAACAGAATGCAGATATTATCTATCAATGCGCCAAATATATGGTGGAAAATACCGATTTGAGCCAGCCAAATCACCGGCCAATAGCTTGGTGCCGTGATAGTGTACGAGAAATACGGACACGTTTTGGCGGCATTATGAAGGTATATTCTGGCGATGTAGAAAATAAACATGGGCCTTCATTTTCGGCAATCCTCTGCGATGAACTCCACGCCTGGACTGGCCGGGCAGGCCGGGCACGTTGGGATGTGTTGACTACCGGTTCCGACGCCGCACGGCGCCAGCAGACTGTTATAGTCCTTACTACAGCTGGTAATGATCCTGACCGGACTTCCATTGGTTGGGAAATCCACGAAAAATGCCGGAAAATCCTGGCATGGCGGCAGGGTGAGCCAGAGGTGCCTATGGACGACGATGATCCAGAGTGGCTGCCTATTATGTATGGGGTATCTGTGATAACAGGCGACGATCCCGACAAGCTTAAGGCGTTAAATATCTACGACGAATCAATTTGGAAAGCCTGTAATCCATCCTATGGCGTAATTTTGAGCGCCAGAAAATTCCGGGCAGCAGCCAGGACGGCAAAACAAAGCGAGGCGGCAGAACGTAATTTCCGATGGTTACGCCTCAATGAGTGGATCTCCACGAAAGACGTTGGATGGCTTCCTGTGACACTCTACGACAAGTCCCAAATCGGACCATCTCCCAAAAAGGAGCGGGAAGCATGGATACGAGATCATCTGGAAGGTAAATATTGCTTTGGCGGCCTGGACCTCTCCAAAACGACAGACCTCACGGCATTTGTATTGCTCTTTCCACCTCAACCAGGACTGGATGTTTCTGTGGCGCTCTTTCAAGCGTGGAGGCCCAGAGAGACCGTGCTGGAGGCGGAACAGAGGGACCATGTGCCATACCAGGACTGGGAACGAGCTGGATTTCTGACGCTTTGCGCTGGAGATATGGTGGACTACCGAGACGTAATAGATGCTGTGCTAGATGCCAGCATTCGTTATGACCTCAAAGCCTTGGGCGTAGATCCTTATCTGACAGATACCGTAACGCCATCGCTTCAGGATAAAGGCGTCAAAGTCATTGCAATCCCCCAGACTATGACGGGGATGAGTCCGGCTATGAAGGAAATGGAGCGCCTGATCCGGGCGCGGGCGATGCGTCATGTTCATAACACCTGCGGCCGTTGGTGCTTTGGCAACGTCCGGTGCGCTGTAGACGGCAACGAAAACATGAAACCCATGAAAGATCGGAGTATCGGGCGTATTGATATTATTGTTGCCTGGATTATTGCTGTAGCCGTATGGCTATTGGATCAGAGCAAACCGCCGGATTTAGCGGAGGTCATGCAAATGCGGGAGTACCATTTGTAAGGAGACGAAAGATGAAAAAAATCGTAATCGGTTTGGCACGGAATCTGGCGGAATTGACTTTGCTGGGCGGAGCTATTGCAATCGCTGTTGGAGCAGGAATGATCTTCCTCCCTGCCGGATTGATCGCGGGCGGCGTATTGGCCATAGCCGGGGCTGTACTGTCTATTTGGGGAGAAGATTCGCGAAACGGAGATGATGTAATGTGAGTTTGCGCAAGGGACTTGCCCGCGCCGGGCGGACATTGGACAGTCCCATAAAGAGCCTGCGTCCCGGCGCTATTCCGGCGCTGACTCTAACCAGCCCTGCCGGGTGGCTGACCGGAGAGGAAGATCCCGCCATGAGCCGTAACAAGGCAATGAAGATTTCCACCGTGAACCGCTGTGTGGAGGTCCTTTCTGGTTCCATGGCCGTTTTGCCGGTATATATCATGGACGAACGGACCAAGGAACGTTTGCCAGACCACCGTCTGGGGCGGGTCCTCTGGGGGAGAGCAAACGAAGCCATGACGTCCTTTGACTATCAGCGGCTAATGATGTGCAATCAGCTTATGAGGGGCAATGCCTATGCCTGGATTTTCCGGGACCCGGCGTCGGGGCATCCGAGAGAGTTGATTCCTTTGCTGCCGGATTGCGTAGCTATCCAGACAGACGCCAACGGGCGGCTGTGGTATGACTTTACACACCCTGCAACCGGCATAGCGACCCGTTTGCGGCAGGAAGATGTGTTGCATTACAAGGCATACAGTGAAGATGGTCTGGAGGGCGTCAGTATCCTCAAGCGGGCGTCTATGACGCTGTCTACTGCCCGGGCGGCCCAGCAATACGAAAATTCCACCTGGCGGAGCGGCGGCCAGCCCAGCGGCGTTCTGTACACGGATTCTGACCTGGGCAAGCATAGTTTCAGAACCCTTCCGGACGGAACGAAGGTGGAAGTAGACCTCAAAGAAGAGATCAGAAATTCCTGGGAGAGGGTCCACCGGGGGCCAGGGAACGCCTTCCGGGTGGCGGTGTTGGATCTGGGCCTGAAATATCAGCCGATCTCCATGACCAACAGCGACGCGCAGTTTGTAGAGAGCAGCGAGATCCGGGTGGCGGACATATGCCGGTTCTTTGGCGTGCCGCTGCATTTGGTCTACGCCGGAAAGCAGAGCTATCAGAGCAACGAACAGAACGGCATTGAATACGTCAACTATACCCTTCTGGGTTATGAAACCCAATGGGGACAGGAGGACAGCTACAAGCTGCTTCTGCCCGGTGAGCGGGACAAGGGACTGAGAATCAAGCGGGAGCTGAAAGTTTTCCTGCGGGGCGATTCCGCGGCACAGTCGGCGTGGTACAGGGCCATGCGGGAAATCAGCGTCTATTCCGCTAACGATATCCGGGGGCTTGAAGACCTGCCCGCCGTACCCGGAGGAGACAGCCGGTATTCCAGCCTGAATTTCATCCCCCTGGAGGACTTCGCGGAGCTGAGCCGCCTGCGCGCCGCAGGACAGAAAGAAGGAGAATCTTGATGGACCGAATTTTGAAATCCGCCCGCCTGGAGGGCCAGACGGCCAGCAAGGAAGAGCTGGCGCTGATTAACCGGCAGGCTCTTCGGCCTCTGGAGCCGGAAGAGGTATTCACATTCCGGCTGGCGGCGTGCGATACGAAAGCAGACCGGGATTGGGAGCGCTTCACCAGGAACGCCCTGGAGGGCCTTGCGAAGCGGTTTGTAGGCCGTCCAGTGCTGCGGGACCACCAGTGGAGCGCCGGGACCCAGACCGCTCGGATTTACGCGGCGGAGGTGGAAGAAGCAGGTGGAGACGCCCGTTTGATGCTGCGGGCCTATATGCTGCGTAACGACACGACGGAACCGGTTATTGACGCCATTGAGGCGGGAATTCTGCGGGAGGCGTCCGTGGGCTGCGCTATGGGCAAGGCTGTCTGCTCCATTTGCGGAGCCGACAAGGCGCAGACGGCCTGCGGACATATCCCAGGCCGTGAGTACGACGGCGAAACGTGCATCGTAGAGCTGGATGAGGCAAAGGACGCCTATGAATGCTCTCTGGTGGCGGTGCCCGCCCAGCCGGAAGCCGGGGTTGTCAAGGCTTACGGCGGCGAGGGACATTCCGCCCAGGAAGAGACCGAAGATGAGTCTGCGTTTCTGCTGGCCCAGGCCATGCAGGAGCAGGAAGAAAAACGATATGGAGGGAATTTTACATGACGTATCAGGAATTGCTGGAACTGAAAAGCAATCGGGCGGCAAAGCTGACGGAGGGCAATGACCTTCTTAAGAAGAAGGACTTTGAAGCCCACAAGGCCCTGATGGGCGAGGTTGCGAAAATGAATGCCGAAATCGACGCGGCAGAGGCCCAGCTGGCGGAGGAAGGCCGTTTCGATGAGGGCGACGAAAAAATGAAGGGCCTCCATGCCAACTATTTGCACCAGCAGGAGGAGAAGGCCAAGGGAAAGGCCGTGGATGACATCCGGCGGAGCAATGAGTACGCCGCCGCGTTTGTCAAGGCCCTGCGGGGCGGCGTGAAGGTCCGGCAGGCGTGGGGCGCGGAGGACTTCGCGCCGCTGACCAAAGCCCTGACGGAGACCGGCGGCACCCCGGAAGGCTCTGACGGCGGCTTCCTGGTGCCGGAGGAGTTTGATAACCTCATCCATGATTATGAAAAGGAATACCTGGATTTGAGCCAGTTTTTCACGGTGGAACAGGTCCGGACCCTTTCCGGCTGGCGGGCCATTGAACAGGGCAAGCGGAAGCCTTTGCCCAAAATCCTGGAGATGGGTACCATCGGCAAGGAAGATCAGCCCAAATTCGAGAAGGTGACCTACACGGTGGAGAAATTCGGCGACCGTCTGCCCGTCAGTGCGGAGTTGCTGGAAGATAACACGGCGGGTCTCCTCCAGTATTTGGCGGGCTGGTTTGCGCCCAAGTACATCCTGACCAAGAACGCATTGCTGCTGAAGCTGCTGAATGATTTGGAGAAAACGGTATCTCTGACGGCGGGCAGCGAGGCGAAAGAACTTCGGAAAGCGATGATTAAGCAGCTGAATACGGCTCAGAGCATGGGGGCGATGCTCTTGACCAATCAGAACGGCTACGCGGAAATGGACGGCTGGGAGGACAAGAACGGCAGGTCCTTGCTGGTGCCCAATCCGGCGGATCCCAGCGTTTACCGTCTGAACGGACGGCAGGTAGTTTATGGCGATAACGATCAGATTCCTGATGAAGCGGGCAAGTCTCCCATCTATGTGGGGAAATTCCAGTCTCTTGGCACGCTGTTTGTTCGGAAGGGCCTGGAGATGGCGGCTACCGATATCGGCGGCGACGCCTGGGCAACGGACAGCTACGAACTGCGGGGCCTGTGCCGCATGACAGCGGTGGCCATGGACAAGAACGCCGCCTTCAAGGCCCTGATCGGCAGCGGAAGCGGTGCTGCGGGTTGATAATGGAGAGAACGCAATGGAAACAAAATCTAAAGTAAATGATTCCCATGACGCTTTGGAGCCGCAAACATTCCCTTGGGGACAACCTTCGGCAAAAGTAACTGCGGAGCAAGGTGTGAATCTTCGCGGCGGTCCCGGCACAGAATTTGAAATTTACGGTATCCTCCCCAAAGATGCGGTGGTCCATCTGCTGACGTTTTGGGCGTATGGGCCGCAGGGAGAATTTGAGGTCCACATCAATGGTTGGAGTTATATTTTCGCCAATGATATGGTGGGTTGGGTAGATTCCAGGTACCTCCTGAGACTGGAGTCCAATGATGTCTGATTTGTCTGACCGCCAGCGGGAATCTCTTATGGCCTACTGCCGTCTGGATGATCTGCCGCCGGAAGAGGCAGATCTGCTGGCTGCACTGTACGGCGCCGCTGTCAGCTACATGGAGCAGGCGGGCGTCAGCGAGCCGCCGGAAGGGACCTCCCGCCGGGCGCAGTATGATCTCTGTGTCAATGCCTTGGTGCTGGACGCCTGGGATATCCGGGGCACGGAAGTTGACGGCAATGCAGCAGAGAATCCCGCCTTCCGCAGAACACTCAACCAGCTGAAACTGACGGAACCGGAGGCCGCGCTATGATTGTCAATGCCGGAGAGCTGAGCCAGAGAATTGAGATTTACCGCAAGGGCGAATTAGACCCGGACGGTTACGGAGACCCGGACCCTGTTCTGGTCCATCGCTGCTGGGCGAAATTCACCGAAACCAGTGGGCGGGAGATGATTCGGGCCAATGCGGATTTTGGCGAGGTAAAGGTGCGGTTCCTGATCCGGTGGACCTCAAAACCATTGGAGCGGAAGATGTTTGTACGCTTTGGAGGTACAGACTACGAAATCGTATATCTCAACTGCCTTGGAACCCGCCGGGCGTGGCTGGAAATCTGGTGCGAGGCACGGAGCCGGGAAGGGAATATATGAGTATTGACGACAAACTGCGGTCAGCGATAAAACCTCTGGTGGCAGAAATTGCCCCGGACCTGTACTTAGGCAATGCCGAGGAATACTGTACCTACAATTATACCGAGGCCCCTGATGGGTTCGGTGACAATGCCGCCCATGTGACCCGGTATCTAGTCCAGCTGCACTGGTTTCTTCCGCTGAAGCGGCGGCCTCACCCCAAAAAGAAGCAACTAAAGAGAGCGCTGGCGGCGGTACGGGGATTCACAGCCCCCATTGTCACAAATGCCTCTGATGACGTCGGGCAACATTACGTTTTTGAGTTTGACTCCATGGAAGGAGGGTTCTGATGTGGCAGAACTGAGTTTTTCCGGGCTGGATGAACTGATTCTGTCTATGCAGGAAGTTGCAGAAATTCCTGACAATGTGCAGGATGAAATGCTGAACGCTGGCGCAGATGTAGTTGTCCGGGCGCAACAACATGCGGCACAATCTATGGGCGTTCAGGATACCGGCCTTACAATTTCCAAAATTAAAAAGACCAAAGTTAAGGTCAAAAATGGGAAAAGGGTTATCTACATCTACCCGCAAGGAACTCGAATCAGAGGTAAAGGAGAAAATGGTAAACCTGTGAGAATTCGTAACGCCGAAATTGCGTTCATCAATGAGTACGGAACTCGTCGGCAAGCTGCCCGGCCTTTCGTCTTACAGGGCAATGAAGCTTCGGCGGAGGGGACCACAGATGCACAGGCCGCCGTCTACTACAGATGGCTGGAAACGAAAGGATTATAAGGAGGATTACATATGGATTACGGCGCGAAAATGTTGCAGTGGGCGCCCTTTGCGGCGGAAAATGCCGAACCTGCCGGGAAATTGCCCACCTACGGACCGGCGGTAAACCTGGGGGCGCTGAACAAGGTATCGGACACTCCCGCTTTCAACGAGGCGAAGGGCTATGGAGATAACGTGCTGAAAGTCTATGTCAACAAGTTCAAGGAGACGGTCATTGCCGTGGAAGTGACAGAGGTCCCCCGCGACCAGATGGCGGCGATTTCCGGCTGCAAGATCGAAGAGGGCAACCATAAAAATATGCGCTTCCAGACAACGGACGCGCCTCCCTACGGCGGCATGGGCTTCTTTGTCAACAAGATTCTCGACGATGGGCGGGACGTGTTTATGGGCGTGTTCTACCCCAAAGTCAAGGCCATGCTCCAGGGCACCGAATACAACACCAACGGCGACAGCATTACCCTTGCAAACAGCAAGCTCCAGTTTACCGGTTCCTCCTGCAACAGCAATGACTGGCGCATTTATTCTGACTACTTTGAGACGGAGGCCGACGCGATAGCCTGGCTGAATGGGATGTTCACGGGCGAGAGCACCAGTATCGGAGATAGTCCTGGCGCAGAAGTCAGCGCGGCGAATCTGATTAAGGAGTCTCTGTAATGGGACCGGTAATCTTCTCTTGCGCCGGCGTCACCTATCATTTGCTGCTCAACGGAGCGGCGCTCTTCGACATCTACGAGGAATTCGGGTCTAAGGGCTTCGTGCTGGACCACATCAAAGGCAACGGGAAGGACTCTTTCCGGCCTACTTGCTGGATACTGGCAAAACTGGCGGAACAAGGGGAATTATTGCGGCGTTATCAGGGCTACGACAAAGGCCCTATCCCGACGGAGGAGACGTTCCTGCTGAACCTGTCCCCCCTGGAGGTGCCGCTGGCAAAGGACGCAATTGCGCGGGCTGTACAAGAAGGGTTTCGCCGGGAAGAGGGACCGGCGAAAAAAGAAGTGGACAAGGGTCTGCTGGAAATCGAAAAAAAAACGGGAGCCAGCTGACCCGGCCCCAATATCTGAACGCGGCGTCGCAGTTCCTTGGATTGGATGTCCGGGAAGCGCTGCTGTATCCGGTCGGACAAATATGGGATCTTGTCTTCTTGGAAATCCAACGCCGTAACCCCAAAAAACGGAAGGAGGCGTAATCAGTGGCAACAAGAACAATCACAACTCGCCTCGCAGTAGATGGAGAGACAGAATTTAAGCGGGCCATGTCCGGAGTCAATTCCGAACTCAGGACCCTGAAAAGCGAGCTTGCCCTGGCAGACGCCGAATTCCGGGGACAGGCCAACAGTTTGGAATACCTGTCAAGGAAGCAGGATATTCTGTCCAGGGAGTACCAGCAGCAGGGCGAAAAGGTCAAAGCGCTGGAACAGGCAGTGAGGGATTCTACGGACGCCTATGGGGAAAACGACAGGAAAACGCAGGAATACAAAAGACAGCTGAATCAAGCCCGCATAGAACTAATCAATCTCAATAATGCATTGCAGGACAACGAACGGTACTTGCGGGAGGCGGAACAGAGCGCCGATGGCACTGCCGATTCGATTGATGAGCTGGGCCGTGAGATTGAAGATACGGACGGCGCTTTGGACGGCGCGGGCAAATCAGGGCTGAAATTTGGAGATATCCTAAAGGCCAACGTGGTTTCCAGCGTTATCATTGGCGGCCTGAAAAAACTGGCTTCCTTCCTTAGTGATTTCGCAAAATCGTCCATAGAGGCAGGCAAAGCCTTTGACAGCGCTATGAGCCAAGTGGCGGCTACCATGGGCGTTACCATAAATCAGATCGGCAAGCTGCGGGATTTCGCGAAAGAGATGGGTTCGACCACAGCTTTTTCCGCGACGGAAGCGGCGCAAGGCTTGAATATCCTGGCCATGGCCGGTTTGTCGGCAGAGGAACAGATGTCAGCGCTTCCACAGGTGCTTGATCTGGCGGCGGCGGGCACGCTTGCGCTGGATGACGCGGCGTCCTATGTCACCGGCACAATCAAGGGCTTCAAGGACGAGATGAGCAACGCGCAGTATTATACGGACCTGATTGCCAAAGGCGCAACAATGGCTAATACCTCAGTCACCGGCCTGGGAGAAGCGATGAGCCGGGGGGCGGCCACTGCGAATGGCTATCATCAGAGCGCTGATACGCTGGCACTGTCTCTGCTGCGGCTGGCGGAGCAGAATCTTGAGGGTGAAGAGGCTTCCACCGCCCTTAACCGGGCGATGGCTGACCTGTATACTACAACACCGCAGGCTAAAAAAGTCCTGGATGAACTGGGATTTTCCGCATACACAGAGGCGGGCGCGGCGCGAGAGTTCAACGAAGTGATCGACGATTTGAATTTGGCGCTGGCTGACATGACCGATTCCGAGCGCAATGCCGCGCTGGCGGCGATTTTCACAACGCAGGGCCTTAATGCGTTCAACAAGATGGTTGCCACATCTCCAGAGAAACTCGAAGAATTTCGGGCCGGACTGGACAGCGCATTCGGATCTGCGGCGCAGCAGGCGGACACACAGCTTGATAATCTGGCCGGTGACCTGACGCTGTTTGACAGCGCTGTGGAAGGGCTTAAAATCCGTATTTCCGACGCGCTGACGCCTGCACTCCGGGTTTTGGTGCAGGGCGCAACAACGGCTGTCTCCGCCCTGGCCGGACTGGGCGCGGCGGCGGATGATCTCCCGGTCCTTGTATCCGGCACAAAGGAATTGCTGGATGCGCTGAACCAGAGTGCCGACGCGTATGTTTCCTCGTCTGAGGTTATCCAACAAAACGCAGATAATATCCGCTCTCTGGTAACCTCGCTCGAGGAATTGGACAATATGTCTTTGCGGACTTCCGCGCAAAATCAAGCTATGTTGGATATTATCCAACAGCTAAATGCAGCAATTCCCGATCTGAATCTGGCCTATGATGAACAAATTGGAAGTCTGAACATGAACGCTGAGGCAGTGCGGGAATTGGCGGCGGCTGAAGCTGAACGCCAGGATCAAGCCGAGGGAGTTCGGAGACTGAATGAACTGCTGGCAGAGCAAGCAAAAATTGAAAGCGACCTGGAAGCAGCAGAAGCACAGCTTGCAGCGGCGCGTGAAAATCGCGCTAACCTGGAAGGTATTTTCACCAAGGAGATTCGGGACGCCGATAAAGCCGTTAGACAGGCGGTAAGCTCTTATAACCAACTCAAAGAGGCGTTAAGGGAAAACGAAAATGCCTTGTCATATTTCACTTATAAGTATGGCGACGCAAAGGATGCAATTGAGGCTGGCAGTGACGCTATGGACGGCGGCACCGAGTCAGCAGAGGATTTGACCGCAGCAACAGAAGACGCCAGACTTGCTTTGGAAGCGCTCGCCGAAGCCCAGAACGAAGCGCGTGACACGACTAATTCCCTGGTAGATGGCGTGCAGATGCTGGATCAGGCGCTCAGAGAACAGAGCGAAAGCGGAAGCCTTAGCCTGGACACGGCGCTGAAGCTGATTGACGCGGGCTATGCCGCTGCCATTTCTTTCGACGCTGAAACCGGAGCCATTCATGTCAATCGGGAAGCTTACATTGCTTTGGCGCAATCCCAAATGGAACAACGAATCTCTGAATTGGAAAGCGCAAAGACCGAAGCGATTGCCTCCCTAAACCTTAAAAAGGATGCTGCTGACGCTTTGACATCTTCTAATTATGATCTGGCAATCTCCTATTACAAGGTTGCGGAAGCCGATGCGGGGCAAATTGCCGGCTACGACGCTCAGATTAACGCGCTCAAGGCTTTGCAAAGTCAGGTAGGTTCTTACACCGGGTCTGTCAATGCGTCCTCCAGAAGCACCTCCAGGGCCGCGTCCAGAGCCGCCAGCAGCACTGCGTCCGCCTCCAAGCAGGTGAAGTCTCAAGCGGAAAAGGATTTGGAAACCTACAAGAATCTGATGGCGGAACTGGACCATCAGAGAAACATGGATGAGGTCAACGAGGAAGCGTACTATAAACAGCTGCAAAGCCTTCGGGATAAATATCTGACGGATGAGGCTAATATCTCAGAGTACCGCAAAGTTACGGAGGAACTGTATAAGTACAGCAAGGAGCTGGCAGAAGAGGCCGCAGAAGCGACGCAGGCAGAGTATGAATCTTTGATGGCGGAACTGGAATACCAGCGGAACATGGACAGAATCAGCGAGGAGGATTATTACAGGGAACTGGGCAATTTGCGGGATCAGTATCTTACAGACGACGGCAGTATAGATGAATACCGTAAGATTACGGAAAGCATCTACAACTATGACAAATCGCTGGGAGAAAAGGAAGCGTCTCTTTGGATTGCGCAAACAGAGACACTGTTGGATGAGCTGGAAGAGCGTTATAACGCGGTCCTTAGCGCGCAGAACCAGATGGAGGAAAATCTGGCAAACTACGGAAATCTGTTTGAGATTAAGGACGACAAGATGTCCCTGAACAACCTTCAGGCGCAAATCGACGCAATCAATTCCTATGAGGAGGCATTGTCTGGATTGCGGGAAAAGGGGATCTCTGACAGCCTGATGGATCAGGTCTTGTCTATGGATGTTGATTCCGCTACGCAGTATGCCAAGCAGCTGCTTAATATGACTGACAAGCAATGGGACGAGTATAATGCGCTGTGGAATGAGAAGCAGCAACGTGCTATGGAAGTTGCCGAAGAATTCTACCGTAACGAGCTGGATGCACTGGAAACCGAATATAACGACAATCTTGCAGACGCGCTGGGCGAGCTGAAAGACACCGCATTTAACAGCGGTCTTGATACGGTTCAGGGTTTGATTGCGGGCCTGCAAGCCCAAGAGGGAGCGCTCTATGCACAGGCTGCTCAGATGGTCCAGCAGGTCTCTGCTATTTTGTCGTCTGCTACAGGCGACATCGCTTCAACGTTCAGCATTGCCAACCTGCAAGAGCCTAAAGGCGCAACAGCTCAGGATGTGCATACTGCTGCAAGCAATATTGTCAACGGAGTTGGTGCGCTTGTCCCTGATTACAACAGCCAAAATACGGTGCTGGATCTCTATATGGATACCACAAAGGTTGCAACCGCAATGCTGCCGGCTTCACGCGCTGTCAGCCGTGCCAATCCGGAGGTGAAAGACGACAGATGACTCAAATCATTCTTGATGGAATCCCATTGCCGGAAGTCAGTAACGGCAAGTATGCTGCCTGGGAAGAGCTGCTGTCCGTCCAGGTCGAAATGATTTCCGCTCGAATGGTCACGGAAATCAGGGGCAAAGTCTGGAAAGCAACTTGGTCTTACGATTATCTGGACAATGATATGACCAGTCGTATTCTGGCAGTGCTGCGTTCCGGGAAACCCTTTGTTGCATCGGTATTGCCGGATAACGGCGGCAAAATGATTTCAAGTATATTCCTTGTGGAGAGTCTGACAAGACCAACATTCTTATGTTCGGACAATGGCGCCCCCATTTGGCACGGCCTCGCCTTCACGATTCGGGAGGTAAACCCCCATGATTGACCACAGCGCTGCCTATGCCGCGGCAATTACGGCGGATACACGGCGGGTCTATGTCCGGGCGGTGGTGGACATTTCCGGGCCGGACAAGCGGTTCCTTCCGGTGCAGGCGTCTCCGCAGGCCCCGTGGAGCCGCCCGGAACAGCTCCACGACCACGATTTCAACCCGCCGCCGCGTTTCTTCACCCTGGAGCCTGGACGGACCCTGCTGGACGGGAGCTTTGACGTCTTCCCGGACGATTGGCAGGTCCCGGAACCCGTCGGCTATGCGGGCCTTACGCTGAGCGGGATGGACGGAACGTTTGAAACGCCGCAGTTTGCGGAAATCCGTTTTGAGCGCGTCCGGGTCCTGCAAACCTGTTCCGTTTTCTTTTCCACAGACCCGGCGGACGGTGTTCCGGAAGACTTTCGGGTGGAGGTATATTATCGGAATACGGTCTATTTCTCGCGGGAAGTTACTGGAAACCGGGAAACGCAGGTATCGTTCCAGGGCTTCACGGTCTGGGACCCAACGGCAATCCGGATCACCGTTACCCGTTGGAGCCTTCCGGGCCGTCGGATGCGGCTGGTGGAGATCATGCCGGGTCTGTACGAGGAATGGGGCGGCGGCGTACTGGCGGAATTCTCCGTTACACAGCAAGGCCAATTTTCGTCGTTGTCGTTGCCGTATGGCACTATGCTGTTATCCATGGACAATCAGTCCCGCCGCTTTGAGCCGCGCCGGAAGGACGGCATTTTCCAATCGATTGAAGAGCGGCAGGGCGTAGAAGCGTATATCGGCATTCGCTTGGAGAACGGCGCGATAGAGTACCAGCCATTGGGCGTTTTTTATCAGGCGGGTGACGGCTGGAAAACCGGCGACAACGGCGTTACGCAGAAATGGTCTCTGGTGGATATCATTGGTCTTCTGACAGACCGGACGTTCCTTCCGCCGGAAGTGCTTCCCTCAACGCTGGCGGCCTGGCTGGAGGCCCTTGTGGTCCAGCTGGGAGAGAACTTCCGCCTGCGCTGGCACTGTGATCCGGATTATGCAGACGTGCCCGTAATTGCAAATAGCGTTGAGGATGTGGCCGCAAAAAAGTGCGGCGACATCCTACGGTGGGTCTGCATGGCGTCCGGGACGTGGATTCGCGCAAGGTCTGAGGACGGCGCACTGACAGCAGAACCGCTCTGGAACCAGGGGAATAAATTGACATTGGACAACCTGGAACAATACCCGGCGATGAAGGCGAATACTTCCATTGCCGCGTTGATCTTCCAGCTGGCCGATGGCGCGGAAACGGAGCTGGTGGTCCCTGGAAACCAGACGGCCAGCGAGCAAACTGTGACCGTTAAAAACCCATTTATCCATACGCCGGAAGAAGCGTTTGCGGCGGCGCGGGTAATCCTAAGCTGCTACGGAGGCAACATCATTGAAACCACCGGGCGCGGGGACCCGGCGGGAGAGATCGGCGACGTGGACACAATCTGGTTGGACAAATCCAACGCTACGACAGCCCGCCGGATGTCCCAGACCCTGAATATCCAGAACGGCGTCCTGAGAAGCTGCAAAAGTACACTGCTGCAAGCGGATGGGTCCTATCTCTATGAGAATCGTGTGGTGATTACCAAGAGCGGCGAATGGACGGCCCCAGAAGGCGTGACGCAATTATGGGCAGCTATTGGACAAGGCGGCACCGGTGGAATGCACGGCCAGCCTGGTTACATCCGAATGAAAGGCGGGCAGGTAGAATCCGGATATGGCGAACCCGGCACAGACGGCAGCGGCGGAAAAGTCTGGTGGGGAACAATCAATATCAACCCATCGCAGAAGTTTTCCGTCCAGATAGGAGTTGGTGGCAAAGCGTCCTGGAACTACGGCACGCCGGGCACAGAGGGTGAAGAAACTACATTCGGCCCCTACTCCAGCGCGGAAGGAACGTTGTTGCCTCTTGGCTATACCGACATCAACAGCGGCGACAGCTTTGCCCGCACCGGCGTACCTGCCCCCCTTGACGGCACTGGCGACGGCGGGAAGGGAGGCGACGGCGGCGAACCGGGTGTGGGCGAAATTGAATCCTATACGGACGCTGACGGCAACAGTCACGCTTACCTTGACATTATAGAGGACCCCGGCCCTGGCTATCCTGGCGCGGACGGTGCAAGCGGCTTTGTGGTGATTACCTGGGAGAAACCGCAGGAGGTGGACAATGGCTGAGATTACATTAACGCCTGTTATTATCTCTGCAATGCTGACGCCAAATCCGGCAGAGACAGGGCAAACGCTTCATATCTCCATTGCCGCAGTGGAAGCGCAGGCCGTGGCTCAGACAGAGGTCCGGCTTTGCGGCGAGTGGTACTGCGGGGAGGTGTAAGCAATGGCATTGACAAGAGTCCGGGTCAAGCTGAACGGCGTATGGACAACCCTGACCTACAATGCATCGACAGGCCGTTATGAGGGCGATGTCACCGCGCCGTTGGTTACATCTGCCAATCTGCCCGGCGGTTATTACAACCTGGAGGCCGACGTATCCAACAGCGAGGGCAAGACCACCAGCATCAGCGGCACCGCACTGCGGTCTTTACGGCTGGTAGTCCGGGAGACAGCCGCGCCGACACTGACGCTGGTATCTCCGCCTGCGGGATACATCAATACCCGCCGTCCTGCGGTGGTGCTGACGGCATCGGACGAGGCAGGCGGTTCTGGCATTGACCCTGGCAGTTTTGCCGTTGTGCTGGACGGACACTCCCAGACAGCAGGCTTGTCCACTGAGACAGCAACAAACGGTGTGCGTCTTGCCTGGACACCAACGGCAGACCTTAGCGAGGGTCCGCATACGTTGTCGATCTCCATTTCCGACCGGGACGGCAACACCAGCACGGTTAATATTGCGTATACCGTAGACGTGACGCCGCCGGGCCTTACGCTAAGTCTGCCTGACACGCACCGTGTCGTAGACAGTGAGACGATCCCTATCGCCGGTCAGACCTGGGACGGCATTTCCGGGCCGCCGCTGGTGACCGTCGCTGTCAACGGCGTGGAGCGATGGCGTTCGCCGTCCCCGGAGGGCTGGAGCGCCGGGACCATAGCGTTCGCGGCGGATATCCCTCTGGAGATTGCTGATAACGACATAACAGTAACGGCCACGGATGGCGCGGGTCTTTCCACCACAGAACACATTACGGTTATCCGTCTTGTTACGGATCGGGTAACGGCAGATCTGGAGCGATTACAGGATATGTACGCCCGCGGTCTGGACAACTGGACGGCGGAGGAAAGTGCATGGTGGGCGTCCACACGCTGCCGTCGTGGAGGCTATGACGTGCTGGATGTTAACCGGGTGGAGCTGGCCACAGACTGGATCGGGACCTGGCTGCATAACTACGGCTATTTTGCGGACTGGGACGCGCCGGCGATTTGGACCGATGAAGGAGCGCTCCGGCTCTCAGACGCTGCCCGGTATCTGGAGCGCATAGCAGAAATACAAAACGCACTGACGGCCCCTGACGGAACGCCGGAAACGCCGAAGGACATGAGGACGGCTTTGACCCTCCAGGGCGCTAACGACATTGAGGCAATCCTTGTAGCTGTGGACGCCTTACGGCCTCTTCTGGAGCGCTCCTGGTGGTGCTGCGGTGAAATTGGTTGCGGGGAGGTATAACATTGACAGACGGAGTAATTAAGAGTACCGGAAACAGCCGGTACCTCAAAAGCGTAGCTAATTTTATGGCGTTATATCCGACCTATGAGGACTTTGCGGCGGCGCTGATTCGCGGCGATCTGCCCATTGACCTCAATGGCATTAACGCTAATGGCTGGAGCCAGCAGGCCACGCCGTTAACCAAGGCAAACTTGCTGTCGGATTCTACCGCTGCAATATTTGGATACGGCAGCACGGCGACCGTCAATAATGTGCTTAATCATATTGGAGGATATAAACAGCATTGGATCAATAGGTTGGCAACACTTTCGTATGCAGGGACAGGTACATATGGTGAATCTAAGCCAACTACGATTACATTTCCTTTCCCTCCTGAGATTGTAATTATTTATCCAGATCGTATCAGGATGGGTTCTGATTATCATATAGGTCTTGCTTGGTACCCGTCTGGTACCTCTGTATACTGGAACTCTTCTGCTATTTTGCTTAAAAACCAAACACAGCTATTTATTTATGGTTATCTTGCAACTACTGGTTATGGGGTTGAAACTGCTAAAGTTGCTTTCAGCGGGAACAGCGTAAAAATAACTGCAACGAAAGGCCCTGGAGTCCAGCTAAATGCTATTGGCTACACATATTATGCAATTGGCATCAGATAGGAGACGTGAAATATGTATTACATCCATCCGGATCCAAACCCTGGAGGAGGCTTTCCAGCGCCACAGTCTATCGCGGCTCCTGGCCTGCTGGCTTTCCCAGATGAGTTTTTGCCCGTCTTTTATCCGGAAAACAAGAAGGCGGCTGGTTTCGTCTTGATTCAGCACGACGGTGAAACCGTGACAAGTTGCCAGTGGAATGAAGATGCCTATCAGGCATATCTGGCAGAACTTCCAGAGCCGACAGACCCGCCGGAAGTCCCGGATACACCGGATACATTAGAAGAGCGCGTGTCTGCCGTAGAAGCCGAAACTGCCGCCCTGACCGCTGCTATTGAAAGGGGGCTTGCATTATGACGGACAAGCAGTTAGCGGCGCTGACCAGCTCCATCTATCTCTCCCGCCTGACGTTGGCCGGAGAAAGCGTAGACACGGACGACAAACGCCTGCGGGCCTCGGGGCTGTACCCGGATTGGACACCTGGTAAATACAAGACCGGCGACATCTACAACGCCGACGGCCAGACCTGGGAGTGTTTCCAGGCTTATGACAACGCCGTTTATCCGGATATTCACCCCGAAAAATCCGCCTGGTACACCTTCAATCGGCCCCTCCACGGCACCAGCCCAGAGACAGCACGGCCCTTCGTGCCTGTCCAAGGTGCGCACGACATATACCGGACAGGCGAGTATATGATTTGGTCCGATGGCCTGATTTACCGCTGTACACAGGATACCAATTTTTCGCCAGATGAGTACCCGGCGGCGTGGGAAAAGTAGGAGGTGAAACTTATGCCCGAAAACAAATGCGAACCCTGCGTCATGACTGCCCGGATTGAAGCACTGGAACGGGCCAACGAGCAGCACGGGAGTACTCACCGGGAAGTCTTTGACCGCCTGCGCGAACTGGAACGGCTGGAAGGCATCCAGGGAGAACAGTACAAAAACATTCTGGAAAAGCTGGACAACCTGACCCGCCGCCACGACGAACTGAACCGTAAACTCAGCGAGCTGGAATCCAAACCCGCCAAACGCTGGGACGGCATCGTAGATAAAACCATCTGGGCAGTCATGGCAGCCGTCATTGCGTTTCTGCTGGGGAGGGTGGGCCTGTGAAGACTTCAAACCTTATCCTTTTGGCAATGGGCCTCTTTGCCGTGGCGTTTATCGTTGCAATGACCGTGATTTTCTGCATCAAGGATTCCGTGCCGGATACGCTCATTCAGTACACCCTAGGCGCTGGCGGCGTGGAGGCCCTTCTGCTGGCGGGAATCAAGATCAGCAAGGTTCGCGCCGGGGGGAAAGAGGGCGAAGAAGAATAAACCGCCCGGCCACATGGGGCGAGCGGTTTGATGCAAATCTAATCTTCGGGTTTTTTTGGAAGCTCTTTTAAGGTCCAACCAAAGTATGTCTTAGCCTTTATTGGTTTTCCTGACACGTTTTGATTTACGGCCAAAGTCTTTGCGATTGCCTTAAATCCACTGGAAATCTGGGACGCTGATTTGTCGTTGTTTGGTTTTCCAAATAATCCCGCATTTTCACGTGCCCATAAGAGAAGGTTCCGAACGACAATTTCATTGCCAGATGGGTCAATTAACGTCCAAATTTTCGCCCTATTATTTGACACAAAACGTCCAGAATTTGGAGAGACCTTTAACGCATCATTAGCTTTTTTTAAATTCTCTATAGTTTTTCTACTTCCTACTCTTCCATGCATATAACTTATCCAAGTTTTTTCGCTCATTCTTCTGCGCATATAACTGCTCCAAAATTTTTCACACAATTCATCATGGCAAGTTATTGCATTGTCTACGCTTAAAGATTCAAAAAGTTTGTCGCAAACTGGGCATATAAAATAGCGATTTCCAGCATATATTTTTGAGCATTCTTCACAAAATTGTGGGGTTGGATTGCCGTCAAAAACAATTTGGAACTCACCTTTGCAAACTGGGCAAATTGCAGCAGTTTTATTAGAGCATTTAGAAATACAACTCCCACAAGATTTTTGTTTTTTTGCAACATCTGCTTCCAATATTATCGGGCGTCCGCAGTCGCAACGGCAAAACCAATATGAAATGCTTCTTTTTATTCCACCTAATACTACAAGCCTTCCCACACGCGTTCCAACTAGATCTATCTTTTCATTTATGAGCAAATCTAATTTATCATTTTCGCTTAAAACAGGCCTTTTACCGCTTTTTAAATCAAGTTTTTCATGGCCACAAGATTTTACAATTCCTCTGATCAAATCGCCTGTGGAGAATTTGCAAATTTTACCGCAAGAGCATTGACATTCCCAAAGGATTCCGCCATAGCTATTCCGTTCATCAGTATACCTTAGTACTGTAAGTTCACCGAATATTTTCCCTGTTAAATTTTTACCACTATTTGGCCCCTTTTTCCTGCCTCGATTATGACCGCATGAAGAAGCACTTCCATATCTGAGCATTATAGCGGGCTCATAGACTGTTTTCCCACAAGAGCATACGCATTCCCAGACAATGCTGCCGGATTGTCGCTTTTCAGTCGGCCTTATTGCTGTAAGCTCCCCAAAAACTAACCCAGATATGTCTTTTATTCCCGGTTGCTTTCTCTTTTCAGTTTTCCGTTTTTTGCATCCACAATTTGTTTTAGACCCGGATCGCAAATGCATAGCAGGGACTTCGCATTCATTCCCACAAGAGCAATGGCAAAGCCAGACAACACTTCTGTGGAACCGCTTTCCAGTGTCTTCCAGAACCGTCAAATCCCCATAAACCTGCCCAGTTAAATCCAATTTTCCCCCCATATCAAATCAAATCCCTTACTTCTACGCCAAGAGCATCAGCCAGGGCAAGGAGATTCTTGGCGGTCAGGTTTCCGGCCTCCGCCTCCCCCAGTTCTACCCGCTGAATCTGCCGGATGTTCACCCCGGACTTTTCCGCAAGCTCCTTTTGAGACATCCCAACCGCCAGCCGCGTCCACTCCAGGCTGACAATCGTCCGGTTGTGGCAGTCCAGCCCGTAATTGACCAGATTGCAGGCGGAGCAATTCCCGTCCGCCCGCTGGCAGTCTCTATATTTGCGCCTCATACTAATACCTCCACCACTTCGGCGTCTGACATAATTACTTCACCTAAGTCTTCTCCGTACTGTACAACATCACCTGCAATGATGGCAACATGATCCCCAATATAACCAGTAGCCGCCTTGCACAAGATATTGATGCAAGTCGCAGAAATCGTGCAAATGCCAGGCAATTCTTCGTCGGTTTCTTCACCATCAATCCATACGTGAGAAACATGATTGATAGGACCGACCGTGAAGGGGATATCTTCCTGTATACGGATTCCAATGCTATCCCACCCATATTCCGCTTTTGCGGCCTCGATGGAATTCAAGATTTCTTCGGGCAATTTGCCCCAGTTGATAGGATTAAGGCTATTCATCTTTTCCTCCTTAATATCAGACGTACTTGACACAAAGGGCATTCAGGGTTTCACGGGTCCCGGTCCAAGCCTTGTTCTCCTTGTCCCAATCAAGGCCAAGCTCCCGCATCAGCTTACGCACAGGGAAAGTGTTGCCGGTAACGGTCAGATCGTCCATGTCGACGTTGACCAGAACGGGGTGCATCATGGTCCCGGCGACCTGCACGTTGCGTACGATGCCGGTGAACACGCGGGCAGCTTTCTTAGCCTCAGCCCAAGCAGCTTTCAGGCACTCGCTGAAGGTGTGAACGATCTTGCCGTTATAGGGAGCGTTGAACTTCTTGAACCGTACCCATGCGGCCTTCATGATGCTAGACAGATTGTACTTCTTCATTTTGTTTTCCTCCTTGGGTTTCCCCTCTTGATGTTTCTTATTATACGCTAATATTAGCGGTTTGTCAATAGAAAATGCTAAAATTAGCGTAAAAAATTTTTGTTAACAAAAATGGCCCAAAAAGTTAAAAACCGGAGCAAATCCGGAGAAAGAAGGTACTATATGAACAAGATTGACTTGAAACGCAAACTCAGCAGCCGCAAACTTTGGGCGGCAATTGCTGGAATCGTCGCTGGCCTGGCAATGGTCTTCGGCCTTGACGAAAGCACGATCTCTACCGTGGCAGGTGCGGTGGTTTCTGCGGCGTCGGTGGTGGCGTACATCATGGGCGAGGCCAAGGCTGACGCTGCCGGGGCCACTACCGGTATGGTCGAAATGCTGATGGATGCCCTGAAGCCCGCACAGGATATTTTCCCGCACAGTTCTGACACAATTAGCATCAAGAATGAGGGCAACGGCAATGGCAACAACTAAAGGAGTCTTAGACGTTGCCCGGAAAGAGCTGGGAGTAAAAGAGTCTCCGGCAAACTCCAACAATGTCAAGTACAATACTTGGTATTACGGCAAAAGTGTCTCCGGCTCTGCTTACCCTTGGTGTATGTGCTTTGTGCAGTGGTGTTTTGCCCGTGCCGATATGCGTTTGCCCTGCGTCACGGCCTCCTGCGGCGAACTGCTGAACTGGTACAAGCGTAATCATCCGGATCAGGTCAAAACTTCCGCGCCGCGTGCTGGGGACATCGTGATCTACACCTTTGGGCATACCGGCATCGTTGAATCCGCGTCCGGCAACTCCATCACGGCCATTGAGGGCAACACATCCCCCGGTTCTTCCGGCAGTCAGTCCAACGGCGGGATGGTTTGCCGCAGGACCCGGCAGACATACACCGTCAAAGCCTACATCCGTCCAAATTATGATAAGGAGGTCAAACCTATGGACAATACCCCCAGCCCCGCCCACAAGGAAGCCGTCGAGTGGGCAAAAAAGAATGGCATCCTCACCGGCAACAGCTCCGGTGATCTGATGCTCTCCCAGACCCTTACCCGCCAGCAGATGTGTACCATGCTCTATCGGTTCGCGAAGAAAATCGGGAAGGTGTAAATGATCCTCCTGCGTTGCATGATCCTTTCGGATTGTCAGCGATACCGCAGGGATTGTAATTTCACCGATGAGGAGCAGGCCGTCTTTGACCTCTGTGCGCGCGGAAAATCCCGTGTGCAGATATCGGAAGCCTTGCGCCTGTCTGTTCCCACTGTGGACCGCCGTATCAGATCCATAAAAGACAAAATCCAAAAAGTACAGAATTGAATAACGCAAAAGAAGAGGACCGAGGAATTTAATCCCAGGCCTCTTCTTTTTCGCCCAAAAACGCATTAACAGCTTTGGTAAATACAGCATTTGGAGTAGTTCCAGCTAATTTACAGGCCATCTTGAATCGATCTGCTTTGTCTTTGCGCATTTTGCATCCCAAAACGGTCATATTAGCAGCAATGTATTTGTTATTTGCTCTTCTTTTTGCATCAGTCAAACCCATAATATCACCTCGTCACATATTATATCAAATATTATATGGCATAACCATGTATATTTTCTACAAAACTAAATTTATTTTTTGTAAATATTCACTATTGATTACATGGTTAAACCATGTTATTATAATAACAACAAGAGGCAACACAGCCCAGCAATCTGCCCTGTTATGGGGTACCATCCCCGGTAATCACACATGATAGACAGCCCAAACTGGCGGGAGGGAATTAACATGACAAGAAAAGAAATCACGCTTAGCGTTCTGTCTGAGGTGCTTGCTGCCTGCGATATCGCGAGGGCACCCATCAACTGGTATAGCACGGCGGTAGACCCTATCCATGTGGCGTGCCATATTGCACGGGAGAATAGACGCTCTGTTATGGCACAGACAGAGGACATCTACAAAACCGCTTGCAGCATGGGCCACAACATTGGCCTTGGTGTTGACATGGCAATTACAGAGGTGCTGCAAGCGTGGTATGTTTACGGCTGGCTCAAGGGCAAAGAGATTGACCAGTACAACGCGCTTTCCCGGGAGGTCTAACCCTCCTGGGCGGCGCTCATGGGTGATAAACCTGGAAGGAGGATTTATGAAAAATTGGTTCGATGATGTGTTTCTTCCGTCCCTGTTTGACTACGCTGGGACGAGCGAGAAAATTATCTCCGAAAAGCAACTTATGGTTTTTGAGCGTCAGGATGGAGTCAAGATCGAGCAATTCACGCGGCAGAATAGTATAAATGGCGGATTCTACGTTTTTGGCGGCTGTCTCCATTATGAGTGGCGCGGGCGGATCGTTAACGTATACCCACTCAAAAACGGTAAGGCAAAAATCCATTTCGGCTTTACCGAGGGGGAACACAGGGCATGGCTAAAATCCGTCGAAGAAGTCAGAATGAAAAAATCCTGTGAATCTGCTTCAAAGTTGAAGAAAAGAGACCCAGAGAAGTTTTTTGACAAACTGCGGAAAGCGGAGGCCGAATTACTCCTGTGCATAAAACTTCTTGATGCCGCTGCCGCGTCTGAGGATGATTCAGAACTAGAAGATTCAATTTTTGACCTCGAAGAGGCTGAACGAAGATACTACAAATACTATTTCGCATAAACCCGCAAGGCCGACGGCACCCCGCCGCCGCTGGTGCAAGTCCAGCCGCCCCGCTGTAATGGCCGGGCGGCTTTCTTTTGCCCTGATAGTTTGTTGATAGGAAATTGATAGTTTTTGGTTTGGAATTTGTTGTAAAATAATTTGCGAAAAAACCAGAAGGAGTTGGTCAAGTGGAGCAGTACCGTTTTGACCCATATACCGGCCAGCCTTTGAACCAGCGGACCGGTAACAACCGAACTTGGCTGGGCAATGGCTATCAGACTGGTGGCCCAGCTCAGTATTCTCAGCCGCCTGCACAGCCTCAACCCTCGGCCAGGGCGGAACAGTCCGGCGTCATCTTCCGGCCGGTGGCTTCCTTCGACGAGGCCAAGGCGGTGCCCACGGACTTCTCCGGGGCCCTAACCATCATGCCGGACTGGTCCCACGGCTACATCTACGCCAAAGCTCTGGGCGACGATGGAAACCCCTTGTTTCGAGCTTACCGGTATGAGCCGCCCTCCGTTTCTGTGGTCGACCCGGCTCCAGTTGCTGTGGCCTACGCGCCTATGGAAGAGGTGAACAGTCTCCGAAGAGAGCTGGAGACCTTGCGGGAAGAATTGACAGCATTGCGGCCTCCGGTGAAGGAACAGACCGAAAAGACATCTGGTAAGGGGAATAAGGCATGAACGATATGATTCAGAGCATTATCCAGCTGGCGGCAGGCGGAGGAAATCCCATGAACTTGGTCCAGCAGTTTTTAGGCGGTCAGAACGCTCAGGACCCCAAAGCGGTCCAGGCACGGCGCATGATTCAGGGCAAGTCTCCAGCGGAGCTGGAGCAGACCGCCCGGAACTTGGCACGGGAGGCCGGGACCACCCCTGAGGACATCCTGGCGGGGCTGGGAATCCGCTTCTGAGCTTCCGGCGCGGGAGCCAGGCAGAAAATCAAATAAGAAGTCAAATCTTCACTTCTTTTCAGTTTGCGGTCTTGAGGAAAACCGCGCTCAATCCGGCAGTTTCCGGGGGAGCGCGCCCCTCGGATTGCAATACATGAAAAGGAGTTTTTTTATGGGCAACGAACTGCTGACCGGGTTCCTGGCGGGTCAGTCCGAAAACAACGGGAACAACGGCAACAACGGCGGCGGCTTCTTCGGCAACGAGGGTCTGTGGGCTGTTATTATCCTGGCGATCATTTTTGGCTGGGGCAATGGCAACGGTCTTGGTGGCCGCAATAACAACGGCGGAAACAGCGGAGGTGATAATGTGACGGTCGTTCCCTATCCTGCCCCCGGCTGTTATGGCGGCTTCGGCGGCGGCTATCCCACGGAGGCGGTACTCCAGAGGGCCCTTGATACCCAGACGATCATCAGCAAGCTGGACGGCAACACCCAGGGCCTGTGCGACGGCTTCTATGCCCAGGGCAACGCTATCAACGGCCTGGGGACTGTCATCATGCAGACCGCTTCTCAGGCGGAGCTGGCCCGCTGCCAGCAACAGGCCGCGCTGATGCAACAGCTGTACAATCAGAGCTTCCAGAATCAGCAGTGCTGCTGTGAGACTCAGCGGCTGATTGAGCGGACCTCCTGCGACGCCGCTTACGCTGCGGCTACCAACGCTGCCAACATCATCCAGAACGCCCACAATGACACTGATCGGGTTCTGGCGAGGCTGGACGCGATTGAATCTTCCCGCAAGGATCAGAAAATCGCGGAACAGGCTGCGGAAATTCAGGCCTACCGGCAGAACGCCACGTTCAGCGCAATGCTGGACGCGAACACTGCGGAAATTCTGCGGCGTTCTGGACATGACTGCCCCTCTGCGGCCTATATTGTCCAGCCTCCCACGCCCGTGAACTTCCCAACCAACTGCTGCGGGCAGTTCTCCGGCTGGAACAATGGCGGCTGTGACTGCGGCGGCAATCGCTGTTGCTGATCTCTTCCGGCTTTTGCCGTGACCATTTCGGGGCGGCGGGCATGGTTCCTGCCGTCCCTGACTTTTTGGAGGGTTTAATTATGTCTTGCAAAACCAATTGCAAACTCTGTGACCGCCTTGTAATTTCTCAGGCCGTCACTTTCACTGGCGGGAACGTGGTGGTGAATCTGCCCGCCGGAAGCTACCGCAACGGGTGCAAGTACTGCATTGTGATTGCCCAGGCAATTCCCGCGGCGGCCACCATTAACGCCCCGGTGGTCGTTACCATTGGGACCGGAACAGAGCAGTACCCTTTGACTAACCGCTGCTGCGCCCAGGTGACCGCGTGCGGCATCCGTACCCGGACCCGGTATTCTGCCGTGGTCTCCACCAGTGCCACGGGCGGCGCGTTCCGTCTGCTGGGCAAGACTTGCCCCTGCCCGGACAATTCCCTTGCCAGCATTAACGGGACGGCACCCACTGCTCCTGTGACACCTACTGCCTGAAAGGGGGACTGACAGATGAAGAGAAGCACTAGAATGCTGTTGATGTCCGCTGGGCAGGGTAGGCAGAGCGGCGAACGGTCTTATGATGACAGCCGCATGGGTTATGGTCGACCCGGATACGGAAAAGATGCGCGGATGGAATATGGTCGCGCCGAATACGAAGGTGAAAATTACGGTCCTGAATTCCGTTTTCGGGACCGTCGCGGGCGTGAACATTATGATGATGGTCGTTTTGCACCTCAGAACGACGGCGCGGGTATGTGGGCTGACAGCCGGTATTGGGACGATCGGCAGGCATACCGGCCTGAAAGCCATTATCCTATGACGACACCATATGTTCCGCCCGTATACGAGTCTGACCGGCACCAGGAGTACAACCGCCCCCGGAATAAGATCGGTTTTGTCATGGAGGATAGTTCTTCCAGAACCCCGCAGGAGTTTGGAAAGGAATATCGTTCTGACGCAGGCCGCAGAGAAAATATGGATGAGCTGACCTACCGGAAAAGCGGCACTCAAATGGGCGGCTACAAGGCCGATATGGATGTTCCCCCTATGACACGGGAGACGGCTATGGAGTGGGCCAAGCACATGGAGAACGCCGACGGGTCCCGTGGCCCTCACTGGTCCATGGAAAAAACTGAGGAAGCCCGAAACCAAAGGGGAATCCAGTGCGACCCACTGGAATACTATTTGGCGATGAACATGATGTATTCAGATTACGTCAAGGCTGCGGAGAAAGCCGGATGCAGCAGTATGGATTTCTACGCCTATATGGCAAAGGCCTTCCTGGACGACAAGGACGCTCAGCCTGAAAAACTGGCGCGGTATTATCAGTATATCGTAAGGCATTGATTAAAGGGGGGGCATTTGCCTCCCTTTTCCCGTGTGTAAATCCATGTGTAAATCTGGTTTATAAAACATGAATTTAGTTCAGATATTATGAAATCAATTCATAATATATAAATTTTCTTGTCGCCTTTATCCATTGCAGCACAAAAGGACCCCTGTAACCATTGCGGCTACAGGGGTACATCTTTGGTGCCGGTGGTGGGACTCGAACCCACACGGTATCGCTACCGGCGGATTTTGAATCCGCTACGTCTACCAATTCCATCACACCGGCAAATCTGCATTTATTATACAAGATTTCCCGGCAAATTTCAAGAAGATTTTTAATCCATTAAATTTCGGAATATTATTCATATATCTTAATTCATCAAATACAAAACAGCTATTTCTATAAAATATCGATCTAATTTCGCGATATATAAAGAAATTCTCTATACATAAAAATACAACTCTCGCACTTAAGGGCCAAAATCGCAGAAAAAAAATAACGCCGTCAGGAAGGGAGAGTCCTGACAGCGCCAAGCCACAAGACAGAGGGAATCACTCCAGATGGATGGTATTTTCCTCCACATGGATATTACAATCCTCCTCAATGGTAGTAACCTCTTCGGTAAGTCTCCCGATACGAACGTCCAGAAAGGGATAAAGTTTTTCGCAGCGGATACGGCCCTTACTCTTTTTATCCAGGGCCTTATTGACGTTTTTCAATTCAGATTTCAGCACTTCGGCCCGTTGCAGATAAAGTTCACGCTGTTCCATAAGCTGTTTCAGGATAGACAATTCCGCGTCAGTGATACGGGAGCCTTTCTTCCGAAGGGCGACAATAGGAGGCCAAAGCCGTTCGATGGTAGACTGCGCCTCGGCCAACTCCGCTTTGATTCTATCCCACGACTCCGGGACATGGGGCGGGTAGCCGACGGAAAACCGATTCCGATCCTTGGTAATATTGCCAATCCGCAGGCAAAGGACGCTGTCGCCCGCATAAATCCGGCTGCCGACGATCATACCGCGTCCAGTCATTGCGTAAACGGTGCCGCCGCAACGGATGGTACTGTTGGAAATGGTCTCTGCAATCACGCTGGCACCGGCGCCGGCCTCGGTCCATTCCAGCACAGGGGTCTGGATCTGTCCGGCGGCGGTCAGGAAGGTCTTGCCCTCGGTCCCAAAGACGCCCTTCTGCACGCGAATGGTCCCGCCTGTAGACCTTACCCGAGCCATCCCCATTTTCCCATTGATTACGATATCGCCGGAGGCTTCCACGTCCACGCCGCCATCTACGTCTCCGCCGATGTAAAGGTTCCCCGAAATCTGGAGGGTACCCTGAAACTGGTCCAGATTGCCATCAATAATTTTCTGCTCATGGATACAGAACTGGTCGTTCTCGATGTATAAAATCCCATCCACGCTGGCGATAAGGGCCTGACCGCCTCTGCCGACAACGGTATTTTTCCCCTGGGGCACGCAGGCGCTGACAACCTCTGGCGGCGGGAGTTTCTGGCCGGTCACGTCAATGCCGTCGGCACCCGGTTTCGGCGCGCGGATCAGGCAGATCACAGCTCCTTTCCGAACCGGCTGGAGATTCACATCCTCTCCGAACTCCACCTCGCTGCCATTCTGGACCTCCAGCCGCATATTCCTACGCCGGCGGAAGAGTTCTGTTACCTTCCCGTCCTCCCCCGGCTGAGGAAGCTTTCCGCGGGCCACGGGGAAGATGTGCAGGTATCCCCTGGCGAATTCCTCCGGAATGCTCTCTTCCAACAGGCCGTAACGGATGCCCTCATAGCGCAAATCCCCCAGGAAGCCTTCCAATGTCACGTCCGCCCCTTCGTTCTCCGGCGGAAGCAGGCAGGCATAGGCGCACATCCGGTCTTCGGACAGAAAGAACTGCGCCTCTGCCCTCATGGGACTCAAATCGCCGCTGAGGGCCTTCTTATATCGGGCCCTGCACCGCTCCTTCAAAAACAATACGAATCGCTCAATAATCTTACAATCCTCCGGATAACGCTCGTTGGCCTCCCCGCAGGAAAGCTCCAGCTCCGAGAAGCGCCTTCGGTAGGAAACAGGATGAAATGACTTCCGTTCTTTCTCGCCCGTCTCTCTTGAGCCAAAGCGTTCAAAGATAGACATATTCATCTCCTTTCTTCTCCGAATCCGGCTTGTATGACCAGTATTTTTCCGGGTCATGTACAATATATCATTCCTGTTCAGAATTATCAAGACCCAAGACGAAAGAGCCTGCTTTTTCATTTCCGCAGGCGTGCAGAAGAAAAGAAACGTCAAAAGCGGCGAGACTTTATGCCATTTTTCATCCTGAAACGTGTTTCTGCTTTTGACCCCGCAGCACGTTTCAGCAGTATCGGACCTGGCCCAGAATCCGTGTCATCAGGGTCACCCGTTTGAAGGGGGTCATCAGGTAAAGGCCGTTGGTATAGGGGGCGATCATCTTTGCCATCTGGGTGGAGATGGTCACGGCCAATTCCTCCGCCGCGTCACGGTCCAGGTCCCGATAACGCTCTGCAATCTCGTCACAGATGTGCATCCCGGCAATCTCGTTTTTCAGGAAGCAGGCGTTCCGATAGCTGACCACGGGATAAATTCCGCCCAGGATTGCGCCGTGCAGGGACTTCCGGGCCAGTTTCAGGTTTTCCAAGGCCTCCGGGGAGAGAATCGGCTGTGTAAGAAATCCGGCGGCGCCTGCTTCCTCCTTTTCCTGGGCGATTCTGAGCTGAATATCAAAATTTTTCGCATTGACATTCAGGGCGCCGAAGACCCGGAAAGGCGTCCGAAGGTTCTGATTGAGCGCGCTGACGTAACGAATGAGCTTCCTGGAATTGAAGTTGAACACGCTCTTCACCTCATCCCTGTCCTCGGAGGGAATAGGATCGCCAGTGACCAACAGGACATTATGGACTCCCTGGATGGAGAGGCCCAGCAGGAGGGATTTTGCAGCATTGCGGTTCCGGTCCCGGCAGGTCATATGGGGCAGGGGTTCCGCGCCCAGTTCCCGTTTGATTTTGCAGGCCAGGAGGCAGCTGTCCGCCCGGGGCCTTCCGATAGGATTGTCCGCGATGGTCACAGCGTCCGCCCCCGCCCTGCGCAATGCCTGAACGCCCTCCATAAAGAAGCCGATCTGGTCATCGGCAGGAGGGTCCAGCTCCACGGCAATCACCCGGCGGCCCGCGTCCAGCTTATCAGCCAGAGGATTTTTCTCCGGCGCGGGACGGGCTTCCGATTTCCCGGCGGGCTGTGCGGGCAGAAGATTCCGGGGCTTTGCCAACGCCTTTGCCGCGGAAGCAAGATGTGTCGGAGTCGTGCCGCAGCAGCCGCCTACAATCACCGCGCCAGCCTGTGCAATCTCCGCCAGCTTCCGACCGAAATACTCCGGCGTGCCCTGATACACCGTCCGGCGGCCCAATACGGTAGGGTATCCCGCGTTGGGCATGACTGACAGCGCCGCGCCGTCCAGGTCCAGATGCTGTATGTACTCCAACAAATGATGCGGTCCGGAAACACAGTTGAAGCCCACCGCGTCCACCTCCGGCAGGGCGGCGGTATTCCGGAACAGCTCCCGGCCGGAGAAGCCCTCCCTTGTGCAGCCGTCGTAGGCCACCGCATAGGAGACGATCAGAAACGCGTCAGGGCAGCGGGCTTTCAGGTGCCGGGCCAGCTCTGGAACGCCCTCGTCGGACGGCAGGGTCTCCAGCAGAAAATGCCGTATGCCCGCCTGTAGAAACCAATCCGCCTGTTTCTGATAGACCTTCCGATTCCCCGCCGGGGCAGGCCCGATATCGGCAAACACCCAGGCTCCGTATGGCTCCGCGGCTTCCAGGGCAATCCGGCAGGCGGCGTCCACAATCTCCTTGGCCTCGCCGGGCTTGGACATGGCGGCGCTGAGGGCAAAGCTGTTGGTGGTAATGGCCTGACACCCGGCGTCCAGATAGGCCCGATGAATCTCCCGAATTTCCTCCGGACGCCGCAGGTCCGCCAGCTCGCAGGATTCCTCCGGATGCCGGGCCGCGTAGCAGGTCCCCATTGCGCCGTCAAACAAAACCGTCCGCTTTTCAGCCAGATACGTCCGTATATCCATCATCCCAGCACCTCCCGCGCAATTTCCACTGACTGCCGGGCGTCCTTCGCGTAGGCGTCCGCGCCGATGCCTTTGGCGTAGTCCTCCGTCACTACCGCGCCGCCTACAAACACTTTCGGCGGGTCCGGAAGCGCCTTCAGCTGCCGCACCGTCTCCTCCATGGCGGGCAGAGTGGTGGTCATCAGCGCCGACAGTCCCACCAGACGCACGCCCTTCTCTGTCACGGCCTTCACAACGGTCTCCGGCGGCACGTCCCGGCCCAGGTCCAGCACGTCATAGCCATAATTCTCCAGCACGGTCTTGACGATATTCTTCCCAATGTCATGAATGTCTCCCTGCACCGTTGCAATCACCAGACGGCCCTTTTTCACCGGCGCGTCTCCCGTTCCGGCCATCTTCTCCCGTACCGCCTCGAAGACCGCCTGTGCCGCCTGCGCCGCCGACAGAAGCTGCGGCAGAAAGACCGTGCCCGCCTCGTAACCGTCGCCCACATTGTCCAGGGCGGGGATCAGACGGCGTTCCACCAGTTCCAGTCCGGATTCCGTCTCCAGCGCGATCCCGGCCAGCTTTCCCGCGTCGGATTTCAGGCCTTTGATAATTGCTTCCTCCAACGTCATGCCGCCTGCCTGCACCGTCTGAGGCTTGCCCGCCTGTCCCGCGAACCGCTCCACATAGCTTCGGCACTGCTGGTCTTCCCCGGACAGCACCCGGTACGCCGCCACCGCGTCCATCAGCTCCGGAAGGTTCGGGTTGATAATGGGCAGGGTCAGTCCGGCAGCCAGGGCCTGAATCAGGAAATTCTGAGTAATCAGGGCACGGTTCGGCAGGCCAAAGGAGATATTCGACACGCCCAGCACCGTTTGCAGGCCCAGTTCTTCCCGGACCGTCCGCAGGGCTTTCAGAGTCTCCCCTGCCTGCTCCTGCTGTGCGGATACGGTCAGGGTCAGGCAGTCAATCCACACGTCTTCTTTTGGGATGCCGTAAGAAAGAGCCGCGTCCAGAATCCGCCGGGCAATCTCTACCCGACCCTCCGCCGTCTGTGGGATGCCCTTTTTATCTAATGTCAATCCCACCACCGACGCGCCGTATTTTTTGACCACCGGCAAGATACGGGCCAAAACCTCCGGCTCGCCGTTGACGGAATTCACCGCCGCCTTGCCGCAACAGACCCGCAGTCCGGCCTCCAGCGCGTCGGGGTTGGAGGAATCCAGCTGCAAAGGCAGATTGACCGCGCTCTGAATGGCTGTTACAGCCCGGGGCAGCATGGAGACCTCGTCCACCCCGGGGAAGCCAACGTTTACATCCAGAATGTCCGCTTCCTCCTGCTGCACGGCCACATCCAGAATATAGTCCAGGTCGTCCTCCAGAAGGGCCTGCTGAAAGCGCTTCTTGCCTGTTGGATTCACCCGTTCGCCAATGACCCGCACGCCCTCCAGAAACACCGGCTGTGACGCTGTACAGACAAACCCGGCTTTCCGGTAACGGCGGTGCGCGGGGCTTCTTCCCTCCAGCGCGGCCCGTAACTGCCGGATATACTCGGGAGACGTGCCGCAGCAGCCGCCCACAATGGTCACACCCGCGTCCAGACAGGGCAGGAGGGCTTCCACAAACGCCGCCGGTCCCATATCATAGTGGCCGTCTACTGGGTCCGGCAGTCCCGCGTTGGGCTTGGCGATCACCGGCAGGCGGGTGTTTTCGCAGAGCTCCTTCAGCAAAGGCGCCAGCTTGTCCGGACCCAGGGAGCAGTTCAGGCCAACCGCGTCCGCTCCCAAGCCTTCCAGTGTTCGGGCCATTGACGCCACCGTGCAGCCCGTGAACGTCCGTCCCGTCTCGTCAAAGGACATGGTGACAAATACCGGCAGGTCTGTGGATTCCTTTACTGCCAGCAATGCCGCCCGCGCCTCCTGCAAATCCGTCATGGTCTCCACCACAGCCAAATCCGCCCCAGCCGCCGCGCCTGCCTCCGCCATCTCACGGAAGTACCCATAGGCTTTCTCGAACGGCAGGCTTCCCATAGGCTCCAGCAGCTCTCCCAGAGGCCCCACGTCCAGCGCCACAAGGGTCCCGGTTTCTGACACAGCCTCCCGCGCCACGGACACCGCCGCCTTAATGACCTCCGACGGGCTGTAACCGGTCCGGGCCAGCTTCAGGCCGTTGGCGCCAAAGGTATTCGCGTACACCACCTGACTTCCAGCGGCGGCATAGTCCCGATAAACGCCCTTCAAAAGCTCCGGGTCCGTCAGATTCAGCAGCTCCGGAACGCCGCCCGGTTTCAGACCACGTTTTTGTAGTTCTGTACCCATCGCGCCGTCCAGAATCAGCAGTTTATCCTTGAAAAATTCCTTACATTCCCTCTCCACAGCAAGTTCCTCCTTTTCGGTATGGGCAGTCTTCCCGCAGGCGGCAGTACGCGCAGCCCCGGATACGCGCAGCCTGGGGTCTGTCCGAAAGCCCGATCACAGCCGTGACAGACTTCACCGGATTCAGCAGAAGGCTCCCGGTGACGTACAGCCCCAGCCGCCGGGAGGCGTCCAGAGCCGCGCAGACTTCCGGCTGAACGTCCAGAGGCAGATCCCCATAGCCGGGACTGAACCGGTCCGTCAGAAAGCGTTCCGGGAACCGTCCGGCAAGCTCGGCCTCCACCGCGTCGCATCCCGATTCCACCAAAGCGCTCCCGCAGGCGTCCAGGATCACCGCCGACGACATATCCCGCGCCTGCATCGCCCGAAGCCGCCGGTCGAACTCCGCCCCCAGCGTGCAGGCCATCAGCGCCGCCTGACTGCATTCGGACAGCATTGTTTCCGCCATCCGGCCTGCCAGCACTACCCCGCACCCTTCCAGCGATACGCCCTCCGGCACGCGGGACACGCCGAACACCCGATAAGTATACCGCGGCGTCTCCCGGATGCTCCCCGCAATTTCCGCAGCCTGCCGCCGAAGCTCCTCCGACGGATTTGCCGCGCCCAGATACCGCAGCGCCTCTCCTATATCCATGCCCGTTCCTCCCGAAGTTTTCTGTTACCACTATAAACGCCTGTCCGCAAAATGTCAATCGAAACCAATCTGTTCGCTAGGTTAAACCGAAAAAACAGCCCCGCCCATAACGGACGGGACTGCGTAGGAATCAGGCTGCGGCAGGAATCACCAGAATCTGGCCGACCTTGAGCTGATCGGGATTCTTGATGGTATCGCGGTTCGCCTGATAGATGACGTTCCACTGACGGCCGGTGCCATAGAACTGCTGCGCGATGCTCCAGAGGCAGTCACCGGACTTGACCGTATAGCTGTTCCCGGGCACTGCGGGGGCGCTGTTCTCTTCCTTTGCAGGCGGAACAGGTGCGGGAGCCGGCTCGGGAGCGGGAGCGGGTGCCGGAGCAGGTTCCGGTTCCGGAGCGGGGGCAGGAGCGGGCGCGGGCGTCTCGGATTCCAGCGCAGGCAGCTTGCCCTCGGCACGGAGCGCGGGTCCATTCAGGGATGCGATATTGGGGGTACGGCCATCCTCGGAAGTGGGGATGGACAGCTCGCCGGAACGAACCATATCATAGATCATGTCCTTCTGGGGGTCGTCCAGGTCTGCGCCGACAATCTTCCAGTTGTTGTCCACTTCGGGCATCAGGGGACCATCCAGCTTTTCTACGTACTCAGTGATCATATCACGGACCGCGCCGCCCTCGTAGACCACGTCGGACTCGTTCAGCAGGCCCTTGGAGACCAGGCCGCCGTAACGATAGTTGTTCAGAGCCAGTACCATGGTCTGGGTATCGCTGAGGGGCTCGCCCTTGTATGTGACGTTCTGGATACGGGAGCCGGCGGGCTTGGAGATATCGATTTCGTAGTTGACGCCGGCAAACATATCGTAATTATACATCCGGATATTGGGATTGAAGCTGATGGTCACGTCGCCGGGCTGATACTGATTGAAGAAATTGCCGGCGTGCTCTTCCATAATGGCCTTGAGCTGCTTGCCGGTGACCTTCACGCCGTAGAGGGTGTTGTCGTACTTGTAAATCTTCACGCTGTCCCGATGGAGGAACGGTCCTTCCTGAAGGTTGGAAGTAGAATCAAACAGCGCGGCCAAGGACACGTCAGCCCCGGCGCGTTCCATCTGGACCTTGTTGACAAGATCGGTCACGGCGTCGTCTTCCAGAATGGCAGTGGGGATGCCGGGGAGGACTTCCAGCGGATCGATAAAGGTCTTGCCCACGGTGCCCACTTCCTTGGAGGCCATTTCCAGGCTGCGCTCGTGGAGGCTCTTGAACTTTGCCAGGAAATCGGCGTCGGGAGTAGCCTTGGAGCAGTCCAGAAGCTCGCCCTTCGCGCTTTCCACGGTCCAGCCGTCGCCGTCAGCCTTGAGGTTCAGGGTGACCTTGCTGACGTTCTTGCAGTTGGAGCCGGGTTCCATCATAGGCACGCCGTTGATGTCCTCATTCACGTCGGAATGGGCGTGTCCGATGAACATGGCGTCAATGCGGTCGCTGTACTTCTCGGTAATTTCCCGCATACCGGTGGTGTTGTACTCGCCCTCAGCGCCGTAGTGACAGGAACCGACAATCACGTCCGCCTTGCCCTCCAGCTCGTCGAGAATCTTACCGATTTCCTCTTCCGGAGTGGTGATCTTCATATGATTGTAGTGCTCAGGGGCAGATTTCTCCCACTGGGGGATATGAGGCGCGTCCACACCGAACACGGCAACCTTCACGCCGTCCACGTCGAAGATATGGTAGGCTTCCACCTCATCCCAGCGTTTATCGCCGTCGTAGAAGTTGCCTGCCAGCGTCGCGCCCTCGAACTCCTTGATCTGCTTCTGGGTATACTTGAAATCGAAATTGAACTCATGGTTGCCCAAGGTCCAGGCGTCGTATTCCAGGTAATTGAACGCGTCGACCATAGGATTGGGCACGTCGTCCTGGAATGCCTGAATGTAGTTGGCCTGCACGGAGTCGCCGGTATCCAGCAGCAGGAGGTTGGGGTCCTTGGCCCGTTCCTCTTTGATGATGGCAGCGGCATGGGCCATACTGGTGCTGTTCTCTTTGTTGGAGGCATAATCAAAGGGGTTAATCATGCCGTGGATGTCACTGGTCTGGAGGATGGTCACAGTCTTGGTATCCTCCGCCGCCAGGGCAGGGAAAGCCAGACTGACCGTCATCACAAGGGCCAGGATCACCGAGAGAATGTACTTGCTTTTTCTCATACTTGAACCTCCTGTTTCTTTACAGATTCCAACACTGGGAACGAATCCATTATAAACCCGTCTTCGTCAAATTGCAATAGAAACAGTAAGATTTTGCAATTTTTTTGTATGGCCTGGATAAAAAGCAGAAGGGCGTGTGTTTTTTGAACCATAGTAGCCAGAAAGTATAGACATTCGGCAGATGTAAGGAAAAACCAGGACATTTCTGTCAATTGCACAAAAAAAGGGGAAGACTGCGTCTCCCCCGGATTTTATCGCCGGATCTGTTTTTCCAGCAGGCTCTTATGAATTTCATCCACGTAGGTCAGGGCGGTTTCCGCGGTAATCTCGCCGTTATCGTAAAGCGCCTTGAGGGAACGGTACATAGAAATGGTCTTTTTCCGGCTGTTGGGGTTATTTTTATCGCCAACGGGATTATCGATATCAGCATTGATGGTAGGAATCTTGTTGTCCCGGATTTTATTGCTGATGGCCTCGGTCATATGCATAATCTCGAAAGCGGGCACCCGGTGTTCGGTAAGGCTGGGGAGGAGCTGCTGAGAAATGACGGTCCGGAGCACCATACTGAGCTGGACGCGGATCTGGTCCTGCTGTCCGGCGGGGAAGGTGTCCACAATCCGGTTGATGGTGCTCATGGCGCCGTTGGTATGGAGGGTAGCGATCACCAGATGCCCGGTTTCAGCGGCGGTCATAGCGGTCCGTATTGTCTCCTGGTCCCGCATTTCGCCCAGCAGGATCACGTCCGGGGCCTGCCGGAGACAAGCGCGGAGGGCGGAGGAATAGTCCTCGGTATCAATGCCCACCTCCCGCTGACTGATAATGCTCCTGTCATCCTGATGCAGGAATTCTATCGGGTCCTCCAGGGTAACGATATGGGCTTCCCGGGTATGGTTGATGCGGTCAATCAGGCAGGCTTGGGTAGTGGACTTTCCGCTTCCGGCCCGGCCCGTTATCAGAATCATGCCCTCGGTTTCGTCCGCCAGGTCCATAATCTGTTCCGGGATGCGCATATCCTTCCATTCGGGGATATTAAAGGGAATCCTCCGGACAACGGCGGCCATGGAACCACGCTGCCAGTATGTATTCACACGGAACCGGGACTTGACCTCCCTTGGCACGGCAAAGGAGAAATCGTCGTCCTTCCGGCGTTCGAACTCCACCATTTCCCGCCGGGCCAGCGTGTATATTTCCGTAATCAGCTCCCGGGTAGCGTCCGGCAAAACCTTCTCTCCGATGGCTACCATCCGATTGCTGTCCAGTTTTTCACACACCGGGCCGCCTGCCACGATAAACAGGTCCGACGCGTTGTCCTCCACCATGCGCTTTAAGTAATCCAGTACCGCCATAAGGACCTCCTTAGTTGAATTAGGAATGAGGCGTTAGAAATTATTTTTCACTGACTGCCCGCCTCTTTTTTATAAGAAAATATGCGTCAGAAGACAGGAAATCCTTTCCGGCTCCATCAGACCGGGAGTTCTTCACCGTCCCAGATTTCCAGTTCCTCGTCAATCTCCCATTCGCCGGACGGAACCGCTTTCCATTCCCATACGCGGTACGTTCCGTCCGGGTTGATGGTTACGTTTACCTGTAATTCCTGCCGTTCGGAAATAGGGCAGGCGTATGTATACTGACTGCTTCCCGGTTCGCCGTCTGTTTCAGCCGTCACAACCAAAGTCACGCTGTCCGGCACCTCACCGTTCCGCAGTCTCGCCAGAATCTCCTGCGCCTGACAGTCCGCCGCGTAATATTCAGTCACAGCGTCCGCGGAAGCATCGGCAAGCCGCACATCCGCCCGCACAGTGGTGAGGCTCAAAAGGGCGAAAATGGTCAGGCAGAGGACCGCAAAGGCCACCAGAAGGGAAATACCGCCTACCGCAGGGGGAGAAAAGCGGTCGTTCCGGTTGTTGTTACCCATTGCTTTCCACCTCCTGCCAGGAAACTTCGATTTCAAACAGGGTGTCCGGGTTTGTGTTGTCAGGATAATAGACGACCTGCACCAAAGCCTTCCACAGCCCCGGCACGTCTGTCGGAACGCCGTTGGCCATCAGGCGGTAACCCGGCGCCGCGCCCTGGCTGGGGTTCCAATCCATGTCGTAATCCAGAACCAGAACGCCTTGTTCAGACGTACCGCCAAGGATTTCCGCCGCTTCCCCCAAGGCATTGCCCATATCGCCGCCGCAGTGCCGTATGGTTTCCGCGGCGGTCTGGGCGATGGTCACGGCACGGTCCCGGTTTTCGCTCCGGCTGGAAAGCTGTTCCGATTTCACGAACGCCTGCAAACACAGCGCCGCCGCCAACGCGAACACCAGCAGCATAATCATCTGTTCCATCAGCATCAAAGGGGCTTTGCTCTTCATGCCGCCGCCCCCTCTCTGCTCCGAAGATCCAGCCGCAGGAAATCGGTCTCTCCCTCCGGGCTGGTAATTTCAAGTGTCAGCAAGCCATCGGAAAGGTCCATGCCAAAGCCCCCTGCTTCCATTACTGGCGTGCCGTCCGTGGGCTGGAATTCTCCGGCCTTATCCGCGTAAAGCTCCATCAGATACCCGTCGTGCCAATAGATCCGGGTGCAGTAGACCTCATCCTCGGCCAAAACCAGGGCTTCCGTATCCCCGAAAGGCTCCACCGTCACCGTGCTCAGCGGCTGCAAATCGCCGTCAGCCATCTGCAAACGCCCCTCCGGGTCCTCGACTCCAATATGCCCGTCAGCCTGCCGTACCCGGGCGGCCAGATACTGCACGCAGACCCGCCGGTCGAAAGCAGTCTGGTCCCGTTCGGTCAGCCGCTTATAGGCATTGGCGCCGGTCAGAAGCACCGCCAGGATGCACACCGCGAAAATACCGAACAGCAGCAGGGCAAGCAGGCCGTCCAGATGGTGCTGCATTGCTTTTCTTTTCATGGCATATTCTCCAGTACAGTGATATCCGGCATCAGGTTTTCCGCGAACACGTCATAGCGCACGGTATACTGATTCTCGTCCACCTGAAGCCCGTAATGCTCCTTCAGGTACTCCAAATCCGGCGGGTAGACGCCTTCCGCGGCATAGCAGGCCACGCAGCCCCGCCGGAGGGTTTCCTCGAGCTGACGCCGGTCCTCCGCGGAGCGTCCGTTGTCCAGACTGTTCAGCGCCGCCGCGAATGCCAGCACGATCACCACCGCAATCACAGGCAGCAGCAGTCCGCCCAGCAGAGACGCCCAGCCGTTCCTTCTCCTTCTCATACGCTCACCCTATGGCCGCCATAATGTGCATCAACGGCAGCATCACAGACAGCAGAATCAGGCCCACCAGAATGGAGCAGACCAGCACCAGGGCAGGCTCCACGCGGCTCACCAGGGTATCCAGCGCCGTCTCGCCCTCTTCCATCAGGTTCCCGGCGATCTGGCTCATGGCTTTGTCCTCCGCGCCCTTCAGCTGTGCAATCTCCAGCAAGCGTCCCTGACTGGCGGACAGAACCCCGCAGCCCTGCAAAGCCGCGCTCAGGCTCTCGTTTCCCTCCAGACGCCCCTGCACGCCGCCGCAGCGCTCTTTTGCACCGGCGTCCATCAGGCCCGCCGCCAGCTCCGCCGACTTTTCCGGGGAAATGCTGCTGGCCATGCACATGGACATTGCCTGGGCAAACCGGGCGTTGTTCAGTTTCCGGGAAATGCCCTTGTCGCCATGGCTCTTTTTCCAAGAACCGCTGATTTTATCCCGGAAGCTCTCCGAAACCGCAAAGGCCGCCGCGAACACCACCACAGCCGCCAGCAAAATCCAAAGCACCGGCATAATCTTATCCAGCCAACGGCCCAAGGTCAGCAGTCCGCCGGCCACGCCAGTCAAAGCGCCGCCAAGGGACGCATAAACATCGTCAAAAATAGGCAGCACCTTCACCAACAGCACGCCGATGACCACCAGCATCAAAAGCAGCATCACCGCCGGATACAGCAGGGCACTCCGGACACGGCGGTTCAGACGCACCCGGTCCTCATAATACTGCGCCAGGGCCTCCAAAGCCTCCTCTGTCCGTCCGGCCTCTTCACCCGCCTGCACCAGGCCGCACATATATGCCGGAAACGCTCCGCTCTCCTTCAGAGCCTCTCCCAGGGTCATACCGTTCTCCACGTCTCCGGCCAGCTTTTTCAGCAGGTCGTTGTTCTCGTCTACCTCCGTCATATTGGACAGCGCGCCCATAGGACTCTCGCCGGCTCTGATCAGAATCGCCAGCTCCGCGCACAGCGCCCCGGTCTCTTCATTGGAAAGGATTGTTTTCATAGTTCAACTCCTGACTTCGATTTCACAAAAGGGACAAAAGGAGCGGAAGGCATCAAGCAAGAACAAAAATTTTCCAGCTCCTGAGTCCTGATTCATTCAGTATGTGTATTTGGTGGTGTAGTTCTTACCGTCGCCGATATATTGCAGGATGGCCTTGCTCTTCTTGCTGGAGGAAGCGAAGGTGGGGTCCATCCGCTGCCAGTTCACGCCGTCGAAATAAATCGCGCCGTCCACCCAACCGGTTTCCTTAGTCCAGACGCTGATCCAGGCATGGTACTGCGTCCCGGCGTAGCCCACCACCAGCTTGCAGGGAATCCCCTGACTCCGGAGCATCCCGCACATCAGGGCCGCGTAGTCGAAGCAGATGCCGGTCTTTGCAGCAAGCACGCTGTCCAGCACGGGAAGATAGCCGCTCTTCACCGTAGCCGCCTTGTTCTTGTCGTAGGTCAGGTTATTCACCACGAAATCGTAAACCTTAACGACCTTATCGAACTCCTTAGCGACACCGTTGGTAAGCTCTGCGGCCTTGGCTGTCGTCTTTGCGGCGCTGGCGTAATTCACATACTGATTGGGCCGCAGGAAGGGAGCAAATTCGTCGCTGAGGGTTACGGAAAAGGACACGGTGGCTTCCACGGCATATTTAGAACCGGAAGTATTTTCCAGCACGGTGACCTTATAGTTGCCATTGCCCTGAGACAGCGGGAAGGTCGCCCAGACGCCGGAGGTCAAATCATAAGTATAAGTCGTGGACGGGCCGGTGACCTGAGCCTTGAGCTTTTTGCCGGAGGTAACGGTAAAGCGGACCATAACATAGCCGTCCTTGGTATTGGAATAATCGATTGTAGCCCGGGCGGTGGTTTTGGCAGCGGTGCCGGAAGCCACAGGCATCGGTGCGGCGGCCAGGGGAACCGCTTGATCTTCCAGGACGACGGTAGGACGGAGGTCCATTGTGTCGGTGGTCTGGTCCAAAGCAGCACACTGGCCGTAACCCGCCAGCAGACAGAGGGCCAACAGTGCGGAAGAAATCTTTTTGAATCGCATAAGGCGCTCCTTTCTGAATCCCCTGCGGCAGCAAGACCGTCAGGGCGTCCATTCTACACTGGGATTTTTCTTATTATATCGCAAATCTCAGGAATTGCAAGAGGGAAATTCCAGCTTCACCAGCAGAGGGTCTTTTGGAGGGTGGAGACGGCCGTCCGGAGGGGAGAGCGCATTTTGAGATTTGGCAGACTGCATACAAAAGACAGGGCAAATTTGTGCAAAAAAACGAGGCACATTCTAGGTAGACGAAAGGAACACAGTGTGATATAATACAATATGATGTATTAAGACTAAAATCAGCTATGGTCAGAGATCAAATAGATGCGGGGAGGAATTCGTTATGGAGCAGCAAATGGAATGGCAAGATTCATACAGCATAGGCGTGGACCTAATTGACAAAGAACACCAGCGGCTCTTCAAGATCATCAACAAGCTGTTCGTTATGCGGGCGGAAGAGAAGGACAGCCACTGGATGTGTCAGGAGGGCATCAAGTTCTTTAAGGGCCACACGGTCAAGCATTTTGCTGATGAAGAAAAATATATGGAATCTATCGGCTATGAGGGCCTGGAACAGCACAGGAAAGTACACCAGACCTTTCGTGAAAGCACGCTGCCAGCGCTGGAACAGGAACTGATTCATACAGATTATTCCAGCAGCGCCGTGGACCATTTCCTGAGCGTATGCGCGGGCTGGCTGATCGGACATACCCTGACGGAAGATCAGGCCATCAACGGCGGGCGTATCAGCCAGTGGACCAACCTCCTGCCGGAAGAGGAACAGGCCGTGATGAAGGAAATCATTGTGCAGCTGATCTTCGATATGTTCCATCTGGAGGCCAAAGTCATCAGCGACGCCTACGGAGGCGAGAAGTTCGGCCATGGCGTGTACTACCGTCTGATTTTCAGCACGCCTGATCAGAAGGAACGTCAGGTAATCATTCTCGCTTTTGAGGAAAGCCTGCTGATCAACACCGTCGGCCGCATCATAGGCATCCAGAGCAACCGGCTGGACTCCATGCTGATGAACGCGGTGCGGTATACGGCGCGGCAGTTTGTGCACCGGGTGCAGGAGCATTTCCCGGAGGACGCGGAGCTTGAGCTTCAGGAGGAAAACCTGCTGACCTATGAGCAGTTCCGGAGAATCTTTGAGCAGTACAAACCCCAGATGAGCCTGCTGATGAATACCGGCGGGGCGGGCTACTTTGCCTACTGCGTTTTCGGCGCGCACCGCATCCAGACGGACCATGCCACGCCGCTGAAGCATGAGAATGCCATGGCGGAAGTGACAAAATATCTGGCGAAGCGGGAGGAAGAGGAAGAGACCGACGAACCGAAGGACCGGATTCTGGTGGTGGACGACTCCGCAACAATCCGGCAGGCAATGAAAAAGCTGCTGGAAGAGGATTATGAAGTGCTGCTGGCGGAATCGGGAGTGGCGGCAATCCGGGCCATCACTCTGGACCGTCCTGATATGGTGCTGTTGGATTACGAAATGCCGGTGTGCAACGGGAAGCAGACCCTTGAAATGCTGCGGTCTGAGGATGCTTTCGCCAATATTCCCGTCGTCTTCCTCACCGGCCGGAGCGACCCGAATCTCGTCCGGGAACTGCTGGCCCTCAAACCGATGGGCTATTTGCTGAAATATCTGAAACCGGCGGAAATCAAGGAGAAAATCGACAAGTTCTTTGAGAAAATCCGGGCTTGACAGAGTCCCTGTAAAAGCAGTCCCCCTGAAGCGGAGCTGTTCTGCTTCAGGGGGATTTTCATCTGTTTTAGCCTGCGGGCTTTCTGGTATTCAGACGTGGTAGCAGCCGCCGCCGATAAATTCCCGCATCAGGGAGGTCTTGGGCACGTTGTCCGCTGGGATGGGCAGGAAATAGTTCAGGAATTTCAGCAGCCGCTTGGCCTCGATATATTCCTGACTGTCTCTGGGAACGCCGAAGAGCAAGGGCTGGACATAGGGCTTCAGCAAGGAGGTTTCATAAATCAGGGCGGAATTGAAAATCACGTCGGCGCTGTCCTGGAAGGGGAAGATATTGTTCTCCTCGCCCCGGCGGACGGACGGCCACATCTTGATGGTTGCCTGGGCGCTGTAGCCTCTGGTTCGGGCGTCCCGTTCGATGCGCCGGAGCAGGCGGGCGTCGGTGGTGGGAATGCGGTTGTGGTCGTCGATGTTCAGGGTGGTCAGGCAGCTGATATAGATCTTATACTTGCTCTCTTTGGGCAGGGAGTAGGTAAACTGGTCATTGAGGCAGTGGATGCCCTCGATCACCAGCACGTCGTCCTCCCGGAGGGTCAGGAAATTGCCGTTATACTCCCTTGCGCCCTTCTTGAAATTGAACGTGGGCATTTCCACCGTCTCGCCGTTCAGGAGGCGCACCATGTCCGTGTTGAACTGCTCCACGTCCATAGCGCCCAGGCCTTCAAAGTCGTAATTGCCGTTTTCGTCCCTGGGGGTATCCTCCCGGTTCTTGAAATAGTTGTCCGTGCCGATGGCGTGGGGACGAAGACCGCAGGCCCGCAGCTGGGTGGACAGCCGGTGTGAGAAGGTGGTCTTTCCGGAGGACGACGGCCCGGCGATCATCACAAAACGGACCTCCTTCCGGGACGCGATCTCTGCCGCGATATCGCCAATCTTCTTCTCCATCATGGCCTCGTGAGCAAGGATCAGCGGTGTCGCGCTTCCTTGGGAGATGGTGGTGTTCAGCTCCGCCACATTGGAAGCGTTCAGGGCCTGGGAGCGGAGGGTGGATTCATACAGCTCCCGGAAGACCTTGACAGAAGGCTTGAACGCCCCTAACTGGTCCGGGTTCTTCTGGGTGGGCAGCCGGAGGACAAAGCCGTTTTCAAACAGCTCCAGCCCGTAACAGCGGATATAGCCGGTATCGGGGGCCATGTAGCCATAGAAGTAATCCACAAAGCCATCCAGAGAATAGATATTCACATGGGAGTTGATCCGGAAACTGAAGAGCTGGGCCTTGTGAACCAGCCGGGCGTTCCGGAACAGATCAATGGCGTCATCGGTATTGATGGTGGTCTTTTGGATGGGCAATGCCTGTGCCGTCAGCTCCCGCATCCTGGCCTCCACCTTTTCCAGAAGGGCTTTATCAAGGATAAAATTACCGCTGGCCAGGATGAACAAGGCGCTGCTGAGGGAGTATTCCACGGAAATGCGCTCCACATTCTCCCGGCCCGCCACGTCGTAAAACGCCTTGAGCATCAGGAACACGGCGCTGCGCTCGTAGGTCTGGATGCCGGGTTTATCCTGCGCCGTGACCATCTTCAACGCGCATTCCCGGTCCAGCGTCTTGTGCAGCTCACACAGCTTTCCATCCCGGTTCACCAGCAGGATGTCACAGGGGTACCGGTCCTGGAAGTCCGCCGCAATTTCACGGTAGGGCGTCCCATAGGCGTAGGTATACTCTATGCCGTCTACGATTACCTTTATCATTCTCTTTTCTTCCATAGGATAGCCTCCTTTATTCTCATCGTTCTGCCTAAAAACTGAAGGACGGGCTTTCTGTAAATTGTATTATACACCAGCCTTGTGGAAATTACAAGGAGCTTTCCGCCGTGTTCCGCTGAAATCAGTTGAACGGGCCGGGCGTTTATGGTCCAATCCAATCAATTCGTTTTTGAAGGGGCATGAAGCGTTTTTCTGAAGCATTCCCGTTTCTGGGGCGATTTGCTGATTCTGATTGCGGCAGCTGCCTCGAATATCGATTCCGCATGGACTGGGATACACTGCGGTCAAGTCCTCCCGGAGAGAACAGCGCGCCTGCTGGCATTGGATTCCAGATCATGGGCTGGACCGTGTATCCGCTGGCTTTGGCGTTACTGATTCCGGGCGTGTATCTCCGGAGGCCTTGAAATCCCATAAAGAGCAAAGCTCCCGGAGGCGCGTCCCCACAGGAGCCTTGTTCTTATGTGCGGCCTTATTCCCTGTCTTCCTCGGCTTCCGGAACGTCCCTGGGGCTTCCGTCGCAGCAGCCGGGATGGTCCGTCATGTACTTCCGGAAAGAGCCTTCGGTCAGTCCGGCCACTTCCGCGATCCGCTCGTTCACCATATCCCACATACAATACGGCAGATGTCCCCGATGCCCGCGATGTATCTGGACGCAGGCGAAACAGTCCCCGTGCAGCTCGCATTTGGCCTTGCAGGGGCAGAAATCGCCGCTTTCCCGCACCTCCTGCAAAAACTGCTGCTTGACTTTGGCGGATTCCTCATGCTTTCCCTCGCGGCTCAGACGGTCCTGCAACAGCGCCAGAGGGTGACGGTCAATTTCCATAACGTCCTCTCCTTTCGGCCAAAAGTTTCCCTGGGATTCTTCCTGTTTATCATAGCACACCTGCCGCCGGTATTCCAGAGTTTTTTGTGTATCTGAAGTTTTTGAGGAAAATGCAGAAAACCGGCCAGGAACGCTCTCCCAGCCGGCACGGTCACTATAGATTCAGGGACGCAATCGCTTTCTGCATCTGTTCTGCGGAGGCCTTCAGCGCGGACAGCTCTTCTTCGCTCAAGGGGATTTCCAGGATCTCCTGCAAACCCTCCCGGCTGACAACCGACGGCAGGCTTAACGCAAGACCCTCCAGCCCATACTGCCTGTCCAGCACCGCCGAAACCGGAAGCACCGCGTGCTCGTCCTTCACAATAGCCTCCGCAATCCGTCCCACGGCCATTGCAATGCCATAGTACGTCGCGCCCTTCCGCTGTATGATTTCCCCGGCGCTGCCCCGGACCTCCTGATAGAGCCGTTCCCGGTCCTCACGGCAAAGACAGCGGCCGCGGAGACAGCTAAAATCCTCCAGGGCCAGACCGGAGACGTTGGCCTCGCTCCAGACCGCAAGCTCGCTGTCCCCATGCTCCCCGATGATGAACGCGTGGACATTCCGGCTGTCTATCCGCAGTTCGCCTCCGAGAAGCTGTTTCAGACGGGCCGTGTCCAGTACCGTGCCCGAGCCGATCACCCGCTCCCTGGGATAGCCCGACAGCTTCCAGGCTACGTAGGTCAGCACGTCCACAGGATTGGATACCACCAGCAGAATGCCTCCGAACTCCCTTGCTGTGATCTCCTGTATGACGGATTTCAGGATTACCGTATTCCGTCCGATCAAGTCCAGCCGGCTCTCCCCCGGTTTCTGATTGGCGCCCGCCGTCACCACAATCAGGCCGCAGTCTGTGATGTCATCATAGTTCCCTGCCGTAATCTCCATCGCCGCGCCGTAGGGCAGACCGTCCCGCAAATCCATGGCCTCCCCTTCCGCTTTCTCCTGGTTCACATCCAGAAGCACCAGCCGCGTAAACAAGCCCTGCTGGAGAAACCGGAACGCGATCGAAGCCCCTACATAGCCGCAGCCAATAACGGCCGCTTTCCTGGCGTCTGTTTTCATGCGTATTTCCTCCGTTCGTCCGCCGTTGTTGCTCTCAGCTTGCCCCCTTTTCTGCGTTTTATGCCATTTGCAGAGTTCTGAAAGCCGTTTTGCTGTCCCCTTTCGTTTTCATGATTCGTATTGGGTCCATAGCGCCAGGTCATACGGATTGTGGCTGTTTTCGGTGTCCAAGAAGATGTCCTCTATATCGGGGTCAAATGGCTGTGCAGCAGCGGTTAAGAAAGAATCTCCTTTTACGGCGGGAAAGGTCTTGATCTTCACCGCGGAAGGTAGGAGTATAGCATCAACGACCGCTGCCGACAATGGAGAAAAGATGCAGCATACAACAATATGAAAATAATTGTTTTGAACTACAGAGAAAATTGTTGTAGAATACAGGGAAAAGGAGGTCGGATAGATGCAGCTGCAAAGTTTTATGCAACGTTTGAAGGAATCCGAATGGATCAAAGGAGATGCCCATCAATACGCGCTGTCCGGGGAACTTCAGGTTGAGGAGCTGAATCCGGCGGAGCTTCAGGACTTTCCTGAGATAATCTATATTCGCAGCAAGCGGGATTATCTGGTTGGCCGCATTGACCGGGACCTTCTGCTCTATTTGATCCGCAGTGAACGAACTTCTATGCCTCTCCAGATTTTGGATGCCATTCGTGACGGCATTATTGCTGTGGACGCGGATGGACGCATCTACTACGCGAATGAGGCCTATACAACCGTGTTGGGTGTGCCGCTCCGCCGGGTTCTGGGAAAGTATATTCAAAAAATTGAACCCAGCGCCCTCCTGGTCCGTGCATTGGAGGAGCGGACGGTTCAAACCAGCTCCAAGCAAATGGTTTCCTCTGTAAACAAATATGTGTCCCTACAGGCATTTCCCATTTGGAATGGAGCATCCTTTCTGGGCGCGGTTTCCATTTTCCGGGATGTGACGGAGCTTCATCAACTCAATCAGGAGGTCCGCCAGATGGCTGGGGTTGCGGATGAATATTCCCGGCGTTTGCAGGAATACGAGGTATCTGTCGATCTGAATCTCACTTCTTATGACCGGAACTTTCAAAAGGTCATCCATCAGGCGGCAACGGTAGCGCACGCAGACATCGCGGTGCTTTTGTATGGAGAGCTTGGCGCAGGAAAGGAAGTTGTCGCAAACTATCTGCATCGGTGCAGTCCCCGCAGGGAAAAACCCTTTCTCACCGTTTCCTGCTCCGCTGTTCCGGAAGATATGCTGGAAGACGAGATATTTGGCAGAGGCGGAGAACCTGGACTCCTGGAGCTTGCGGAAGGCGGGACGTTGTTCCTGGACGAGGTGGGTGATTTGCCGCCCCACACCCAGTCAAGGCTTCAGGGGACTTTGCGGAAAAAACCGGATATCCGTTTGATCGCGTCTGCCAGCCAGCGCTTGGATCAGCTGGTGAACACCAAAAGATTCCGACAGGACCTGTATTTCCAGATTGCCACCATCACGCTGCATATCCCTCCGCTGCGGGAGCGGCCGGATGACATTATTCCATTGGCAAATAGATTTTTGAGCTTCTACAATGAAAAGCACAAGAAAAATCTGGTGCTTTCGCCGGGGGTCTATAAAAACCTTCGGGCCTACCACTGGCCTGGAAACATCCGGGAGCTGAAAAACCATATTGAACGTCTGGTGATTCTGGGTGACGATACCCAACCGCTGCTGGTGACAGTTCCAGCGCCGGATGACTATGCGGCAGAGCAGAAAACGATATTCTCAGGAACCTTGGAGCAGCAGCTTCGCGCCTTTGAGACGCAGGCCATTCAAGCAGCCATTGACCGTTGCGGCGGCAATCGGACCCAGGCCATGAGAGAGCTTGGAATCAGCCGCCGGACCTTTTATCGAAAATGTGCGGCGCTGAGAATCAGTGGCGAAAAGTAAACAGTGCCAGAAATGCCACAGGAGGTTGTGTCAATTACGCTACAACCTCCTGTGGTATTTTTCAAAAAAACTGATGGTGATTCGGTGTTTCTTAATAATAGCGAAATCTATTGGGATCGCTTATCATAAAAGTATCAGAAAACCCGAATATTATAGCAAAGGAGCGTTTGTCACATGAAAAAGGTATCCATCGGCGGCGGCCAGGGCTTCTGGGGAGACAGCCCGGACGCTGCCATCCATATGATCCGGGAGGGGAACCTGGACTATATGGCCTGTGACTATCTGGCGGAGCTGACGCTGTCCATCATGCAGCGCCAACGGATGAAGAACCCTGCCGCCGGTTATGCCCGTGACTTTATTGACCTGATGAAGGTGGTGGGTAAGGAGGCTTTCGAGAAAAAGATTGGTATCATTGCCAATGCCGGCGGCATGAACATCACCGGGGCCGTGGATGCGCTGAAAGCTGTTGCCCAGGAGCAGGGCATGAAGGGCTACAAGATCGGCTATGTTTTGGGCGACGACCTGCTGGATAAGATCCCCCGGATGATTGCCGATGGCTGCGAGTTCAAGAACATGGACGACGTGGGCGATTTCAACGAGATCAAGGATCAGCTGGTCAACGCCAACGTCTACTATGGCCGTGAGCCTCTTATGGACTGCCTGAGCCAGGGCGCGGATGTGGTCCTCACCGGGCGGGCCGCGGATTCTGCCATGTTCCTGGCTCCGCTGGCCTATGAGTTCGGCTGGACAGACCAGGACCTGGATGATCTGGCCCGGGGAATTATGGCGGGCCACCTTCTGGAATGCGGCGGTCAGGGCTCCGGCGGCAACTTCCAGTACGACTGGCGGAATGTCCCCGATATGGACCAGCTGGGCTTCCCCATCGCTGAGCTGACGGAAGAGGATTTCCACATCACCAAGGCGCCCAACTGCGGCGGCCTGATCTCCGAGCAGAGCTGCAAGGAGCAGTTCCTGTATGAGGTCCACGATCCCGCCAACTACATCACCCCCGACGTGACCGTAGATATCAGCCGTGCCACCTTGACGCAGGATGGCGGGAACCGCGTTCGGGTGGGCGGCATCAAGGGCAAGGCCAAGCCTGACCAGCTGAAGCTATGCCTGGGCTATCATGCCGGCTACAAGGTGGTGACGTACCTTTCCTTCGCGTGGCCTGACGCCTACGAGAAGGCTCAGTATGCCGCTGAGATTCTGATGAAGAAGATGAAGCGCAAGGGAATGCAGTACGAGGACCTGCGCGTCGACTATGTGGGCTTGAACGCCCTGCATCTGGATGTGGCCGAGGTGGACGAGGACCTGATCAAGCGCATGAACGAGGTGGTGCTTCGCATCGCTATCCGCACCAAGGACAAGAAGGACGCCCAGCTGATCATCCCCGAAATCAGCCCTTTGCAGCTGAACGGGCCTCCGGGCGCCTCCTTCTTCGGCGGACGAGCCCACATCACCGACGTCATCGGCCTCTGGCCCACGCTGATTCCCAGAGACGCCGTAAAACTGGAATCCCACATTCTGGAGGTAAACTGATATGGCAATGGTCTATCTGAACACTCTGGCCCATGGCCGCAGCGGCGATAAGGGCGACACCAGCAACGTCTGCGTGTTTGCCCGGGACCCCAAGGATTATGAGTACCTCAAGAGGGTGCTGACCGTGGAGCGGGTGAAGGAGTATTTCGGCGATATGGTCAAGGGGGAGATCATCCGCTACGATGTGGATACCCTCCATGGCATGAACTTCGTCATGAAGCACGCTCTGGGCGGCGGCGCAACCCACTCCCTGCGGCTGGATACCTTGGGGAAGTCCATGGGTTCCGCGTTCATGCGAATGAAGGTTGACACTGATTGGTGATAATAAATGTTTGAAAGGAGCATCTTCCTATGAAGTCTAATCAATATCCCGGTTTCCATAAGCTGACCACGGAGCAGCGGGCCGCCGAGGTAGCGGAGTTCGCCGGCCTGACCCAGGAGGAGATTGGCCGCCTGACAACGCCCGGCGCCCTGAGCTCCGAGGTGGCGGATCATGTGATTGAGAATGTGATCGGAACCTACCAGCTCCCTGTGGGCGTCGCCATGAACTTCCTGATCAACGGCAAAGAGTACGTCATCCCCATGGTGCTGGAGGAAGCCAGTGTGGTGGCCGCCGCTTCCAACGCCGCTAAGATGTCCCGGGCCGGCGGCGGGTTTACCACCAGCTACACCGGCAACATCATGATTGCCCAGGTCCAATGCATCGGCGTGGCAAACCCCTTCTTCGCCCGGCAGAACATCCTGCACCACAAGCAGGAGATCCTGGAGATTGCCAACAGCAAAGATCCTGTGCTGGTGAAGATCACCGGCGGCGCGAAGGATATGGAGGTCCGCATTGTGGATTCCCAGATTGGCCCCATGGTGATCACCCATCTGTTGGTGGACACCGGGGACGCTATGGGCGCCAACGCCGTCAATACCATGGCGGAGGCGGTGGCCCCCACCATTGAAAAGCTCACCGGAGGCACCGTGAAACTCCGCATCCTCTCCAATCTGGCGGATCATCGTATTGCCCGCGCAACGGCCACCTTTACCAAGGAGGCCATCGGCGGCGAGGACGTGGTGGACGGCATTGTGGCTGCCTACGCCTTTGCGGCGGCGGACCCCTACCGGGCTGCCACCAGCAACAAGGGCATTATGAACGGCATTGACCCTGTTGTGGTCGCCACCGGCAATGATTGGCGGGGCATGGAGGCCGGTGTGCATTCCTACTGCGCCAGGGGAGACCACTATACCTCCCTGACCCGCTGGGAAAAGGACGCCCACGGCAACCTCACCGGCTCCATTGAGCTTCCCACGCCTGTGGGACTTGTGGGCGGCGCTACCAAGATCCATCCCGGCGCTCAGGCCTGTGTGAAGATTCTGGGCGTCACCAGTGCCGCAGAACTGGCCCAGGTCATTGCCGCCGTGGGCCTAGCCCAGAACTTTGCTGCTATGCGGGCTTTGGCCACCGATGGTATCCAAAAGGGCCACATGAAGCTCCACGCCCGAAATCTGGCTACGGTGGCCGGCGCTGCGGCTGACCAGCTGGATGCTGTTGTAGCAAAGATGATTGCGGACAAGACCATCTCTGTTGACTACGCCAAGGAGATTCTGGCTGGTATGCAGTAAGCAGTAACATGAATGGGGCGCGCCGCCAGAACCCCGGTGCGCCCCCACTGGGAAGGAGAACAATATGGCCAAGCAAAAAGAGCAAGTGGGAAAGTATATGGAGGTTTGGGGCGACACGGTTGTCCCCAAGGAGCTCGCTGCCTCCGCGGTTATCTGCATCATTTCTTCGATGGCCTTTTTCCTGGCTGGGCGGGCTTTCTTTATGAGCCTTGGTACCCTGGAGCCGGAGCTTGCCAAGGGCTATGCGCTCCTGGTGGGTATCGTGGGCACCTTTGCCGGAGCGATTATCGCTGGTATTCGCTTCAAGCCCAAGCGCCGCATTCTGGCAGACGCCTCCGGTGATGATATTGAGGAGATTCTGCACTCTGCCGGCATGACGCTGGAGGAGGAGATCGAGGCGCTGCGCACCGTTTCTCCGGAGGTAATCCGCGAGATGGAGAACTTTGAACTCTACTCCCTGCTGGCACTGATTCCAGAGGATTCTCCCAATTATAAGCCCGAGTACCGCAGACGCGCGAAGGAAAAAGGGACAGGAAGAGAGGGTGTCTGATATGTTGACAAACATTTTATTGGCCATGGTCGCAGCGTTGGCGGGAGGCTTCCTGTACACGATTGTCGGCATCATCCCCGGAACAGATGAAACGGCCACCATGGTTCCGACCACCATCATTCTGGTGCTCGCGGGAGCTCCGGCAGGGGTTCTCTTTGCATGGGAGGTGGGCATCATCGTTGCCATGCAGTGCTCCCACACCATTCCGACGGCAATGACTGGTCTGCCCGGAAGCACCATGGCTGTGCCTCTGGTTCAGAGCTGCACGATTGCCAAGCGTCTTGGTGTTCCTCATATGGCTATGCGGAAAATGGCGGCGGGTTCTGTCGTGGGGACCATTTTTGTTCTGCCTATTGCCATCATTGTGGCGCTGCTGCTGTCCCCTCTGGGCGGGATGATCTCTGCTCATTCCGGGCTGATTTTTACCGTCTGCGCCGTGCTGGTGGCATACATCTCTCCGGCACGCTGGGGGGCGATTGCAGCCATCATTCCCTTTGCTATCTTCATTCAGGCTCTTCAGCGCATCGCGGTGGAAGGACATGGCTCCACAGTGTTTACCTCCATTTTCATGGGCATTACGATTGGCCCGATGATTTATGAACTCTTCGGCGCGCTGATCCCCAGCCGCCGGAAGCAGTTTGCCAAGGATGAACCCAATGAATCCTGGCTGGCTCCGGATTCCAAGCAGAAGCTGGCGTTTTTCCCCAATCCCTTTGGCCAGCTGACCCGGCAGCAGATCGCTCAGTGCGGCATCTGGAGCGCCATTTCCAGCGTGGGTTTCACAATGAGCCCTGTGGGAATGACGGTGCTGGCAGGCGAGGCCTCGGGCGGACGGAAAAAGGAGCTTTATGACCGGATCTCCACGTGCCTTGGTGTTCAGAATGCCACTTGCAATGCGACCTATATTGCGGGCCTGATTATCCCCTTGCTGGGCCTTGGCGGCGTGGCGATTGGCGGCGTGGCTGCTGGTCCGGCGGCTCCGCTCTTTGCCTGCGCGCCCCGCTTTGAGATCGGGAACAACCTCTCCCAGCTCCTCACGATTCCTGATTACATTCTCTTTGGCATCATCGGCGTTGTGGGCGGGGCTCTCTGCGCCTATCCCATCGGTATGCACAAGGCCCGCTCCTGGACGGCTCTGATGCTGCGGGCTGTCAGTCACGAGGCCCTGATCGGCGCTTTCTGCGGTCTGGTGGTGATGCTCTCCTTCTATGAGGCCGGCATCCTGGGCGTGTTCCTGGCCTTGACGATTGGCTTGGTGGGCGGTTTCCTGCACACAGTATTCGGCGTCCACACAGGCATCCAGTTCATGACCTACTACGCCTCTGCATGGCTGGTTACGAATATGCTGTCTTTAGCCGCCCTGCTGAACTGAGACTTCCATCAAAATAAGATCCCTTTCGCCTCTGCATGAAAATATGCAGGGGCGAAACGGGTTTACCGTATAAAGGAGCGCGATTATTCATGGCTGATCTGGGTTCTCAGATTCATCTGGTAGGAAAGCTGTTTATCCTTATGAGTGCAGGCTTCCTCCTGCGGCGGAAGGGCATTCTCACGGAGGCCGGAAAGCAGCAGCTGACAGACTTGATCATTGATCTGGTTCTGCCCTGCAGCATCGTGTCATCCTTCCTGACAGAACTGACCGTGAAGCAGATCCGGCAGGCCCTGGCAGTATTCCTGCTGTCCATCGGGACCCAACTGTTCAGCTGCCTGCTCGGATACATCGCCTACCGCCGGTGCCGGGAAGAACATCGAACGGTTATGCAGTACGGCACCGTCTGCTCCAACTCCGGCATCCTGGGCACGCCCATCGCCGAGGGCCTGTTTGGAGCGGAGGGAACGTACCTGGCGGCAATTTTCCTGATCCCTCTCCGGGTGGTCATGTGGACACTGGGACTGTCCTTTTTCACAAGAAAAGCGGGGACCTTCTCCCTGAAACGGATTGTAACCCACCCCTGCATCGCGGCGGTAGGCATCGGAAGCCTGCTCATGGTACTGCCGGTCTCCCTTCCTTCGCTGGCAGTGGATTGCCTGCATACCATCGGGGTATGTAATACAGCGCTGGCCATGCTTCTGATCGGAGGCATCGCGGCAGATATGGACCTGCGGCTGGTCCTGCATCCGGACACGTGGTATTTCACGGCAATCCGCCTTCTGCTCCTGCCTCTGGCGGTATTTCTGATATGCGGAGTCCTTGGCACAGATCCCCTGGTCCGGAATGTCACCGTAATCCTGACGGCTATGCCTGCGGGATCTACCACATCCATTCTGGCACTAAAATATGGAGGCGACGCGCCCTTTGCCTCGGCCTGCACAGCACTGACCACGGTACTGTCCCTGCTGGCCGTTCCCGTGTGGTGCGCTGTTCTCCTGTAAATCTTACGGCAAGCCTAATGGTATGAAGTCAAGTGGGTGGATGCAAGAAAACGCGGCTGCTGGATTTGATGAGCGGCGCCGTCTATCTTGACGCGGGGAGAACCCGTCAGACAGCAGATACATAAACTGTTTCGAGGGCCGCACTGGTCAGGAGTCTTTCCGGCTGCTGCGCCGATGCACGCCCTCATTCAGAAAGGAGATTGTTTTATGTCTCTGCCCAGCTTTCCCAACATTGACCCGCCTATCCAACGGGAAAACGCAGTCAATCAGATTCTCTCCTCCATCGCCATGGAGGAACTCAGCCTGAGTCACATCCTCAACGCTGAGGGCGAGAAACTGCAATATATTCTCGGCACCCTGCCCGGCCTCAGCGGCCCTGCCGCTACCGTGGAAGATGTGCTGTCCGCTAACAAGAGCGTCCGGAACCTGCTGAAGACCGCTGTGCAAAACCAGCTCCTCCTGAAGTCCAAAATGCAAGGGGCGCTGGAGGCATCTCCCCTGTGGGGTCCCACCGGTCCCGCCGGCCTCACCGGAGCTGCCGGAGTCACTGGAGCCACTGGCGCTGCCGGTCCCACAGGAGCCACCGGAGCTACTGGCGCCACCGGTCCTGCCGGCCCCACAGGTCCTACCGGGCCCACTGGCGCCACCGGACCGGAAGGCCCTGCTGGACCAGATCTGGTCGGCGCGGACGGTCCTACGGGTCCCACCGGTCCTACTGGTCCCACCGGCCCCATTATCATCGACTTTGCCTATGCCGCCAACACCGGCGCAGCCGTAATCCCTTCGAATGGCCTGGTGCCTCTGCCGGCTGATCAGGTGCAGGGCAAGAATATCACCATCCGTCCTGACAACACCAAGTTCACTGTGAAGGCCCCAGGGGTTTATCAGGTCGCGTATGACATCAATACCGACAAGGCCCTGACCACTGGCGCCCGGCTGCTGGTCAACGGCAAACCCAGGGAAGTGTCTGCTGTGGGCGGGATAGCAACATTATCCCTGAGCCAGCTTTCCAACGAGGTCCTGTTGCGGTTGGAGGCTAACGACGAAATTTCCCTGCAGATCTTCAATAATCCGCTTGGCACTGTGCTGCTGCCCGCTCCGGTGGGGGCGTCCCTGCGAATCGTCCGGTTGAGTTAAGGAGGAACGCTTTATGTCAATGCCCACATTTCCCAAAAACGATCCTCCTCTGAGCCGTGAGGGGAGTCTTAACGAAATTATCGCTTCCATTGCCGCCGAGGAGTTGAGCTTAAGCCACATTCTCAACGCCGAGGGCGAAAAGCTGCAATACGTTCTGGGGACTCTGCCCGGTCTGGATGAGGCGGCCTCCCTGGATGAAGTACTCCAGATCAACCAGAGCGTGAAGGACACGTTGTCCGGCATCGTGGAGCAGCAGATGATGCTGTCTGCCAAGCTGAGCGCGGTCTTGAAGGCCCCTGCCGTTCCTGGCCCCGCCGGACCTGCTGGCCCTGCTGGTTCCACCGGACCTGCCGGAGCCACCGGAGCGGATGGCCCTGCCGGAGCCGCCGGGGCTGCCGGAGCGGATGGCCCCACTGGACCTGCTGGAGCTGCGGGCGCGGCTGGTCCCACCGGGGCCGCAGGTCCGCAGGGTGTCACTGTAGAAGGCGAAGCTCGCTTTGGCGCTGCCGGTCCCACTGGAGCCACTGGACCTACTGGACCCACAGGACCTACCGGCCCCAACCCCACAGCTGCCGCGGCCTTCTTCGCCAACACCCAAGGGCCTGCCGTCAACGTGCCGACCTATTCCGGTGTTGCGATCCCTCTGCCTGATGCCCAGGTCCTGTCCGCAGATATTACTGCCAACCCGGAGAACACCGTATTTCAAGTGAACAAAAAAGGTGTCTATTTGATCTCTTACCGCGTGAATCTCACTCAGCCCGCGCAGGTAGGGACCAAGCTGATAATAAACAACATGGCGCGAACCACTTCTTCGGTTATCCCTGCGGTTCCGACTGCCAGCTTTGAGAATCAGTACACGCATCTTATGAACGCCGGTGAGACGCTCCAGCTCAAAATGTACGCGGAACCCCTCCCCGGACTTTCTCCAAAGGCTCAAACTGTCACCCTGGCAGGCGGAATGGGCGCTTCTCTGAGTATCATCCTGCTGGAAGAGAAGTAATGAAGGGGCACATTCCTGGTGTGCACACCCATTTAGAAAGGAGATTATTTTATGTCTCTGCCCAGCTTTCCCAATATTGACCCGCCCATCAAGCGGGAAGAGGCAGTCAATCAGATTCTTTCCTCCATTGCTATGGAGGAGTTGGGAATGAGCCATATCCTGAACGCCGAGGGCGAGAAGCTGCAATATATCCTTGGCACTTTGCCCGGCCTCAGCGGACCCGCCGCTACCGTAAAAGACGTGCTGGACGCCAACAGGAGTGTCAAGGATCTGCTGGAAATCACCACACAGAACCAGCTCCTCCTCAAATCCAAGATGCAGCGCGCACTGGATACCACTCCCGAACAAGGTCCCGCTGGTCCCACCGGTCCTGCCGGCCCCACTGGTCCCACCGGCTCCACTGGCGCGACAGGGGCCACTGGAGCCACAGGAGCTACCGGTCCCGCTGGCCCTGCCGGTGCAACGGGCGCTGCCGGGCCCACCGGTCCCACTGGGCCTGCCGGAAGATATACCCCAGGCGCAGTTGGCCCCAAGGGTCCTACCGGCCCCACCGGTCCCACTGGCCCTAACGTCACAGCCGTTTCCGCCTTTGCTTCAAATACCACCGGAGGCACCATCCTCCCCGATCCATTGGGCGACGGTCTATTAGGTGTCACGGTGCCCTTGCCGAATGTCGGGCATAGGTCCACAGATTTTAATTTCGATAAAGCCAACAGCGAGTTTATTGTGGAAAAAGGCGGATATTTCCAAATTTCCTACAACCTCAACCCCTCCACAGCGGTAGCGGGCACTGCTCAGATCATAATCAACAATAAGGTCAATAAAGCCTCTGTCAGAACTCCGCAGTTGGCTGCAACCCACTTCTCCAGCACAATCCTGGTTCCGCTGAGCAAGGGCGACAGGGTCTCCCTGCGGGTGATCAGCGCCACACCGGTCGTACTGCCGACTAAGTCTGCCGGGGCCTCCCTGTTTATGCTCCGTCTGGGTTAAGGTACAAGCTTCAGAAAAACGAAACCCGTATGAATCACAAAAGTGAAGCCATAAAGTAAGCGTCAAATCGCCAGTACAAAAGAGAGCCGCGGTGCTGAATCGAATCAGCGCTGCGGCTCATAGAAGTTATGTGGAGATAGCCGGAAAAGACGTCCTGGAACTTCGCCGCGTATTTGATCTCCCGACTGGGCTGGTATTCATAGAGCACAATGAGCGGTCCGACATCCTTTGATATCCTCACTTTTAGAGTAAGTCGTACAGGCTGCCAAAACCGCCGTCTTTGCATCTCTGCTGCGTTACTTTACGCCGAAAAATTCTTCCAATCACCCCAATTATTCTTATTTGTAAGCAAAAATGTGCTCTTTACGCGCAAAAATCCCATACCGAAGTACGAGATTTTTGTCAATGCAAATTGTCTCTCGTTGACAAAAAAGATGCAGTGATACAGTATTTCGATTCGGCCTATGCATTGAGAAAACTTAGTTGCGTTAAGTAATTGGAGTGTGTTCGACTTGAATATTTCTGTAAACAGGTAGCGCTCTATTGAATGTTATTCAAATATCTGTTAAAATGAATCTAACATTTATAGGAAGCTTTCTACGATACGGCCATCTTTATTTGTGGAGGTCAACTATGTCAAAATTAACAGATATAAAAAGTAGAATTGACCAACTGGACGGCGGAGCATTTCAGAATTTTTGTGATGCCTATTTAAGTTGTAGGGATTACAAAAATGGATACTCGTTGGGAATGAATAAAAGATGTGTTAAATCTGGTCAAGGACTATACACCACAGGATGTAGAATGTCTTCTTCAGGTCTGTATTGAGAGTATCCAGCTGTTTGACAAAGATGAGCGTAATCTAATAGTAGGTCTCTAATATGTTTTTGATGCTGACAAAAATCGTGCCTCTCTGTTTCTTTATTTGACAGAGTCGTATATTCAGGCAGATACCTCCTACAATGTAGGGGCGAAGTCAATTGTAGAAAATTTGTTTACGCTTATGCCTGTGCAGGAAGTAAAGACATTTATAGCAAAGCACCATTTCCGGCAACAGAATACATGGTTATGGTATTTCTATACTCAGATACCAGAGGACAAAATTTCTCAGTTATGGGTCAATGACCTATTCAATTACTTGAACGCGCCGGACAAAACGCTGATTTCTTCTCCTTATCGATGGTTGGAATCCCTGCAAAGGTATACAGCTATTGATTCAAAAATATATTTGAAAGCGCTACGCATCATTACGGACCATTTTGAGAATTCTCCCTTTGTCTTTAGCCTATATGTTTTTGATATTTTACTCCATTTTGTTGATTTAGCACAGTTTCCTTAATTTTTCAAACAAGGCCTAAGCGGAGGCCATGCGCAATCGAGATGAGGAAGCCCTAAAATGAAGAAAACTCTATACCTTCTGCTAACTAAGCTGGTACTGTTTACCGTGAGCGCCTATGGAAATGTCCTGTATACATTCGATTTGAGCCGCTCCAACACCATACAAATCCAGGACGGAAAAATCTGCGTTCAAGCGGCGGAATGTCTCGATGAGACCTGTGGTGTTTACTGCAATCACTGTCAGCCCTGTCCAGCAGAATTGAATGTGGGACTGATCAACAAGTATTACGATCTGGTGAAAACTGAAGAAAAAGGCCAGTGACTGTGTTGGATGTGGTCATTGTGACAACCGCTGTCCGTTTCATGTGGACCAATGGCCTGGACTTCACTCCCGCCTCTGATTCTTCGTCCACTCCTGATGCAAGCAACGAAACCAAGGTGCTGGACACCTACTTCTCCGCTGCCAATACCACCAAGCCCCTGGCAGAGTATATTGCCGATGGTCTGGACGCCGACCTCTATGAGATTGTCCCGGAAACGCCCTATACATCCGCAGACCTGAATTATAACAACTCCTCCAGCCGGGCTGCCATGGAGCGACTTGGCTGAGTGGTCAGAGATTCAGCAACCGCCTTGCCGGGCACCCACTGGGTAGGCGATGCGGCCAGGGTAACGCTGCTTTCCTCCTTTACAAATTTCACAGCTCCGGTTATAATAAAATGCAAAAACATTGCTGTCCGACCTCAAAAACCTGCCAAAGGGGACAGCGGATTGGAGGGGCTATGAGCCTGACCGTCTCCCAACTGCTGAAGCTGCCCTGCCTGCGGCACGCGAAGGTCCTGGCGGGGCATCGGAGTCTGGACCGCATTGTAACCAGCATCTCCGTATTGGAGTACGCCATCCCCAGCGGCGTGCAGAAGCAGCTTTACGACAGCATCGAGTTCTGGGGAAGCGAACTGGGTACTTACCGGCTTTTGCAGTATCGCGGATGACGTGGACGCCCAGTGTGAGAACATCGCGAGGCTGGCGGAAGCAGGGGAAGTGGGCCTGGTCCTCTACTATGTGGGCCTGATTCTTCCGGCGGTGGCCCCCGGCTAATTCAGCTGGCGGACTCCCTCGCTGATATCTACCTCTCCCAGAACGACGGCGCCTTAATGACCATGGACCATGCCTGCCGTTACCCGATTCTCACCATCGCCTGCGGCCCCACCAACTCGATCCAGGGCGCGTCCTACCTCAGCCGGATGAAGAACGCAGTGGTCATCGACGTAGGCGGCACCACCACGGATTTCGGTATGATTCAGAACGGATTCCCTCGAGAGTCCAGCGCGGCGGCAGTGATTGGCGGCGTCCGCACCAACTTCCGGATGCCGGACATCATCTCCATCGGACTGGGCGGCGGGTCCATCGTCCGGCGGCAGGCGGATGGACAGGTGACGGCAGGACCCGACAGCGTAGGCTATCAGATTACCTCCAAGACCCTGGTGTTCGGCGGGGATACGCTTACTGCCACGGATATCATCGTGCGTCTGGGCATGGCGGATATCGGGGATGCCTCCCTGGTCCAATCCGTTGACCTGGAACTTGCCCGGGAAGCCATGGACGTGATTCGGGAGATGACAGAGGATTGAAGGTTTCCAGTGAGGCCGTGGACGTAATTTTGGTGGGCGGGTCCATCATCCTCCCCAAGACCCTGGCGGGTACAGGCAAGGTCTATGCTCCCGACCACTTCGACTGTGCCAACGCCATCGGCTCTGTGATTTCCAAGGTGTCCGGCAGCTTCGAGCAGCTGATGGACTATGACCAGATTCCCCGGGAACAGGCCAGGACCGGGGCCGTCAAACTGGCAGTGGAGGCCGGAGCTGTGGAGGATACACTGGAAGAATGTCAAAGGGGCTGGCATGAAGGAAACGACGACCCTACGCCGTTCATCAAATGCGGCATACAGGGACTTTGAGGACAGGAGCAGAATTGGTTTATAGCAAAATCTAATAAAGAGCAACGGAGAACGTATGTAAGCGATCTCCGTTGCTTTATGGTTCGCCGCCGGGAAAGACCAAAACTGTCTGATACCCATTTTGCGGTGCGCTTTCAATTTCCACTGTGCCATGATGCGCCTCAACAATCTGCCGAACCAACAGAACGCCTAAGCCGTGTCTCAGGTTTAATCTTTCATCGGTGCTTTCCAAATGATGCGCCGTTGCTCTTAATTTCTCCAGCTTCTCAGCGGACACGCCGATGCCGTTGTCCGATACCGTTATGACCGTATTGTTTCCGTTCCACACTACGGAAACAGAC
>CAJTMG010000011.1 GCA_910577405.1 uncultured Oscillibacter sp. | reverse complement strand
AACTGGGGGAGCCAAGAGACCGCCGTCTCTGAGGGGCGGCGGTTTCTTTTCTTAGCAGTACCAAACTTGGGCCTTTAGCTCAGTTGGTTAGAGCAGCCGGCTCATAACCGGTCGGTCCCGGGTTCGAGTCCCCGAAGGCCCACCAGGATGGCTGTTCGCCAAGGGGAGTTCCTAAAGCGAAATAGGGGTATAGCTCAGCTGGTAGAGCAGCGGTCTCCAAAACCGCGTGCCGAGGGTTCGAATCCTTCTGCCCCTGCCATGTTTCTTCTGCGGTTCTTGACTGCTTTAATATATCTTATATGGCCCGGTAGTTCAGTTGGTTAGAACGCTAGCCTGTCACGCTAGAGGTCGACGGTTCGAGCCCGTTCCGGGTCGCCATATATGCTGCTGTAGCTCAGTCGGTAGAGCGCATCCTTGGTAAGGATGAGGTCGGCGGTTCGAATCCGCCCAGCAGCTCCAGGATTTTGCACCTAAACTTGATGGTTTGGGTGCTTTTTCTTATGCTTTCGGAACTTTTAGGCTGGATTCTTGCAAGCTCAAATGACCTCGTTACCGTGTTGCCGTAAAACCATAGTCATTCACGGCCAGGACGCAAGAGTGGAAAGTGAGGCGGTCCACCATTGCAGAGTTCTGTCCATCTGGAGGAGGGGCGGTTCGTGGTCACGAGGGAAACCGACTCTATTGACTGAATTTCCATCCGTTCCAGCCAGTTCCGGAGTGATTCTGATACAAGCAAAAAGCAACCGCAGCGGCTGAGGGAGATTACCCAAGGCCGCTGCGGTTTCAGTATGTAAAGGGGCAGATTACTTTTTCTGGACGTACTTCAGGCAGTCGAGCATAACAGCGACAAGGATGATGATACCAGAGAAAACAAACTGCAAGTTAGCGTCGATGCCGAGGGTGGTCAAGGAGTAGGTCAAAGCGGTAAAGATAAACACGCCGGTAACGACGCCGGAAATCTTACCGATACCGCCGGTAAAGGAGATACCGCCCACAACGCAGGCTGCGATCGCGTCCATTTCCCAGCCCTGGCCGTAGGAGACGGAACCGGAACCGAACATCCGGATGCACTCCAGCCAGGACCCGAAGCCGTAGAGGATACCGGCCATGATGAAGGCACCCACGGTAACCTTGAACACGGAGATACCGGAGACAGAAGCGGCTTCCGGGTTTCCGCCCACGGCATACAAATTCTTGCCGAAGGTTGTTTTATTCCAGATAAACCACACGATAGCCACCGCCGCCACAGCCCAGAGGATAATGGTTGGGAAGCCGTTGATTTTCGGAATAATCATACCGGGGATAGCAGGTTCGATACCGCCGAAGGACACGCCTTTGGTAGCATAGGTTGCGAGGCCGAAGATCACCAGCATAGTAGACATAGTAGAGATAAAGGGGTGCATCATAAACTTTGCGGTAAAGAATCCGGCGATAGAGGCGAAGATGGTACAAAGGACGATGCAGACCACCAGAGCCAGGATGACCCGCAGGAGCACCGGCATCCCGGTAAAGTCAAAGACATGACCGAACACGGAACCGGTATTGACGCCCTGGTGCATCACGATGGTAGCGGCGGTAATGCCCATACCCATCATACGCCCGATAGAGAGGTCGGTACCGGCCAGCATAATCAGACCGGCCACGCCCAGGGCCAGGAACATCCGTGGGGACGCCTGCTGGAGGATATTGAGCACGTTGTTTGTTGTCAGCAGGGGAACGCCCTTGACGACTGGCGTGATGACGCAGAGGGCGATAAAAATCACGGCGATTGCCAGATACAAGCCGTTGCGCAGCAGGAAGCTCCGGAGATTGAAGGCGTACTGGTAATTTTCCCACCGCTGGGCCATGGTTTCGGAGAACGTGAACTTTGACATCCGAAGCATATCCAAGAGATGGTACTGGTGGTCAAACGCGGCGTGCCGGCGGTCCTTCACGTTCTGGAGGTCTTTGTCAAGCTGCATTTTCGCGTCGAACAGGCGGTTTTTATGGACATACTTCTCATCCTTGAGTTCCTGAGGATCTTTCAGCCTGGACACGGTCTCCTGATGGTCCTTGTTGAGCTGGGCCACCGCCGCCTGATACTTCTCCTTAGCCTGGGCCGTCTCCGCCGCACAGCTCTCTGTCACAGCCTGATAATAATCCGAATTGAAATGGGCCTTGAGGTAAGTTTCCGCCTGGGCGATCAGCTTGGCAATTTCGTCCTTATGCTTGGCCTCTTCCGCCCGAGCCTTTTTCAATTCAGCATTCAGCTCTGTCTGCCGGCTCTCTTTCTCCTGAGCGGTATAGATTCGGTCCCGCTTGAGGTTATTCAGCGCGCTTTGGATCTCGATGACTCTGTCCGTGCCGTCTTTGCGCAGCTGGTTGATGGACTCCTGAATACCGCCGACATACTCGTCAATGGGCTGGCGAAGCTTTCGTTCCTGCTCTGCGGTAAGAATTTTTGTAGTATCCGCCATAGTACGATTTCCCCCCTGTTACAAATATTTCGCGCTGAGCCGCAGGAGTTCTTCCTGATTGGTCTCCGCCGTGTTGACGATACCGGAAAGGTGGCCATTGGACATCACGCCGATCCGGTTGGTAATGCCCAGGATTTCCGGCATTTCCGAGGAGACGACGATAATGGTTTTTCCCTGCTTTGCCATCTTGATAATCAGCTCATAAATTTCGTACTTCGCGCCCACGTCGATTCCACGGGTGGGTTCGTCCATCATAAAGAGCTGCGGCGCCAGTTCCAGCCACTTCCCGAAGATGACCTTCTGCTGATTGCCGCCGGAGAGACTGGTAATCATATCGTCAGGCCCCATACATTTGGTGTGCATGGTCTTGATTTCCTTATTGGTCGCCTTGACCATCAAAGCGTCAGAGAGGACGGGCCCGGCTTTGTACTGCTCCAGATTTGCGATGGTGGTATTGAAGGTCAGATCGCATTTCAGGAACAAGCCGTTTGCCTTCCGTTCCTCGGTAATCATGGCGAAGCCGTGCTCGATGGCCTCTTTTGCGCTGTTGAAATTCATGAGCTTGTTTCTGAAATAGACCCGTCCGGAAGCCCGGGTACGGACGCCGAAGATTGTTTCCAGCAGTTCCGTGCGCCCGGCGCCCACCAGACCGTAAAGCCCGAAAATCTCGCCCTCCCGCACATCGAAGGTCACGTCCTGGAGGTAGGGTGCGAATTTGGTGGACAGGTGCTGCACAGACAAGATTGGCGCTCTGGGCGTATTGTCCACCGGCGGGAAGCGGCTCTCAAGGGAACGGCCCACCATGGCGGCAATCAGCTCATTCATATTGGTTTCCTGCGCGCTCTTGGTCATCACCAGATTGCCGTCCCGCAGCACGGAGATATCGTCGCAGATTTCAAAGATTTCGTCCATCTTATGGGAGATATAGATCAGCGAGATTCCCTGCTCTTTAAGCATCCGCATCATTTCGAACAGCTTTTCCACCTCCTGCACGGTCAGGGAGGAAGTAGGCTCGTCCAGAACGATCACCTGGGCGTTATAGGAAATCGCCTTAGCAATCTCGCACATCTGCCTCTGGGAGACGGACATATTTCGCATGGGCTGGCTCAGGTTTACGGTCATACCCAGTTTACGGAAGAGTTCAGCGGCGGTTTTCCTCATACTGCCCTCATCCACCATGCCCATGGAATTGGTAGGGTAGCGCCCAAGGAACAGATTATCCACCACATTGCGCTCCAGGCATTGATTCAGCTCCTGGTGCACCATAGCGATGCCGTTTTCCAGGGCGTCCTTAGGGCCGGAGAAGCTGATTTCCTTCCCAGCCAGATAAATCTTTCCCTCGTCCTTCTGGTAGGTTCCGAAGAGGCACTTCATCATGGTGGACTTTCCCGCGCCGTTTTCCCCCATCAGGCCCATGACGGAACCCCGCTTCAAATCCAGATTGATATGGTCAAGCACCCGGTTCCGCCCGAAGGACTTGCTCATACCGCGGATAGAGAGGACGATATCGCTTTTTGCATCAGCCATACGCGTTTTCTCCTGTTATACAGATTTGCCGTATCGAAAATAAGGGATGGGGAGAGTTTCATCTCCGGCTGGAGAATCCGCTCTCCCCTGTTGACTATTGACTGTCCGCCTTAGCCGCCGGGAATTACTGACTCAGCAGGCCGGTATAAGCAGCCGCGTTATCAGTCTTAACCATATTGATGGCGAAAGCGTCGTACTGACTGGGGTTGCCCAGACGGTTGGTGATATTGCCCTCGGTCTGACCGTCGCCGCCGATATACTCCACGTTCAGGTTCAGCAGGTCGTCATAATTCTGGAGCAGGGGCTGATAGGTAGCGCTGAGGAAGTTATCCGCGGCGTTGTAGATATTCAGCCACACGCTCTTGGTGGGATGGGCAGTTGCGTCCAGCTGATTGGAAACGGGCGCGTAGGTCTTGGTAGCGTCGGTGAAATCCTGATAATTCTCAGCGGTAACGGCCACGTTCAAGGCATAATAAGACCGCTCGGAATCCACATACTTGAACACGTCGTTGCTGAGGACGTTGCCCGCGTCGTCTGCGGTGCCGATGCCGGAATCGATGTCCACGCCGTCCAGGGCATTGCGGAGCACCCGGAGGGTCAGATAAGCCTGAACGTCGGCGTGCTGGCTGATGGTTCCGCCGTATCCGTCAGCGATTGCGGCCACGGCGTCGCTGTTGGCGTCATAACCGAAGGTAGGCACCTTGTTTTCCTTGGACCAGGTATTGAACATAGCCATGCCCATACCATCGTTATTGGAGGCCACAATATCGATCTGATCGTTGAAGGTAGACACCCAGGTATTGATGGTATTACCCGCGGTAGCAGCGTCCCAGGTAGCGCCTGCGGAGTTCTTCATTTCCTGAGAGGCCAGTTCCCGGACGGTGTACTCTTTGCCGCCGATGGTCAGTTTGCCGTCCTTGACAGCGGAGGCGCTTCCGTCGGCGTTGATGCCCACGGCGTCGCTCTTGATGCTGCCGTTTTCTTCCACGGCGGTATCCAGGGCCTTCCGGACGCCCCGGGTACGTGCGATAGAGTCGTTATGGCCGATATCGCCGATGGCCAGGACGTAGCCGATCACGCCGTCGCCGTTCCGGTCGATCTCGTCGATATGGGCGGTGATGTAATCCAGAATCATCTGACCCTGGAGCTCCGCGCCCTGATTGGCGTCAAAGCCCACATAATAGGTATCCTCATTGAAGCTCAGGGCGGTCATATCCAATTCGCCGGTAGAGCTGTTGGAGGGCTGGCGGTTGAACCAGACCAAGGGTTTGTCCTTGTTGGCCACATCGCCGGATTCCACGGGAGGCGCGGAGGTGGAGGAATCGCCCTCGGCGGGGGGAGGCGCGGAGGTATCGGATTCCTTTCCGCCGCAGGCAGCCAGACTCAGGACCATCACCAGGGTGAGCAGGAGCGAAAGTGCTTTCTTCATAACAAACTTCTCCTTTTCTTTTCCAAATTCCAATTTTGCCAAACCCGGAGGACCGCCGCTCCGCGACAGGTTCTCCAAGTAATTTCCAGTCTAATGGAAAACAGGGAAAAATACAAGATGAATTTTTAACGATATATTCATAATTTTTTTTGCACAATTCACAATGGACGGAGGAAATGCAAGAAAAAAATTAGAAAAACTGCACAATGCGGAGCTTTCCTGAGGTTATGTGCAGGAAATCATAGCCAGACGGGCCCTGGGGCTATGAAAAGGGCAATTTTGTGCAATCTGGAGCAGAAAAACAGACGTCCGAGAAAAGCTCCCGAACGTCTGCCCAGAGGAAATGATTCCAGCCCATAGCAGAAAAGAGGCAAAAGAAGACAGTGTGCCAGCTGGATATGGTACGGGTAGTGGGGGTCGAACCCACACGCCTTGCGGCACAGGAACCTAAATCCTGCACGTCTGCCAATTCCGTCATACCCGCATAACGAGACCGCGCCGCGGATACGGGAAGGGTTCCCCGCACTGGACACAGCCGCTATAATTTTATAGTATAGCACAGTTTCAGGTCTTGAACAACAGGAAAAATCGCGGTACAATAAAAAAGATAAAAAAAGAGAAGGAGGAAACGGCCATGCCAACGCCCAGAGCGGCCGCGATACACGATTTATCCGGATTTGGCCGCTGTTCCCTGACGGTAGCCATCCCGATATTATCTGCCATGGGGGTCCAATGCTGTCCGCTGCCCACGGCATTCCTGTCCACCCACACCGGCGGCTTTGAAGGCTTCACGTTTCTGGACATGACCCGTGAGATGCCGAAGGTCACGGCCCACTGGCAGTCGCTGGACCTGCGGTTTGATGCCATTTACAGCGGTTTCCTGGGGAGCGCCCGGCAGATCGGGGTGGTGGAGGACTTCATATACACGTTTCGCCGGAAAAATACCATTGTGGTGATTGACCCGGTAATGGGCGATGACGGCCGGGCCTACCAGACGTACACGGCGGAGATGTGTGAAGGGATGTGCCGTCTGTCAGCGCTGGCGGATGTGATCACGCCCAATCTGACGGAAGCGGCGTTTCTTCTGGGCCGTCCCTACGAAAGCCTGCCTGGAGTCGGGACAAGCGCGGGTCCGGACAGCCTGCGGCAGCTTGTGGAGGACCTGAGCATGGGCGGGCGGCGTTCGGTAGCGCTGACGGGAGCCTCGTTGTCACCGGGAAAAACGGGAGCCATGTGTTTTGACGCCCGTACCGGAAAGACGGAAGCCGTTCAGACCGATTTTGTCGCCCATCCCCTCCACGGCACCGGAGACGTGTTTGCCAGCGTGTTGACCGGCGCGCTCTTACAAGACAAGACCCTTCCGGAGGCGGCGAAACAGGCGGTGGAGTTCATTCATGCCTGCGCCCTGCGGACGGTAGCCCAGGACCTGCCGCTGCGGGAAGGCGTGGACTTTGAACCGCTGCTGAATCTGCTCACAGGGAATTGAGGCCGGGCCATTATTCCGGAACGCGGAGACAATCGATACAAGACAGGAAAAGGGACGCACCCGGGTTAATGAGTGCGTCCCTTTGATATTGCAGGGGAATCAGGCGGCGGGGATGGTCAGGACCTGGCCAATCTGGAGTACGTCAGGGTTTTTCAGAATCTTGGTGTTGGCCTTGTAGATGATCTGCCACTTGGTTCCATCATTATAGACACGCTTTGCGATACGCCACAGGCAGTCGCCGGACTTGACGGTATAAGTACCAGCGGCGGGAGCGGGTTCCGGAGCGGGAGCGGGTTCCGGAGCGGGAGCGGGTTCCGGAGCGGGAGCGGGTTCCGGAGCGGGAGCGGGTTCTGGAGCGGGAGCTTCCGCGGCCTTGTCGATGGTGATCCGACCGGCAGGCTCACCGTAAGCGTCCGCGGTGACAACGCCCTTCAGCTCGTCCTTGATATAGTCCATCAGAACCTCGTCCATAGGAATGCCCAGGTCGTAGTTCACGGAAGCGGCAGAGAAAGCGTAGTAAGTATCGCCGCCGGCGGCCATAAAGTCATTGGTTGCGATGGCGTAGGTAGCCTTTTCGTCGAAGGGTTCGCCGCCGACAGTCTCAATGGTCACGCGCTTGATGCTGGCGGGCTTATGATAGGTAGAGCCAGGATAGAGATCGCCCTCGTCAAAGGAAGCGTTTGCATTGATCTTGAAGGTAATGCCGCTGACCTGGGGGAAGCCGCCCACAGCAGTCGGGGTAGAGAAGGTAGAGGCTTCCAGGGCTTCCAGCAGTTCCGCGCCGGTGACCTTGACGATGCTCAGGGTGTTTCCGAAGGGCAGAACGGTGTTCACGTCCTTCTTGGTGATATCGCCCTCGTTGATCGCCGCACGGATACCGCCGCCGTTGGTGATGGCCGCGTCTACGGATTCGCCGTTCTTTTCCGCGCCCCAGACAAGAGCGTCAGTGATCAGGTCGCCCAGGTTGGTTTCCTCGGTACGGTTGCCGGGGTCCTTCTCGCCATTGAGGACGGTTTCGGTTTTTGCGAACGCCGCGCCGTAATCGTCATCAATCTGCTTCTGGATTTCGGCGGCGCGTTTTGCGATGGCGCTGTCTTCCTCAAGGCCCTCGGTGGCGACGTTCTCAAGGGAAATCTCGCCGTCGGGAGCGATGGTAACCACGCCGATGTTGGCCAGCTTGGTGCCGGTGGAGGTGAGGCTGGTCTTGAGTTGCAGGCCGTCGGTAGCTTCCTTGACCTCTTCCAGGGTAGAATGGGAGTGACCGTCGATAAACACGTCAATACCCTCGACTTTTTCCAGCAGGTCGAAGGAACGGTTGCCCTCGGACTCGTCGTCAATTCCCAGATGGCCCAGGCAGACGATATAATCGCACTTCTCGGCTTTCAGGGCGTCGACTTCCTTCTGAGCGATGTCGAACATATCCTGACCGGCGGCGAAGGTCACGCCCTTGATCTTAGCGGGATGGGCTTTGGTAGCGGTTTCGGGAGTGGTCAGGCCGAAGACGCCGATTTTCTTTCCGCTCTCGGTAGTCAGGATGGTATGGGCGCTTTCAACCTTGCCATCCAGCATAACGTTGGCGGAGACGATGGGAAACTTGGCGTCCTTGGCAATCTCCTGGAAGTTGGCGTAACCGTAATCGAACTCATGATTGCCGATGGTGGCTGCGTCGTAGCCGGCCAGGTTCATCAGTTCCACGGCGGTTTTGCCCTGGGAGACGCTGACGGTGGGATCGCCCTGAATGAAGTCGCCGGCGTCCAGAAGCAGGACCTCCGCGCCCGCCTCCTTGTAAGCCGCCTTCAAAGCCGCAGCCTTGGCGTATCCGGCAATAGCGCCGTGTACGTCGTTGGTGTGGAGGATGACGATGGTGCCTTCAGCCACGTCATCCAGCGCGCTGGCAGGGATGGTCAAAGAGAGCATCATAGCCAGGGCCAGCAGCAGGGACAAAAGTTTTTTCCTCATGCTTGTACCTCCTTTGTATTCACGGGCGGCTCGGGGGTCTTCCGCCCTGATTGCCTCATTATACCACAAGCCCTGCCCGTTTGTGTAGGCCCAAAGTAGTCCAACCGGAAAATTTTTTCAATTCTGTTTCAGCAAAAGCGGCGTCAGGCAAAAAACCAGCGAAGGAGACGGAAGGAATTGCGTTCAACCCATATCCCCCCTATGAAATATAGACTCCCGCCTCTTCCAGCCCGCGTCCTCTGTATGGAAGCCGGCAGTTCTTCCAGGTCTCCATCTGTTCCGGCCTGCCCTCCCATAAAAGGACAGCTGACCAGAAGCCGTCAAAAGGGATTTGGAGCGGGAAACAGCCGGTTCTGTCCATAAAAACTTCATATTTGTACAAGGGCTGTGTACAATTAAGGTTGACGGCGGGGACGGGAGCGTATATAATGGATTTAAATTGCTAAAGACAGACTCAGGAAGCGTCAAAACCAAGGCGCTTTTCTGTTGACTTTGGCCAGAAAGAAACCAGAGGGAGGAACACTCATGAGTAAGGGCAGGAAATTCAGCAGCAGCTGGGGCTTTGTACTATCAGCGGTCGGCTCTGCCGTAGGGATGGCGAACGTCTGGGGATTCCCGGCGAAGATGGGGAGCAATGGCGGGAGCGCGTTCCTGATCGCGTATCTGATATTCATAGCGCTGTTCAGCACGGTAGGATTGACGGCGGAATATGCGGCAGGGCGCCGGGCCAGAACGGGAACCCTGGGGGCGTATCATATGGCCTGGGCCACCCGCAGGAAGGAACTGGGACAGGCGGGCGGACTTCTGGGCTGGCTGCCGCTGGCGGGTTCCATGTGCATTGCCCTGGGTTACGCCGTCATCATTGCCTATGTGCTGAAAGCCTTTGCCGGTTCCCTCAGCGGAAGCCTTATGACCGCCGATACCGCCCAATGGTTTGAGAGCTTTTCCCTGACGGATTACTCTGTCATACCCTTCCATGTGATTGTGGTAGTGGGCACCCTTTTAACGCTTCTTCTGGGAGCCAGCAGCATTGAACGGACGAACAAAGTCATGATGCCCCTCTTTTTTATTATATTCGCGATTCTGGCCGTGCGCGTCTCCATGCTTCCCGGCGCGGCGGAGGGCTACCGGTATATTTTCACCCCCCGATGGGAAGAGCTTCTGGACCCGATGGTCTGGGTATGGGCCATGGGACAGGCGTTCTTCTCTCTTTCCATCACCGGCAGCGGTATGATTGTCTACGGCGCGTATCTGGACTCGAAGGAGGATGTCAAGGCGCTGGCAATCCGGACGGCGGTTTTTGACACGATTGCCGCCATGGTTGCCGCGCTGGTGATTATCCCCGCCTGCTTTGCCTACGGTCTGGATGTGGGCGCGGGACCGTCTCTGCTCTTTGTCACCCTGCCACGGATTTTGCAGGATATTCCTCTGGGCCGGCTGTTCGCGATTATTCTGTATACGGCCATGGTTTTCGCGGGGGTCAGCTCTCTGCAAAATATGTTTGAAGCGGTAGGCGAATCCCTGCTCCATCGGTTCCCCCGGCTGAAGCGGAACGTGATGCTGATACTGCTGTGTGTGATCTGCCTGGGCGTTGGCCTGAACATGGAGCCAATCTTCAAATGGGGTCCCTGGATGGATATCGTGTCCATCTACATTATCCCCATCGGCGCGACGTTGGGTGCAGTGTCCTGGTTCTGGGTTATGCGGAAAGAGGACCTGCTGGACGAGGTAAGCCATGGCGCGAAAAAGGCTCCGGGCACGGTCTGGTACAGCCTGGGCCGCTACGTCTATGTACCCTGCGCGGTGATTCTCTGCGTGGTAGCCCTCCTGATGAAGGTGGCCTTCTGACGCTTCCGGGCTTGCGGACAAAAAACAGACAACCCGTCGGGCAGAACTGTCTGACGGGCTGTTTTTCTATGCGCTGGTTCGTTCCGGGGGGCAGAGTGACGGTAAAGCGAACGAAAACGGAATGCACACTGTTTTTACACCGCTTCACTTCCGGAGGGGCAGGGTAAAGATAAAGCGCGTTGAGACGTGATCGCTTTCAGCCCGCAGAGACCCCCTATGCTCCTGGGCAATGACGGCGGCGATGCTCAGCCCCAGACCGAAGCCGGACTGTTCGCCTCTGGAAGCGTCGGCGCGGTAGAAGCGTTGGAAGAGGCGGCGGAGCTGTTCAGGCGGGATAGGGGGGCCGGGATTGGAGACCGTGAGTTTTGCCTGCCGGTCGCTGGTCTGGAGGGAGAGGGTGATGGTCCCGCCGGGGGCGCCGTACTTAATCGCGTTGTCCAGGAGGATTGAGACGAGCTGCCGCAGGCGGTCCCGGTCGCCGAAGACCATGACGTTTTCCGAGAGGGCTTCCGCAAGATGTTTGCCGGCTTCAAAGGCCACGGGGTCAAAGGCAAGGGCGCAGTCCTCGGCCACGTCGGACAGGCTGACCTCCGAAAGCGTCACGGTATGGGTCATATTGTCCGCCCGGGCCAGGGTCAGCATTTCCTCCACCAGGTTTTTCATCTGCCGGGCCTCGGAAAGGATGTTGTCTGTCCAGCGGGAGGGCCGTTCGTCCATAGGGGTGGCTTCCAGAAGCTCGGCGTTGGAGAGGATGACGGTCAGAGGCGTTTTCAGCTCGTGGGAGGCGTCGGAAAGGAACTGACGCTGCTGTTTCCAGGCGCGTTCCACAGGCCGGGTGGTCCACCAGGCAAGAAGGACCGAGACGCCCAGAAGCAGCAGAAAGGCAAGGACGGCAATGAAGAGATAGGAGCGCATCATATCCTGCAGCATGGCCTGTTCCAGGGTCATGTCCACAAAGGCCAGCTTGACATAAGGCCCGTTGTCCCGCCGGAGGTAGCGCAGGCCGTAGGACTTCACAACGCCCTCAGGAAGCTGCTGGTTCAGGCAGTCCAGGAGGATTGCGGAAAGTGCCTCGGTATTCTCCAGATTGTCATAGGTCCCCCCGGTGACATAAGCGGTATCGGTCCCGCCTCCCCGGAGGACGCTGACGGTAAAGTAAGGCAGAAAAACCCGGTCGCCGCCGAATTCCAGCCCGTATTCTTTTGGAGCGCGTCCCAGGCCGCTGTCCTCAATGACCCGTCGCAGGACCTGACGGCTTAATTCCTCCACATTGCGTTCCACGGCGGTGTAAACGGAGAACAGGACCATTGACAGAATCGCCGTAACCATCGCCATACAGACGGCCACAAATTTCAGCCGCAGCTTTTTTATCATGCCCTTTCCCCCCATTGTCGAAAATTTTGTGGAAAATGTGGAAAACTCCTAAACACCCCATGCTGTTTGAGTGGAGACGCAATGCAAATCGCCAGACCTCCGGACCAGACAACTTCCTGACCCACCATTTCCCAACCGGCGCAGCCCTTTGGATTGAACAGTACCCGGCTGACTGGATGGCACGCTCCGCCGGGCCCGACAGATTCCCAACGCCCTAAGGATTGCCCCACCAGACAGGCGGCGCGTCATGGGCAGCGTTCCAGCGGGCGAAGAAGTCGTCGTCCCAGATGGAGAGGTAATCGTAGCTGGTGACGAACTGCCGCCAGTCAGAGAGGACAGAGGCGTAATTCTGGGCGGTAATCCGATGCTCTCCGGCGGCGATTTTCTGGAGGACCAGCCGTCCCGCCTCGCCGGAATGGTGGATGTAATCGCAGTAATTGTCCAGATTTTCCACGATTTCCCGGTCAAAGAGGGGCGCGTAAAGGGAAGCGTTTTCGAAGGCGGTCAAGGTTTGACAGGCCCGTTCCAGAGCGGCGAAGCGTGCGCCCAGTTCACCCCGTCGAGTGGCGCGGTCCCAGGCGAGGATGCTGTAGGGGGCGAAATAGACGATGAATTCGGTATCTGGGTGGGCCTGAAACCAGCCGGTCAGAACGGAGAGATTTTCGTCCGTGCTGGCAAGGTAGGCGTCGTCAGGCTGAACGGTCTCCGACAGATCCGGCCGCCGGTAGGTCCGCAGGGCTTCATAACGCTCCCACACGGTTCCGTCATTCCAAAGGAAGCTCTCGTCCAGGTCCTGCCCGCCGCCCCAGCCGTTGGCCAGAAGGACGTAAAGACTGTAATACAGCGTGTCTTTATTCAGAAGGTATTCCGCATCGTTAAAGGGATTCCGGTCGTAGAGGCAGGCAGGCATAGCCCCCGTCACGCCGGAAGGGTCCCGGATCAGGGTGTTCATATCCAGGCAGAAGACCAGCCGTTTGGGGTCCTGGGCACGGAAAAGGAGGTCCGCGGCCTGATCGAACTCACTGAAATAGCCGTCCGGAATGGTGATGCGCAGAGCAGTGCTGTGAAAGGCCTCCGCCGCCGCGCTGGGACGGATGTTGGCGACCATAGACGTGCCCATCAGGACGGTTTCCGCAGGAATATGCTTTATCATCCCGGCGGACTGGTAGCGTTCATTGAAAAAGACAGGCTTCCAGTTTTCAGGCATCCGGTAGTACAGGCAGGGGTCAATGGCATATACGATTCCGGCGCAGAGGGCCAGCAGGGCCAGTACCGCCGCAAGGAATCTCCTGGCCCACCGGCGGCAGTTCTTGTCGAATGTATCCATGGCAGTTCCTCAGAAGTTGGAGTAAATGAAGGTAGTGACGCCGGAGAAGGACAGGACTGTCCACGCCGCTGCCAGGGTCAGCAGGACCAGCCGCCAGACAGTTGGCCGGAAGGAATCCATTTCCCCCACGGCGTTCCGGGGCCAGAAGGAGACCGTCAGCGCCCCTGCGAACACGGCTCCGATGCGCAGGGCCGCCGTATTCAGCCGGGGGAAGAGCAGCAGCAGGGCGGAGGCTTCCTTGGACAGCAGACCCTCCGCCAGCCAGCTTTCCGGAGGCCGGAAGTCAGCGGTCAGGGCGGTGTTCAGGAGTTTCAGAGCGGCACCCAGGTCCGGCGCGCGGAAGAAGACCCAGGCCAGGTTCACAAAGGCGAAGGTCAAAGCCCACCGCAGAGCTGCCGGAAGCCGTTCCCGACCCCAGAGACGTTCAGCGATCTGAGCCAGACCATGCAGTCCGCCCCAGACAAGGAAGGTCCAGCCCGCGCCGTGCCACAGTCCGCTGAGCAAAAAGACGGTCAGGATGTTCGCGCAGGTCCGGACAGTTCCCTTCTGGCTTCCCCCCAGCGGAAAATAGAGGCATTCCCGGAGAAAGGAGGTCAGGGTGATATGCCAGCGCTTCCAGAATTCGCCCACGGAAAGACTGCGGTAAGGGGAGTTGAAGTTCACCGGCAGCCGCAGTCCCAGAAGCCGCGCCGCCCCGGAAGCAATGTCGCAGTAACCGGAGAAATCCAGATAGAGCTGCAAGGTATAGCCCAGAATCACCAGCCAGGCGGCGGGGGCGCTCAGGTCTTCCAGGCGATTCCAGCCGTTGTCCACGATCACGCCCAGATTGTCGGCCAGAAGGACCTTTTTGGCGGAGCCTATGGCGATGGCGTACAATCCCGCCGCCTCGTCCCGCCCGGAGGGCTGAAGAAACCTGCCGTCCTGAAGCTGGGGGAAGAACGCCTGGGGCTTGAGAATCGGCCCGGAGACCAAAGTGGGAAAGAAGAAGGCGTAAAGGGGCAGAAAGGTCCAGGAGGCGGGAGAAAAGCCGTTTGCGACTTCCTTCAGGAGCCAAAGCTGCTGGAAGGTAAAGAAGCTCAAGCCCAACGGGACCCATCCGACGGAGACCGCGCCGCCGGTAAAGAAGCCAGCGTACTTGAAGACGGCCAGCACCCCCAGATGCCAGACCGCCGCTAAAATCAGCCACCGCCGGTCCACGGAATCCACAGGTTCAGCCGCGCCCAATGGAACCGCCGCAGCCTGAGTCACAGCTTTCCGTACCGCGGCGGCAGAGACCACGGCGCCCAATGCCAGGACGAAAACGCTTTTCCAGCCGCCGCCCTGCACGCAGAAAAAGAGGGAAGCGGCGTTCAGGAGAATCAGCCCCGCGTCCCGGCGAAATCGTCCCGCCAGACGGCACCCGGTTACAGTCAGTGCGAGAAAGGCCAAAAAAGCCAAAGTCTGAAAATTCATATTAATCCTGCTTGGCCAGTTCGCTGAGGCGCGCGTCGGCGGTGCTGAGGACCTGGGTCAGGCTCTGGCAGCGGCCGGGGCAGGCCTTTTTGATGGCGGCGTCAGAGAGATCCGGGATTTCCTCCTGCTTTACAGTCTCCAGGGTGCGGGCAAAGCGGTGTTCCTGAAGTTTCCGGTCCGCGTCCTCCAGTCCGATTTCCCATGCGGCGGCGGGCAGTGCAAAATAGCTCTCATTGGACCCGGAAGCCCGGTAAAGCCGCCGGTAGAGCTGATAGAGGGTATCGCCCAGGCAAGCGGCCCCGGCGTTGATGGCATCTTTGTTCCCGGTCTTTCCCAGAAGCTCGAACAGAACGCTGACGGCCCCTGAAATCAGTTTGCTCTGTAAGGTAGCCAGCACGCTGCCCCGGAGGTCGCTGCCAGGTTCAGCGGCGTTCAGGATATCCTGTTCCGTCAGCATATTGCCCTCCTTGGACAGGGTACGGCCCAGGATGTAATCCGCGGAGACGTTGTAGTAATCGCAGGCCCGCACCACAAAGGCAAGGCCCGGTTCCCGGATGCCGTTCTCATAATGGGACAGCAGGGCCTGAGAGATCCCCAGTTCACCCGCCGCGGTCCGCTGACTGACGCCCCGTTCCTGACGCAGGAGAGACAGGGTACGTGAAAATTCTGTCTGCATGATAGCGCTCCTTTTTCTTTTGTTTATACGCGGAGTATAGTTTATCAAAGTCGCCGCAAAAAGTAAAGCGCTAATTTTGCCGTGAAGCGGAAGCGGGAAAGGGTACCACTTGCGGAAGGGGGGCCGGATGTGCTAGAATAGGGCATTGTAAAGGAGTGGAATCCATGAACAGAAGCAGGACGGAGATAGAGGGCGTGCCGGCCATTGTATGGGGGGCCGCGTCGAACCGGGTCTGGCTCTGCGTCCACGGGCAGGGCGGACGGAAGGAAGACGCGGAGGGCTTTGCGGCGCTGGCGGAGGAGCATGGCGCGCAGGCGGTAAGTCTGGATTTGCCGGAGCACGGGGAGCGCGTGGGACAGGATGCCCTCTGTGTACCCTGGCAGGCTGTGCCGGAGATACAGAGCGCGGCGGCATGGGCACGGTCCCGGTGGCGCTGGCTGGGACTGCGGGGCGAGAGTCTGGGCGCGTGGTTTGGGATGCTGGCATTGGGAGTCCAGCCGCCGGACCGGGCCTTATTTGTCTCGCCGGTGCTGGATATGGCGGCGCTGATTTCGGATATGATGTCCTGGGCAGGCGTTACGGCGGACCGGCTGGAGCGTGAGGGTGAAATCCCTACAGACTTTGGCCAGACCCTCTCCTGGAAGTATTTCTGCTATGCGAAAGAACACGCCGTCCGCCGCTGGGAGTGCCCCACGGAAATCCTCTATGCCCGGGAAGACGCTTTGATTCGCCGGGAGACTGTGGACAGATTCGCGGCGCGGTTCCATGCGGGGCTGACGGTAACGGAGGGAGAGCACTGGTTCCATACGCCGGAGCAGATAGACACTCTGACGGAATGGACCCGGGTCTGCCTGACAAAAGAAGAAGGAAGGAAACGACATGAGACTGCAAAGCGCGATATTTGATATGGACGGCACGCTGATCGACTCCATGGGGATGTGGAGGAGCCTTGGCCGGGGGCTTCTGGAACGCCATGGAATCACGCCGCCCGAGGACCTGGACGAGATCATGAAGCCGCTGAATCTACAGGAAGGAACGGCGTGGTGCAAGGAATACGGCAAGCTGTCTGAGCCGCTGGAGGTTCTGATACAGGAAACCTGGGACCGGGTGGAGCGCTTCTACCGCCACGAGGTAAAGGCGAAGCCGGGAGTCAAGGAAAGCCTGTCGATTCTGAAAATGGAGGGCGTCTGGATGTACATTGCTACAGCGACGGACCGGCCTCTTGCGGAAGCGGCATTGAAGCAGGCGGGACTGGACGGCTATTTTCGCGGCATAGTGACCTGTGAGGAAGCCGGCCAGGGGAAGGAGCAGGGTCCGGAGGTCTACGAACGGGCCTTGCGACGGCTGCGCTCCAACAAAAAGGACACGGTGGTATTTGAAGACGCCCTCCACGCCGTAAAGACCGCCAAGAACGCCGGTTTCCGGGTGGCGGCCGTCTACGATCCCTCCGCCGAGAACGACCAGGACGAGATGCAGCGGATAGCCGATTATTACTGCCGTTCATTTGAAGAACTGTTTCAAACAAAGGAACTTTAATTCTTTTTCGCTAAAGGGTTTTTCTTTTCTTTTGCTTCTTTTCTCTTGCTCTCTTCAAAAAAGAAAAGAAGCGCCGAAGTGATGGCAGGCAGCTCTTGACAAAGGGAGGGAAGGCTGTGAAAAAAGTAGAACGGCGGGCGATGGTCTGCGCGATACTGGCTCTGGTACTGGCGGCGGGACTGGGTCTGTTTCTGGTCCGCTATGTAACCCAAGGCGGCAAATGGGTATCAGCGGCATTCAACCGGCATCTGTACAACACGGAGGGCGTGCTGATGACAGGCGCGGTGCTGGACAGAGACGGAGACATTCTGTCCGACATAACGGAAAACGGCAAGCGGACCTATTACGACAGCGAGGGCGTGCGAAAGGCGACCCTCCACGCGGTAGGGGACTTGCAGGGCAGCATCGGCACAGGGGCTCTGAACGCCTTTGCCAACAAGCTGACGGGCTGGAATCTGTTTACAGGAGCATCCGGAAGCCGGCGGAACCTCTATCTGACCATAGACGCCCGGTACAACTACGAGGCATGGCAGGCGCTGAACGGCAGGGCAGGGACCGCGGCGGTGTACAACTACAAAACCGGCGAGGTCCTCTGCATGGTATCCTCCCCCACCTACGACCCCCTGAACGTCCCAGATGATATTGAGACCAACGACCGTTACAAAGGCGCGTACCTGAATCGCTTCCTGTCAGCGGCATTCACCCCCGGCTCGGTGTATAAGACGGTAACGCTGGCGGCGGCGCTGGAGAACATCCCGGACCTGGAATCCCGCACCTGGACCTGTTCCGGTTCCACGATCATCAACGGGGAGACCATCACCTGTTCCGGGACCCACGGGGAACAGCACATTGGCGACGCCTTTGCCAACAGCTGCAACGTAGCCTTTGCGCAGATTGCCGTAGCCCTGGGTACGGAAGCTCTGTCAGAGGCTACGGAGCAGGCGGGACTGACGGCCAGCTATGATCTGGACGGCCTGCCCACGGCGAAAGGCTCCTTCAATTGGGAGGGCATGACAGAGAACCGGCTTGCCTGGGCGGGAGTCGGACAGGATCAGGATTTGGTGAACCCCTGCGGGCTGATGGTCTACATGGGGGCCATTGCCAACGGTGGAAAAGCGGCAAGGCCATACCTGATTCTGAAAACGGAAGGACTTCTGCCCGCTCTGCCCCGCGTGACCCGTCAGACCGGCACGCTGGTAAAGAGCGGCACGGCGGAAAAGCTGGCGGAACTGCTGTCGGAGAACGTAACGAAGACCTACGGCGCGGAGCGTTTCCCGAATATGGACCTGTGCGCGAAATCCGGCACGGCGGAGGTGGGCGAAGGAAGTCCTCACGCGTGGTTTGCGGGCTTTCTGCGGAATCCGGACGCGCCGTATGCCTTTGTGGTGCTGGTAGAGCATGGCGGCGGCGGAAACAGCGTGGCGGGGACCATAGCGGGGAAGATTCTGGATGTGATTGTGAACGGATATTGAAAAGGTGATCGAATATGAGTAAATTTTTTCTGCGTACGCCCCGGCAAATGAACGCGGGAGCCATAGGAACAGGGCTGATTTTCCTGGTGTATCTGGGCGCGTCGGCGATGGGCTGGCTTGCGGCGGCGGACGGCATTGCAATCCTGGGAAGCCTTGTGTCGCTGTACGTTCTGGCTTCCACAGCCGCCGGGAGACGCCGGGATCAGAAAGCAATTTCCTACAGCCTGCTCTGGGGACAGACGGCCCTGACGCTGCTTCTGCTGTCCTGCGCGGTGCTGGCGGTCCGGGAGCGTTTGGGGCTGGGATAAATCTTTGCATTTTCTGGCAGATGTGGTATAATTTCAGTTACAGAACGGCCAAGTGAAAGAAAGGATGGCGTGCAGAATGGATTTGACAGAGAAGCGGCTCAGCCGGAAGGAAATATTTCAGGGCCATATTGTGAATGTGCATATAGACACGGTGGAGCTTCCCAACGGCGCGGAGGCCACCCGTGAAGTGGTAGACCATCCCGGCGGCGTGGCGGTGCTGGCGCTGGACGGGGAGAACAACGTGCTGACAGTGACCCAGTACCGGTATCCCTTCGGCACAACGCTGGTGGAGCTGCCCGCGGGAAAGCTGGACCATCCGGGAGAGGACACGGCTGCGGCTGGCCTGCGGGAGCTGAAGGAGGAGACAGGCGCGGTGCCGGGACGCTATGAGCTGCTGGGGAAGATTCTGCCGTCGCCGGGCTGCTATGGTGAAATTCTGTACCTCTATCTCGCCCAGGACCTGCATATGGAGGAACAGCATCTTGACGAGGACGAATTCCTGAATGTGGAACGGGTGCCCTTTGACGAGATGGTCCGCCGCTGCATGGAGGGCGAGATTCAGGACGCGAAAACGGTAGCCGCAGTGCTGATGGCAAAACTGAAGCTGAAGCTTTGATTGAATGAGGAATTGACCATAATTGAGGGCAGAAACGGATGGAAAGAGGAAGATATGGCAGAAGAAAAGACAATACTGATAGTAGACGATGAAAAGACAATCGTAACGATTCTGCGGTTCAATCTGGAGAGCAGGGGCTATCGGATTCTGGAGGCGTACGACGGGGAGTCCGGCCTGAAAAAAGCCCGCACAGAAAAGCCGGACCTGATTCTGCTGGACATCATGCTGCCGAAGATGGACGGCTTTCACGTCTGCGAAGCCCTGCGTCAGGACGGGGATAACGTGCCGATCATTCTCCTGACGGCCCGGGAGGAAGAGGATGACAAGGTGCGGGGACTGGAGCTGGGAGCGGACGATTACATCACAAAGCCCTTTTCCAATCGGGAAGTTGTGGCGCGGGTAGAGGCCAACATCCGCCGCACCGCCATGAGCGCCCGCACCGGAGAGACAGCCGCCAGCGACGCTATCCCGGTTTCTGAAAATCTCTCCATCAACACCGACAGCCGGCAGGTCTTCCGGGCCGGGAAAGCCATCGACCTGACCCAGCGGGAGTATGAGCTGCTGACGTTCCTGGCCAGCCATCCCAACAAGGTCTATTCCCGGGTGGATTTGATGGAGCAGGTCTGGAATTACGGCTATGTGGGCGACGACGTGCGGACGGTAGATGTAACAGTGCGGCGGCTGCGGGAGAAAATTGAGGAAAATCCCGCAAGCCCGCAGTTTATCCTTACCCGCCGGGGCGCTGGATACTATTTTTCGCTGAATTAGAGTCCGTCCTTCCCGCAGGAAAACGGGGTTTCCGGCAGAAGATCCGATGTACACAGGGGTGAGAGAAGGGAGAGAAAGGGGAAGTTATGTGGGAATTTGAGATCGTGAACAAGCGGACCCGAGAACACCGGATGATTTACGGCTACACAGCAAACAACGCGTTCCGGAAATTCCGTCTGGACCCGGAGGACTGGATACTTCTCCGGAAGAAAGAACTGGAGGACGCGAAGGACTGACAAGGAAAGCGGGGACCCAGGGCGTAAGCAAGGGACGAAGGAAGAGGGAGGCAACCAGTTGTGTTCAGAAGCCTGCATATGAAACTGACGCTGATTCTGCTGCTGCTGATTACGTCTCTGATGGCGGTAGTGGGGGCGTTTCTGACCATCAGCGTGTCGGGCTTCTTTACCGACACCTTTTATGAACAGATCAACAGCGTTTTTGGTGCGGATCAGTTGGAATTCGTTTCCTCGGTCCGGGGAGAAGCGGCCCAGGCCAACGGCGCGGAGCGCATCCGGGACCTGCTGGACCTGACGGCGGGCAAGCTGGGCATCGACTACCGGACCCGGAACTATTTCATTCTGGACGGCGAAACAGGGGCCTATCTCACCGGTTCCGCCGACGAATCCGCCATGCCAAGGGAGCAGAGCCCGAATCTCCTGACGGCCCGGAATGCGGTTCTCAGACGGGACGAGACAGGGGTCGGGGATATCAGCGATGTGACCGCCGATTATATGGACGCGGCCATTCCCATTTTCGGCGGGGACAATGCCTTTATTATCTACATCGTCGATACCCGGGATACCGTTTCCGGACTGAACAGCCAGCTTTTCCAGCTTATTATGCAGGCGCTGGTGATCGGGCTTCTGATTTCGGTCCTGCTGAGCTTCCTGCTGTCAAAGACCATGGTAGGCCCCATCGAAAAGCTGACGGCCGGCGCGGAAAAGGTAGCCGCGGGGGATTTCGACAGCGCCCTTCCCGTAGAATCCACCGACGAGATTGGCGTGCTGACCGGGACCTTCAACGAGATGGCAGGCGTATTGCAGGCCACCATTGCCGCTGTGGAGAACGAACGCAACAAGCTGGATACGCTCTTCCTTCATATGACTGACGGCGTGGTTGCCTTTACCCATGAGGGCCTCCTGATGCACTGCAACCCTGCCGCCAACACGATGCTCCAGCAGACCATCACGCCCGCCAACACGTATGAAGAGCTGTTCGGGACCCTCTTCCCCTTTCAGGAAATGCTGGAGCTTCAGCGGCCCAACTTCGCGGAGGGGGAGCTGCTGGCAGGCGAGAAGACGCTGGAGGTCTTTCTGGCCCCCTTCTCGGACCGTGAGCGGGGCGGCGTGCTGATTGTGCTCCACGACGTAACAGAACAGCACCGCAACGAGGAACGCCGGAAGGAATTTGTCGCCAACGTCTCCCACGAACTCCGGACGCCCCTGACCAACGTCCGCAGCTACGCCGAAACCTTGCGGGACGCGGGGGACGCCATTCCCAGAGACACGGCGGACAGCTTTCTGGACATCATTATTAACGAGACGGACCGCATGACCCATATTGTCCAGGACCTTCTGACCCTTTCCCGTTTGGACCGCGGCGCGGCGGAGCTCGTACTGTCCCGCTTCCCCATCTCGGAGGCCATTGAGAGCGTGGTGCGTTCCAGTGCCCTCAGCGCCCAGCAGCACGGCCATGAGCTGACCTGCGGGGACGTAAAGCATCTTCCGCTGATTGTAGGGGACCGGAGCCGTCTGGAGCAGGTGATGATGAATATCCTTGGCAACGCCATCAAGTACACTCCCGACGGCGGGCATATACAGGTGACGGCGGGAACGGGCGAAAACAGCGTATGGGTTGAGGTCTGGGACGACGGTATCGGCATTCCGGAGAAGGACCAGGAGCGGATTTTCGACCGTTTCTACCGGGTAGACAAGGCGCGCTCAAGGGAATCCGGCGGCACGGGACTGGGGCTGTCCATCGCGCGGGAAATCGTCCAGCGGCATAACGGGAGCATCGCCATCGCGCCCCACAAAGGCCCCGGAACCACAGTCCGCCTTACTCTTCCAATTATGAACAATTAGGGAACTGCGTGGGCCGGCCTCAGAGACGGAAATGATTATACGGTATGAATGAGGAATTCAGGAACAGAAAAAACCATCAGGCAAAATCGATTGAAACGGGGGTGACGCTATGGATGAACAGCGCCGGGGGCGTCGGAATCTGGCCCAGAATCTGCTGATAACCCTGCTGACACTGACGGCGGCGGCGCTGTTTACCCAGACGCAGCTCTACAGCATGGGAGTAGACCGGGGAGCGTCGGCGCTGGGGGGAGCGGTGCAGACGGCTGGGGCGGCGGAACCCGGGGAGCTGGCCGCGCCGGTACGGGTAGCGGTGACGGGTTCCTATGGCCGCTACGGTTCCGCCGCCATGACCACCGGGGACCGGGAGTTTGCGGACCCGTTGGGGCGCTGTCTTGCGGAGGCCCTTGGTTCGGCGCGGGATTACGCGGAGTGTACGGAAGCGGAATTTCTCGCGGCTCTGGAAGCGCCTTCGATTTACTATGATTTTCTGTCTCCCCTTCCGCTGCCGGTACTGTCCATGCTGACCGGCGGCGGGGCAGCGGAGGAAAGCATTTCGGCCCGGCGGCTGATTCTCTCCGGCGTTGGGGGCGGGGTCAGCCTGTATCTCTGGGACGGCGGTGAAATTTACCTGCGGGCTGGGACGGCGGCATCAAGGGAGAGTCTTCAGCAGACGGCGGGGGAATACGAACAGGGCGGCGCGGTCTTTGCCCTGGACTTCGGCGCGGACCTGGCCCCCTGCTCGCTGCTACCTAAGGAACCGCCGGAGCTGCCCATGCTGACGGCGGGGGACGCGCTTCCGGACACCAACGGGCTTTTGACGGCCATAGGGTTCAATCCCAGGGTCCGGACGCGGTATCTGGAGTCCAACGGCACGGAGCTGATCGCGGACGGCAGCCAGACTCTGCGCATCCGGCCGGACCGCACGGTATTTTACAACAGCGGCGGCGACGGAAGCCTGAAAATCGAAGCCTCTGGGGAAACGCCGTCGCTGGAGGAAGCGGTGCTGGGGACGGCGAAGCTGCTGAATGGCCTCTTGTCGCCCGGGGAGGCGTCGCTGTATTTGCAGGAGGTCCGGGAGAACGGGAAGAATCTGGTCCTGCGCTTTGGCTGTCAGATGCAGGGCGTGCCGGTGCGGTATGCCGACGGGGGCTGCGCGGCTGAGGCCACCCTTTCCGGACGGTCCGTGGAAGCCCTGACGCTGCGGTTCCGGCAGTACGCGTCAACAGGAGAGACGGCCCTGCTGCTGCCCCTGAAACAGGCCCTCGCGGTGGCGTCCCAGACCCCCGGTGTGGAGCTGGCCGTTGGCTACGTGGACAGCGGAACTGAATGTGCTCCCCACTGGCTGGCGGATTGACGGGCTTGGGCTTTGCGGGAAAATTTTTCAGCGGGAGGGGCTTTGTCCTCTCCTGTTTTTTGCTGTTTTACGGGAAAGGGAAGGGAATAGAAGGGCGTAAAATGACAAAGACTGCATTCAGAGTACGAAAAGGGAGGCAGAAACAATGACTGAACTGAAAAACAGCGAGACAATGGTAAATCTGATGCGGGCCTTTGCGGGAGAGAGCCAGGCCCGGAACCGCTATACCTTCGCGGCCGGGATATGCCGAAAGCAGCAACTTCATGTGTTGGAAGCCGTCTTTACCTTCACGGCCAATCAGGAGAAGGAGCACGCGGAAATCTTCTTCAACCACCTGAAAGAGCTGGACGGCAGCACCATCCGTCTGGACGGCACCTATCCGGTAGAGGTGACCAACGACGTGAAACAGCTCCTCCGCCGGGCCCAGCACAACGAGTATGAGGAGTTCGACCCCGTCTACAAGAGCTTTGCGGAAACAGCCCGACGGGAAGGCTTTGCCCAGGCCGCCAACAGCTTCCAGCAGATCGCCGCTGTTGAGCAGACCCACGGCAATCGCTTCCGTTATTATGCGGACCTTCTGGAGAACGAACAGCTTTTCGTGTCCGACGTGAAGTGCGCCTGGATGTGCCTGAACTGCGGCCATATTCAGGAGGGCCTGCAAGCGCCGAAGAGCTGCCCGGTGTGCCAGCATGACCAGGGCTTTTTCATCCGCCTGGAGCTGACACCCTACGGCGGAGGCATTCTGCGGGCAAACTGATCGGCCTGTGAGATCCTTTCGAAAGTGTTAAAAAAACGGCGGTTTTCCATGGGAATCATTGACAGAACGGAAGATTTGAAGCATAATAGAGATGTCAAAGCAAAGACGGAAAGGAATGATACCTATGGACGAGATTTATATCACCGGACACCGGAACCCTGATACAGACTCGATCGTATCCGCCATGGCTTACGCGGCGCTGAAAAACGCCCTGGGTCAGCGGCAGTACCAGGCGGCGCGGCTGGGGGAGGTCAGCGACGAGACAAAAATCGTCCTGAACCGCTTTGGATTCCAGCCGCCCCGCCTGATCCGGAACGTGCGCACCCAGGTCCGTGATCTGGATTATGACACCGTATCCACCCTGTCCGCGTCGGCCACCATCAGCCGGGGCTGGCAGGCCATGCAGAAGGGGAAAATTTCGGTGCTTCCCGTGGCCAACGAGGACGGCACCCTCTACGGCACCCTTTCTGCCGGGGACGTGGCCAACTATGATATGACCTCCGTCCGGAACCCCCGGGTGGACGGCATTCCGGTCTACAATCTGCTTTCCGTGCTGGAGGGCAAGATTCTCAACGAGGGCAGCGGCAGCCGGGAGGTCATTGAAGGCGAGGTCACCATCGCGCTCCCAGTCAGCCGGGAGAACCTGCTCTTTGCCAAGCCGGACAGCATCGTGGTCTGCGGGGACCAGCCGGATATGATACGCCGGGCCATTGCGCTCCAGGTGAACTGCGTGATCGTCTGCCAGGCGGAGGTGGAGCCGGAAGCCCTTGCCGCGGCGGGACAGACCTGCATTATCTCCACACCCATCGACGCATACCAGGCCCTGCGGATGATTTTCCACGCCCTGCCCATCTCACGGATCTGCAAGAGCAAGGATATGGTCTGCTTCCATCTGGACGATTATATTGACGACGTGCAGAATACCGTCCTGGAGAGCCGCTTCCGGGCCTATCCCATTCTGGACGAAGAGGAGAAGGTGGTGGGAATGCTGTCCCGCTTCCATCTCCTGCGGCCCAGGCGGAAACAGGTGGTGCTGGTGGATCATAACGAGAAGTCACAGTCGGTGGTGGGACTGGAGCAGGCGGAGATATTGGAGATTATCGACCACCACCGCCTTGCCGACATTGAGACGAAGAACCCGATTCATGTCCGGAACGAGGCCGTTGGGAGCACCAATACCATTGTGGCGGAGATGTATCAGGAAAAGGGACTGATGCCCACGGAGAAGATGGCGGGCCTGATGGCGGCGGCAATTGTGTCGGATACCGTCATGTTCAAGTCGCCCACCTGCACGCAGCGGGACATCGACATGGCGAACCGTCTTGCCCGGATTGCCAACGTGGACCTGGACCAGCTCGGGCACGCGATATTCTCTGCCAACTGCAGCGACGATAAGACCGTTGAGATGATACTGGGGACGGATTACAAGGAATTTCACATCGCGGGGCATATTTTGGCGGTCAGTCAGGTCACCACGGTGGATTCCGCCCGTCTTTTGAAACGGCAGGACGATTTTATGGACTGCATGAAGAAAATCCGGAAGGAGCGGGGCCTGAACACGGTGATTTTCATGATTACGGACGTGCTTCTGGAGGGCACTCAGCTTCTTTTTATCGGCGATGAGGAGACTATCCGGCAGGCGTTTGCCATTCCCGGCGACCAGAACGCGGCATTCCTGCCCAAGATTATGTCCCGCAAGAAGCAGGTCATTCCAATGCTGTCGGCGCTCTGGGGCTGATTGCTTCGGAGAAGAGACAGGAGAAAAGGAATAAGCGGTGGAGAAGGGGTTTCCGGTTCCTTTCTTGTGCTGTGACGGCGGCCTTCCGGAGGTGAGGGATTGAGTGGAGAGATGAATTTTGCGGAGCTGTTCGAGGATGGAATCAACTTGCAGGGCCTGTTTGAGATCGTGAATCCGGAGAACAATCTGGTGCTTGCGGACGATATGATGCTTTCCGACGCGAAAGGGACAATCATCCGGGTGAGCGAGAGTTACGAACGGAATTTTGGGTTTGCCCACGGGTCAATCGTCGGGCGTTCGGCCTTTGAGCTGGAGGCGGACGGGACCTTTTCCCCCTGCATAACGGCGGAGGTGATCCGTCAAAAGAAAAAGATCACGGCGACCCAGACCATCAATCATATTCACAAAAACGTCATGACGGTAGGAATCCCCTTGTTTGACAGCGTTGGGGAGCTGAAATTCGCAGTCTGCTTCAACACGGTATCCATGGAGCAGATCAATGTAATACAGCGCAATTACCGTCATCTTCAGGACTCCTTGCAGCACTACTCCGAGGAGATTGCGGAGCTGAGGGCCAGGGCCACTTCAACCAGTCTGGTAGTTCAGAGCGCGTCCATGCAGCGGCTCTATACCCTGATGCAGAACACGGCCAACACCAAGGCGAATATTCTGATAACCGGCGAGACGGGAGTAGGCAAGAGCGCGGTCGCCAAGGCCATCCACGCCATGAGCAACCGGGCGGACGGTCCGTTTATTGAGGTAAACTGCGCCGTGCTGCATGAAAATCTGATAGAATCCGAGCTGTTTGGCTACGAGAAGGGCGCGTTCACAGGAGCGTCCTCCGCGGGGAAGATCGGCAAAATCGAGTTGGCCAACAAAGGCACGCTGTTCCTGGACGAAATCGGAGAACTGCCGGCTCATATTCAGTCCAAGCTGCTCCAGCTGATACAGGAGAAGACCATTGAACGGCTGTCCGGCACCAAACGGATAGAGCTGGACTTCCGTCTTCTGGTGGCTACGAACCGGAATCTTGAGGAAGCCGTGCAGAAGGGCCTCTTCCGTTCAGACCTCTTCTACCGCCTGAACGTGATACGGATACACATCCCCCCTCTGCGCCAGCGCCGGGAGGACATCCTGCCTATGGCCCATCAGTTTCTTGCCCGGTTCTCCAAGGAGTACAGCAAGGAACTGACGCTGAGCCCCCGTTTGCAGGCGTTTCTGGAACAGTACGAATGGCCCGGCAACGTCCGCCAGCTTGAGAATTTTATGGAACGTCTGGTGATTACGGTGCAGGACCCCGTGGCGGACCTGGTGCATTTACCGGTGGAGTACATTGGGGAGAGAGCGATTCCGAATCAGGGCGGCACGCTGGCAGAACGCATGGACGCCTACGAGGGCCAGATCATCCGGGACGCGTACCGGCGCTGTGGAACCACCGTGGCAGTTGCAAAGGAGCTTGGCATTTCCCAGGCCACCGCCGCCCGCAAGATCGCCAAGTATACAAAGTAAGGCCCTGCGGAAAGGAAAGACGGCAGAAACGCCCGCGCCTTTGGTGTTCGGGAGCGTGTCTGTCCGTGCTTCCCGCCGCAGTGAAGAAAGATTTTTGTCCATGAAAAGGAAAAGCAGACAGAAACGCCCGCGCCTTTGGTGTTCGGGAGCGTGTCTGTCCGTGCTTCCTGCCGCAATAAAGAAAGATTTTGTATGATAGAGAGAGAAGCTGACAGAAACGCCCGTATCCCTGTTTATTGGGAGCGTGTGCGTCTGTCAGCGCTTTCTGTTGCGGTCAAGGCGATTTTGGTCTGAATCAGAGGGAATTGGCCTGTAAATCTGCATAGGCCATCTGAAAAAGGCGCTGGAAGAAAGGAAACTGCCATGAGTCTGGTACAGTTGAAAACCGAACTGCGGCAGGAGCTGAAACTGACGCCGCAGCTGATGCAGTCGATGGAAGTGCTGCAAATGACCTCCCAGGAGCTGCTGGAGTACATTGGTCGGATGACGGAGGAAAACCCGCTGCTGGACCAATCGGACGCGCCGGAACAGGCATATGAAGCGCTGCGCCGTCAAGCGAGCTGGATAGACGGCGGGTTAGGGCAGCGGGCGACGTTTTCCCACGAGGACGGAACGATCAGCGAGCCAGGCCGTGCGGACCGGGAGCTGGAGGGACTGGCGGCATTTCTGCGTGACCAGCTTGCCCGGAAGGGTCTTCCAAAGCCGCTGCTGGCCCTGACGAAATATCTGGCGGAGCTGGTAGACGAGGACGGCTATCTGGTGCAGGAGGACATAGACAGCCTGCTGGAGCTGAAAATTCCGGAAAAGCTGATAGGCAAAGCGCTGACGGTTATCCAAGGACTGGACCCGGCGGGGGTAGGGGCGCGGAGTCTTTCGGAATGCCTTTTGCTGCAGCTGACGCGGAAGAAGGGCAGTCCGGCGGCGCGGGAGATTGCGGCGAACTACCTGACGGAGCTGGGCCGGAAGCACTACGGGGCCATTGCGCAGAAGAGTGGTCTTGGGTTGGAGGACGTGCAGGCGGCGGCGGTGGAGATTGCGGCTTTGGACCCACATCCCGGCAGAGCGTTCCAGCCGGAGGAAGTTACAGTATATGTGCGGCCGGATATCTTTGTAGCGGAGCTGGAAGGGAAATTGCAGGTAATCCTGAACGACTACTATCTGCCTCGGGTTTCTGTGAATGATTATTATGTACGATTGTTAAAGGAATCCGACGAAGAGGGCACAAGAAGCTATCTGAAACAGAAATTACAGCAGGCAAAATGGCTTCTGGACAGCCTGGAGCGCCGTGGCGGAACATTACGGCGGTGCGCGGAGGCGATATTGGAAGTCCAGCGGCCCTTTTTCACCGGCGAGACCTCCGCGCTGGCTCCTATGACGCTCTCTGCGCTGGCTGGAAATCTGGAACTGCATCCCTCCACCGTATCGAGGGCGGTTCGGGGAAAGTACCTCCAATGCCGTCAGGGGACCTATCCGCTGCGGTACTTTTGCAGTCTGCCCGTCAGCGGCACCTCCCGGCAGGCGGTGAAGCAGCGCATTCTGACCTTGATACGGGACGAGGACCCCGCACGGCCCTTCAGCGACGCCCGGCTTGTGCAGCTCCTGGAATCGGAGGGCGTTCATGTAGCGCGGCGCACCGTGGCGAAGTACCGCATTGAGTTGGGCCTTGGGTCCTCCGCCGCCCGAAAACACAGAGGAAATTAGATTTTCTGGACTTAGGAGTTTGCAGACATAGCATTTATGCGGAATGAGGAAGCGGATGTTTGCAGGCAGGTTGTTTGTATGGAATCAGGAATCAGGGATTTATTGGAAGAACGCTCGCGGTTTTAAGGAAACGTCTGAACAGAAAGCAAAAAGAGCAGTGCGGTATGAGCGGGATAGAAGGCGTAAAAGAACCACTTCCAGCCATGACCGCGCTGACCATTGAACCGGAGCATCAGGGGCAGGGCCAGGACCATCATCCACTGAGGCCCTTCCGTACCGGCGGCGCTGAACTGCCAGAGACAAAAGAGCAGATACACGGCGCAGAATTGTTTCTGGTTTTCTTTCAGGAAATACATAGCGGTTCCCAGAGCGATGAACGGGAAACCGAACTCATTCACGGCCAGGCTGGGGACAAAGCCCGTCAGAACGTCGCCGCTGAGGTTCCGGGCAAAGGGCAGGAGTACCGGCAGCATCCGGCCCAGAAGCTGCACCAGAGCCAGCAGTCCCAGCAGCTTCAGGCCCTGACGGGAGTCCTTCTGAAACCGCTCAATGATGCTGACAATCACGCCGGTCAGAAGCATGGGAACGAAAATATTATGATTCCCGTAACCCCATTCAGAAGGAAAGCGGGCGTCCAGGAACAGGCCGAAGCAGGTCATAAAGATGCTCATCAGGTACAGCCGGAGCAGGAATTTTTGACGGCTGCGGGTATGCTGATAACTCCAGACCATACAGAACAGGAACAGCGGGTAAGCGCCCCGGCCCAGCCAGCGGAACCAGACGGGCGCGGCAGGGAAATACAGTCCGATATGGTCCAGGAGCATAAGGGTCACGGCGGTCATTTTCAGGGCGAACGAAGTCATAACAGCCCTCCTTTCACCTGATAATACGGTGGATGGCGGGGAAATTCTTCAAACCGCTTGCGCATTTTCCATCAGGATGTTAAGATACAGGTACTTCAAAGAGCAGGCAAAAGGAAAGGAGCTGTATAGAATGGATCGCTGTGCAAATGCGTATGCGTACCACAAGGCGGGATACAACTGCGCGCAGTCGGTAGCGGCGGCGTGCGCGGATCTGGCAGGCTGGGAACCGGAGGCGCTGATGTCGGCCATGGGCGGTTTCGGCGGCGGGATCGGCGGAAGTCACGAGGAGCTTTGCGGAGCCGTCAGCGGGGGCGTGCTGGTGCTGAGCCTTGCCAATCCCCATCAAGACGGCGGGGATACAGAGGGAAAGAAGGCCGTTTACGCCAAGGCTAAGGAATTCCGGCAGCGCTTTACAGAGGTGTTCGGAGGACTGAGCCGCTGCGGGGAGCTTCTTCGTGCCCGGCCCGGCATTTCGGAGGCTGCCTCTGCCGCAAGCCGTCTGCATATCACGTCCCACTGCGATATTATGATTGTTACCGCCGTGGAAATTGTGGAGGATATGCTGCAAAACCCCACCTGACCGCCGCGGAATCCCGGGAAATGCCGCAAACGCCAACCTGACCGCCGCAAAAATCCGGGAAGCATTGCGGGAAACGTCCAGACAAGCAAAAAGAACCGGCGCGCCCGTCAGAAGGTACGCCGGTTCTTTGATGTTTATTTTGTGTCAGGGTCCTTTTCCAGCAGCGTCTTAGCGGAAGCGGCGAGTCCGGCAAGCCCCTGGATTTCGCTGGGGATGATAATCTTAGTTGCTTTGCCGTCGGAGATTTTTGCCATGGCCTCCAACGCCTTGAGCTTCACCACCTGATCGTTGGGAGCGGCGGCGTTCAGGAGCTTCAGGGACTCCGCCAGGGCCGTCTGCACCCGGTTGATGGCTTCTGCTTCAGCTTCGGCGGCCATGATACGGGCAGCCTTTTCGCCCTCGGCCTGTAGGATTGCCGCCTGTTTTGCCGCGTCCGCCCGGAGGATTGCCGCCTGTTTCTCGCCCTCGGCAACAAGAATCTGACTTTCCTTCTGGCCCTTCGCCTGCAAAACGGATTCCCGGCGTTCCCGTTCGGCCTTCATCTGCTTTTCCATAGCGTTCTGGATTTCCTTGGGCGGGATGATGTTTTTCAGCTCCACCCGGTTGACCTTGATGCCCCAAGGGTCCGTGGCCTCGTCGAGAATGGAGCGCATACGGGAGTTGATGATGTCCCGGCTGGTAAGGGTCTGTTCCAGCTCCATTTCGCCGATGATATTCCGCAGGGTGGTAGCGGTCAGGTTTTCGATGGCGCTCATGGGATACTCCACGCCGTAGGTATAGAGCTTTGGGTCCGTGATCTGGAAGTAAATCACCGTGTCGATCTGCATGGTGACGTTATCCTTGGTAATCACGGGCTGGGGCGCGAAATCAGCCACCTGTTCTTTGAGAGAAACTTTCTTCACCACCCGCATGATAAACGGGATCTTGACATGGGGCCCCTGACTCCAGACGGCGTAGAACCTTCCCAGACGGGTGACCACATACGCCTGCGACTGCTGCACGATGTGGAAGTTCAGGATAAACAGGACGATCAGCCAGATAATCAGAATTGCGATAGGAATCCACCAGAAAGGAATCATTTCAAAGCCTCCGTTCTCACTTGGTCCACCAGCAGTTTGACGCCCTCGATTTTCCTGACCAGCACCTGTTCTCCGGCGGGGATCACAGAGCCGTCAGTACTCCGGGCGGTCCAGGTCTTGCCGTCTACGTACACTGCGCCGGAAGCCTTCTCGTTATTCACGGCCTCCGTCACCCGGGCCACGCCGCCGATCACCCGGTCCGCGTTGGTAGGAATCCCGGGCCTTTCCATAAAGCGCCGCACATAGGGACGGCTGAGGAATACGGCCGCGGCGGATACCAGCGCAAAGGTCATGACCTGCACGGCAACGGGAGCATTCAGAAGCGCCACAGCCAAAGCAGCCAGAGCGCCGGCCGCAAACCAGATGGACACCATACCCTCTGTCAGAAGCTCGGTCACGCCGAAAATCACCACCGCGCCAAGCCAGGCCCAAATCATCAGATTCATACCACTCACCCTCTCTTCCCTTTGCAGGGCTTTTGTTCTGTTTTCAGTATAGCATATTGGAGACGGATTGTGTATGACAATTCTGTAACAATCCGCAGGACAAATCTCCCAGAAAAGGCGTCCGGCGGAGGAAAAGTCTGCAAAAGGTGCGCATTTCACGTCCCGCGCGGAAAATCAGGGAAAAAACCGTCCGGAAAATGCAGCGGTTTCTGAAACGGTCTTTTTAAAAATTTTTCCCTTTGCAGAAGACAGCAAGTGAAATTTCCGTCAGCCGCCGTTCTCGTTATGAAATGCGGACCATACGGCATGGGCAGCGGCGGGAGGCACAACGGCGGCCAGGTCGCTCTCGGAGGCTTCCCGGATGGCCTTCAGGGACCCGAAGCGTTTCCGGAGGGCCTCCCGGCGTTTGGGACCGATGCCGGGGATAGCGTCCAGGGCGGAGCGGAGGGCGTTTTTGCTGTGGCTCTCGTGATGGTACGTGATGGCAAAGCGGTGGGTTTCCTCCTGGATGCGTCCGATCAGGGCAAAGACGGCAGGATTTCCCACGATGCCGATTTCCCGTCCCTCCGGGGTCACCAGGGCGCGGGTACGGTGCCGGTCGTCCTTGACCATACCGAAGACGGGGACCCGCGCGCCGAACGCTATGACCACTGAAAGAGCGGTCTGCGCATGGGTCTGACCGCCGTCGATCAGGAACACGTCCGGCAGGGGCAGGAATTTCTCGTCGCCGTCAGCCGCCCTCTGCAAACGCCGCGTCAGGACTTCCCGCATGGAGGCATAGTCGTCCGGATGCTCCCCCAGGCTCTTGATGCGGAATCTCCGGTAGGCGTTTTTCAGGGGCTTCACACCGCTGTAGACCACCATAGAGGCCACGATATCACTCCCGCCGGTGTTGGAGATATCGAAGGACTCCATACGGCCCGGCGGCGCGGGAAGGTCCAGCATTTTTTGCAGCAGCTCCAGAGTATGCGCGGTCCGTTCCTCGTTGGTGGTAGCCCGCTCCGCCTCCTCCAACGCGTTCCGCTGCGCCATGGCCCGGAGGTCCGCCTTTTCTCCCCGCTGCGGCACGTGTACCCAGACCTTATGCCCGGCCCGTCGTGTCAAGGCTTCCGAAAGGCTCTCGCAGTCCCCCTCCGCCGCGAAGGGCAGCAGAATCTCGTGAGGCAGGACCGCCCGGGGCAGATAGTATTGAGCCGTCAGCGCGGACAGCATTTCCTCCTGGGATTCCTCCATAGGGGCGCTGAAAAGCTGTGTCTCCCGGCCCGCCAGATTGCCCTCCTCCATATGCAGGATTGCGCAGCAGCACTTCCCGGCGCCCCGGTACAGGCCCCAGATGTCCGTATCCGCGCAGAGACCCGCAATGACCGTCTGCTTCTTGCTCAGGGCGCTGATGGCATTGATTCGGTCCCGGAGCGCCGCCGCCTGTTCGAACCGGAGGGCTTCTGCTTCAGCCTCCATCTCGGCGGTCATCTCCCGAAGAAGGTCCTTTGCCTTGCCCTCCAGCATCTGGCACGCCTGACGGATTCGCCGGTTATACTCCTCCGCGCTCATTTCCTTCCGGCAGAACCCGTCACAGCGGCCCATGTGGAAGTTCAGACAGGGCCGTTCCGCGCCGATGTCCCTGGGGAAGCGCCGGCTGCACGTAGGGAGCCGCAGGGCAGCGCAGACCGCGTCCAGGGCCTGCCGGGTTTCGTACCGCCCGCCGAAGGGCCCGAAGTATTTCGCGTTGTCGTTTGCCCATTTGTGCGTCATGCTGAACCGGGGGTATTCCTCCTTGGACAGCCGCACGAAAGGATAGCCCTTGTCGTCTTTCAGCAGGATATTGTATCGGGGCATATGGCGTTTGATCAGGGAATTCTCCAACACCAGGGCTTCGAACTCGCTGGAGACGAAAATGGTGTCAAAATGGTCAATCTGCGCCACCATCTGCCGGGTTTTCGACGTATGGGACGCGCTGTCCTGAAAATACTGGCTCACCCGGTTTTTCAGCTTCTTGGCCTTCCCGACGTAGATCACCTTCCCGGTTTTGTCCATCATCAGGTACACTCCCGGCAAAAGGGGCAGGTCGTTGGCCTTTTCTTTCAATTCGTCTTTCGTCACCTCAACACCCCCCGTTGGAATTAGGAGTTAGAAATTAGGAGTTAGGAATTAAGAATTTGTTCGGTTTCCTATGGATTCTGCGGGATTTCTGTCTTTCTGGTTAAGGAATTTTGGGCGCGGCGCATGGAAGAAATGGAATGGCATCAATCCTCTTTGCTTTTCGCTGCGGCTTTCAGAATGCAAAGTCCCATGGCCAGTATCGGGAAGAGGATTCTAAAGGCCAAATCTATTCCAAAATCAATATACGCGTCCAGAAGCAGCCCGACGCACCATGCCAGCAGCGTCGCAGTAACGGCAGTCAGGTACACAACCCGCTTTCCTGTTCCCTTCATGCCATACAGCAGGCAAGCCGTTAGTGCAAGAAGTATCAAAAGAATAAAAATAAAACCATCCATTTTTGTGCCTCTTTCTTTCGCTTTACTATGCTTTTAAGACTTTTGCATCAATTTTATGTAATTGGGAATCTGGCCGGTGTTCTGCTGTTCTGGTCTGAAGAACGCGCCTGTCCAACAAACTGGAATTGGCTTGCCTTACAGCCTTTCTATTTTGTGCAGTAATCATAACTAATGTCACCACTAAAGTAGAAATCCATACAAGGAGACCATAGACTGCCCCAATGCCATAGTTGAAATATGTTTCGTTGGGGTAATAGATACGCGCCCACATGAGGTCAATACTTACTTCTGCAATCAGCAAACCAAGCAGAACATTTTTGATACCTTTCTTGGCGCGATTTTTAAAAGTCAGGAATTATTTCTGTAGGATTTCCGCCTGTTTGATCTGCAAAAACGGAAGAATATGGAACAAAAGGGATGTTCGAACATACTGTGACCAGAGCTCTTTGCTTTTCATAATGGCTTTCAGAATGCAAAGTCCCATGTGTTCCCTCCGATTTCTGATTTGCCGCATTGACGAAATATCTGCATCTCGGTTCTGGGTTTGCGGAAGGCAGGAGGAAAACTGGAATTTACCGGCAGATCACATAACGATAATGCGGCATATCTACACCTTTGTAATGTTTGATCCAAGTATCTGTCATTGTCATTCCGTTTCTTATGGCTACATTTTGAGACGCTATATTCGTGTCTCTGATAATAGAACATACTTCCGGCGCATTTAATGTTTCAAACGCATACTTTTTGCACGCCTCTGCCGACTCGATGGCATATCCATTGTGCCAGTATGACCGTTCAAAAAGATAACCTATTTCAAGAACCTCAGTTTCTTTCCATGGCTGCATGGTAAGCCCGCATTGCCCGATCATTTTATTGGATGCTTTCAAGACGACAGCCCATAAACCGAACCCCCATTTTTGATAGCGGGCAATTTGTCTATCCAGCCATTCTTGGACCTCATCGTCACGAAATGCCCCCTCATATGCGTACATCGTTGTTTGATCCTGCATGATTTTGCACAAGGACTCAAAATCAGCCTGATTCATCTCACGCAGGTATAATCGTTCAGTTTCAAGGATCATATTCATACTGCCTTCCCTCAATGACGGTCCGCGGCACGGCTCGTCGATTTGTTTTACAGAAAACGGAAGATCCGGCGTGCCGTATAAAAAAGACGACCCCGCAGCAGATAGCGGGGCCGCACAGGGGGTCGGTATCAGGGCGAATCACTCGCCGAAATTATCCTTCACCAGGTCCACCAGAGCGGCCACGGCGTCTTTCTCATCACTGCCATCAGCGATCAGGGTAATGGTGGTGCCCTTGACGATCCCCAGGGACAGCACACCCAGGAGGCTCTTTGCGTTCACACGGCGGTCCTCCTTCTCTACCCAGATGCCGCTCTTGAACTCGTTGGCCTTCTGGATGAAGAAGGTGGCGGGCCGGGCATGCAACCCCACTTCGTTATTAACCGTAATTTCCTGTGTATACATGATACAGCTCTCCTTTTCTGTTATGCCGAGTCAGAATGAACAGCAGCTTGAAGATATTATCTATCATAACCGCTTTTTCCCTCACAGTCAATGGATAATTTCACAAACATTTTCAAAAGCATCTGTTCCTGACTGCGTTTTTTTGTGAGATACGCTGTTTTTAGTAAATTTATTATGAGATTTCCGGGAGTTTTTCATTAGAATTCTGCCTAAAATTGAATTTTTCAGCTGATCCTCTTTTTTCTGCGGAAGAGCAATTTTTTTTCGTCTTTCCGCCGCCGGACCCCAGAACCGCCCGCCCTTCCCTGTATTCTATGCCGTTCCGTCCCCCTTCATGCCCTCCGGAACGCCTTTATTCGCCGCTCTTCCTGGAAAGCCGGATGCACTCCAGCGTGTAGACGGTCTGCATTGTCCCCCACACCAGGAGCAGCACGAACACCGAAAGAAGACTGATCCGGTAAACCATGCTCAGCAGCACCAGCGCCATCCAGACCCCGATGCAGACCCGGGTGGTCACCATATAGGCCCGGTAGCACGCCTGACCAATCTGCCGCTGTTCCGACTCGTCGCAGCTCTCCAGCCACTTTTTCTGAAACTTCGAGTCATAGACGCTGCCCCGCTTCTCTGGATTCATCTTCCTTGTCAGGTCCACCGCCTTCTGCTGGGCGAAAATCACCAGGCCGCAGGAGACAATGAATTCCGCAACAATGGGCAGGCCGTTTTTCTCCATATAGTAGACCGCCACCGCCGCCATAAAGAAGAGGTTGATCAGAAGCTGTACCGCGCTCAGCAGCATGGACCAGCTCAAAAGACGCTCTGCTTCCTCTGACGCATCGTTTTCGTCGCCGCCGTCCCAGCCCGAGACCTTCTGCCGCGCCCGACGGTACAGCCAGAACGCCCCGCCAAGCGTCAGCACAGACGTCACCGGGATCGCCCAGGACGTTGCGGAATAAACAGCGCCGTCCAGCCATACCGCCGCGTCTGACAGATCCACCCCGAATATGTGCCCCATGCCGATCGCTAAGCCTGCCGCGCCGCCCACCAACAGGGACCCCAGCATGGTCAGGAAAAATTTCGGCAGCGCCCGCCGGTTTTCACTCTGCTCTTTCATCGTTTTTGTCCTCCTGATAAGTAAAAATATCCTCCACCCGCACACAGCAGATGGCCGCCAGCTTCAGCGCCAGCGTCACCGACGGCGAATAGTCCCCGCGTTCAATCTGGCTGATGGTCTGCCGCGATACCCCTGCCAGCCGTCCCAACTCCTGCTGATTGACCCCCAGACGCGCCCGATGCTCCTTCAACCGGTTGTATAACGGCATTTGACCGCCTCCTCTCCTGACAGCTTTCCTTGTCAAAATGACAACTTTCCTTGTCAATTCGCAGTATAGCACTGACAACTTTCCTTGTCAAGAGTTTTTTTGCCCCGCCTGAAAATATTCCGAAAAACCCCGGCGAAAAAACCAGCGGAAAAAGAAAACAGCCCTCCGGAGTTCTCCAAAGAGCTGTTTTTATGGAAAATAGCTGAGTTAATCCAGATAATACTGCTCCAGTTCTTCCGGGGAGGGGAAGCGGGCTTCGTTCTCGTCCAGGTAGTCGCCGGTGCAGAGAAGCCGGAGGAAATCACTGAAATTCTTGCAGATGTACAGCCGGTATGATTCCATATAACGCCGGACTTCCTCTCTGCTGTCCGCCTGCACGCCCTCGGAAAGCATATCATACACGCCCTCCTCGTGAATGGTAACCACGCCGCCGTTCACAAGGTCCAGAAAGGTCAGGTAGCCGAAAACCTCGCCGAGCTGTATAAAGCCCGCTTCCAGAAAACAGGGGCAGTCTTCTTCGGCCGTCTGTTCGCGCTTGAGGGCCTCCAGAAACGCCGCGCCCGTATCGCCTGGAATATTGTGCCATTCGAATTCTGCTGTGGGTCCGATATCAGATTCCGGACGGGGCACATAGCCGTTTTCTTCCCGGGAATAGGTGCTGTCCCAGGAGTTCGCGTAGGAATCGCCGCAGAAGGAGACCAAAACCGTCAAATCCCGGGGCATTTTATAGCACGTCAGGAATTCGCGGTAGGGCTCCGGCAGACGATACCCCAGACCTGCTTCGATTTCCAGCAGATCCGCTTCTGTAAGCGCTGAGGCCTCCGGCACGCCCGGCCAAAGCTGCGGTTCCCGCTCCCGCAGGATATCCAGATAGTTTTTTGCGGTTGTCATTTGTTTCCGTCTCCTTCCAGATGGGTTTGTTCTTCTGTAAGGCCTATTATAAAACGAATTTTTGCAGAGGTCAAGCGTCTGTTTCGATAAAAATCTCCGTCTTTTTGTGAACTGATAAGCGGCGGGCCCATTCTGTCATATTCAGCTCTGGACATTCTGTTTGACCCTGTATGATTTACGGAATCAGGAAAGCGTCCGCAAGAAAGAGCATCCCGCAGAGAACGGCGGCGAAAGTGGCCTGCAAGCATTTCCCAAGGATACAGGGCTTGAGGGAGAGGCCGGAGCTGTCCAGGGCGGCGGCGGTCTGGCAGAGGATGGACAAGCCTCCGAAGGACGAGCAGACGGCGGCCAGCAGGAACCCGGCGCGGTCAGGGGACAGCAGGGGCGTGAGGGAGAACAGCTCCAGGAAGCCGGTCAGGGCAGCGGCAGGCCATCCGAGGGCGGCGAGGGGGCTGGCCAGCACGTAGAACAGGACGACAAAAGCGCAGATTGACACCATAGAGTTTCCCGCGTTCCCGACGGCCTCCACAAACGCGGCGGCGAAGCCCTTGGACGGCAGGGTCTTCGGTACTGCCCGATGAACAGCGCGCCGGCCCCGGAAGAAGAAGCCCGTCAAAAGCGCGGAAAGAATATGAATCAGCCAGAGGTACACGCCAACGCGGAGACTGCCGAACACCCCGGCTCCCAGCACGCTGATCAGAAACACCGGGTTGGAATTATTGCAGAAGCCCAAAAGACGTTCCGCCTCATCCCTTGTCAGCGCGCCCTTACGGTACAGGTCCGCCGCAGTCCTGGCCCCTACCGGATAGCCCCCCGCCAGCCCCAGAACCAGCGCCGAGCCTGCCGACCCTGGTAAATCGTACAGCGCCATCAGACCTGCCAGCCGGGGACCCAGCCACTCCCCGAAGCCCAGCGAGATCAGCAGTCCCGACACCGCCAGAAACGGAAACAATGCCGGTATGACCGCAGACCCGCAAAATACCAACGCTTCCGCCGCCGCCGCCCGGACCCGTACCGCATCCGCAAGAAACCATACCAGCACGCCGCAGAGAATCAGGCATAGATCGCCCCGATGTTTCATCCATATCACCCCATTCATCCCTATGCGCCAAATAACAGGGACATGAATCGGACAGGCAAAATTTTCCGCCCTGCCGCATATAGCTTGTTTGAGGTGAAGACTATGGAACGAAATCGAAGGGATGGCGGTATGCTGGGTTCCGTGGCGGAACTGTTCGACCTGCCGGCGGATATCATTGCGGGCCTGCCCAGGCTGGAAATGGTAGGCGGACGGCAGCTCTATCTGGAACGGCATACTGGACTGCTGTCCTACAGTGAAACGCAGATTGACGCCAATACACCAGCCGGGGTCCTCCGTGTCCGGGGCCGGAAGCTGACCCTGATGGCCATGACCGCGGAAGAGCTGCGTATCGGCGGTCAGATCGACGGCGTGGAGTGGGTGGAGGCGCCGTCATGCTGATGGGCTTCATTAACCGCGCACGGGGTCAGGTGCGTATCCGGGTGGAATGCGCCTTCCCGGAACGGGTACTGAACCTCTGCGGCGCAAGGGATTTGGCTTTCTGGGACCTCCAATGGGAATCCCCCACCGCTTTCTCCTGCCGCCTCTCCCGCAAGGACTGGAAAATCCTCCGCCAGAACGCCGGGAATCTGGACTGCACACTCTCCATTCTGCGGCTGGAGGGCGTGCCGTACTTCCTGCTCCGCTTCCGGCACCGGCAGATCCTGGCCTTTGGACTGGTGGCCTGCGTCCTGGGCCTGTTTTTGGGCTCCTTCTTTATCTGGGATTTCTCCGTGGAGGGCAATGTGAACGTGCCGACGGAAAAAATCCTGCGGGCCTTGGAGAAAAACGGCGTGGGGCTGGGCACCTTCGGGATGGCCCTGGAAAATGAAAGCCTGCGGAATCATGTGCTGCTGGACCTTCCGGAATTGAGCTGGATCACCGTCAGCGTCTACGGATGCCGCGCCAACGTGGAGGTTCGGGAACGTGTCCCCGCGCCGGTGCTTCTCGATAAACGGGAACCTTCCAACCTTACGGCGCGGCGGGCGGGATTGGTGCTGAACGTTCAGACCATCGGCGGCGTGGCGGAGGTCATGCAGGGGTCCGCCGTCACCAAGGGGCAGCTCCTTATTTCCGGCGTGGAGGATACAGGGACCTACGGCGCGCGGGTTCTGGCCGGTATGGGGAGGGTCGAGGCCCGGACTTGGTACCGTCTTACCGCTTCTATGCCTCTGACAGTATACGAAAAGCAGTATTTCAAGGAGAAAAACGCGTTTTCTGTTATTTTTGGCGGACGGCGCATAAAATTCTTCTCAAACAGTAGCATTGAAGGGGCAGAATATGATAAAATAACCAGCAGATACCCTTTGTCCTTTTTCGGCGTGCCTCTGCCTGTGACCCTGGTACAGGAAACCTGGCGATTTTATGAGCGCGTCCCGGCACAGCGTACCGCGGAACAGGCAGAGAAAACCGCTGAGGACCTCCTGACCCGGCAGCTGCACAGTATGGTGGACCCCTACGGCGTTGTGAATTCCGTCCTGTGTTCCTCCCGCCAGAAAGGTGACCTGCTCCTGGTTACCCTTTCCGCGGAATGTCAGGAGGAAATCGGCGTCTCTACTCCCATCTATACCGAAAGCTCCGAAAACGAAAACACAGGGTGAAACTCAGAAACATTTTCTTCTCCTTTCTGCGGCGTGCTGGAGGAAAACCGCGTACCCTATTATACGAAAGAATCCGGAACCTTACGGCCCGGAATGAAACTGGAGTGAACTTTTTTGGAACAGAGAATCAGCATCGAACGCCTGGAACAGGTTGTTAATCTTTTCGGCTCCTTTGACGAAAATATCCGTCTCCTGGAACACGAATTTGAAGTCACCGTCGTCAATCGGGAGGGCGAACTGCGGGTGGAGGGCGGCGAGGAAAACGTCTCCCTTGCCTGCAAGTCTATTCAAGCCCTTCTGACCCTCTCTTCCAGCGGCGAAGTCCTCAATGAACAGAATGTCCGTTACGTCATCAGTATGGTCAGAGCCGGAAAGGAAGAGAAAATCGCGGAGCTTACCGGCGACGTGCTCTGTATCTCCGCCAAAGGCCGCCCGATCAAACCCAAAACCGTGGGACAGAAGGATTATATTGCTTCCGTCCTCAAAAATACCGTTACCATCGGCGTAGGGCCTGCCGGTACCGGTAAGACTTACCTTGCCGTTGCCGCTGCGGTCATGGCCTTCCGGAATAAGCAGGTGAACCGGATTATCCTGACCCGGCCCGCCGTGGAAGCCGGTGAACGCCTGGGCTTCCTGCCGGGGGATTTGCAGTCCAAGGTCGACCCCTACCTCCGGCCCCTCTACGACGCCCTCTTCGATATGCTGGGCGCGGAAACTTATCAGAAATACCTGGAACGCGGAAATATTGAGGTGGCGCCCCTGGCCTATATGCGCGGTCGAACCCTTGACGACAGCTTCATTATCCTGGACGAGGCACAGAATACCAGCCGGGAACAGATGAAAATGTTCCTGACCCGGTTGGGCTTCGGCTCCAAAATCGTCATCACAGGCGACGCGACACAGATCGACCTCCCGGACGGCAAGACCTCCGGTCTGAAAGAGGCGATGCGGGTCCTGCGGTATGTGGAGGGCGTGGGGATCTGCGAGCTGACAAATTCCGACGTGGTGCGTCATGTGATGGTCCAGCGGATTGTGCAGGCTTATGAGGATTACGAGAAACGGAGGGACAAGCGGAAATGAAACGCCATTATATTCCTGTGACCGCGGATATTCCCGGCGTCGGCGATGAACGGAAGGCCTTTGTCCGGAAAGTCATTCGTACAGCGCTGGCCGCGGAGGGCGTGGACTTCCCCTGTGAGGTCGACGTGCTCCTGACCAATGACGCGCGTATCCATGAACTGAACCGGGAACAGCGGGGGATTGACCGGCCTACCGACGTGCTCAGCTTCCCGGCCTTCGACCTCCGGCCCGGCGCCCTCCCGGAACCCGCCGACGCCGACCCCGGTTCCGGCCTGGTCCCCTTGGGCGATATGGTCGTTTCCCTGGAACGCGCCGCCGCTCAAGCCAAGGAATACGGACATTCCAACCGGCGCGAACTCGCTTATCTGACGGTTCATTCCGTCCTCCATCTCCTTGGCTACGATCACCTTGACGAAGGCCCTCAGAAAGCCCAGATGCGCGCAAAAGAAGAGGAAATCCTTGAAAAACTGGACGTTATCCGATAAAATCTATATCACAGATCCGGTTTGCGCCGCGACAGCCCTTTCCCCGTCTTTACACCCAGCATGAACGCCTTGGACTGCCGTGAATTCCTGTGTCTTCCAGAAACTTGCCGCCGTCCCGGGGCCGGTCTCGTCCGCTTGCAGATGGAAATCCCCCTGCGGCTTGATACGGGGCCGCACACTTGACCTCCGCCGCGCATAGGCTGGTGCGAGGTGATTGCTATGCTTCTTTTACAGGACGGCATTCTTGCTTTCCTTTCTGCCGTCGGTCTTACTACCATTGTCTGGGTTGTGGGCAGTACCTTCCTCCGCGTTGGCCGGACCGCAATTCCAGGTCTCCTGCTCGTGCTTCCGCTCCAGGGGGAGGCCCTTGCCATGGAAGCCGATGTGCGGGAACTCAGACGAATCCAGTCCGCTTTGCCTGGCTCCAAAATCGTGCTGGAGGACCATGGCCTGACCAGCGACGCACGACATCTGGCCCAGTACCTGGCCGACCGTGAGAAAAACGCCGTGCTCGTATCCGCCGGGGAACGCTGATTCCTTCGGATTCATCCCCATTTCAAATGATTCGGGAGCGCTCTTCCCCAAAAGACTGTAAATCTGCCCCGTTTTTATCGCCGGTTCTAAAGTTTTTCAGAAAAGAGGACGTTTCATGGAGGAACTCATTTATCAGGATGGTACCGTACATAGCCTGATTTTCCAAAATCCCGAAAATGGTTACACCGTCCTGCGCCTGCTTACCGAAGAGGGCGAGGTCGTTACCGTCGTCGGCTGCATTCCCTGCGTCGCGCCCGGGGAACACCTGTCTGTCTCCGGCATCATGGAACAGCATCCTCAGCACGGCGAACAGCTGAAAGTCCTTGAACTTGAACGCTCCCTCCCGGAGGATGAGGACGAAATCTTCAGCTACCTTTCCTCCGGTATCTGTAAGGGCATCGGGCCCGCAACCGCTCAGAGAATCGTCGATGCCTTCGGCGTTGATACCTTCGATATCCTGGAGCGGGAACCGGAACGCCTGGCCCAAATCAAAGGAGTTACACAGCGTAAGGCCCAGCAGATTGCCGAGAATTTCCTGCACCATATGGGCCTGCGGCGGCTGATGGCGTTCCTGGCACGATACAGCCTGCCCCCTGTCCTCGCTGTGCAGCTCCGACAGCAGTTCGGGACCGCCGCGCTGGAGGTGATCCGCAGTAATCCTTACGTCCTTTCCTCCGACGACTGCGGCGTGCAATTCTCGGTGACCGACGAAATCGCCCTTAGCCTGGGCTGCCCGGAAGACAGCGCGCAGAGAGTTCAGGCCGCCGTCTGCTTTGAACTCTCCCATAACGAACGGAATGGTCATGTCTTCCTGCCGCGTCCGAAATTGATCGCCGCTACCGCTCAGCTCCTTCACTGCGGGCCTGATCTGCCTGAAAACGCCCTGGACGCTCTGATTACACGGGGAGACGTCGTTCAGCACCGGGTGGCCAACGTCGACGCCTGCTACCTCCGGCGGCTCTGGGACGCGGAATCCTCCGTTAAGGCCCGCCTCAACGCGCTCCTGAACACGCCGCCGGAACTCCCGCTTCAGATCGACAGGATCTTGGAAGATTTGCAGAAAAACCTCGGCATTACATACGCGCCGCTCCAAAAACGTGCCGCTGAACTTGCCGCAGAAGCCGGAGTCCTCATCCTGACCGGCGGGCCGGGTACCGGCAAAACGACCACCGTCCGGGCCATCGTCGCGCTCTTCCAGAGAATGGGCCTCGATATCGTCCTTGCAGCTCCTACCGGCCGGGCCGCAAAACGGATGAATGAATTGACCGGTATGGACGCGCAAACCATCCACAGGCTCCTTGGCATGAACTGGAACAAGGCTTCCAAACAGGTGACCTTCGCCAAATCCGAAAAGGAACCCTTGGACGCGGACGCTGTGATCGTCGACGAAATGTCTATGGTCGACCTGCCGCTCTTCGCCGCCCTCCTTCGCGCCCTGAAACCGGGAACCAGGCTTATCCTTGTGGGCGACGCGGATCAGCTCCCTTCTGTCGGCGCGGGCAACGTCTTCTCTGATCTGATCCGTTCCGGCTGCGTTGAAACCATCTTCCTCCGGGACGTTTTCAGACAGGCAGAACGCTCCGCTATTATCCGGAACGCCCATGCCGTCAACCTCGGAAACCCGCCGGATTTCGCCAATAATCAGGGCGACTTCTTCTTCCTCTGCCGCAGGGACCCTGAGCGTGCCGTCAATACCATCGTTGAGCTTTGCCAGACCAGACTGCCGAAAAATATGCACGTCCCGGCTGACCAGATTCAAGTGCTGACCCCTACCAGAAAGGGTCCTGCCGGGACGATAAACCTGAACAGGCTCCTTCAGAATGCCCTGAACCCGCCGGCTAAAGAAAAACGGGAAATCCATTGGGGCGAACGCACCTTCCGCACAGGCGACCGGATTATGCAGACAAGAAATGATTACGACGTGATCTGGGAAAAACAGGACGGCTCCGCAGGCGCTGGTATGTTTAACGGCGATGTGGGCAAAATTGTCCAGATCGATGAGTCCGGCGAGATCCTGGAGCTGGATTTCGATGGAAGACACGCCGTCTATACCCTCGAACAGCTCTCCGAAATCGACCTCGCTTATGCTCAGACCGTTCATAAGGCCCAGGGCAGCGAGTACAGAGCCGTCGTCTTCGCCGCAATGCCTGCCGCTTCTTCCCTTATGGTCCGCGGCGTCCTCTATACCGCCCTTACCCGCGCAAAGGAACTCCTGATTACCGTCGGGGATGATTCCGCCGTCCGCTCTATGGCCGCTAACGACAAACAACAGAGGCGTTACTCCGGATTAAAATGGAGGCTGATGCACGAGTGAACGCGGAAACAAATGAACAGAGATTTGCTGCAAACTATCCCATGAGTGAGAATTTGATTTAATTGGCTTAACTATGCTGCCGATTGGGAACCCGCTTATGGAGAAATCCTCTTCCACGACAGCTTTGCCCCCGTTCCTGATATAGAATAGAAACACCCTCTGCCTTTGCCTGACAGAGGGTGCTTTTTTTGCCCGTTTGCGCTCTTACCGCTGGCCTTTGTCGTAGGGGATGCCTTCGGCCTTCGGCGCGCGGGATTTCTTCGACGTGAACGCCAATACTACCAGCGAAATGATATATGGCAGCATATTGTAGATCGAACCCGGCAGATTCAGCGCTTTCAGGAAGTCAAAGCCTGTGTACACATTGCCCAGCGCGCGGAAGAATCCGAACAGCAATGCAGCCAGCGCGATTCTCGTGGGCTTCCATTGGCCGAATATCATCACCGCCAGCGCAAGGAACCCAAAGCCTGCCACGCCGTTCTCAAATTTCCATTCGCTCACACCGGCCGTGATGTACACAATGCCGCCCAGTCCGCCAAGCATTCCCGATATCAGCACACCCGCGTATCGCATCCTGTACACATTGATGCCCACGCTGTCCGCCGCCTGGGGATGCTCGCCGCACGCCATCAGCCGCAGGCCAAACCGCGTCTTGTACAGCGTGATGTATGACCCAATCAGCGCAATCAACGCCAGCAGCATGAACCAGTTGAATTCAAAGCTCCCGATATTCACAATGAACGCTTTCTTCGCGCTGATATATTGTATCGTTGACGACACGTTGTCTACGCTCTCCGCGGTGTTCATCGCCTTTACAAATACCGTAGCCGCCGCCGTGCCCAGCAGGTTCATTGCCGTGCCCACAAGCGTCTGATCTGCTTTGAAATTCACCGCCGCTACAGCCAGAAGCAGCGAATAAATCACCCCCAGCAGTATCGCCGCCAGCACGACCAGCACGATAATCCCAATCGCCGGCGTGCTCTCAGGAAGAAACTTCATCATCAGCGCACCGCCCAGAGCGCCCATCACCATGATGCCCTCCAGACCGATGTTGATTACTCCGGAATGCTCCGAAAAACAGCCCCCTAACGCTACCAGCATCAAAACCGAGGCGAATATCAGCATATATTGCAGCAACAGAATCATTGGCTGCCTCCTTTCACGGCCTTCTTCTCGTCACGCTTGTTCAGCCATTTGTTCAGCGCAAACTTGAAAAACAGCACAAAGCCGCACAGGTAGATAATCAGCGCCGAGATGAAATCCGATATCTGCGCGGAATACATCGTCTTGTCTACATACGCGCCGCCGTTTGTAATATGCTGAATAAAATACGACGAGAACAGCGTCCCAATCGGATGCAGGCCGCCTAAGAACGCCGCCGCAATCCCGTTGAACCCCATCGCTGGTACCGCCGACTGCGTACACTGCCACTGCTCAAAGCCCGTCAGATACAGCATCGCCGCGCCCATTCCCGCAAGGCCGCCCGCAATCGCCATCGTCAGAATCAGATTCTTCTGCTCCTTCATTCCGCAGTACTTCGCCGCGTTCTTGTTGCACCCCGTCGCCTTCAGCTCATAGCCCAGCTTCGTCTTTTCCAGCACCACCCATACCAGCACCGCCACGATCACCGCCAGAGGCACCGCTATCGTCACATAATCATTCTTGCTGAATAACTGCCCCAGTCCCAGCGACGGCAGCATAGCGCCCGGATTTGTGCTCTTCAGCGTCTTCGTGTACGGGCTCGCTTCCTCCTTTACCAGCGTCAGAAGCGTGTTGACCGTGTACAGACTGATCCAGTTCAGCATGATGCACGAGATGACTTCATTGACATTGCAGTACGCTTTCAAAAGACCGGAAACCGCGCCCAGTACCGCGCCCGCGAGGATCGCCGCAATCAGGCAGAGATACCAGGGCAGATTCAGCCCCAGGGCACAATACAGACACGCGCCCGTTCCCACTACGTACTGCCCCGCCGCGCCGATGTTGAACAAGCCGACCTTGTACGCAAACAGCACCGAAAGACTGCACATAATCAGCGGCGCCGCCTTCACCAGCGTGCTCCCCAGATATTTCAGCTGCGCCGTGGACCGGGAGTATGTCATAAAATTCTTCACAATCGTCAGAATTGCCTCCCCCGCGCCAGCCGGGTTGATGAACAGCAGCGCGATGTACCCCAGCAGCAAGCCAAGCAGTATGCACAGCAACGAGGCCAGCAGGGACTGCACCGCTCCATTCCGCAGTATAGGCGTTTTCTTCTTCATCCCTTACGCCCCCTTTCTCTTCGCGCCCGCCATGTACAGGCCAAGCTCTTCTACCGTTACTTCCTTCGGGTCAAATTCTCCCACGATTTCGCCCTCATACATCACCAATATCCGGTCCGAGACGTTCATCACCTCGTCCAGCTCCAGACTCACCAGAAGCACGCCCTTTCCCGCGTCCCGCTGGTTCACGATCTGCTTGTGTATGTACTCAATCGCGCCTACGTCCAGTCCCCGCGTTGGCTGTACAGCAATCAGAAGCTCAGGGTTCCTGTCAATCTCCCGGGCAATGATCGCTTTCTGCTGGTTGCCGCCCGACATACTCCGCGCCATGGTCACCGGGCCCTGTCCCGAACGCACGTCGTACTGTTCAATCAGCTTCTCCGCATAGCTGCGAATGGACTTCCGTTTCAGAAATCCCGCGGGCGTTATGAACTGCGTCTCGAAATACCGCTGTAAAACCATATTGTCCTCCAGCGTGTAATCCAGCACCAATCCATGCTTATGACGGTCCTCCGGGATATGGCTCAGCCCCGACGTGTTCCGCTTCCGGATGGCCGCTTTCGTGATGTCCTGACCGTTCAGCGTCAGCGTCCCTTCCTTCAAAGGCTCTAACCCCGTCAGGCCATACACCAGTTCCGTCTGCCCGTTGCCGTCTATCCCCGCAATGCACACAATCTCACCGCGCCGGACCTGGAAGCTAACCTTCTTTACCGCGTTGTTGTTGTGCCGCTTTGACGCTACCGTCATGCCCTTCACATCCAACACCACGTCCCCCGGCTGGCTGGGCTTCTTCTCTACCTTGAAATTCACGTCCCGGCCCACCATCATCCGGCTCAGCTCTTCCTGGCTGGACCCCGCGACGTCTACCGTTCCAATATATTTCCCCTTCCGAAGCACGCTGCACCGGTCCGCTACTTCCATAATCTCGTTCAGCTTATGGGAAATAAACAGCAGGCTCTTTCCCTCCGCGCGGAGATTCTTCATAATCTGCATCAGCTCATGGATTTCCTGGGGCGTCAAAACAGCGGTCGGCTCGTCGAATATCAGGATCTCATTCTCGCGGTACAGCATCTTCAGGATTTCCGTCCGCTGCTGCATTCCCACCGTGATATCCTCTACCAAGGCGTCCGGGTCTACCTGCAAGCCATATTTCTCTGACAGCGCGAGCACCTTCTCCCGCGCTTCCGCCTTCTGGAGAAAGCCGTGCCTGCATGGTTCCACGCCCATGATGATGTTATCCAGCACCGTAAAGCATTCTACCAGCTTGAAGTGCTGATGCACCATTCCGATCCCCAGGGCGTTGGCGTCATTGGGGTCCTTGATGCTGACAACTTTGCCGTCCTTCTTAATCACGCCCTCCTCCGGCTGGTACAGTCCGAAAAGCACGCTCATCAATGTCGACTTCCCTGCCCCGTTCTCACCCAGGAGGGCATGGATTTCCCCTTTTCGCAATTGCAGCGTGATATTGTCGTTGGCCACAATGCCCGGAAACCGCTTCGTAATATTCAGCATCTCTATGGCATAGCTCTGTTCCAATTTCACGACCTCCTCCTTTTGTTTCCTTTCCACTCTGCATTATTCACAAAGTGTTCACTTCTATTGTACTATATCTTTGCTCATTTTACAAAGACTTTTTCCAATTTTCCACAAATTTTTTCTGAAGATACCCCGGAACCTTCGTCAAAACAGAAAAGAGGACGGGAATGCTCCCGCCCTCGTAAGTCTGTTTGTTCTGTTTTACTTGATGTCCGCGTAGGTGCTCACAGTGATGTTGCTGGTCTCCGGCATCGCCGTAATGTCAGAGGATACCGTGATGGTCCCGTCGTACAGGTCCTTTACCAGCTGCTTGTAATCGTCCTGGCTGAAGCCCTCGCCCCACTGGGTGGTTTCCATGGGCAGCAGGACATAGTTCAGAGACGGGTCGTCGCCGGATACCAGGCCCAGAGTCTCTGCCTTGCCGCCGTAGCTGCCGAAGTTCCCCGCGGCTACCTCGTCCAGCATATGGTTTACTGTCGCGGCCAGGCCCTTCATAGCGGAAGTCACCGTCAGGCCGTCGCCGTAGTTCGTGTCGATCAAAGCGGACTGGTCCACGTCAACGCCGATGACCTTCGCGCCTTCCACCTTAACCGCAGCCTCAGCCGCAGAGGTGTAAATGCCGCCGCCGGACGCAAACACGCAGTCAACGCCCAAGGTCTGATACCAGTTGTCCATATAAGCCGTAATATCCGCGTCGCCGTTGAACTGGTTGCCATACACATATTCCAGTCTCACGTCCGCGCCAGTCTGACCCGCCGCAGCGTCCGCGCCCTGCACGAAGCCGTAGCCGAACCGCTGCACCGCGGGAACCGCCATACCGCCCAGGAATCCCAGATGGCTGTAGCCCAGCTTCACAGCCGCCACGCCTGCCATGTATCCGGCCAGCTCTTCCTGATATACCGCGCAGTAAGTGTTGCCGGGAATGGTTCCCACATCACTTTCGGCTACGTCCAGCGCAATGAAGTTTACATCGGGATAGGTGTCCGCTACTTGGCTGATGGTTTCCGCAAACGCAAAGCCCGGCATCACGATGGTATTATACCCTTCGTCTACCGCCGCTTCCACCATCGCCACACGCTCCGCTGTGGAGTCGCCCGCGGGCTTGTAGTAGGTGAACTTCACGCCCTTGCTGTCGCACCAGCTCTTGCAGGCCTCATAGGTGGTCTGGTTGAAGGACTCGTCCGTGATGTCGCCGTAGTCCGTAACCATGGCTACCATCATATCACTGGGAGCCGCGCTGCTGTCATCCCCGCCGCTGGTTTCGCCATCGGTGGTCTGCTGCGTGTCATCGCCTCCGGTGGTATCCGCGCCGCCGTCGTCCTTTCCGCCGCAGGCAGTCAGGGACAGGCACAGGACCAATGCCAGCAGCATCGCAAGAAACTTCTTCATTGGTAATCAACCTTCCTTCTTTTTCATTTGCCCCGTTCTTTACCGGGACGGACTTATTATATCAACTCTTCTCATGAATTGCAACCTTGTTCACGATTTGTTTTCCCGTCATTTGTAATTTTGTTACATTTGCTCACAGACGCGTCCCGTCCATGACCGCCGCCGTCTTCAGAGCAATCTCCATCATCTGCGTGAAACCCGTCTGTCTGTCCTCCGGCGGAAGTTCTTTTCCTGTTACCAGGCTGTCCGAAACCGTGCAGATGGTCAGCGCGCGCCTTCCGGATTCCGCCGCGTTGCAGTACAGCGCCGCCGACTCCATCTCGATTGCAAGGACTCCCATCTCGCCCCACTTCATCGTGTCCCCGGCCTTGTTATAGAACACGTCTGAACTCAGCAGGTTCCCCACAGCCGGTTCGATTCCCATCTCGCGGGCTGTCCGCACTGCCGTTTCCAAAAGCGTATAATCTGCAATCGGCGCAAAATGACCCGAAAGCCCGAACTGGTGCGCATAATTGGAATCCGTACAGGCTGCCTGACCGAATACCACGTCCCGCAAGGCCAGCTTCGGCGAGATTGCCCCCGCGCTGCCGACCCGAATAATATTCTCCACGCCGAAAAAATGAAACAGCTCATGAGAATAGATCCCGATACTGGGCATCCCCATCCCGGAGGCCATGACGGACACCCGGACGCCGTTATAGCTTCCCGTATAGCCCTGGACTCCCCGGACGTTGTTCACCAGCTTCGCCTCCGTCAGGAAGTTCTCCGCTATGAATTTCGCCCGCAAAGGGTCTCCCGGCATCAGGACCGTTTTCCCAAAATCGCCTGTTCCGGCGTTGTTGTGCGGCGTTCCCATTTCAGCCCTCCATTGCTTTCACGGCCTTTACGATCCGGCTGGTTCCAAGGCGGGAAGCGCCCAGATTGATGAAATCCTCCGCGTCCTTCAAATCCGCAATGCCGCCTGCCGCCTTGATTTTCACCCCGGGACCCACATACTTCGCAAACAGCGCCACATCCTCCCGGGTTGCGCCGCCGCCTCCGAACCCCGTGCTGGTCTTGATATAGTCCGCCCCGGAGTTCGTCACTACCTCGCACATCTTGATTTTCTCTTCGTCCGTCAGCAAACAGCATTCGATAATCACTTTCAGCAGGCGACCCTTGCAGGCTGCCTTCACCGCCTTGATCTCCTCCAGCAGAGCGTCCCATTTGCCTTCCTTTGCCCAGCCGACGTTAATCACCATGTCGATTTCTTCCGCCCCGTTGTCTGCCGCGTCCGTCGCCATGAAGCATTTCGCCGCCGTGGTGTCGTAGCCGTTGGGGAACCCGATCACCGTGCAGATTGCCAGCTTGCCCCCCACGTACTCCGCCGCCTGCTTGACGTGGCTGGCCGGAATGCACACGCTGGCACAGCCGTACTTCATCCCGTCGTCGCAGATTGCTTTGATCTCCGGCCATGTCGAGGTCTGTGCCAACAGGGTGTGGTCGCATTTGCTCAGTATTTCTTTCAAATCCATAAATCGTTTTCTCCTTTTTTTATCTGTCGTTTCTGACCGTGTCGTCTTGCCCAAACCGCCAGCTTTTTTGTCAGCGGTTTTCGTTTATTATACCAAATCTTTCAATCTCTGTCCAGCTGCCCGCGCGCCTTTTCTGTAAAATTTTCCCCCGCGCCATTCCTATATGCCGGCTGATTCCGCGCTTTTGTGGATTTCAACCAAATTTTTGCCCGCCTGTATGTGAAAACGCTCTGAACGCCTTGCTTTTTTTCGCGATTGATGTTAAAATCTCCTGGAACTTTCTTTTGGAGGCGCTTTATGAAAAACAGATTCCTTTCCCTGCTCTGCGCGCTGATTTTACTGGTTTCCGTCATGCCCTCCGCAGCCGCTCAGGAGGGTGAATCCATTCAGGCCGCGAATACCCTGATTTCCCTGAACCTCGTGGACGGCGGCGATCAGGTCCCCGACGGTCTGGATAAAAAACCTGCCGAGAGAGCCGTGGCCAATAAACTCCTGCTGGCCCTCTCCGGCGTCAGGGACGATACCCGCAATACCATTGATACCCTCGTGGACAAGGGCTGGGTTGCCGTTACCGGGAAACAGTCGGAGGCCATCCCCGCTGATGAGTTCTTCCGCTCCCTCCTCCTGATGCTGGGCTATTCCGATTCCTCCGGCAAAGCTGTTTTCTCCGGAGACGCCGCTGTTTATGCACGGCATATCGGCCTTGCCGCAAGAGATTACAGCGGGCCTATGACCTTAGGGGACCTTTATCAGGCCGTCCGGGACGCGCTGCCCTTCCATGACGCCGTGGGCAAACCCCTGATTCAGCGGCTTGTCGATCAGGGAACCTGCTCCAGACAGACCGCGGAGGAGCTGGGCTTTTTCAATAAAGAACTTACCGTCCGCCAGGCTGCTGACCGGCTGATGCCCGCTGTCTTTGGCCTGAAATCCTATGACACGGATAAAGAATACAAAAAGGATGAGTTCAGCGGGGAGGGCAGCGGCTTCTTTATCACCCCGGACGGTCTCGCCGTTACCAATTACCATACTATCGACGAAGCCCTTCACGTCACCGCGACCCTCGTCACCGGGGAGGTCTATGAGGCCGAAAAGGTTATTTATTATGACGACGAGATCGATATCGCGCTGATTAAAATCTCCCAGACCTCCAAGGATGGCGTGAAAACTCCCGCGTTTGCCACCCTGGAGCTGGCCGGTTCCAAAGACCTCCGGCCCGGCGACCCTGTTTATACCCTCGGAAATCCACTCGGTCTGGGCCTGGCCGTCTCTAATGGTATCGTCAGCGCCGTGGGCCGGGTCGTCGACCGCTATTCCCTGCCCTGTATCATGAATACCGCCGATATCTCTCAGGGAAGCTCCGGCGGCGCGCTCCTTAATATCTACGGCCATGTTGTCGGCGTGACTTCAGGCGCCTTTACTTACGGCAATAATATGTACCTCGCCGTGCCTGTCGACCCGGTCCTTGAGGCCGACTGGGGCGCGGATGGCTTCTCCTTTGCCGAAGTCGATCAGGCTGTCCGGGATAAAATCAACAGCCGCGCGCTCGCCGAGGATATCCCTTGACCCGCTCCTTAGAAAATATTCCGCTTTTTTCCCCCAATGCCCCTTGAAATGCCGTTAAATCTGTGCTATCATACTATATTACAAGTGATTTTTTTGGAGGTCTTCTGTTATGTCCACTGTTAAGCTCCTGATTACCATTTTACAGCTCCTTTGCGGACTCGGCATTATCGCGATGGTCCTGTTTCAGTCCGGAAAGAGCGCGGGACTCTCCGGCGCTATCGGCGGTGTCGCGGATTCCTACCTCTCCAAGGGTAAGGCCAAGACCATGGACGCCAAGCTCGCCCGGGCTACCAAATGGGTCGGCGGTATCTTCCTTGTCCTGACCCTCGTGCTCTTAATCCTTGGCTGATCTCTCCCGCCGCTATAACCGAAAAGCCTTCCTTCCCCGGAGGGCTTTTTTCCTGCCTGTTTCCCCTTTCAAAAAAATTTTTCAAAATATTCGGAACAATTGTTGCAATTTCTGAAATTGTGTGGTATACTATTTCTATAACCCAGGTTCCCTTGACGTTTTATCGCTGGGGAGCCGGATTGGAGGCGTTACTATGGCAAAATTAACTAGTATGCAGCAGAAAATCTACGACTACATTGTTTCCTCCATTCAGACCCAGGGATATCCGCCCTCTGTGCGCGAAATCTGTGAGGCCGTAGGTCTTAAATCCCCTTCCACTGTCCATTTCCACCTCAAGCACCTGGAAGCCGCTGGCGTGATCTCCAAGGGCGCGGGGAAGGGCAGAGCAATCACCCTGACGGAACCGCCCCCTTCCGTCAACCGCGTTCCTGTCGTGGGCAACGTCGCCGCGGGTGTCCCGATTCTCGCCGAGGAGTGCATCGAAGAATATATCCCTTACGATGTCGGCGAGCGAAAGGGCGAGTTCTTCGCGCTCAGAGTCCGGGGCGAGTCCATGCTGGGCGCTGGTATCCTCCCTGGTGACATCGTCATCGTCCACCAGCAGGCCGGCGCGAATCAGGGCGAAATCGTTGTGGCTCTCTTCGAAAATGAAGCTACCGTCAAACGGCTCTCCATTCAGAATGGACAGGTCTGGCTTCTCCCTGAAAACGACGCGTTTGCCCCCATCGATGGCCGGGAAGCCGCGATCATCGGAAAAGTCACCGCCGTGGTCCGTCACTATACCTGATGCCCCGCGCCCGCAGGGACCGTCCGGCTTTCTTCGGTCCCTGCGGTATGCCGGACTGAGCAAATGCCCGCTGTTTGGGGGCTTGCTTTGCTGTACCCTTTTGGAGGCGCTTACAGAACATCCGCCTCCAAAAGGGTCCATTTTCTGCGCCCAAAATCACCGGCTTACACAAAAATCTGCGCTCTCACCCAAAGATCAACATAAAAAAAGCCCCTAAGACCGCGTCTCAGGGACTTTTCCTTTTTTCTCAGGCGTAGGTGTCAATAAACTGCCCCATTCCAGGGTCCGACGGCAGCATCTGAAGCATCTCCTGCGCCGCAAGCTCCGCTGTCTCCATGACCTTCTTTTGCACGGCCGTGGAATACTGTACCTGAAACTGTGCCGCGTTCATGCTCATAGCCATGCTCACGATCGACTCCATCATATCCAGAGTCCTCCTTTCACTTGTTCTCCGGCGGCTTCTTGTGTTCCGCTATGCCGCCCAGCAGTCCCAGCAGTGCTGCCGGGGCCGCTTCCTCCACTGCGGAATCACGATTCGCCGCCGTTGCATACAGCAGCTCGCTCCGCAGAATAGGAACATCCTGGGGCGCCGAGATTGCAAGCCGTACCCGGCCGCCTTCCACCGACACCACAGATACCTCTATATCCTGACCAATCTTCAACGACTCGCCAGGTCTCCGCTGCAAAATCAGCAAGACACGGCCTCCTCCCCGCGGCCAAACTCCGCCAGAGGATGTCGCATTTCATAGCATTCCATAATAATCTGCCGGGCTTCCCGGGTCTTCGGATGCACCACCACAGGACACCGCAGATTCACCGTGCTTTCAGACGGCGGATTCTTTACCGCGCACAGCACATAGAACCCCAGTTCACCCGCGTCCTGCACGCCAAACTGTTTCAGCTCCGCCTCCCGCAGCTCCGGCGCGTACTCCGGCATCAGCGAAAAGGGGTCCAGCACCACAAAGGCCAGCGCCGGCGTCTTCATACTTTGCAGGCACAGCATTGTCCCGTGGCTCCCTTCAAACGGAAGCAGCAGGAAACGCCGCTCGTCCTCAAACCCGAATATCCCCGACGGAAACCTTACCTCTTCCTCCGCTTCGTACTCGATCTCGCCAAAATACTTTGTTTGGAGCTTCAATTCGGCGCCTCCTGTCAGGCCTGCACGTCCACAGGCTCATAGTTCGGGTCCGCAGAGGGCGGTACATACAGCGGGCCTCCGATATACTTGATGATGACTTCCGGTTTTTGCTTCACCGAGATCTCTATATCCCCGGGTATGAACTCAAACTTCGTCTGATTCACACGCCAGTCAAAATTCAGCTTATCCATCTCAAACCGGATATTCATCTCGGCAGGGTCCCAGCTGATTTCCGGTCCCTCCTTCGGGATGAAATCCATTGCCGGCTGGCTGAACATCTGGGGACTGATTGCCGTCTGCACAAGCTGCGCCTGCACATCTTCTCCGATCTGCGCCTTCAAATAAAGCTCCCCTTCCTGCGCGTAGCTGGCCGTTGCCGTGTACGCCGCCTGCTGGCCCTTCTGCGCGGTCTGCTGGATGCTCTGCGTGGGCGTTGGCGTTATCGAACTGCGCATCTCAAATGTATCCATATTCAACTGAATTGGACGGCTCTTGATGCTCATACCCCCCTTGTCCCGCGTGATTTCCAGTTCCGCGGAACCCTTTGCATATTCCAGATGGGCACGGGAAGTACGCATTTCAATCTCAATGGGCACGCGCGTGATCTCGATCAACTGTTCCATAGATCATAGCTCTCTCCTTTCGGCAGATTTCCTTCTCTCTCTTGTCAGTTTCTATTTTACAGACTCATATAGTCCATTAAACTCTGGGAAAGAATGCTGTTGCCTACTTTCAGGGCCGTGTCATAGCAGTACCGCGCATACATAAGGTCCGAAATCGCCGCCGCGGGGTCCACGTCCTCCATACCCAGGAACTGTTCCTGGAGTGTATCCATATTCTGCGTCAATAGCTCCGCGTTGTCCCTCAGGAACCCACTCTGGGCGTCCAGCTCCACGTACCGCTGACTGCAAGTGCTCATGACATCCTCAAACTGCTGCGCCAACGCCCGGGCCTCATATTCGTCGTCCTTGCTGGCATACGCGCCGTTGTCAGGGTCGCACCGCAGAAGAATCTGACCCATCCGGTTAATGATGGACACGATGTTATTCGGCACTTCCACTTCCTTGGTAGACGTAACGTTGCCGTTCTCATCGTACATCTTCGCCGTCCGGGTTGTGGTTCCCGTGTCGCCCAGATAGAATATCCCCTGAAGCGCGGAGTCAAACACGCTGGACGGTACTACCTTGCCGTCCTTCTCCTGATGGCCCAGGCCCAGATCCATATAGCGCTTCTCTTCCTTCAGGTAGTACTCCATCTTCTCATTGTCGTTCTCATCCACAGGCTCCCCGCGATAGTACAATGCCCGTGCTGCTTCCGTCTTTTCGTTGGTGCCTGTGCCGTCGTTCTTCAGATACTTGAAGCCCGTGTTCTCATTGTAGTCCGGATTCTTGCGGGGCTCCCATTTCGCCTGCTGAATGTCGTCTGTCGGATTGCCGTCCGCGTCCAGGTACTGCGCCTCATAACCCTCATCGCCCGGCTTCAAGGTTGTGTCATAATCCTCGCCACGGGCCGGGTTCAGAACGGGGTCCTGAATGACCTTGGAAAGGTCCGTAATATCATTGGTGGGCACAAGATTGTCCGGGTCCGGATTCGCAGGGTCCGCAAAGGCGTAATACTGGAAAGCATTCGCGTGGTCTGGATTCGTCGGGTCCAGCTCCGCAGGGTCGATATAGTCCGGATTCTGCTTGGGATGCCAGGTGAACGGCACATTCAGCGTATCGGCGCCCGCAAAGACGAAGTTCTCTCCAAACCGGCCGTTCATCGTCTGAATAATACTGTCCGCTTTCGCTATCATCGACTGTCCCAGCGCGTTCCGTCCCGATGCCGTGGGGCCGTTCTCCGCCCGCAGAATGCTCCCGAACGCCGTGTCGTCCTGAAGCCGCGCAATGTCCGACGAGACGCTGTCCAGAGACGACCACGCCTGCTGATACTTGCTGTATACCGAGTTCGTCAGATTCAGCTGCGTATTTGCCCGCAGATACGAACGCCGGAGCTGGAAGCAGCGGGACGCGATGGCAGGGTCTTCCGCAAACGAATTGAAGTTCCGCTGCGTAATTACCTTGTTCATGGCCGTGTTCATCGTGTAGCTGGACCGGTTCATGTTATACCGGTAGGTTTTCAGAGAGCCTACCGTCGTTGTGCGTGGTATCATATCGTTCCTCCCCCTTTATCAGGTCGTTACGCCCGTGCCGTTGACCAGTTTTTCAAGCACGGAGTCGATTGTCGTCATCAGCCGGCACGCCGCGTTATAAGATTTCGCGTACATCATCAGATTCATTGCCTCGTCGTTGAAGTCTACCGCCGACACGCTGTCACGGTTGGTATCTACCTCCGTTGCGCTCTGGTAGGCTGCGTTCAGGCCGCTTTTTGTCACTTTGATGTCATTGCCCAGCACAGACTGGATATTCTCAAACATCTCCGCAAACGTACCGTTGAACATCACGTCCCCGCTGCCGTCACGGGTCTCGAACAAATCGCTGGGAATAAAGTCAAACTTCTTGTCAACCAGATTCTGGAAGTGCAGGAAGCCTCCGTTTGCGCCCGACACAGGCTTCGTCTCTCCCGGGGGGCATTCAAAGCTCTGCACCATGTCGATCGCGCCCTCGCTCCAGCTATGGGACACGCTGATGTTGCTTGCCGTGATATTTGTGTCATCATCGCCGGCGCCGTGGTTGCTGAACAGATTCCCGCCGGTAAATATGCCGTTGCTGACTGTCTGGCCGTCCGGCGTCTTTACGGCTTCCCAGGTCGTTTTTGTCGGGTCAGCCGGGTCTGTTACCTGCTTCATCTGGGGAACCTCCAGGTAATCCTCTACCGTCTCCAGCTTCGCGTCAGCGTCAATCAGTCCGGCTGCCTGGGCCGCGTCAAACTGTTCCTGCATCGTCTTCCAGATATTGGGGTCTACTTTGTTCAGGCTCTCTTTTGTATCGCCGTGCTTGAGCGCGTAGCTTTCTGTAGTAGTGGTAGGCGGAGTCGTGCTGTTGTCCTTCTTTTCATATTCCACCGTCACCGGTCCGCCCATAGGCTTGCCTGTGACCTCGTGCAGCTTCGGCGTGCCGTCCGCGTTCAGAATCTGGCCCACATAGTTGTCATTGTTGTCTACATAGTAGCCCTTGTTCGCGTCGTTCAGCACCTTCGCGATCTGATTCGCCAGCAGGTCCAAAGAACGCTGATAGTACGGAATGCCACGCTTTGACGCCGCCTTCTCGTCGCAGTACAGCGGATTCTCGTTCGTCCCCTTGATGATGCTCAGGTCCGTGAATTCGCCTTCCTCCGTCAGAAGCTCACGGTCGGACTGGAGCGCGCCGTAAAAGTCGTTGTCGTCGAAAGATACCGGCGTGGACAGAATCTGAACAAACGCCTGCTTGGTGTAAATGGGGTCGCCGTTAGCATCCCGGCCGCTGATGTAATAGTTGGTGAGAATCTTGTTGCCGGTGTGGGAGTCAATTTCCGTGATGGGCTGCTTTTTGCCTGCAAGCTCCTTGATATCATTATAGGTAACGCCGTTGATCGTATCGCCCTTTTTAAAGATCTCCGGAATCTGCCGCTCCGTGATATAGTGCAGATACCCCTGGCGGTCCCGGAGTTCCGAAAGCGTCAGCGAATAGTTGGGGTTGTTGACCAGCTTCGCGTCTTCCAGATTCTTCGTCGGGTTGTTCTTGCCGTCCAGATAGGGCACGTAGTCGGGGTTTTCCTGATATGTGGCGGCGGACTTGGCGGGGTCATCAGTTGGATTTCCTGCCTCGTCCAGATACCAGGGGTTTGCGGTGCTGTTGGCTTGTGTGAAATCAGCTTTGTCATTTAACGTTTTGGCTTTCGCGGCCTGTGCAGGGTCATTTGTCGCGGTGCCGTCAGCCATTAAATACCGAGGGTTTGTGTCGCTGTCGGCTGCTCCAGCGTTGAAATTCGGATTGGGGACCAAAGCTTCCGCCGCATCGTCCTTGAACATCGTCGGGTTTCCGTTCGCGTCCAGATACGGCCAGGTGGTCTTATCCAGCGGGTCCAGTTCGCGCATGGCCGGGACCTGGTCGATCTCAAGCTGACCGACATAAATGCCGTCCACCAGAATGGCCTCGTCCGTCAGCACCGACGGGTCCGGGTTCGCGTTGTCCAGCTTGACCGTGCATTTCTCCACTTCCACGCCAGGCGCAATCTCTTCCATGCTGTACACGACGTTGATCTTCATATACTGGGACAGCTCGTCAAGAAGCACGTTCCGCTGATCCCGAAGTTCCAAAGCCTTGTCGCCGTGAATGTCGCAGTTCCGGATTTCCTCGTTGTACTCCCGGATGCTGCTCAGAATGCCGTTTACCGTCTTGATATCCTGCTCGTATGCCGTGACCGCGTTGTCATGGACCTGCTGGAGCTTTGTGGCATACTGATTGAAATAGCGGCTCAGCTTTTCCGCGGCCGCACGGACCTGCCGGTTATATTCCGCGTGGCCCGTCTGGTCCGTTACGTCGCCCAACGCCTTGAACAGATCCATAATCTGGGCGTGCAGAATACCGAAATCTTCGCCCTCGGTCTGCTCGCCCTTGCCCACTTCATCCAGAATGGACGCGATCTGCTCCAGGCCGCCCAGCATTACATCATTTGCTCCTACGCTGGCGTTCACGCTCCGGAACCGGATGTCCAGGTACGGGTCCCGCAGCTGGGAGACGCCCGTACACAGCACGCCCTGACCTGTCCGCACATCCGAGGGGTTCGCGTAACGGTCCGTGCCGCCGATATGCAGACTGCCCTGGTCCAGACGCTGCCGGGTATAGCCTTTCGTATTGACATTGGATATATTATTGCCGGTGATGCTCAGGCCGGACTGCGCCGCGTATATGGCCAGCCGCGCCTGGGTAAAAGAACCAAAGGTACCAATGCTCATCGTTCTATTCTCCTTACCCCGCGCTTTATCTTTCAGGCGCGGAAATCTGTTCTCATAGATTGGGGCGTCTGGGGTCCGCTTTCATCGTAGCCCGCGCCGTCCAGCTCAAAGGTCCCGCCCATGGCCCGGACCGTGCTCTCGACTTCCTGTATCCCCTTTTCCAGCACTTCCCGCGCCGCTGTGGACGCTTTCTGATATTCCATATACTGGACTTTCAGTGATACCGCGATCTGCCGCGCCTGTTCCCGCATGGATTCCGGCACATACTGCGGCAATTGGGACAACCGCGCTTTTTCAAGGCCGAGTTCCTTTTGCAGCCGCGCGCGGGTCTGCTCCAGTCCGCGGAACGACAGTGACAGCACCTGCTCCCGCTTCATAATGTCGTTCAGCGCTGCAAGGTCGTCCGCCGCTACCGCAGGGGGCTTTTCCTTTGCCAGCGCCGTCAGACTTTCCAGCTGTTTCCGGAGGTCCTCCAGATAGGCCAGGTACATTCTGTATTGTTCTTCCATTCGTTAGTCCTCCGCAATAAACAGCATCCGGGCCGCGATGGACATAGGGTCCGGCGTGTACGTCCCCGATGACACCGCCTGCCGCAAATCCTGAATGTCGCCTGTTGTTGTGGCCGTCCGCACTTCGTACGCAAGCCGGCTCACGACCTCCATCTGTGCCTGAAACCCGCTTCCTTCCGCAGGGGCGGAGAACGTGGCGGAGTCGTAATTCGGACTGCTCAGCGCGGCTGCCGAAGCTTCGCGTTTAGGGGGGGGATAGTAGGTCTTTGGCCGGCTTACGGGGGTGATGCCGCCGGAACGGGAAGAAGTCAGCATGATTCTCACATCCTTTTTTCTCGATAACGCGCCTGATTTCGTCTATTCAATATTCATATCGGCATTCCAGGCCAAAAGTTAAGAATGGCCAGAAAAATTCTTCCTCCCGGCGGTCCTTCGATTCTCTGCGGCTTCTTTTCCCGATAAAAAAGCAAGGGTGCCAGGGCGGATGGGAAACGGCATAGGAAGTTCTTTTTTCGGGCCGCGGACAGAAAAAGATGACAAAAACCTTCCGATAAAGAAGCATAAAATTCCCGCCGGCACTTTTCAAAAAATAAAAAAATCAAACAAAGCCGGCAAACAAGAGCCCATCAAAGCCCGCGAAACAGAAAGAGCGGCTCCCTGATACGGAAACCGCTCCAAAAAACGAAATATGCTGTCTTTATAACGTTTGCAGGTGCCGCAAAAGCACGTTGGCGATATTCTCGCAGGACGCCTGAACGCACACCGCGCCGATATCATGGGCCACCATAGGCATTCCGTAGACAACGCAGGACTCCTTATCCTGGCCGATGGTGTACGCGCCCTTCTGACGCATTGCCAGAAGCCCCGCCGCGCCGTCCTGTCCCATACCCGTCATGATGATGCCCACTGTCTTGCAGCGCACCACCTCGGAGATGGACTGAAACATCGCGTCGACAGAGGGGCGGTGCCCGCTGACCTTCTCGCCAGGCATACAGGAAATCGTGTACTTATCGCCGATCCGCACAATCCGGCACTGCAAATCTGCCGGGGCCACCAGCGCCAGTCCACGCCGGAGCTCGTCGCCGCTTTTGGCCTCCCGGACCTCCATTTTGCACAGCCGGTTCAGACGTTCCGCGTACATCTGCGTGAACCCCTTCGGCATATGCTGCACGATCACCATCGCCGGAATATCTGCCGGAAGCCGCTTCATGACCTCCAGCGTGGCCTCCGTTCCGCCCGTGGACGCGCCCAGGCCAATGATCACATGATTCAGCGCCGGAGACGGTCCCAGGGCCTTTGCCGCGCCGCCTGCCAGAACGCCAGCAAGTCCCGCGGCGGCTCCACCTGCGGGACGAGCTGCTGAATTCACTGCGGGACGGGCTGCCGGATGGGTCCGTACCCGGGACATGGACGCAATCAGTATCTTCTGCGCCAAGGCCGTAATAAACGCGTCCTTGTTGTCCTGAGGTTCCGGCTTGCGCACAAAATCTACCGCCCCTGCCGACAGCGCGTCGAACACCTTCAGATTCAGCGAGGACACCAGGATTACCGGTATTGGATGGCTTGGCAGATACTCCTTCAGAAAATCGATCCCGCTCTGTCCGGGCATCTCCACATCCATTGTCACCACGTCAGGCCTTAGCTGCGGGATCTTCCGTTTTGCGTCCAGCGTATTGATGGCAAACCCCACGATTTCCATCCTGGGATGTGCAGAAAGCCCTTTGATAATCAGGCTTCGGGCAAGGGCGGAGTCGTCTACCACCATTATGCGTATTTTATTTCCCTGCACCATGTATCGGACGCCTCCCTTGTTATTTCTGAAATGTTGCCGTTGCCAGCCGGCGGTAAGGCATATTCTGCCCCAGATTCTCCGAGGCGCTGATCAGCAGATACCCCCCGGGCACCGTCGCGTCGTAGAACCGCCGGACCAGGGCGTCCTTGGTGGGCTGGTCGAAATAGATCATCACGTTCCGGCAGAATATCACGTCGAACTTTCTCCGGAATTTGATTGGGTCCATCAGATTGAATGTCTGGTAGATCACGTTGTTCCGTACCGCGGAGGTCACCGTATGGGTTCCGTCTTTATTGGCGGTAAAGTATTTCTTCTTCCAATCCGCCGGGATGGTGTCCGGAAGCGTATAGACTCCCGCCTTTGCCTTGGCCAGCGCCTGGGCGGAAATATCGGTGGCCAGGATCCGGGTGTCCCAATCCTTTGCCTGGGTCCCCAGATAGTCATACAGGAACATGGTAATATTATACGGCTCCTCACCGCTGGAACAGCCCGCGCTCCAAATGGCCAGGCACTTGTCCCGCTGATGCCGCCGGACGATATCGGGGATAATTCGCTTGCAGAATACGTCCAGGTGCTCCTTTTCCCGCATGAAAAACGTGTAATTGGTAGTCAGCTTGTTCAACACCAGGGTTATTTCATCGTTTTGCTTCTTCTCCAGCACATGATTCACAAATTCGCCGAAGCTCTGATACCCCAGCTTCCGGATGGCCGGGGAAAGCCGTCCGGTAATCAGCTGTTTTTTCTGCGACAGGTCGATGCCGTAAGTCCCCTGCATAAACGTGACCAGCCGCTTGAAATCCGCTTCAGAGATCGTCATGGGAGTGAAGCTGCTCCCCTTTTCCAGCACGCTCATGGTCCCAGAAGCTGCTCGCAGTCCAGCACCAGCATGGTCCCGGAACCGTCGGGCAGAGTACACATCCCGGACACCAGCTTCTGGGCGCTCCGGGACGGGATCGGCAGAATGCTGTCGTTGGGAATATCCATCATCAGCTCCACCGCGTCCACCTGTATGCCAAGCTGCGTGTCGTTATAATCCAGCACGATCAGCAGGCTCTCTCCGCCCTTCGGGTACTTCCCGAGCCGCTGGCGGATATCCATAATCGGAATAATCTGCCCGCGCATATTGAAGATTCCCTCGATATAATCCGGCATCATGGGCAGGTAGGTAGCGGAGTAACTGTTCAGAATCTCCACCACATATTCCGCGTCGATACCGATTTTCAGATTATCGATAATAAAAATGAGGTATTTCCGGCTCTCCGGCCCCGTGATTTCCTTCACGACGCCCTCGTCATCCACTTGCTGAAACAGAACATCCTCTTTCGCTGTGTTCATTGCATTCCCTCCTTCTGGCTGTCCTTAGCCGCGGGCCGCCGTGTACAGTCCGCCCGCGTCCAGAATAATGCTGATATTGCCGTCTCCCAGAATGCTGCAGCCCGTGATGCCGTAATTCTTGATATCGAAATTATTGACATACGTGGGGAAGGGCTTGACGACGATCTGCTGCTCTCCAAGAAGCTCGTCAACAAACAGGCCATAGGAGCAGTCTCCGGACTCCAGCCACATCAGAATGCCGTCCTCCACCCGCTCCGCGCCTTCGGGAAGATTATAGAACTCCTGCGCGCGGATAATGGGATAGTACCCGTCCATAATCTTAATCATCTCGCCGTTTACAGAGTCGTGCAGAATATCATTCTCGGTAATTTTCAGGCTGGAGCGGATATTATTGATGGGAATTGTAAAGATGGACTTGCCCACGGAGACCTCCATGCCGTCCATAATTGCCATAGTCAGGGGAATCCGCATAGTGGTAATCATGCCCTTTCCCTGCTCGCTGGTGATGGTCACGGAACCGCCCAGGCTCTCAACGCCGCTCTTCACAACGTCCATACCCACGCCGCGCCCGGAGAACTCCGTCACTTCCTTATTCGTGGAAAACCCCGGCGCCATCAGGAAATTCAGAATCTCCTTATGACTGTACTCCACATCCGGGGAAGCAATCCCGTTATTGATTGCCTTCCGCAAAACGGCCTCGTCGTTCACGCCCGCGCCGTCGTCCTTGATCTGGATAATGACCTCGCTGCCGGTATCCTCCGCGGACAGTATGATCTCGCCCACGGGGTCCTTTCCGGCGTCGATCCGGTCCTGCACGTTCTCTTCGATCCCGTGGTCCATGGAGTTCCGGACCATGTGCATGATCGGGTCCCCGATGGAGTCCACTATGGTCTTGTCCACCTCGGTATTTTCCCCGATCAGCGTTAGTTTTACCTGCTTGTTCAGTTTCTTGCACATATCCCGAACGATACGGTTCATCTTCTGGAACGTGTTGGAAACCGGGATCATCCGCAGGGACATGGACACGTCCTGCAATTCATCCGTGAGCTTCCGAAGCTGCCGGGCCGACTTGGAGAACGCGTCCAGATGCAGGCCCTTCAGGTCAGGAGAAGCCGTCACCATAGCCTCGGTAATGACAATCTCGCCCACAATTGCGGAGAGCTCATCCAGCTTGCTGAGGTTCACGCTGATCAGGCTTTCCTTCTGATGCTGCGCGCTGCCCTGCTGACCCTTTGCGGGAGCGGACTTTGCGGGAGCGGCGGACTTGACGGCAGGCGCGGGGGTCTCTGCTGCTGCGACTGCCTCGGCGGGAATGGAGACCTTCGGCGGCGCGGGTTCGAAGTCGTGGGGCTGGTAGGACCGCACAGAACCTGCGCTCCGGACCTCCGCGATGGCCTTCTCACGGTCCTCCGGGTTCCGGAACTGCATCAGAAAGCCGTTCTCTATCACCTGCTCTGCCGTGGACGCGTCGCTTTCAACGCCCGCGGGTTCAAACAGGAAGTCCGACGCCGCGCAGAAACCCTGAATCGCGCTCACCAGCATATAGGCCCGGAGATTTTCCATCCCGCAGCCCTCGTCGAAGAACACCCGCAGCTCGTACCGGAAATCAGGATTCCCCTCGTTGCTCCGCGGCACCGCCCCAGACGTTTCCGCCGCGGGGACCGGTTCCGCAGCCGCAGGTTCCGGAGCCGGAGGCGGGGCTTCCTCTGAATCTTCTCCTTTAATTTTGGCAATCAGACTATTAATATTTGCAAGGAAACTGTCGACATCCTTGTTAAGGGGCTGTTCTGCCTCCACCTTTTCCATCTCTACGCGGAAGTAGTCGATAGAGTGGAGCATCAGATCAAACAGCGCCGGACGGTTCGCATCCGACACGACTGCCATCCCATTCTCCCGAATAATAAAGAACATATCTTCTATCCGGTGCGATACCGTCGCCAGCGGGTCAAACTCCATCATAGCCGAGGAACCCTTGATGGTATGCATAATGCGGAAGATTTCGTTCACGTTTTCCTCGGAGAACGTATTTTCCTTTTCCGCGTCAAGAACAATATTTTCCAGTTGTTCCAGCAGCGTGTTGGTTTCGTAGATGTACATATCCAAAATATCGTTGCTGCTCACGAAAACACCACCTTCAAACCTTTTTCATTTCTATCGACCCGTTCTACCAAAAAAATAAGCCTCTCCCACAAGTTTTTTCTGCGAGGTGTCATGAATGCCTGATATTCTCGGCGCAACCAATCCGGTGCCCGGCCGCGAAAATGCCGCCATTAACCGGAATATCCCTGTTTCCCCAAACAATACGCAGATTCAGAACGTCCCCGATCCCAGCAAGGTCAGCAGGCCCGACGGAAAGACCGAACAGCAGGGCAGCGACCTCCAGGGGGACGGCCAGGTCCGCTACTACTCCAATTTTCAAACCTTTCTCCAAAGGCTGAAAAACACACCGGGACTGACGGACAGCCTGATCCGCATTTTCTCCGGGCGGGAGGGCACCGTGGTCCTCTCCGGAATGAGCGCGGGCATTGCTGAGGAAATGTCCCATGTTCTGGAGATGCTCCAGATGGATGAGAGTCAGCTCCTGGATTTCCTCTCCGGACAGTTCCGCACAGGGACGCGGTTCGGCGGCGCGCTCTTCGCCCTGCTCCGCAATGCCTACGACCGGGCTTCCTCAGACGGCGTCCGGAACGATATTCTGCAGTTCCTCAAGGCTTACGTGGACTTCGATTCCACCAGCCATATCGAAAGCAATATCCTCCGGGACCTGAACTCCATGGCCGACGCAATGCCCGCCAGCTATGCCGAAAAGCTCCGGGATATGATCGCGAAGCTTATGAACGGCATGGCCGCGGGGGACAGGACCGGAAACCTTCAGCTTCTCCAGCGTGACCTTTTCCCCTATATGTCCTCTTACGTGGAGAGAACCCACGATATGGGACTCCCCCGGACGCTCCTGACCATGCTGGCCCTGAACGTGACCCGGTACGAGAACGGCAGCGAGGAGAAGCTCCTGGAATCCTTCCATCAGCTCAGCGGCTATGGGACCCTGAAAGGCCAGCTGGGCGGGATCGACGACCAGTCTTTGCTCCTGCTGCTGAAAAGCCGTCAGAACGCGGAGAATTCCAGAGCCGTCCAGTTCTCCAACCATCTTGCCGCCGCTGCAAACAGAGCCTTGAAGGGCGAGGGCAGCGCGGAACTTCAGGAGGCTTTCCGGAACCTGGTGTCCGCCATGCTGATTAACGAGAGCGTCTATATGCCTGTGAATCACTTTATGCTCCCCCTGGAGTGGAACGGCAGGATGCTGTTCTCCGAACTCTGGGTGGACCCCAACGCCGAGGATGAGCAGGGCAGGAGCGGAAAACAGGGCGGAGGCCCGTCTATGAAATTCCTGCTGAAAATCGACGTGCAGTCCCTGGGGCTGTTTGATGTGGTGCTGGTCCACCGGGGCGGCGAGGTGGATTTGCAGATCGCCTGCCCGGAGGGGGTTGTGCCGTTTTCAAAGCAGATCGAGGACGCGATGAGCACCATTCTGCGGAACCATGAGCTGAAACCGTCCCGGGTGCTGGTGCGCCGTATGGAACGCCCTGTGGCTCTCACCGAGGTGTTCCCCAAAATCTTTGAAGGGAAGAACAGCGTCAATGTCAAGGTCTGATACGCGGGCTAAAAAAGCCGTTGCCCTCCAGTACGCCCCCGGCGACGCCGCTCCTGTGGTGGTGGCCTCCGGTATGGGCTACCTGGCTGAGAAAATCGTGGAAACCGCCGCGGATAACGGAGTGCCTATCTACGAGGATAACTCCCTTTCTACCATTCTGACCCAATTGCAGCTTGGTCAGGAGATCCCCGAGAGCCTTTATCAGGCCATCGTGGAAATCTATGTCTACTTCCTGCACTTTGACCCAAAAACAGGGACCGTACGCCCAAGCCCCTCCGCCAAGGCCCCTGAATCCCAGGAACAAGGAGATGGTAACCTATGAGCGCCAACGACAATGCCAATATTTACCTGATTCTCGACAACGCCAACCATCCCCTTGGCCGGGGCGAGATGGAAACCCTGCCCGACGCTGAGCAAATGCGGATGCTGGTGCTGGACCATCAGGCGGACGAGGTGGCCGACCATCAGACGGTGCTGCTCCTCAGCATGGGCCGGGACGAGCTGCCAATGGCCTGTAAGATCCTCAGGCAGAGGGGCGATAAGGTCATTCTGGAGAAAATCGCCAGCCTGGACCCCGACGTGCGGCGGAATCTGCGGGTCAACGTGGAGTTTGAGAGCTTTATCTATCCTGTCAGCGGGGCGTGGCGAGGCAGAAGGCACGTCCGTTCCATTGACCTGAGCTGCGGCGGCGTTGCCTTTACCGGCGAGCCGGGCCTGGGGGATCATGAAATCGTCGAAATCATCATTCCTGTCACCCTGGAGGCTCCTGTGCTCCTGCATTGCGAGCTTCTGCGCATCAAGCCCCTGGAGGACGGTTCGTGCTTTTACGCGTCTAAATTCGTGGATATGTGCGAGAGCGAGGAAATGGTGGTGCGGGAGGCCGTGTTCAGTTTGCAGCTGGCCAGCCGGCCAAAACAGTAATAAGGAGGTACACGCAATATGAGCGCATTCAAACGGCAAACACAGCGCGTCCGGCCAGGGTCTGTCCGATGGGCGGCCCTGGTTCTGTGCGCAGTCCTGCTCGTCATGCCCCTGCTCCTGCGGCAGAACGTGCAGGCCGCGGGCTGGATGGAGCCGTATTTGCAGCAGGTCACTGACTGGGGCGTGATGCGGGGGGATTCCTCCGGCGAGCTTCACCCCGACCGGGCCATTACCAGAGCCGAGTTCGTCACACTGGTGAACCGCGCCTTCGGTTACACAGAAGTTGGCCCGAATCCCTTTTCCGATGTGCAGGACAGCGACTGGTACGCGGAGGATATCCGGATCGCAAGACAGGCCGGGTATTTCAACGGCACCAGCGACAACACCGCGTCGCCCCGCTCCCTGGTCACTCGGGAACAGGCTGCCGCGCTTCTGGCCAGATGCCTGCGGTTACAGGGTACTACCGGTTCCACGACCGATTTCGATGACGGTCTGCAAATCGGCACGCAGTTCCGGGGCCTGGTGCAGGAATCCGCGAACCTGGGTATCATTCAGGGCTACGCCGACGGCACCTTCCGCCCGAAAGCCCTGATTACCAGAGGACAGATGGCCTGCTTCCTGGTCCGCGCCCTGGGTACCCTTGTGCAGGAACCCGGCGAGCAGATTGAAAGCGGAGTCTACGGAAACCTGACCATCAACACCTCCGGCGTCAAGCTCAAGGACACCACCATTACCGGCAACCTCTATCTCACCGGCGGCGTGGGCCTGGGGAACGTGGAGCTGGAGAACGTCAACGTGATGGGCAAGATCGTTATCTGCGGCGGCGGTCTCAGCGAGAAGGGGGATAACAGCGTGGTCCTCCGGAACGTGGTCGCCGATTCCCTGGAAGTCGACAGCCTGGCCGATCAGTTCCTCTCCGTCCGCGTCGAGGGCCTGACCAATATTGATAACACCACCATCCGCACTTCCGCCTATGTGGAGGACGTTACCGGCAATAATCTGGGCCTCCGCTTCATCACCTTGGACGGTAAGGAAAACACGCGGCTGCAATTGGCGGGCAATATCAAGGAAATCGTCAATATTAGCCCGAATTCTGCCCTTGAAGTGGTTCAGGGCGTGGCCCATACCGTTACCATGGACGAGCGGGCTGTCAATTCGACCCTGAGCATCGCCCAGAATTCCAGCATCAATAAGCTGAACCTGGACGCCGCGACCCCTGTGACCGGTCAGGGAAGCATTGCCGATCTGACCGTGAACGCGGACGGAGCGTCTTCCACCATGCTGCCGGATAAGGTCACGGTACGGCCCGGCATTACCGCAAACATCAACGGCGAGAATATGAACAACGTTGCCGCTGAGGAGTCCTCTGAGGAGCCCCGGCTGCTCTCCGGTTACCCTGTGGCCAGGAACGTTGCGCCTACTACCGCCGACGTGGTGTTCAGCACCAATAAACGGGGCACCATCCGCTGGGCGCTGACCACTTTGACAGACGGCTCTGTGGGCGAGAACGAGCTGATGAATCCTACCGGCTATTCCGGGAAGATCGTTCAGAGCGGGACCATCGCCGCTACCGCTTCCAATACCGAATTCACCACCCGGCTGACCAACCTGACCCGGGACGGCTCTTACTACGTCTCCGCCCTCCTGGAGGATAACCGCGGGCATCGCAGTCCCGTGAAGGTCGCTTCCTTTAGTACCCCCGACGATACCGTGCCGGCCTTCTCCGCCGGGTATCCCACAGCCATTCTGACGGTCGACAGCGAGGACGACACGGCGCAGGTCATTCAGTCGATGGTCATGGCAAATAAGGACTGTAAGCTCTATTACGCCCTTCTGCCCAACAATGCCGCCGCGCCGACCCCTGCCGATTTCCGGTCCTCCGCGATTACCGGCAATCTGGGTTACGGCATTGTGGATATCAAGAAAAATACGCCCTTCCTGATTCCCAGAGTCAACACGTCTTACCTGGAAGAGGAAACGACGTACAACCTCTACCTCTGGCTGAACGACGCCGACAATAACCGCAGCTCCAACGTGGTCCGGCTGAACGTCACCACCCTGGACAAGACGCCGCCCACCATCATCCATATCACCGATATCACCGACGGCAATGGTCTCACCGCTACCAGCGCTTCCTTTACCTTCGCTCTGGATGAACCCGGAACCCTCTATTGGGCCGTGGTCAAGGAAGGAACCGAATTCTACCGCCCCATTGCCGACGGCACCCCCAATGGACGCATCCCCGACCCCTCCGAGCTGGTGGCCAAGATCCAGGTCGAACGGGGCACCGGCGCGCTCGTCCGGGGCAGCGCAAACGCCAATACCGCCGGGGCTGACGTGACCTTTACCGTCACCGGACTGGAAGGACAGACCCGCTATAAGCTCTACTACGTCGCCAAGGACCGGGCCGGCAACTACAACGTCTACACCGAGGCCCTGACGCCGCCCCATCTGTTCAGCACCCTGGATAACGAGGGCCCGACGGTGAATCAGACCTACAATAAAGATCAAATCCAGTTGGAATTCTCCGAGGCCGTGGAGGGTATGTGGATTGACCCCGTTACCCAGCAGGCCAGCTTCCGAAACTTCCGGAATCTGTATCTTGCCGTTCTCGCCGCGGGCAATGACCCCGATGCCCAGGCGAAAGCGAAAAATGCCCTGGCCGAGGCCCTGAAAGCGCATATCACCCTCTATAATAAGGGCACCGGCGAGCCTGTCACGGACCGGGCTTTGGATACCAGTACCTATGAATGGATTGATTACCGGGAGGCTACCGTAACGCCGGACGCTTCCGGTAACGGGAAGATGTACATTACCTTCCCTGAGAAAAAAGCAGTCAGCCGCGTGAGTGGAGAGACTTATTACTTCGTCCTCAAAAATATCGTCGACGCTTCCCAGAATCACAACCCCATGGAGGGCATCGACGGCAGCGGCAGCCTCCAGCTTCCCGATATTACCACCGAGGACGCCAAGGTGAACCTGAAACGCGCTACTACCCTCAGCGGCTACGTGGATAACAAACAGGTGAACTTTGATATGGCTTTCACCATGGAGCCTGAGGGCGTGGATAACGTCAGCGCCGACCAGAAGTGGGATTTGCTCTTCTGGTATACTTACTCTGACCCTGCCGCTTCCTCCGTGGAGTTCGAGCTGTACCATTCCGACAACGGCGGCGCTTCCTGGGTTCAGGACGGTGCGCCCAGTCATACCACCGCCAGAATCCAGACCTTCCCCGATAACCGGGAAACCGGCATCAGCATGGCAAAGTATTTCTATCCCAATGCCGACGGCAGCTTTACCTTTGAACAGCTCAGGGAGATGAAAGACCGGCAGTACGCGATCCGGATTACCAAGATCGGCACTTCCGGCGTTCGGGAGGATTGGAGTACCGCGATTACCTTCCGGCTTCAGGTGGTGGCCTCCGACCAGGGCGCTTTGCAGGAGCTTGTCCGGCCCGACCTGACCCCCGCCAGCTGGGAGGCTAACCAGAATGGTGATAACGCTGTCCGGGATATCGGCACACCTAAGCCCTTTACCGTAACACATACCTTCTCCGATTCCGCCGCGCCGAAGTTTGTGGGCGGGTATCCGAATTTCAGCTACGGTGATGAGAGCGTGGATATTACCATTATGCTCAACCGCAGCAATACTACCTGCTATTATGTTGTTGCTCCTCTGGGGACCATCCCAACAACTTACAAGCCCAGTGAAAACGCAAATCCTGTTTCAATCACCAATTCCGATAACTGGCAGATTCTGGACGAAGACGGCGGCAACTTCAACGACACCGGTGACAGAGGACTGGTTACCGCCCCCGGCAGCGTGGATATCATGAATCCCAATTTCCGGAATGACGAAATCAAAACCGGCAATATCCGCTTTACTTCCGGCGCGCTGCCCATTCCTACCATCACCGGCCTGCGGTCCAATCAGGAGTACATCGCTTACTTCGTCCTCCGCGGTGAAAGTCAGAGCTCTTACTCCGGCGTTTACGCGTTCCGCTTCAAGACCGAACCCGTTGTGCGGCCCGTGCTCCAAGTGGACCTGGGCGCGCCTAACGGTACGATCAGCGAGGTCAACCGGAAAGAGGCCAGCGGCGGTTGGATGATTATCCCCGATACCATGGTTCCCGAAGCCCTGAATCAAACCGTCGACAGCGTGTCAAACCGGAATACCTCCGAACTGAATCCAGCTCACGCAGACCTCTGGCAGTCCAGCTATGGAAACCTGACCCTGCTGGAAGCCATGCAGACCAGCGTCCGGCGAAATAATACCATGGTGGGAACCGTGTTTGATCTGTTCGTCCTCAAGAACGTGCAGGATACTATCGGCGACAGCATCGTCCGGGGCAGCTACGGCGTGGGTCAGAACGGCACCCTGACGCTGAACAGCAACAATAATTTCAGTTTCGTCCAGAATTATACCCAGTGGATGAGTCCGGGCGTGAATTACTATCTCGTCGCCGTGGCAAAGAGTCCCCAAGGTTCTGCCTACGCTGGGGCGGCAAACTATCCCCTCTATACCCGGGATACCCAGCATCCGAAGATCACCTCCGTCCTGACCACCACAGGCCAGTGGTACTCAACACCCCAGGAAGCCATGACCGCCCGCTATACCGGCAGCTTTACCGTCCAGTTTGACGAAACCCTTTACTGGAAGGATTCCCAGGCTTCCACCAACCTGCTGAAATTGGCCTACACCAACCGGGTCACCGGCGCGACAAAGCCCAATGAACCCAACGTCGTCGGTTATCAGGCCGCAACTGCCCTCCTTCAGCAGGGAAACGTGACCTTGGACGCTACCCGCTATGACAGCCCTGTAAATGGACAGTACCCCTCGTGCAGCTCCCTGTTTTTTAACTTCGAGTCCCCGGGCCTGACCATCAACAGCTCCATCGGCCTGAATACCCGCAGCCTCAGCGACGCGGCAGGAAACGCGGGCTTCGGCGACGGCAATATCAGCCTTCAGTTGGAATTGGTGACTACCGTCGTGGGCGGCCAGAGGCTCTATGGCGCGCAGTTTGTCGTGGTCAACGCTTCCTCCGGCTGGCTCGCCGAGAACTACAGCTACAGCTATCCCAGAGGTACTTGATTTCTTCCCTTGAGGGCGGGTGGTTTGCTGCCCGCCCTCTGTCTTCACTTTGCTGTAAAGGAGAGGATACCCCTATGCGTTTCTTTGCTTTCCGAAGGGTCTGGGCGCTGCTGCTGTCGTTGGCCCTCCTGTGTTCCCTTGTGACGCCCGTGTCCGCCGCCGAGGATGATACGGGAACGGAAAAGCCTCCGGCGGAAGAGGTGGACAAAACCCCGAATCCCATCCAGCTGGACAGATCGTCTGCCACCATGCACGTAGACGACGTTCTGGAACTGCGCGTTACGACCTCCGGGACCAATCAGAACGTTTTCCCTTTTGCGAAAGGCTCCGAGATCCGCTGGACTACCAGTAATCCCAGCGTCGCCACCGTTTCGCCCAGAACCTCTGTCCTGGAAAACGGGAAATTGGAACCCTGTACCGTCACCGCTTTGAGTGTCGGCGAGGTGACCGTTACCGCCAACTGCTATTTTGACGGCCAGTTTATCGCCCCTGCCCTCAACTGTAATATTACCGTGGAACCTACGCCTGTCCGACTGGATCAGACTTCCAAGCATCTGCGGGTGGGTGAGAGCTTCGACCTGACCGCGACGGTAAACGTGGCCTCCAACGCAAACCGGCTCCTGGAATGGTTTGTCGAGGCCGTCCCGGAAGGCTGCGTGAGGCTGGAAAACTCCCAGTCGCAGGACAACACTATTCGGACCGTCAAAGCCGTGGCTACCGGTACCGCTACCGTGATTGCACGGCTGGCCGGAAACCCGAGGGAACAGGCGTTTTGCTCCATCGTTGTGGACGCGCCCGATACAACCCGTGTCACCGCCGTCCAGATCACCAACACCAAGGGGCAGTATATCGACGTGGGCAAAACCATGGAGCTGAAAGCCGACGTGTTCCCCGGCACCGCTTTTGATAAGGGCGTGTTCTGGACCAGCAGCGACACCTCCGTTGCCACCGTGGACAGCTCCGGCGTGGTCAAGGGCATAAAACCCGGCAAGGCCACCATCACGGTCACCACGGATGACGGCGGCTTTAAGGACACCTATGACCTGGAGGTCTCCGGCATCCTTCTGGGCAAGCATTCCCTGTCCCTGTTCATCAACCACAGCGAAACCCTGGCCTATGAGGTCTTCGGCAACGCAAAGGGCATCTCTCCCACCTGGACCGCCGTCAATCCATCCATCGCCGACCCCCGCTCCGCTTCTGTGGGACGGATCACAGGCCATTTTGAGGGGAGTACCACCATTACCGTCACCGCCGGCAAGTATACCGATACCTGCGAGGTCACCGTCACGGAGGACCTTGCCGACGCCATCTATGTCAGTACCGGCTCCGCGAGCACTTACGAATTTTCCGATCTTGCCGGGACGCTCAATCAAAGATGCCGCTCCAAAACCGACGCGTCCCTCAGCAATATCTACAATCTGGACCTCTCTACCAGCCAGGGGAACCTTTACTATGGCTTCGTCTCCCCAGGCTCCCCGGGTCACGGCGTCGGCGGCTCGGAACGCTATTACTACTCGCCGACAGGAAGTCAGAACGATATCGATGAAATTACATTCGTTCCCAAGGTCGATTTCAGCGGGACCGCCGAGATCAGCTATACCGGCGTCAGCACCACCGGAGAGACTTTTACCGGCCTCATCTTTATCGACGTGAATAATTCCGGCGATGTGAGCTACAGTACCGTTCAGGACGAACCTGTGTCTTTCAACGCCCAGGATTTCGCTTCCGTCTGTATGGCCAAAACCGGACGCTCCCTGCGCTATCTGACCTTCGACCTTCCCGCGGAGAGCCGGGGCACCCTGTACTATCAATACAGCCCCTCCCAGTTCTCCCCTAAGGTCTCCAGCGCTACAAAATACTACCCCAACAGCAGCCCCTCTCTGAGCTTAATTACCTTCGTGCCCGCGCCGTCTTTTGTGGGAACCGTCGATATTACTTACCACTGCATTGACAGCTCCGGGTTGTCTTCCTCCGGCTCCGTGCGGATTACCGTCTATTCGCCCAGCGGGTCCTCCGGAAGCGGCGAGACAGATTTCTATACCGGCGTCAATCAGCGGCTGACCCTGACCAATACCCCCTTTAACGACGCCTGCCGCAGAACCGTCGGCGGTACCCTGAGCTATGTCCGCTTCGACAGCCTGCCTTCTTCCAGCGCCGGTATCCTTTACTACAATTACTCCAACAGCTCCAGCTCCCGGGTCAGCACCTCCACCCGCTACTACCGGACCTCTACGCCCAGATTGTCCAATATCTCCTTTGTCCCCGCGTCCGGTTACCGGGGGACTGTCTCCATTCCTTACACCGGCGTCAATACCGCGGGCAATTCCTTCTCCGGCGTGCTTACAATCACCGTCGGTACAGGGTACGGCACGGGACGCACCATTTACTATTCCACTACCACCAACGGCGTAATCTATTTTGACTCTGCCGATTTTAACGCCGCCTGCCGGGGAATTACCGGAAATACCCTGAATTATGTCCGCTTTACCCAGCCCGGCTCCAGCAGAGGCACCCTTTACTACCGCTACGACGATTCCAGCAAGAAGACCTCCGTCGGCAGCGGCACCAATTACTACCGCTCCAACAGCTCCCGGCTGATCAGCGATGTGGCCTATGTCGCCCCCTCCAAGGCCGGGACCTATACCGTCAGCTACACCGGCTGGAACAGCGGCGGCGAGTCCTTTACCGGGCGGATCGAAATCAGCGTCACAGCTTCCGACCCCCTGCCCAGTACCAGCGTGATCCGTTACTCCGGCTGCTCGTTGCCCATTGCCTTCCGGAGCACCGATTTCCAGGCCCTTTGTCAGTCCACTCTCGGGAACGCGTTGTCTTACATCCAGCTGAACAACCTCCCCTCTTTCGGAAAGCTCTATCTGAACTATGTCTCCCCCAGCCAGCCTGGCACTCTTGTCACCGCCGGGACCAATTATTATCCCAGCACCAACCCTTCCATCAGTCAGATCACCTATGTCCCCCAGGCGGATTATCAGGGCACCGTCACTTTGTCCTATACCGCAGTCGACAGCACCGGGCGCAAAGGAACCAATACCATCGAAATCAATCTCTCAAACGCCAACTGCACCAGCTCCTTTTCCGATATGGCCGGCTGGGACTGGGCGCTGCCTGCCGTGGAATACCTCCGGGACGGCGGAATTACCAACGGTTACGGAAACGGGCAGTTCGGACCCGCAAGACCCATCAGCCGGGGAGAGTTTACCTTGATGGTCTGCCGGGCCTTTGGCTTCTCTACCACGGGGAGCAGCTCCGGATTCCCTGACGTGCCTGATTCCAGCGTCTATGCGGGCGCCATCTCTACCGCAAGGAATCTGGGGATCGTGCAGGGAAATAACGGCCTCTTCCAACCCTACGGCGCAGTTACCCGTCAGGCCGCGATGACCATGGTCTGCCGCGCAATGGCCGCTGATGGACGCAATCTTCCTTCCGCCCCCATTACCGTGCTGAATGGCGCCTCTGACGGCTATCAGGTGGCTCCTTACGCACGGGCTTCTGTGGCCGCTCTGATGGACATGGGCGCGGTCCGGGTCAATAACAACGGACAGCTCAATCCTACCATCGCCATCACCAGGGCGGATATGGCCATCCTGCTCCACCGTATCCTTACCCGCTGACCGTGGGTTACATCTGAGTGAAAGGGGTCGGAAATTATGAACATTCTCAAATTCTTATTCGGACGCTATCGGGACCCTGAGCCCCTTGCCCCCGAGCCGCCTGAACCGGAACCGCTTGAGACCCAAGACGATAAGGTCCAGCCGCCGGAGCTTTATAACGGAATGCGGGTGGAGGTCCTTACCCCGGATAATCACCTGCTCTTTGTGGGCCGCCTTAAAATCTTCGGCGCCGGCGTTCTGGAAGTCCGTTCCGAAACCGTCCGGCAGCTCCCTCTGGCCCTCTATAAGCAGGAGGTCAAGCTCAGGGGCTTCCAGCGGAATTCCCAGGCGTTTACCCTTAACGGCGCAATCTGCCGTTCTACCGCTGAGTTCTGGCATATCGAAGACCTTAAATTTTTGCAGAGCAGAGACAGCAGAAGTTTTTACAGGCAGGATACCGATATGAGCGCGAAAATCGTCGTCAACGCCCGTTACGGCGACGCGGGCCGGGCAGAATGCAAAATCCTTGATATCAGCGGCGGCGGCGTCCGGATCGCTTCCAAGCATGAGATGAAAAGCGGCGATACCTTCGTCCTGGAGGCACCCCTGGTCCCTGATGACGATATCTTCTCCATTACCTGTGAAATCCTTCGCGCTGTCCCCCGGCGCAGGGATTTCGAGTATGGCTGTGAGTTCCGCAGCATCCCGCAGAAGGATCAGGAACGGCTCCTTCAGGCGATTTTCTCAATCCAGAGAAAAATGCTCCAGTCCCGCAGAGATTAACCTTGTTTCTTAAAGAGACGTGCCTGGGTTCGGGCGCGTCTCTTCTTTAATAAAATTTTCGAATCTGCCCCTTTCCCTCTTGCATCCTGAGGCATTCTGTGGCATAATAGTCCTGTCCGTTCCATCCAGCCGCCCTGCCCCAAAGCTGAACGCGGTGTGTCAAAGTGGTCATAACGAGCCTGACGCAAAGACAAATGACCGCACGGGCCTGACGCAGAAACAAATGACTGCTTTGGAGCTGTTTTCTCAAGGTTTTGGAGATATCATCAAGAGAAAAATTTTGTGGTTCTCACTTTTCCCAAAGCATTTTTTGAGGGCTGGTGTTGCGGAAAATACACGCAGCGGTATCGAAGTGGTCATAACGGGGCTGACTCGAAATCAGTTTGGGAGCAATCCCACGAGGGTTCGAATCCCTCCCGCTGCGCCAAAAAATCAGTCTGCAAGCGGATTTGCGCCGTTTGTAGACTTTTCTTTTTCCCATAAGCAATATCTTCCAAAGTGTCCGCGGTTCTGGCACGGCCTTTGCGGAGCTGCTGTTTGGCTCGGCACAGAGACCGCGCGCAATGATTTTAGCAGACGTGTCGCCATGATGGGAACATATTTGTGCAGTTTTCAATTTTCCGCCTCCTGAAAGAATAGAACAGCAGTCCGGCGTACGAAAAATACCCATACGCCGGGCTGCTGTCCTCTATTTTTCGCTGCTGTAGGTTTCCCTTGAAAGACTGCATCATAGCGGCTGCCAACCTCCACGGAAACGGAGATCTTCTCAGCGCCCCTGAATGCCTGCGTGTCCAACAAAAAAGCGGATGAAGCAGCCAGGTTAATCCACGATTCCATTTGGATAGACAATCACGCGGCTTGCCTCCTGGCTGTTCAGCATGGTAATCCCGCGCTGGATATCCTTCAGCTCTACTTTATGGCTGATAATGCGTTCAAGCCCGAAATCCGGCGTCTGAAGCAGATTGATTGCAGCCGGGAAGGTGTTGTGAGCGCAGTATGTACCCCGGATGGACAGCTCGTTGCGCACAATGACCGCAGGCGGTACTTGACTCATGGCATTGGCGTTCTGTCCGAAAATCAAAAGCTGTCCGCCGCAGTTCAGCAGATGCACCGCCTGACTGAACGCCGCTCCAACACCTACCGCGTCGATCACGATCTCGCATAAGCCGCCCCATTGTTCCCGCAAAACCGCTGCTGCATCTTCACAGGACGGGTCAATCGCAATATCCGCGCCGCAGTCCAAAGCCTTTTGACGGCGCATTGCACTCATCTCGCAGACCGCCAGGTTTTTTACGCCATACAGTTTCAGCACCCGCACAAAGGTCAGCCCAATAGGACCCATGCCAAACACCAATACGTGGTCCGACGGCGTGACGGTCAGCTTTTTCATGCCGTTCAGCACACAGGCCAGCGGTTCCGTCTGAGCTGCAAGACAGGCTGGTACTTCCTTTGGCATATCCATTAACTGCGCGGCCTTTACAACGCAGTATTGTGCAAAGCCTCCATTTAACTGCTGTCCGTAAATCACAGCGTTGGGACACAGATTGTCCATTCCAGTCGTGCAGTACCGGCAGGTATGGCACTTCATAATATTATCCACAACGACCTTGTCTCCGGGCCGGAACCGCTGGACGCCGCTGCCGGTTTCCTCCACATAGCCGAAAAACTCGTGGCCAAGGATGACCCCCGGTTCCGCGTGCTGCCCCGGCGGGACGTGGAGAACGTGCAGGTCGCTTCCGCAGATACTGGCGGCGCCTACCCGAATCAGTACCTCGTCCGGATGGGTGATCTGCGGCTTGGGGACCTCTTTCACATTCAGGATGCCGTTTCCCTCAAAGACGGCGGCTAGCATGGTGCTCATAATATGGCCTCCTTCTGCATAATCGCGGCGGCAGAATCAATTCTGTTTCCCTGACAGCGCGTCCTCAGCCGAAGAGACGCAAATCGCCGCCGACAGGTTTTTTCGTTTTTCAAAAGAATTACCGGCGTTCTGGAGCCTTTTCAATCCGCTTACGCTCTCTTCTTATTCTTCATGGTGTCCAGGAACACCGCTATTGAAATCGCTGTCCGCGTTCTGGGAGGCAACCACATTCACGCTGTCCCCCGCGGCGTCCAAAAACCCCTGTTTGCGCAGTTCCATATTTTCCTGTCCAGGCACGCCGGTGAGAATGATTGTGTTCAGGACCTTCCCCTTTTCTCCGGAGACCTTCTTGGCGTATTCTCCCGCTGCCACGCCGCCGTTATAGTTGTCCGAACCGATATATGTGAGGGTCTCCGCGCCCTGAGCCGACAGCGCGTCCCGGTCTACCTCCGTATCCAGAATGACCACGGGGATTCCCGCTTCGTTGGCCTTCTTGATCCCGGAAATAATGCCCGTGGAGCTGCAAGGAGTAATCATAATCGCGGCGACCTTCTTCTGAATCATGGTCTCCATCAACTGAAGCTGTTCCGCCGCGTCGCCATGGTTCGTGCCGGACTGCGCAATCAGGCCGTAACCCAATTCATCGCATTTCTCCTGCGCGCCGTTCTTCATGGACACATAGAACTCGTTGTCCAGAGTCATGGGCAGCAGCGCGATATCGCCTTTGCTCTCCGTTTTCGTCTCCGTGCCGCTGCCATTTCCGCTGCTGCTGTCTCCTCCGCATCCGGCAAGCGCGCCGAGCAGTATGATTCCCGCTAAAAGGGCTGCCAATTTCTTCTTGTTTTTCATCCTTCTTCTCCTGCCTTTCTTAAAATCGGTCCTGATGGCTTTCGGATATCAAAAACCTCACGGACTGCCGCAAGGTCTTTTTCCAGAAGAGAAAACGGGTCGCCCAACTGGGAGAGGGGCTGCGTGTGGTAGTAGTTTTCCAGAAGAAGCCATTCCGTACAGCACGTATCCCGGATTGCCGCGGCGGTGCGGAAAAAACCGGATTCCCCTGTGCCCAGGATGGAACCGCTGAGATTTCCGTTATACCCGTCCTTCAGGTGAACCTGCACCACATAGGGATGAATTTCTCGTAAGAGCGCGGCTTCATCCCGGCCGTCCGCAAGATAGTAATTCTGGGTATCGAACATGATCCTGAAATTATCATACCCAATTTCCCGCACCATACGGAGGGTATCTTTGACAGAGAGCACATTCTCGCTGGCAATCGTAATGCCCATCGGACGGGCGATCTCACAGGCCATTTTGATTTTTTCGCAGGTGCGGCGGAAATCCTCCTCCGAGTGAATCGCCCCGTCGTTGAAACTGGGAAGCTGCACCACCGGAATGCCCATCGCGGCGGCGGCGTCGATCCCCCGGCGCACACCGTCGAAAGCCAGCGCGCCTGCCCGTGTGGTCAGAGGATGGGTCAGGCCCCAGCGGTTGAGAGAGTCGACGGTCATGGAGGGAAATTCCAGACCATACTCCGCTGCCATCTCCAGATACGCCCGCTGTACTGCCGGGACGGAGAGCGGGTAGGACTTTTCGTAAGAACCGAAGTCCAGCTCCATCCCGGACAAGCCGTATTGAGCCGCAGTCTTTACCGCGTATGGTCCCGGCATGGGAAAGGCCCATTCACAGATTCCGAGTTTAAAGGATGGCATATAGGAACCTCTCTTTAAAATTCTATTAAAATAATCGTGGATATTTTTACTGTGTCTCCTGTGGTATTTATTAAAGCATATTTTCAGAAATCTGTCAATAACTTGCAAAAAAAGAACGAATAACAAAGGTATTTTTGTAAAACCCGATATTTTTAAGAATCTGTTTTGTTGATTTCAATGTTTTATTTAAAATTTTAATAAAAATCCAGAGCCTTGAAATTGACGGCGCTCCATTTTCCAAGACTCTGTGATTGTTCAATAAATTTTAAAAACCGGAGCTTCTTTTTGGGATTTTCCTGTACGGAAGCCAAAATATATGATATACTTTAATCATTATAATTTGCGCAGACACGCTCCCTTTGGCTCTGCGCGCAAATAACTGCAACTGAATTTTGACAGAAAACGGAGCATTACCTATGAATTTAAGAGAAATTGCACGAGAGGCAAACCTGTCCCTCTCGACCATCTCCCTTGTGCTCAATAACAAACCCGGCGTAAAACGGGAGACCCGGGAACGGGTAGCCGCGCTGCTGGCGGAAAACGGCTATGCAATCCGCTTTGTCTCCGCGCCGCTTGAAACCTCCGCCACCCCTCAAACGCTGCTCTTCATCCGTTATCGCGGGGCTGGATGCCTGATGGAGAGCAAGGACGATTTCTTTATGCAGATCCTGGACGGCGTGGAAGGCCAGGCGCGGCTTTCCGGATTCAACCTCCAAATTTTGAATACGGACGGCGCGAACCTTAAAGAAGAGCTTTCCAACGCGTCCCGCCATGCCGCAGGCGTTATCCTGTTCGCTACGGAGCTGGAGGCGGCTATGGTTCCGCATTTGTATAGCTGCGGCGTGCCCTTGGTCACTATAGACGCGGTGTTTCCGCATGAGAGCGTGAATTCTGTCGCCGTGGAGAATATGGACGCCATGTATCACGCGGTGCAGTACCTGCATTCTATCGGGCATCAGAAGATCGGATACCTCCACAGCGTTGAGCAGACCGGCGCGATTCCGGAGCGGGAACGCGGGTACTTCGCTGCCATGAAGGAACTCGGTCTTCCGGCGGACCCGCGCTATATCTGCCGGCTGCATTTGTTTATGGACCGTACTTATGACCAGATGTGCCGTCTTCTTGCTGAAAAGCCAGAACTTCCTACCGCCTTCGTTGCGGATAACGATGTGCTGGCCGCGGGCGCGCTGCGGGCTTTGCAGGCAAATGGCATCCGCGTCCCTGAGGATGTCTCCATCATCGGATTTGACGATTCCTATATCTGCACAATCATTAACCCCGCGCTTACCACTATGCGTTCCCCTAAGAAAGCCCTTGGCGCGATGTCTGTAAAACGCATTCAGGAGATCCTGACCACCGGTGAAACCAACGTGGTCAAAACCCGCTTGTGTGCCAATCTGATTATCCGGGAATCTACAGCGCCTCTTCATGTCGGGTGAGTATGGCCTCGTCAGCGGCTTTTCAATATTCTTGACAGAGCTGATACAGAGAAAATCATTTATCTGCCGGCAATGCTTTCCCTTTTCGTACCTCCAGCCAAAAACAAGAAAAGCCCTGTATCCGCTGTACTGCAACGGTTACAAGGCTTTTCAAATGGTGACCCGGCGGGGATTCGAACCCCGGACCCACTGCTTAAAAGGCACAATCAATCTATTATTTTGCAATGCTTACACGGTTTTTTGACCTGTCTCTGACTTGTCCGGCATGGATTTTTCGGAAAGATACGCATCCAGCTTATCCACGGATTTTCGTTTGTGAACGGCATCCAAGTGGGTATAAATGCGCAAAGTGGTCCCCACGTCAGTATGTCCCATCTGTGCGTATGCCTGAACTACATCCACCCCGGCCAAATACAGCAGCGTGCAGAATGTATGCCTAGTGCTTTGTAAAGTCTAAACCTCTATAATAGGGTAAAGATGTTTCAGTTTGGTTCTGGCATCGTTCGTAGTGAACTGCCAGTCAACGCCCTTTTGAGCGGAATTTCTGGACGAAGCCCAGGGAACAAGCAGACTGCGGAGAGTCGGCAGGTCGGGGATTCTGTTGTTCGCAATACACTGACGCCCAAGAGCAGAGAGTTCAATTTCCGCAATGTCAAGCCAGCTTCCATGTTTTGGTGTGTAATGGATTTCCAGACGTTCGGCGAGCTGTCTTGCACGCTGAGGAGGGAATGTGGCGTATAGAGAAGCGACCGAGTGCGTGTTGAGGTTATCCATTACCAGAATGACCTTTTTAGCTGTTGGGTATTGCTCTGTCAGTAGCCATTCGATTTGTCGGGCCCAATCCTGCCGTGTTCTCCGTTCCTGAGCATCGGCATATCTCCATCCAGCTAAGGGTTCCGTGAAGAGAAAGATACATGCTGTGCCATTTCGAATATACTGGTAATCCTCGTAGACAACACCGTCCTTCCTGGAGCGGAACCCAGTGCGGAAGTCAGCGAAA
>CAJTMG010000010.1 GCA_910577405.1 uncultured Oscillibacter sp. | reverse complement strand
GGGGTCATTATAACATGGCGTCCACTATTATGCAATTTTTAGATTTTATGGACCAGTAGGGACATATGGAGATACCGAGTTCCTTCCGGAGGGACAGAGGCAGATCACATACGCTGTCGGTGGTCACAAGGACAGAACGCCGCTGGGACTGCTCGAAAATCAGGATGTCCTTTTCGATATCCGCCTGCTGGACCTCATCATTCAGCTGAATCAGCGTCTTGGGCAGAATGCTCAGCACAGCCGCCTCCAGAAGCGCCCCGCTGACCGGCTTGGCCAGATACCCGCTGAAGCCCTCCCGACGGTACAGAAGCTGATTGTCGCTGCCTGCGTTGGCGGTAAGGGCCACCACGGGCACGTTCTGGCACAGGCCTCCCGGCTGGACCCGCAGGGCGTGCAGGCATTGGATACCGTCCATTTCCGGCATCAGGTGGTCCATCAGGATGCAGTCGTAATGATGGTTCTGGGTCAAAGCAAGGCATTCCGCGCCGCTGGAAGCCGTGTCTATCTGGATCTTCGTCTCTGAGAGCAGCTTCCGCACCACGGTCAGATTCATGTCGTTGTCGTCCACCACAAGGATATGTGCGTCCGGGGCCTCGAAGCTCTGCCGGTATGGTTCCCCGTCCTGGACCCGGCTGTGAGAGGCCAGCGTGAAGGTCCCCAGGATTCTCTCGTCCACAATGTCCTGATCCAGCATGACGATAAACTTTGAACCCTTGGTGTACACGCTGTTGACGCTGATTTCCCCGCCCATCAGTGCCACAAGCTGCTTAACGATGCTCAATCCCAGCCCGGTGCCCTCGATGTAGCGGTTTTTTTCCTCGTCCACCCGCCGGAACGCGTTGAACAGATAGGGAATGTTCTCCTTCTTCACCCCCTGGCCGGTATCCTCCACGGAGTACCATACCCGCACCCGGTTCACCCCCTGGCGTTCGCAGCGTACGGAGAGCGTCACGGAGCCCTCGCTGGTGTACTTGACCGCGTTGTTCAGCAGGTTTATCAGGATCTGCTTGATGCGCACCTCGTCGCCGCAGAGCATACTGGGAATGGAAGAATCGATATGCAGCTTGAACTCCAGCCCTTTTTCCCTGGCCTTAATCCAGATCATATTGACAATCTCCGAAAACAGCGCCCCGGTTTCGTAGGAGACGTTGACGATTTCCATCTTTCCGGATTTGATTTTGGAGATGTCCAGAATGTCATTGATCAGAGAGAGCAGGAGCTTGCTGGCCCCCTGGATATTCCGCGCATTCTCCGCCACTTCATCCGAGGTGCTCTCCCGCAGGATAATCTCATTCAGGCCGATGATGGTATTGATAGGCGTGCGGATTTCATGGCTCATGCTGGAGAAGAAGTGGTTTTCCGCCCGGTTCAGCTCTTCGATCTCCTTTTTCTGACGCTGGGAAAGGGCGTTTTCCTCTTCATACATCTGACTGAGGAACATCAGAAGCACGCTGGTCAAAAGGCCCACCATAATCATGGAAAAAGCGGAGTCAAAGAAGGAATTTCGCTGGGGATTCAGGGAGGCCACCTGGGGATAGTAAAAAGCGATGCCGTAGCAAAGCAGGGTTTCCGCCATACAGAGGCCGAAAAAAATGACCCTGCGTCTGCCCAGCAAAGTAATGCAGACGTAAATAAAGCAGAGGACGAACCATTCCGGCACGCCGCTGTAAAACCCGCCTGCGGAAAAGAAGGTAATGGGAAACAGACAAAGCAGCAGCACCGCAATGGCCGTAGCGCCCATTTGAATGCGCTGCCTGCGGATGCTGTATCGTACAATCAGGGACATTACGATCAGGCTGATGATCAAAAGCACGACATTCAGAACGCGTCTGCCCATCAGAAGGGTAATAATCAAAGCGATCATGCAGATGCCGGTGACGATCCGGAACATCCGCTCCCGCAGGCTGATCCTATGGTCAGTGATAATCTCAAACCATTTTTTTATCACGAAATCATCTACCCCTTAGAACATGGTATTTATGTAAAAACACAGCATTATAAAGCGATTCCCTCGCACAGCTTGTCGTACGCGGAAAGCAGAGCGTCGTGACGGGCATGGATAAAGTCCACATCGCCCCGTTTTCCCGCTAGCTCCAGTTCCTTGGCCTGGGCCGAAAACGCCTCCGCCCCGATGGTCAGGGAGGTGCTTTTCAGCGCGTGGACCTTCACCGCGTAGTCCTTCCAGTTGGCGCTTTCGTAGAGGGACACGATTTCCGCGCGCTTCTCCGGGCTTTGGGCGCGGAACATCCGGAGCATTTCCAGATAAAAATCCTCGTCCCCGGCGCAGTAGTCCAAGCCCAAGTCTACATTGATTCCCGCCTGTTCCAGCTGGCCTATGGGAAGCCCGCCGCCGTCCGGAGTCTCTGCAATGACCGGCTGCTCTTCCGGGACGGCCTCCGTCTTTTCCGGGGAAACGGCCTTCACGCTGGACTCTTCTGGTTTTACGGCGGTCCCGGTCTTTTCGGCAGGAGCGCTTTTTGCATTGGCCCCTTCTGTCTCATCGCCTGCCTGCTTTGTGCTGTAACGGATACAGCTCTTAGGCAGGACCTTCCGCAGGACCCGCTCCAGAACGGTGCGCTCAATGGGCTTGGGGACGAATTCGCTAAAGCCCTCGCTGCGGAACATCTCTCTTGCGCCGCTGACGGTATTGGCGGTCAGGGCGATAATGGGCAGATCCTGATAAATGCCGCCCGGAAGCTCCCGGATTTTTTTCAGGGTTTCCACGCCGTCAAAGCCAGGCATCATATGGTCCAGGAAAATGATATCGTAGGAACCGGCGCCGCAGAGGGAGATGGCTTCCCGACCGCTGAGGCAGGTGTCCACATTGATGCCATAGCTTCCAAGAACGCCCTTGGCCACCACCAGATTCATTTCCTCGTCGTCCACCGCCAATGCCCGGACGCCCTCGCAGGTAAAGGGCTTCCGACCGGCTGCCTGAGCTTCCGCGAACCGCCGGTCGCCCAGTTCGCCGTTCAGGAGGTTGGCTACGGAGAGGGCGGAGAAGGGCTTGTGGATCATCAGCATATGGCTGTCCCAGTCCAGAGAGAAATCCTTCTCCGCAATGACGACCACGCGGATTGAGCTGGCCACTTCCTCGTAATAGTTCCGGTTTTCCTCGTATTCCGACTGGGCAATAAAGATATGTGTCAGCTTATGGCTCCGCTGTATCTTGACCAGGGCCTCAAAATTATGCGCCTGATAGCCCTCGACGCCAAGACCCTCCACAAGATTGAAAATCAGGCCATCGTAGTATTCCCGGACCTCGTCGCAGCTGTAGCGTTCCGGCCGGAAATAGCACCCGATGCAGAACTGCTCCGGGTGTTCCAGGGCAATGCAGGGCTGTTCGTCTGCCACGCCTTGAGGAATCACGATATGTGCCGACAAGCCCTGTCCCTTGTTGGCAAAGTGAATGAAACCGCCCATGGCATTCAGGAGACCTCGGGCGATGGGAAGCCCCAGGCCCAGCCCTCCGACGAACCGGCTGCTGCCAGTGTCCGCCTGATAGAACAAATCATACATCTGGGTGAGCTGAGCGTCCGTCATGCCGATGCCGGTGTCACGGATGTCCACAATCAGATTGACTCCGTAACTCTCCCGGCGGCAGTTGATGCGAACGTTCACGCCGCCCTCTTCGGTAAACTTGATGGAATTCTCCACCAGGATTTTCAGCACATGGGAAATCTTCTCCGCGTCGCCCTCCAGAACCGTAGGCATTTTTGGGTCGATGTCAAACACCAGCTCCAGATGCTGCCGGTTGGTTTGCAGGGCGGTCATGGTAATCACATCGTTCAGCACGGAGGTTATCATGTACTTTTTCTTTACTGGCGCCAGAGTGCCCTCAACGATTTCCGTATAGTCCAGCATATTGTTGATCTGGTTGGAAAGCCGCTTTCCCGCCATCTTGATGGACTCCATATCGGACCGGATATCCGGCGGAGTGTCTTTCCCCAGGGCCACCTCGCTGATGCCTATGACCATATTGATAGGCGTCCGGAGCTCATGGGAGACATTGGAGAGAAAGACGGCGTTCTGCTTCCCGGCGGTTTCCAGCTCTTCATAGATATGTCTGTACCACCTTCGCTGGATGTTCCGCCGTTCAATCAAGTACCGCGCCAGGAACACTCCGCAAAAGGTCAGCACGCCGCCGAGAGCCAGCCGGAACAGATTCTGATTCCCCATCTGGTGAGAAACTGTCTTCAGCAGGAAGCCGTGGTACAGCAGGATCATCACATACAGGATGCCGGTCACGTGTATTATCCATTTTTTATTCAGCATAAACAGTGCGAGGATCAAAATGCAGGCCACGGCGGGGACGTCAAAAAGACTGGATTCATGCACGCCGAAGTAAAAAAATTCGGTCAGCATCAGTCCAGCACACAAGTTTTCGTAGAACGCGTCTGTACCAAGCCGCGCGATATGCAGAACCCACACGCTGACGCAGCTCACCGTGATCAGCAGGACCGTCCACAGCTCCCAGGACAGAATCAACGTTATAAGACTCAGTATCCCGCTGAATACGCTCACAATCACCGCCAGCAGAAGGTGCATACCGGTTTGTTCATCCGCCCTCATGTTTTCTCCAGCTCCTGGCTTACCCGTTTCAGAAGCTCCTGAGGGCGAAAGGGTTTTTTCAGATAATTCACCGCGCCCATTTCAATCGCGTTGTGCACGTCTTCCTCCAGTCCGGAAGCCGTCAGGAAGATCACCGGCACGTCCGCGGCAAACTGTTTCATCCGCTCGAAAGTTTCAATCCCGTTCATTTCCGGCATATCAATATCTAAAAGAACCATATCTACCTGCTCTTCTTCCAGTTTGGCCAGCGCTTCTATCCCAGACCCAGCCAGAAGCACGTCATAATTTTTCCCTAGGATGATCTTTGTCCTGGCCAGATTCATGCTGTCGTCATCCACGATCAAAATACGTTTTTTCATGTAACTACCTCCAAATTTTGCTGGTAAAGGCCACACAGCCTCACGGGACTTGTTCTAAAGGAAAGCAGGCTGAAAATCAAGTCATATTTTATCAGGAAACGGGGCATAGAGACCTGCTGAAACACGAGATTTCATCAAAAATCCATTAAATTCCAGCGCATAAAAGGGAGCAGCGACCTGCCCGGAAAAAACCAGGCGGGCCGCTTTCCAATCCGCAAAAGCCAGTCACAGCTCCAGCAGATACCGTTCGTATGCGTTGATGATGGTAGTGTCCTCCCGCTGGAAGATCCGGGGACAGTTGGGGTTATACGTCATATGGACATGACCGTGAATCAAGTATCGGGGTTTCCAGCGGTCCAGCAGCTGGGCGAAGCAGTCGAATCCCCGGTGAGCGTAATCATCCCCGCTGCCGAAGCCCTGCATAGGCGCATGAGTGACCACGATATCTACGCCCTTGGCCCGCCACAATGCAAAGGCCAGCCGTTGGATACGCCGGGACATCTGCCGCTCCGTGTACTGATAAGGTCCCCCGCTGTACCACGCGCTGCCCCCCAGTCCCAGAATCCGGAGACCGTTTACCGTCACCAGCCGGTCCTCAATGCACTCGCAGCCCTCGGGAGGCTCCTGCTCATAGCGATGGTCGTGGTTCCCGTGGACATAGAGCAGGGGGACGTTGGCCATGGTTACCAGAAAGGTCAGATATTTGGCGCTGAGGTCACCGCAGGAGAGGATGAGGTCCACGCCGTCCAGCCGCCCGGGGGAATAGTAATCCCAAAGGGCGGAGCATTCCGTGTCGGAAATCAGCAGGGCTTTCACAGAATCGGCCCCTCCTTTTCCGGCGGGATGGCGTCGCGGTAAACACCCTGCAAACGCGCAAGCGGCCGGGCCATGGGAAGAAGCTGCTCATATGTGGGAATCTCGCCCTCCACGCAGTCGCAGAGCCAGTCCATATGCAGGATTTCCTCCGGGGTGAGCCAGCGTGAGCCGTCGCTGACTGTACGTCCCGACTGGTCCCGGAGAGGCCGCAGGAATGGGAAGATTGAACCGACAGCCACGCCGTGCCGCAGGATTTCCGCAAGCTGCCATACCCCCGCGGGCAGGTCCTCCCCCGGCAGGATATCCACCGTCCGGCTGGCCACGCCCCACCAGTAATTCACTGCCTTGTCCTGTTTGGCGCTGAGGGCCTCCCAACCGCCGCTGAATATGCTCCGGACCAACTTGACATAGAAATTACCCCAGTGCCAGTAGGGAGCCGCCAGGGAACGAACGCTGCCGCCGTGGACCTGACAGAGGCCCCAAGGTTCGCAGATACGGTCCGGGGTAGGCAGGTCCCGGTTGGAAATCAAGGTTACGCCTTCCTGGGCCAGCTTTTCCATGGCGTCCTCTTCCACGCAGGACCAGCGGAGCTTAATGCGCGCGTCCGGGCAGGTGAGCTGGGCGCCCAGAGCGAAAGCGTTGATACCGGCAGGGACGCCGAAGATCGGATTGCTGGCCACGTATCCCAGAACCCCGTCCCGGCAAAGCGCTCCCGCAATGGCTCCAGTAATGAACTTGGCCTCGTAAATACGGCTGTAGTAGGTCCGGACGCCGGTATAGGGCATGGAGACGGAGCAGTTCAGCACACGGAGGCCGGGATGCTGGGCGGCAATCTTCCGGCAGGCTCCGATCAGCGGCGGCGTGGTGGCGAAAATGACCTGCGCGCCCTGTTCCACGGCTTCCTCCATGGCGGCTACGGCTTCTTCCTCAGTCTGTACCCCATGGACGGCCTGCACAGTCACGGCGTCGCTGAGCACGGCTTCCATATACTGCCGTCCCAGGTCGTGCGCACGGGCCCAGTCGCTCTCTTCTGGAAGGTGGTCGCTGAAAAAGGCAATATTCAGATGTGTGGGAAGCTTGGTCTTGAAGAGCCGGGACAGCAGATTGGGTTCCGAGGACGGGAACTCCTCCGGTTCTGTGGAAACGGCGATTTCCTCATTGACGGCTTTCACATCAGCCCAGACGCTGCGGAGGGTTTTTAGCAGCTCGGCGTTGGAGGACTTCCGGAGGTCGGAGAAGGGGTAGACTTTCAGCCAGACCAAAAGGGCGTCAGCTGGGGTGAGGTCCAGTTCTTCGCCCCCCAGCTTTTCGAACGCCTGCTGAAAACCGGTAAAGCCCGCGGTAAAAGCCCGGCGTTCCTCATCTGTCCAGACGTGGTCCAGCTCATAGCCCAGGGCGGCCTGTAATTTCCCAAAGCGTCCCGGACGGCTGAAGCAGATACGGTAAAGTCCCGTCAGCTCATAGGCCCGCATAAACTCATAGTACGCCTGAATTTCCGGGTCCATGCTCCACTCGGGAATGACGCGGATTACATAGGCGGGCACGGTAGGGGCGTCGAAGCTCTTCAGAACGCTTACCCGTTTGTTGCCCTCCTGCACGTAGAACCGGCCCAGATATTCATAACAGCGTACCGGGTCCCGGATGCCCTCGTCGCCCAGATGATACCGGCAGAGATCCATCCACTTGGCGGCAAATTCGGAATCCGCCTCCAGAAGGGGCATAAAGTCCGCCGCAAAGGAATTCTGCCGGCCATGGGTCTTGGTGCCGATAATCTGATTTGCCGGGATTTCATGGATGCCCAATTCTACCTGTCCCGCCGCCATGTTTTCCGAAAGAATCTCGTCCAGGACCTGGGGATAGGGGTAATGTCCCCGGAGAACCGCCTCCCGGTAGGTCTTCCGTCCCCGCTTCAATGCCTTTTCATACTGTTCTGCTGCTTCCTGTCTGCTCATAGAACGCCTCCCATGATTTCTTCTGATATTCGGTTCTGCTATTATACCATATTCCATCCGCGTTGAACAATCCCTAAATTCATTTTGGCTCCCGCAGACAAAAACTTCCCCCACAGCACTGCCGCAGGGGAAATCCTTGCTTGTTCCGCGGGGATTTATTGCTCGCCGGAAGGAGGCTGCGCACTTGAAAGCTGCTCCCGCAAAAGGTCGTTTTCCTTCATCTGCCGGGTCAAATCATCATGGAACATCTCCGAACCGGGGCTGCAGTCATTTTCCATCATGATGAACATCAGGCTCCGATAGCCGTCCTCATCTGTCCGGAAGCACAGGTAATCACAGCCCGGATAGCCGAACATCGCCCAGCCGTCCTCGCCGAGATAGGAACCGCCTGCCAGTACCATCCGTTCCGGCGTTGGGGTATGGGTCTCATAGCTGAGGTTCCAGATTTCGATCTGTTCGCCCTCTACCGTCTCATAGTAAGGCCCCCGCAGGTCGATAATGCGCCAGTCGTCCCAGACCATCACGCCCTCCTGGACAGTGCCGTCAGAGGCCACGCCAAAGCCCTCTTCATTCAGCGCATTGAACTGACCTTCCACGAACCGGCGGGCGCTTGCTTTGATATCCGCCGGGGCGTCGATGCTGTCCTTGACGTGGTCCGTGTAAGGCGTTTCGTCCTTGTAAATCCGCAGGTTTTCTCCGTCAAAGTAGATTGACCGGTACGCGCTGACTGTAAAATCCTCCGCATTGGAAACCGGGACTTCTACGGAAAGTTTGATACAACGCTGATTCCCGCTGCCAAAGGCGTAGCCGTTGATATAGCCCGCCTCCGGCCACGCGCTCCGTATCAGGGATTTCAGTTCCGTCATGTAAAGCTGTCCGTCATGCTGGTAGAGAAGATAGAGATATTCATCGCCGTATCCGACAGGGGACCAGATGAGTTCCTTTTGCCCGTCGCCGTCCAGGTCGAATTCGGTGAAAAGGCCCGAATCGCAGACCAGCCGGTGCAGATTCTTGTCTTCATCAAAATAATAGTAATCGGTCAGATAGGTTCCCATCGCTATCGGGTACCGCACCTTGAATCCGTTGAAGCCGCAGACATTGGTGTATCTGACAGCAGAAATCTGTGCCTCTGACGCGTCGTACTCAAACCGCAGGAAATAATCTCTGGGGCTGGAATCGGAATAGCCAGGCTGAACGCTTCCGTAGGTGTACCCGTCCTCACCGCGCCAGAATTCGGCCATATAGGGAAGGTTGACAAGCTCCGTTTTCAGGAAATTCCTAATCTGCCCGGAAAAAGGCTTGATTGGGACCGGTTCCATCTCCCAAGGCTCCGCGCTGTCCAGAGAAACGGTCCGTTCGGGTTCCCAGTCCGGATAGGCCGTAGGAGTGGCGGGCAGGTCACAGCACACATTGGACAGGAAGCGATACCTGCCATTCGCCTGTTCCTCCAGGGTGACGCAGGCGGTTGCATAGTCCTCCGCTGGGATGATCTCGCCGTCCTCGCTGATCTTCACCGGCCAGCCGCCTCCCTGTGCCATGAAGCCGCTCTGATAATAGAGAAGAATGTTCCCGTTTTTCCGTTCACCAGCAAGAAAAGCAGTTTCTCCAGGATAATTTGTGTCGCCGTGGAAGGAGTAGTAAGCGTCGTAATCCGGAAGGTACGTGAACCGGTTCAGGCCGCGCTGTTCGGTTTCCTCCAGGGACAGGCCAAGATTTTCCCGCAGAATTTCGTCCATTTCCTTGGCAGGGCATTTTATCAGGTCTATGCCGGGATCTTCGCCGTTCCAGTCCGCGTCTATGACTGCCTGCCGTTCCGCTTCCGTGACCTCCATAGGCTTTCCGGTTCCGTTGTAGAAGAGCCGATATAGGTCGATTTGCTTATAATCCTCCGGAGATTCTGCCGCTAGGTATAGGAACTGATTGCGGATATTGAACCCGTCGCCGTTGAAAACCTCGTTGTTGAAAACGTCCAGCTCTCCCTGAGTCAGCGGGCCGTCCGGTGGGTCTTCCGTAGGCTTCGCAAAGGAACAGGCGCAGACCAGTACCGCCAGCGCCGCCGTCAGAACAGCCGCCCACAGCCAGCGTTTCCGTACATGGGCGATGCGTTCAATCCGTTCCTGCAGGCTCCGTTTCCCGCCGCTCATGGTGGTAGCGCAGCGCAGTAAATCACCAGGTCCGGGCTTGGCCGTCACCAGAGCCAGCAGCGTTGCGCCGTAAGCCCTGCGTTCACTGTTCCCCAGGCGTTTCAGGGCGCCCTCGTCACAGGCAAGCTCCGCGTCCCTACGGCTCAGTTCCGCCGCCAGCCACACCAGCGGGTTCCACCAATGCACCGCCAGCGCCAGGCATCGCAGCATCGACCAGAGATGGTCCCCGTGCCGGTAATGGGTAAACTCGTGGGTCAGCACGTGCCGCAGCATCACGGAATCCGCCGCGGTATCCGGGGAGACGTAGACCGCCGGACGCAAGACCCCGAACAGACACGCGGCATGGCCCTCCCCCGGCAGGAGAAAGACCGGAACGGGTCCCTCGACGGCCAGCCATACCCGCGCCCGCCGGAGACGGAAGCCATAGCCAATATTGGACGCCAGCAGTATCAAAAGAACCGCAAGGCCGCCCGCCAGCCAGACCCCGTCAGCCAACGCCATCCAATCCACAGACTGCCGGGGGAGGGGGGCGGTTTTCTCACCGGACGGAGGCTCTGCCGGGACCGCCGGGCCTTCCGAAGGCTGGACGGCTTCCAGGTTTCCGGTCTCCGGAGGCGTCCAGACTGTGGGAAGGGTTTGCAGGACCGCCGTTTCCGGAAGCAGCAGGGGCGTATCGGCGGGAGCGGTGTAAAGGGGCGTTGGAATCAGGAGACGTACCAGCGCCGCCAGCCAGAGCGCGTACCGGAGCCGCGCGCTGATCCGCTTCCCGAACGCCTGACGCAGCGCCATCACCACTGCAATCAAGACCGAGGACGACAGGACCCATTTCAACAGCATTTCCGTCATGGCGCATCCTCCTTCCCGGCTTCGTCCAGAATCGCCCGCAGTTCCGTAATCTCTTCCGCGCCCAGGGACTGCCGCCGGGCCATGGCGCTTACCATCAGACCTACGCTCCCATGGTACACCCGGTCCAGGAAGCTCTTTGTTTCCGCCGCGGCTGCCTGTTCACGGTCTGCCAAAGGGACGTAAGCCTTTCCGCGTTTGCCCTCCCCCGCCGGCTCACAGCGGATCAGGCCCTTTGACTCCATCCGGTGCAGCGTCGTGATGGTGGTGCTCCGGTGCCAGCCCATCGTTCTCTCCAAGGTCCCCGAAAGCTGCATTACCGTCTGCGGGCTGCTCTCCCACAAACAATTCATCACATTCCATTCGCTGGCCGTCAGCTTTACCTGCTCCATTGTTTTCCCTCCTTGTCGACATTGTAGACTTAGTTTATCACAGTTAGTCTACATTGTCAACAAAAAACCAAAACCAAGATTTCCGCAAAAGAAAGCCCGCACCGGGAAAGGCAGTCCGGCGCGGGCAGTTTGCTTATAAAAAGGTTTCATTCAGTTTTGGCTCCTGGAAGTTCTGCTCCAGCATAGCCAAATGGGAGAGAAACGCGGGGTCGTCAAAATACTTGGCGCGGTGGGTGCAGTACCGGACGCAGGCCTGACATTTGATACAGAGTCCGGGGACCCGGGACACGTCCGCCGGGTCGATGGCGCCCATAGGACAGCGACGGGCACAGACGCCGCAGTTACAGCATTTGCTCAGGTCCGTCTGAGGCTTGGCCTTGAGGAATTTTGCAGGCTGACCGTCAAGCCCCATGGGGACGTAGTATGGAGCGTCGGGATCACCAGGCACGGCGGGCTTAGAAAAATCCTTCCGGCCCAGCTTTTCCGCCGCGGCTTTCCCGAACGCCCGCAGTTCCCGCAGGTCATCCCAATCTGGACGGCCCTCGCCCAGCGTGTCAGTAAAGGCATGGCGTCCCACAAAGGCCCCCGCTGCAATCACCTGGAACCCGTCCGCCGACAGGACCGCGCACAGCTCCGCAAGGGAATTGTCATAGGCCCGGTTCCCGAAGGTCACCAGCGCAATGGCCGCCGCGCCGTTTCCATGGAGGCGGCTCTGGAAATCGGGCAGAATCTTGTTAGGCAGCTTTCCAGCGTAAGTAGGGGAGCCGATAATGACCAGATCGTCAGGGCCGAAGCTGTAATCCGCCTGTCGTTCGTCGGGTTTCCGGAAGCTGTGGAACACGCCCTGGGCCAATCCGGACTCTTTTTCCAGGGCCTCCATCAGCGTGCGGACGGTCTTTTCCGTAACGCCGGACCCGCTGTAGCAAAGGGAATGGAGATTCATAAGAACGCCCTCCCGTCAAAGCGAAAAATCTTCCTTGTTCAGCCGCCCGGTATCCAGGGACGCGGGCCGGGGCGGTACACGTTTCAGCGGGTCGTAGCGGAACCAGCGGCAGTGATGGTCCACCGGCACCACGCCCCGCTTTACACAGGCGACCTCCTGCTCGTTCAGCTGCTGGCCCTTCTGACAGTAGGCGCAGCGGGGTTCGATATTCTTCCGGAACATAGGTCCCCTCCTTACTTACCGCGCCGTCAGGGTCACGGACTCGCCCTCCGCGCCCGCTTCAATAGCGCTGACAGGGTTCTCGTAGCTGTTGATGATCTGAGTGGCCATGGGGTCCTCCAGCTCCTTCTGGATGGTCCGCCGCAGATTCCGCGCGCCGTAGGTCCGGGAGTAGGATTTCTTGGTCAGCAGGGCTACAAGCGCATCGTTGTAGGTAAATGCAATCCCCTTTTCCTTCAAAGAGCCTTTCAGTTCGTCCAGCATAATCCGGGCGATGGACTGGAAGTGCTCCTCTGTCAGACGGCTGAACGTAATCACCGCGTCCACCCGGTTGATGAACTCCGGCCGCAGGAACTGCTGGAGGGCCTTCATTGCCTTCTCGCTGTCCTGCTGATTGAGACTGCGGTTAAAGCCAACGGCCCCTTCTTTCGTGCTGCTTCCGGCGTTGGAGGTCATAACGATAATGGTATTCTCAAAATTGACCTTCCGGCCGTGAGCGTCGGTAATTTCACCGTCGTCCAGGATTTGCAGAAGGATATTGAGCACGTCGGGATGGGCCTTTTCAATTTCGTCGAAGAGGACAACGGCATAAGGCTTCCGGCGGATTTTCTCAGTCAGCTGGCCCGCCTCGTCGTAGCCCACATAACCCGGCGGGGAACCTACAATCCGGGATACCGAATGCTTTTCCATAAATTCCGACATATCCAGCCGGATCAAAGCGTCAGGGGTATTGAACAAATCGGTGGCCAGCTGCTTCACCAATTCGGTCTTGCCCACGCCGGTAGAACCCACGAAAATAAAGCTGACCGGCTTATGTTTCGGAGAGATGCCCACCCGGTTTCTGCGCACGGCTGCGGACACGGCGGAAATGGCCTCGTCCTGTCCAATGATATGCTGTTTCAGCCGCTCTTCCAGTTGGCTGAGGCGCTGGAATTCCTGCTCCCGAATCCGGGCGGCGGGAATTTTGGTCCAGAGTTCGATGACATGGGCCAGATTTTCCATAGAGAGCTGAGGCTGGCCCTTTTCGTCCAATTCCGCCAGTTCGGTGCTGAGCTGGAGGTCTTTGCTTTTCAGCTCGGCCATCCGCGCGTAATCCTCTTCGGACTTTTCCTCTTTTTCCTCCAGCATGGACCGTTCCTTGGAATAATCCTCCATTTCCCGCTGAATTTCCATCCGGCGGGAGATACCGGGGTCTTTGAGGTTCAGGTCGGAGCAGGCTTCGTCGATCAGGTCGATGGCCTTGTCCGGCAGGAACCGGTCGGTGATGTAGCGTTCACTGAGCAGCACGGCCTGACGGAGGATACCCTCAGACATACCGACGCCATGGAACTTCTCGTAATTGGGAGCCAGGCCCCTGAGAATCTGCACAGAATCCTCGATAGACGGCTCGTTGACGGTAACCGGCTGGAAGCGGCGTTCCAAGGCGGTGTCTTTTTCGATGGATTTCCGGTATTCATTGAACGTGGTAGCGCCAATGACCTGGATTTCTCCCCGGGACAGGGCGGGCTTGAGGATATTCGCGGCGTTCATGGACCCCTCGGCATCTCCCGCGCCCACCAGGTTATGCACCTCGTCAATCATCAGGATAATATTCCCCAGGCGCTTCACCTCGTCGATCAAGCCCTTCATCCGGCTCTCGAACTGCCCCCGGAACTGTGTCCCGGCCACCAGAGCGGTCAGGTCCAGCAGATGGACTTCCTTTTCCCGGAGCTTGAAGGGCACATCGCCGTCGGAGATCCGCTGGGCCAGGCCTTCGGCGATGGCGGTCTTGCCCACGCCCGGCTCGCCAATCAGACAGGGGTTGTTCTTCTGACGCCGGTTCAGAATCTGGACCACCCGTTCAATCTCCTGTTCACGGCCGATCACCGGGTCGAGCTTTCCGTCGGCGGCCTTCTGGGTGAGGGAGATGCAGTAGTTCTCCAGATATTTCCGCTTTGCGTTCTTGGAGTCCTTTCGTTCTTTTTTCTCACGGGGTTCCTCCTCGCGCTTTGCGGAGCCTTCGCTGCTGGAGAAGAGGCGGTTCAGGAAGGGGAAGGTGGCTGTCTTACCCTCTTCTTCCTCCTCGTCGCCCTCCTCGCCGCTGGGCAGGTCCTCAATGTTTTCCACGCCGTTCATGGCCTGCATCATTTCGCTGCTGAGGGTCTCCAGATCTTCATCAGAGATCCCCATGCGCTTCATCATGTCGTCCACCTGGGGCAGACCCAGATCCTTGGCGCATTTCAGGCATAAGCCCTCATTGATGGTTTTCTCGCCGTCCATCTTGGAAATAAAGACCACGGCCACATTTTTTTTGCATCTTGAACAAAGTGTCGGCTGCATTTTCCAAAACCTCCACGCGCCATTGTAGCGCACTTGATGATATCGTCAGAACGGTCCCGCGGAACCATTCGAATTTTTGAGACGCGGATAATTCCATCGCCGTGCCGGGAAGGAACAGACGTCTTATTGGGGATTGCGCGAAAAATAAACTGCCAAAATGAAAGATAAGCCGCTGTGCGATTAACTGTTTGCCGTCCGCAAGGAAAAGCCGGCGATACAGGGATGCGATTGAGAAACATAGTCCTGACGCTTCCGCTGCCCGAAGGGAGAATACAGGCAGATCCCCAAACAGCGCGGACGTCCATGAGAACAAATTGCCCCAAGCTAAGCGGCGCGGGGGATTCTCCGCATCTGCTGGATTTCCCAAGAGTCCCAAGGGGAGCGCCCTATTTTCCGGCAGGGAAGGGAAGACCGGCAAGGGGCAGGAGGGCGGTCAGGGAATCGAGGGAGAGATGGCTGGTGAAAAACTGAACCGCGTAGCTGTCAGCGGCGAAGGAAGCGCCCAGGAGCCGCAGGACCCAAGCCGCAAGGAACAGGATGATGCCGCCTTCCAGGAATCCCAGAACGCCGCCGCCCACTTTATTCAATCCCCGGAGTCCCGGCAGACGGAAGACCAGCTTCAGGCAGCGCACCGACGTATGCAGCACCCCGCTGATGACGGCAAAGGACAGCGCGTAAAGAATCCGGTACAGAATAGACTGGGCGGTATTTTCCACCACGGCAGTCAAAGCGGACGCGCCGGTTTCCCGAATGGTGTCCTGAGCCTTCTGACTGATGGCGGCTTTCATGCTGTCGTCCAGCCCCAGAAGCCCCAGAAGCTCATTGACTGGCAGTTGGGCGCTGGAAATCCGGCCGGAGAGCTGTTCCTGAATGGCGGCTTCCACCTGGGCCTCCACTTGTTTCTCGATGATCGGCGCAATGGTTTTCGCGGCGGGTTCAGCCAGGGAGGACGCCGCAAAGCCCGCGCCAAAGAGGGAGACGAATACCACCAACAGTCCCGTCAAAGCGCGAATCAAACCCTTTTTGACGCCCCACCTTGTAAAGCCAGCGAGAATAACCAAAGCAGCAACGTCTATTATAACAGGTGCAGTCAAACTTTCCTACCTCTTTTCCTGTAAAAGTTTTGTGAATTTACATCAAAATTTTTCACTCTTCCGGCAGTTCCCGGCAAAAAGGGGCTGTTATGGGAGGAAGAGTCCTGCGGATTCTGCCGAAATGAGGAGAGCGGAGCCGTCGGGACGCATCAGGACTTCCTGCACAAAATCGGCTCCTTGCAGCGTGGCGTATGTTTGCAGGTCCTGATTGTAGATCACCAACCGGTCGGCGTAGAGGACCCCCAGATATTTCCCAGCGGCGGAGATGCTCAGGACCTCCTCCCGGATTTCCAGCGAACCCAATTCCCGGCCCTTTGTGTCCACGGTGACCAGGCGGCCCAGACTTCCGGAACGGTAGCGGTTCAGCAGGAGAGCCGTGAAGCCGTCGCCAGCCAGGTCGTATTCCCGCAGATAGCTTCCGGTATAGTTGTAGCTGGCCGTCACCTCACCGCCGGAAGTAGCGTAAGTCAGGCAGTTGTCGGAAACCGCTGCCAGAAGACCATCCTGCTGTCCGATGGCCACAACCAGACCGCCGGTAATATCATAATCCGCCGACGGTTCCTCCTTGGTCAGCTCATAAAGGACCACATTGCTGACAAACACGCCGCCCTCCTGCCCCAGGGTCACCGCCGCCAGACGCCCGCCCGTCACGCAGCCGTCCAGAACGAAGCGGCTCCGGGACTCGAAGGCAAAGACCAGGCTCAGACTGCTGTTGTATACGCTCACACAGCCCTTGCAGCCCCGTTTTTCTGACGTGACTGCCAGCCAGCCGTCCTCGTTCAGCGTCGCGGCGATAAAGTGCTCTCCATCGTTGGCGGTCAGTTCCAGAAGGACGCCGCTCTGATCCGCCACATACAGCGCCGTCCCCCCCACGTCGTAGGCCACCGCGCGGCTTCCGCAGGTGGACAAGGCAGGCGCGCTCATATTCACCTGCTCGGACCACGCCTCTCCGCCGTTCTTGTCCAGAAGCCGCAGGGACGTGTCTGAGAGCACCGCCAGATAGTCCCCCAGCACCGCGAAGCGATTCTTCCCTGAAGCGTCGTAGTCATAAAGGACCTCCCCGCCGGCTTCCGAGGGCCTGCCGTAGTTCAGGTAACGCCGCAGCATATCGAACCCGGTGCCGTCCCGGTACGCCGCCAGAGCCACCACGCCCAGCACCACGATCAGCACCAGCAGGAAATTCCCGAACTGCCGCAGTCTCCCGCCGGGATCTTCCTTCTGACGCGCCGCCTCCCGTTTGCCTTCCGGGGCGGGGACGTGTTTTTCTTTTCGCTCGTCACTCATTCAGCCGTTCATCCTCATACCAAAGTCTTGTCAGATACAACCCCCCAGGCGGCGCAGTGGGTCCCGCCAAGGTACGGTCACCGCTGGCCAGGATTCCAGGGATGTCCTCCGGCGTAAACTTGCCCTCCGCCGCGTAAAGTACTGTTCCCGTAATGGCCCGGACCATGTTGTAAAGGAAGCCGTCCGCGCAGACCCGGAGCTCCAGCAGATCGCCGTTCCGGGTGACTTCACACCAGTAGATGGTCCGAACGGTGCTTTTCGTCTCAGTGCCCACGGAACGCACCGCCCGGAAATCATGGGTCCCGACGAACATCCCAGCCGCACGGTTCAGGAAGTCCTCATCCAGCCGTTTAGGGTAAAAATAGGCGCGGTTGACATAGAAAGGGTTCTTAAAACGGGAATTGTAGATGCGATAAGTATATTCTTTCTTGATACAGGACCCGATGGCGTTGAAATCCTCCGGCACCTCCAGGGCTTCCCGGACTGCGATATCTTCTGGCGTGTGGGTGTTGATAGCGAAGGGCACCCGGTCAATGGGAATCCGGCTCTCGGTACGGAAATTGGCCACATAGCGCTCTGCATGAACCCCTGCGTCCGTCCGCCCGCAGCCCGTCAGATGCACTGGGCCGCCGCAGACCTTAGCAATGGCCTTTTCCAATGTCTCGCATACGCTGGCTGCATTTTTCTGCACCTGCCAGCCGTGGTAGGCCGTCCCATTATACGCCAGCTTCAAGGCAATATTCCGCATAGCATCTCCTTCACAATACGGGCATTCCGGAACCGGACGGACAAGGGCGCGTCTTCTTCCGGCTCCTGCTGCTTCCCGTCCAGTTCCGCGAAAACCTCCCGGTCCCGATGGCAATACTTCCAGTCGTGCTCCTCAAGCTCCCTCAGTACACAGCAGGGGCCCGGCGGACAGTGCGTTGCCTGGAATATCCCGTGTCACAACGCGCCCCGCCGCAATAACAGCATTCTCCCCGATGATCCCGCCGCCCGCTTTTCTCCTTCACCGGGACAAGCAGTTCCAGGCAGCGGGCTTGTATTTCCTGCACATTGTTGGACACAGGGTCGTAAATCTCGCTGCTGTGCGGTTTTTCCAGAATCTCCATTGGAATGTCTCACAAGCAAAGAGATCTTCCAACCGGCTTACAGTCCAAAGAACCGCAGGGAAATCACCATCGCAAGAATCACCGCGCCGCAGGTCAGGGCTGTGTAATCCCGCCGTTCGTAGCGCAGGACGTGGAGCTTTGTCCGGCCCTCTCCGCCATGGTAGCAGCGGCATTCCATTGCGGTTGCCAGTTCGTCGGCCCGCCGGAACGCACTGACAAACAGCGGCACCAGAATCGGGACCATGGCCTTGGCTTTCTGGAACAGGTTCCCGCTTTCAAAATCCGCGCCCCGTGCCTTTTGCGCCGACATAATCTTATCCGTTTCCTCAATCAGCGTTGGAATGAACCGCAGGGCGATGGACATAATCATAGTCAGCTCATGGACCGGCATATGAAAGCGCTTCAACCCGCTGAGCAGGCGTTCCAGGCCGTCGGTGAGGCTGATGGGGCTGGTGGTATAGGTCATCAGAAACGTCCCCATAATCAGCAGCATAATCCGCAGGACCATAAAGGCGGCGTTTCGGAGTCCGGTGTCCGAGATATGGAATGGTCCCCAGGCAAAGAGGTAATTGTCACCGGGTGTAAAAAACAGATTCAAAATACCGGTAAAGACAATAATAAACAAAACCGGTTTCAATCCCTTCACCAGCGCCTTGAATCCCACCCGCGAGACCCGCACGCAGACGGCCAGCACTACAGCCAGCAGACCATAGGCCACGAAGCTCCCCGCGCAGAACAAAGCGACAATATAGAACAGCACCAGCAGGATTTTCGTCCGGGGGTCCAGACGGTGAGCGGGGGTATTGCCGGGGAAATACTGGCCCAGGGTAATATCCTTCAGCATGGCGCGCCTCCCCTCAAAGCCTGCAATTGTGCCTCCAGTTCCTCCGCCGTGTAAACTGCCGGGTCCACCGGAACGCCCTTTTCACGCAGAGCCATAGCAATCCGGGTCACCTGGGGCACGTCCAGACCCGCCGACAGCAGTTCCGCTCCCCGGGCAAAGACCTCCGACGGCGTGCCGCTCATCAGGATTCGGGCCGATTTCATCACCAGAATCCGGTCCGCGTTCCGGGCGATCTCGTCCATGCTGTGGCTGACCAGAACGATGGTCGCGCCCTTGAGCCGATGGTACTCCCGGATATTTGCCATCAGATTTTCGCGGCCAGCCGGGTCCAGACCTGCCGTAGGCTCGTCCAATACCAGCACCTTTGGCTCCATGGCCAGCACTCCCGCCAAGGCCACCCGCCGCTTCTGGCCTCCTGACAGCTCGAAGGGCGATTTCTCAAGCTGATCGTCCCGCACGCCTACCAGCCGGGCCGCCTCGCGAACGCTCCGATTCAGTGCGTCCCCGGTCTTCCCCTGGTTGGAAGGGCCATACGCAATATCTTTATACACCGTTTCCTCAAAAAGCTGGTATTCCGGGTATTGAAACACCAGCCCCACCTGAAAGCGCACCGCCCGGATTTTTTTCGGTTCCGCCCAGATATCCTTTCCTTCCAGCAGGATCTGCCCGCTGGTGGGACGCAGGAGGCCGTTCAGATGCTGAATCAGCGTGGATTTTCCAGACCCGGTATGGCCAATCACGCCCAGGAATTCCCCTTCTTCAATGGAAAAGCTCACGTCCTCCACCGCGCTCCGCTGAAAAGGCGTGCCGATGCCATAGGTATGGGTCAGATTTTTGATTTCCAGTATAGGCAACGTGTTTTCCTCCGTTATGCTTTCTTCAATACTCCCGCGATGGCTTCCGCGCAGGCGTCCACGGACAGGGCGTCCAGGGGCAGGTCCCAGCCGTCGTTCCGCAGCCTGTCCAGCAGGTCCACCGTGTCCGGCACCGTCAGCCCCATGTGCCGCAGGTCCTTCACCTCTGCGAAAACCTTCTCCGGCGTTCCGTCCAATGCCACGCGGCCGTCATCCATCACGATCACACGGTCCGCGCCCTCCGCCTCGTTCATATGATGAGTGATCAGCACCACCGTAATGCCCTTTTCCCGGTTCAGCCGGTGGACTGCCGCCAGCACCTCCCGCCGTCCCGTGGGGTCCAGCATGGCCGTGGCCTCGTCCAGCACCACGCAGGCTGGTTCCATTGCAATCACCCCCGCAATGGCAATCCGCTGTTTCTGGCCGCCCGAAAGCAGGTGAGGCGCGTGGGTCACAAATTCGCTCATGCCTACCGAAGCCAGCGCCGCGTCCACCCGTTTCCGGATTTCCTCTGTAGGCACCCCTAGATTTTCCGGCGCGAAGGCTACGTCTTCTTCCACCACATTGGCAACGATCTGATTGTCAGGGTTCTGGAACACCATCCCAACCCTCTGCCGCACTGCAAGCAGAAGGTCTTGATTCAGCGTGTCCATACCCTCCACCCAGACCTTGCCCCCGGCGGGAAGCAGCACCGCGTTGAAGGTCTTGGCCAGAGTGGATTTCCCCGAACCGTTGTGGCCCAAGATCACCACAAAGCTGCCCTTTTCTATTGTCAGGTCTACTCCCCGCAGGGCATACACCGGCTTTTCACCCTCGTCCGCCGGGTACGCGAACCGCAGGCTCTCTGTTTCGATCATCACTGCCATTTAGATTCCTCCCTTTCCCGGACGCGGAACGCCTTTGCAGTCTCCGGAGCCAGCCCTTTCCAGAGCAGAAAGCCGGCCAGCACGCCCAATGTATTCAAAAGAACGTCGTCAATGTCAAAAGCCCGCCCCACGCAGAGCTGACAGCATTCTATTACAATGACGCCGCACAGTCCCGCCAGAAGGCTCCTTCTCAAGGTCCAGCCCCGCCAGAGCAGAGCGCCGAAAAAGCCGAAGGGAATGAACATCACAAGATTCCCCAGCAAGATATAGGAGCTGAACCGGAACGTCTGAAAGAGCTTCAGATTAACCGCGCCCCGTTCAAAAAAAGGATAGTCTCCCACATTCCAGCGATACCCATGGAGAAGGTCCACCAGAGACCAGACCACCCAGCGGGGCGTTAGGGTCAGCACAGCCATACCGCCGCAGAACATCCAGAACAGCGCCAAGACCGTCTCACGGAGGCGCGGACTTTCCAGGCCCCGCTCCCGCAGACGACGCCGCCGCCATGGACCCAGGCACAGAAAGACCGTCAGCGCCGGAATTGCCCCCCAGACCATGCCCAGAAGATAGGCCGCCGTCCGATTCATCATTCGCTGTACCAACGGCCTGTGGCTCCGCAGGGAAGCGCCAGTCCCGTTTCCGTCACCGGCAGGCCCAGCTCGTCCCAGGTGCATTTCCCGCCGCAGTTCTCCTTCACCAGCAGATGCAGTAAGTATCCCAGCACAGAAGGGGCCAGGCCGGTGGTATAGGAGTTTATCAGCACAAATAAAGGCTTGTCCGACAGCACCCCGGCGCAGAGCTTCACAAAGGGATAGAGATTCTCTTCAAGCTTCCAGACCTCCCCGCCGGGACCCCGTCCGTAGCTTGGGGGGTCCATCACAATGGCGTCGTACCGTTTTCCCCGCCGGATTTCCCGTTCTACGAATTTCGCGCAGTCGTCCACAATCCATCGTATGGGCGCGTCGGACAATCCGGAGAGTCTCGCGTTCTCCCGGGCCCAGGCCACCATACCCTTTGCCGCGTCCACATGGCATACGCTGGCTCCGGCCTTCGCGCAGGCTATGGTCGCCCCGCCGGTGTAAGCAAACAGATTCAGCACTCGGACAGGCCGGCCTGCGTTCCGGATTTTCTCCATCATAAAGTCCCAGTTCACCGCCTGCTCCGGAAAGAGGCCCGTATGTTTGAAATTCATAGGCTTTACCTGGAACGTCAAGTCTCTGTAAGCAATCTCCCAGCGTTCCGGCAGGCGGCTTTTCTCCCAATGCCCGCCGCCGCTGGAGGACCGGTGATACCTCCCATCCGCGCGGGACCAGCCGGGATGCTTCCGGGGTGTCTCCCAGATTGCCTGCGGGTCCGGGCGCACCAGTACCGGACGGCCCCACCGCTCCAATCGCTGCCCGCCGCCGCAGTCCAGCAGCTCATAGTCCCGCCAGTTTTCCGCAATCCACATACGCCCGCCTCCGGTTTCTTAAAATATCGTATCATTATAACGCCTGACTGCCCATTCCGTCAACCGCCTTTCTGTAAACTCTCCAAACTCGCGGAAACAGAGACGTTCCGGCGCGAAAAAAGGCCCTCCGCCGGCTGACAGAGGGCCACAGGATTACTTTTTGCGCACGGGATAGCAGACCTCGGTGACGAATTCCTCGGGATTCCGTGTCTCATGGGGGCTGACGTGGTAGATGTTCAGGAAGCATCCGGCGAAAGCATAGCCGTTGTCCTGAATCCAGGAGACGATGGCTTCATTGACCTCACCGATCTTCTCATAGCTCCCCTGGAACGTGGCGGAGGCGACTTCCATGGCCGGTACGGTCTTGAACTTCACATGGGCCGTGTCGGGGTACTCGCCAACGACGGTCTTCTGAATCTCCACATCCACGTCAGATTCCCTGAACTCGCCGTCGTGGTACACAGCCGTGCAGAGCTTCGGGACGCCGCTCTGAATGGACATCCGGGCCGTCTCTTCACAGTAGATGCCCCACAAATCTCCTTCGTGGCCGTAGCTGGGGATGATCTGCCGGACGCTGGCCACATAACGGGCAGGCAGGGTCTTGATGGTTACGTCATATTTCATGTCGATTTCGTCCTTTCTCAGCCGTTCAAGGGCTGTGTCCAGAAGCCGCAGCCGCCTTTGAGCCGTTTCCAGTTCCATACGGGCCTCGGCGCGGCGCAGGGTCAGACAGCGTTCTATGGCCGTCCGGTCGCCGTACAGGGGCAGGACCACGCCTATGACCGGCTGCGTGAATCCCATTTCCTTCAAGGCCCGGATGCGGTTCGCAATGGGAAGCTGATTCTCACTGTAGTACCGGTATCCTGTAAAGGCGTCGATGGAGGCAGGTGCCAGCAGGCCCGCTTCGTCAAGGTCCCGGAGCTGGCGGATGCTCAGTCTGGACAGTTTGGAAAATTCTCCGATTTTTAACATCTTGTTGTTTCCTCCGCAGCGCTGCTTCCTGTGTGCACAAGTCAAGAGTAAGCCCTCTCCAGGGGGTAGAGTCAAGGGGTTTGGCGGAAAAATTTTCTGCGCTGCTGTCATGGTGTTGCAGACCGCTTCCGCCTGTGTTATACTGATTGTCAATTGTCCGAAAGGAGAACGAGGATATGCGCAAGGCTGTTCTGTTTATCGCCGTAAGTCTTGACGCCTTTATCGCGGATGGGGAAAACGGCGTCGGCTGGCTGGAGGGACAGGACCCGGCGGCGGAGACAGTGGATTTCTACGGGGAGTTTGTTCAGGATATAGATACCGTGGTCATGGGCTGGCGGACATACGAACAGGTAGTTACGGAGCTGTCGCCGTCCTGCTGGCCCTACGGGGAACTGACCGCCTACGTCGTGACGCACCGGACGGTTCCGCCTGCTGACGGCGTTCGCTTCACCGGGGAGGACCCCTGTGCCCTTATCCGCCGCCTGCGCCGGGAATCGGGAAAGGGCGTCTGGATCTGCGGCGGCGCGGAGATTGCACAGGCGCTTCTGCGGTCGGATTTGATTGACCGGCTCTGCATTTCCGTCATACCGACCCTGCTGGGGAATGGCGTGAGACTGTTCGGGCCTTTGGATGGGGAACGGAAATTAAGACTGCTTTCCGCCCGGACCTCTAATGGTATCACGGAATTGACGTATGAACGGCGGGGACCGGCGTTGTTGGAATAACGGCTTTTTGTTCTTTGGCCCGTCCGCATACCAGAAAGCCGCAGCAGAGCGTATGGAAGAATTGCCGGATACAAGATGGAATTTTTGTTCCTGGCTTAGAATATAATATCATAAAGCCCGGGCTTCACGGTAGCAAAATCCTATAAAAAGAGACCCTCCCGGCAAAGAAGCGTTCTTTGTCAGGAGGGCTTTCTTTACTTGAATCCCAGTTCCCGGCAGAGGGCGTCATAGCGGGTACGTTCTTTTTCCTTGACGGGCCGGGAAGGGTCGTGGAGGGTATGATGGAGCACGTCGGCATCCTTGAGCAGCTCTTCCATAGGGCCGTCATGGGCAGCCTTATCGTCATGAGCGGCAATGGCAGAGCACACAAGACTGGTTTCCTCCGGCGAGGCAAGATGCAGCGTTTCGAGGATTTCCCGGGCAATGTCAGCGCTCCGGCGGGCATGGTCTTCATAGGTTCCGTTCCGATACGCGGCGATATCGTGCATCATGGCGGACATAGCGGCAAGTTCCGGGTCCAGTCCGCGCTTTTTCGCCAGAATCACCGCCGCAAGAGAGACGCCGTAGAGATGAGCTGTGGCGTCCATACGGGTCTTGGAATGCTGGATCAACGATAACTCATAATCCATATGATTGCGTAAATCCTGAAGTCGTCCCATAAAAGCAGGCTCCTTTCCATTTCCGACCGCATCAGCCCCCAGTCAATAATTTTTCCGCGGCAAGAGCCTCCCGGCGGCGAAGACCCCGGTTTTCCGGCACCGCAACCCAATGCGCCCGCACGGACGGTCCCAGCGCGAAACAGTCGTGGTCGTCCAGCACGGCATAGCGTTGGCAGGGATGCGCCTCCAGCCAGGTCAGAATATCCTCCCCCTTGTCGCCGTGGTCCATCTGAGGGGCGGCGTCCGAAACCGGCGTGCCGTTCTTCTCCAATTGCCGGTACAGATTCCCGATAAACGCCCGGCAGAGGGGATCGTCTGATGTAAGGGCGTCCCGCCAGGAGGAACAAAGGACGACACGCGCCCCCGTACGCCGCACCAAACGCCGCAGCCAGTACAGCGACAAGGGATCGAAAATCTGACGTTCCAGCGGGAGGCGCAGAAAATTGCTGATGCGGGTGCTGAGCGTCGTGCAGATAACGCCGTCTATGTCCAGGAAAATGACCACGGAATCCCTCCTGTAAAAATCCGTTTTGCAATATCCGGGAATAATATGACTGGATGTATAGAAAACGTCCCTGTTCCAAGCAATACGCGTCCCACGGGAAGGAAAGATCATAACAAGCTGTAACAAATGCTCTCCTGCAAAAAGTCCGAATAGTAATAACAACTGATTATATAGCAATCTGCAGCGAAAAATGGCTCCAAGAAACAGGCGTCTCAGAAAAGAAGCCTGCTTGATTTCCCAAAGCAGACAAGAGAACAAGCGCTGTCAGGCACTTGCGTCAATGATATCATTTGTTCAGCGGAATTCGCGGGGATTCATATGAAAGGTACTGCGGAAGGCCCGGAGGAAGGTAGAATATTCAGAGAAGCCGACCTGTTCAGCGGCCTTCATAACAGGGGTTCCGGAACGAATCAGCTCCCCGGCCCGGAGGAGGCGTTTCTGACTGATGTACTGATGGATGGTGCAGCCTGTAACAGCCTTGAAGCGGTGCATAAGATAGTAACGGCTCAGGTAAAAGCGTCCGGCCAAGGCGTCCACGGTCAGGTCCTCCTCCAGATGCCCGGCGATATACCGGAGGATTTCCTCTATTTTGGGGTCAACCTGATAGCTTCCGGCGTCGATGCGGGCGTCCCGGCGGATATCCCGGTTTATGTCGATCAGGAGCTGCTGACAGAGGGTGTCGGCCATACGGGAAGCGCCAAACTCGGCAGAATGCAGGGCCTCCTCCAGCCGCTGGATGGTGCTCATATAATGCAGTCTCCGTTCCGCGCCGCTCCGGAGAAGGTGGAATCCCCGCTGCCGGGCCACGTCGAAGCAGCTTCCAAGTTCCTCGTCCGGATCACTGCGGTCAGCCAGCCAGCTTTGCCCCAGCCAGATGACCACCCGTTCATAGGGTTCTTCCGGGTCGATGATTGGCCGGTGAATGAGATTATGCTGTACCAGCAGGATGTCCCAGGGCTTGAGAAAATAGGTCACGCCCTCCACAAGATAGGTGACCTTCCCGCCCAGGGCCAGGATCAGTTTGTCAAATTCATGATAGTGGTAATCCAGCTTCTGGGCGCGGCTGTCTTTCAGATGGAACAGCCGGAAATCCTCCTTCAGACAGCCACGCTTGCCAGCCTCTTCCATCAATGCCGGCCCCTCCCTTCTCACGAAGGCCCTTCCGCCCCCGTTTTTTGAGTCCCTCCTATCTTACCGCACTTTTTGCGTTTTCTCAAGCCATATTTCCTACAAACCTTGGAAAACTCTTGTTTGTTCTTTGGCAGATACGGCAAAAAAACGACTGAATTTCTGTTAAAGTTTGTCTACACACTCGTTTAGGGATTTGTTATAGTATTGCTTGTAAGTCAAAAGATCACACAAGCGAATTTGAGACGAGGAGAACTGCCATGAATGCTATCGTATTGACAGACCAGCGCTGGGCCATTGGTCTGGACGGCGGCCCACTTTTCTCCCTGGAGGCGGACCGGAAGCGCTCCGGCGAACTGACCGAAGGCGGCACCGTTATCGTAGGTCATCGGAATCTGGGCTGTTTCCCGGGAGACCAGCCGCTGCCTGGAAGGAGGAACATCATTATCACGCCCAATGCCGAGCTGAAGATTGACGGCTGCGAGATTGCCCTGAATCCTGAAGCCGCTCTGGAAATGGCCGGCGGTCCCGACGCGGAGAACGTCTGGATTCTGGGCGGCGGGAGCGTTTACGCCGTCCTGCTGTCCCGCTGCCGTCGGGTGTATCGGATTCAGGTGGATGCTAAGGTGGAAAGCCCTGATACCTGGTTCCCGAATCTTGACAAGCTGGCCAACTGGAGACTGGATTTTGCCAGCGAACCGTTTCAGGAGGGCAAATATACTTACCGTTTTACCGATTATGTGAATACGGACCTGGCTTAATTCCAGGCGTTCAGGATGGCCATTGAATCGATTCAAGGTCAGAACAGCATAAAAAAGAGAAAGGGAGCCGCTTGAACTTCCTTTCTCTTTTTTGTTGGCGCAGAACTGCTGGAAATTTTCCGGAATCAGCGGTAGAACCGGAGGTTTCCGTCTACGTTGCCGCCGATGCCGTTGACCTTGCAGCTGCTGGAGAACTGCCAGATATCCGGCTGATAGTAGAGGGTGGGGTAGAGCTTGGCGGAGTTGACGGTGGGATAGCCAGGATACCAGTAGAGGTAATCAGCCAGCGCGCCCTGATCGTACTTCACATAGCTGACCATGCTGCCGCCGTAGACCATAGGCGTATAGCCAGCCTCCTTGACCCGCTGGCAGAAGGCCACAGCGCAGGCAGTTGCCATTTCCTTGCTGACATTGTAGGCGCGGTAATTGGCGTTATTGATTTCCCAGTCATAGGCCACGGGACCGGTGATATTGAATTCCCGCAGGCGTTCAATGATGAAATCGGCCTCTTCAATGGCCTCCTCTACCGTGACAGCCTGTGCGAAGATATACGCGCCGGTTTCCAGTCCCGCGTCCATTGCGCCCTGGATATTCTGCCGGTAGAAAACGTCCTGGGTCAGGAGCCCGTTGGAGTAGCCTCGGAAGCCCACCCGGACCATGACGAACTCAATCCCGTCGTCCCGCACCGCGTTCCAGTCGATGGTCTCGTTGGCGCTGGCGCGGTTCTGGTAGGACGAGACGTCAATGCCGCGCCGGGTCTGGAATTCGCCGCCCACGTATTCCAGCCAGGTGCCGTTCCAGACGAAGTCGCCCTGCTTCATGGGGTTGACCGCGCGGCCCGCATAGACCGGATACTGCTTGCCGTTGTATGTAATGACGTCGCCGGTAGTCGCGCCGGGGATATAGATCTCGTTGGGCTGGATACCGGGCGTGGCAGGGGGAGTGGGCGTCCCGGGATCTTCCGGCTCAACGGGCGTGACAGGGTCGGCGGGGGTGATGGGTGTGACGGTGATGCCAGGCCCGGAGGGATTTTCAACAGGAGGGGGAACGATCTCAGAAGGCTTGTTGCTTTGACCCGGAGGCGGGGTTTCCACAATCTGCGGCTTTACGGCGCTGAAATTCCGTATTTTGCCGCTGACGCTCACATTTTCCAGCCGGACCTCACCAGTGACGCCGGGCGCAAGAATCAGGTCGCCTTTGATGGACATATTGGATAGGGAAGCTCCTTCCGCGGCGTTAATCATCAATGTGCCCTCTACGTCGTTGGCATAGTCGCCGGGGGTCTGGAGCAGGACCTGAATCATGTTATTGAGAATACTCACCAGTTCGGCGCGGGTGATCGGGTCCGCAGGCCGGAAATTCCCATCCTTGGCGTTGGAAAAATAACCCCGGGCGGTCATTTCGGCGATGTATGGCTTGGCATAGCTGGAGATTTTGTCGGCGTCCCCGTAAGGCAGGCTGGCAGTTTCGGCGTCGATATGGAAGGCGCGTGCGACCATAGCGGCGGCCTGCTGACGGGTAATGGGGTCCTTCGGCTGGGCCTGTCCATTGTTGCCCAGATAGACTCCGGCGGCGTTGAGCTTGAGGATTGCGTCGGCCCAGCTGGAGTCCTTGATATCGGAGAAGGTCCCGGCAGGAGAGACCTCCCGGAATTGAAGAAACCGGTCCAGGATGCCCGCGAACGCGCCCCGGGTAATGGATGCGTCCGGATGGAAGGTCCCGTCGTCGTAGCCCTTCAGAACCCCATATTGCTGGCTCCATTTGTCGATGGCCGCGGCAGCCCAATGGCCTTCTGTATCCGTAAACGCCATTACAGGAGTACAGGTCAGCGCTGCGGCAAGCACGAAGGCCAACAGCTTTTTGGGAAGTCGTAAAGAACGCATAGCAGTCTCCTTTTATCTGTTTTTGGGGAAGAAACGCATATACAAACCGCCGCAGCCTTTCCATCGGCCTGCGGCGGTCTGTAGCAGCACCTTTTTGCATTATAGACCAGATTCCCCCTGGCGGTCAAGTCTATTGCGCAGGAAATCCACGCCAGTCTTATAAAAAGAGAGGGATTTGAAGGAAAAGGGAGGGCTTCAAGAGCGCGGAGAGAGTTAGGCGCGGCAGGCGGAAAGGAATCGATGTAAAAAGAGTATTGTCAAAAGGGATAAGTTCGTATATAATATGTCTGTAAATGGGCAGCAGGAAAAATGTGGCAGAGCAGGGGAGGTGATTACACTGGATGACACCAAAACTCGGATCATCGCTGCGGCAATCAAGGCTGTACGGCAATATGGCTTGGAAGGGGTGCGCATCCAGAATGTCAGCGAACTGGCAGGGATTTCAGCAGGAGCGATCTACCGTCACTTTGATGGAAAGGATCAACTGCTTGCAGAATGTTTTACCTATGTAGACAAACAGGCGGCAGAGATTTTTGAGCGCCTGAAGTTCAATCCACTGGTTATGCTCACGGACCCTATGGGAGCGATCAAGAGCCTGTGGCTTCCTTATTTTCGGTTTTGGACCTCCCACCCGGATGAGACAGTTTTTTATCATCGCTTTCGGGACAGTACGTTTTTCCCAAAATACGACAAGAATCGGGATGTGAGCTATTTCAAGACGTTTATCGGAATGGTTTGCATCTTCAAAAAGGTGTTCCCAAGCCTGGATAAGATGAATCAGGATTTGTTGTGGCTCCATGTCCTTACATCGACTGTTATGTATGCAAAATATGTGGTGGAGGGAACGCTGCCAAACAATCGGGAAACCGAAGATACAGTGTTTCAGCTGCTGACTACCGGATTGAGCGGCTATCTGAAACCCGATAAACTTCAAAAAACAAGGCGAAAATGAAATGCGCTGCTGAGAGGCGGTTCGTTTCAGCCAAGTGATAATGAATATTCACTCACCTGGAACAGCCCCAGTCGCTGAAAGTACGGCGTCCCCCCCCTTTTTCTGTGATGAAAACTGGGAATACCCCTCGCTGAATATGCCCGTTTGGGGAATGCGGTTCAATGGCTAGGGGGGCTGTTCAGACCGTTTGTGCTCTTTATTATTGAAATCAGGGCATCGGGCTACAAGTGAAATGCAAATGCAACATAATAAAAATGAAGTGGTTGACAGACAGCTTGAGGAAACAAAATGGAGGATGCGATTATGGAAAAAGTATTAATCGTGGATGACAGTATTGTACAGGCAGCTCAATTGAAAGCCATTCTGGAGGACGAGTATGACGTTACCGTCGCGCAGAGAGCGGAAGATGGACTGCGTTGGGCGAGTGAAGAAAACTTTTCACTGATTCTGTTGGATGTCGTTATGCCGGGGATGGACGGTTTTACGCTGCTGAAAATGTTGCAGGAACAAATCGTGACTCAAAGCATCCCGGTCATCTTGATTACCAGCCTTGCAGATGTGACGAATGAGCAGCGTGGACTTGTTTTAGGAGCCGTGGATTATATTACAAAGCCATACATTCCCCTGATCGTTAAGGCAAGGGTCAACACACATATCAAACTCTACAAATATCGCAGGCAGATCGAGCAGCAATCCATGACCGACCAGCTGACAGGAATTCCCAACCGGCGCAGGTATGAATGGTACAGCGCCACAAAGTGGAGTGAAGCGATCCGCCTGAGCGTTCCGTTCTCCATCTGTATGTTTGATATTGACCGCTTTAAAGTGTATAATGATACCTTTGGCCATCCCGCTGGGGACAAAGTGATTGCGGCCGTAGCACAGACAGCCGTTTCCTATTTAAAGCGCAGTACAGATTTTCTGGCCCGCTATGGAGGCGAGGAATTTGTCGCGCTGTCTCTGGGTGAAAATTCGGAACGGATGTTTGCCCATTTGAAGAAAATCCGTCAGGCAGTGGAAGACCTGCATATTTCCCATGACCCGTCCGTCTCTCAATGGGTTACGATCAGCATCGGCGGCGTCACCATCGTCCCCGACAGGAAGAGCACCTATGATTTTTACTTAAAAGTAGCAGATACTATGTTGTACGATGCTAAGAAAGCGGGCCGGAACAGGGTGGTCTGGGCTGATGAAAATCTGAAACAGTTGTGGGAGAAAAGATAGCCTGATGAACATGGAACGCACGGATCAGCAGGTTTATACAGGAGGTAAATCGTGAATTTATTGAATCTTTTCAATAAGAAAGCAAAGGGACAGCGGCCCCAGAAAGGCAAACAGGCAGACAGTACGGAGGAATTGGATATTTATTCCGGTATGCGGGTGGAAGTAACGACAGATAAGGGACAGGTACTTTTTGTGGCAAAGCTTCTTGGCTTAAATGGAAACAAAGCGGAACTGCATCAGTATTCAGAATATGAGGCTGCCGAGGACGCTGAAGCTCTCCATGTTAAAATTAGAGGGTACAGCGATTACGAGCGTAAAGCGGTCTGCATGGAGGGGATCATTACGCCCAGCCCCAGGCATATATGGAAGGTTGAAGAATTGACCGTGGTCCGAATCGGAAACGACCGCGCTTTCTTCCGATTAGAGACAAATCTTGACGCTACCATTACTATGTTCAGCGGGTTGACAATCGGAGAAAAGCCCTGCAAACTGTTGAATATCAGCATAGGCGGGGCCAGTGTCAGTTCAGAGTACCGATACTATGAAGGAGATAAGTTCCTGCTGAAGGTCCGGTTGTTAGAGGACAGGCCAGAATCTGCGATGTATGCCCAAGTTGTTCGCGTTATTGAGAAAGATGAAGGAAAGATTGAGTATGGATGCCAGTTTTTGGGACTGACTGAGGCCGATCAGGAGCAAATAACACAGAACATTTTTGCGGCGCAGCGGAAAAAAAGAGGACATTCTTGAATCATCAGAATGCGGGGCGGAGCTTCCACCTCGCATTTTTATATCTGATTGACAAACGCAGAAATTTTCCTTCTTCTTTTCATAGTTCCTCTTGACTGCTCCGCGCTCCGGAACTCCATGAGGAAGACGCCGTTCCCGGAGAATACGGTTGCAGCGCCGGTGATGGAGAAGCGCGGGGAGCAGGGGGTATGGCAGGACATCGCGCTGCGGAAAGATCGGAAGCAATGCGGGGAAGATTTTATGACAGCAGGAAAAGTTTTTTGACGCAAAGGTATTTTCTTGCGGCCCTGGATGCGGTATAATTTTCAAAACTGACTGAGGAGGCGGACATATGCCCCACATTCTGATAATAGAAGATGATACTGATATCAATAACTCCACCGCCGAATATCTGCGACGGAAAGGCTGTCAGTGCAGTCAGGCGTATTCGGGGACGGAAGGCCGTTTGCTCTGGCAGACCGTCGGCGCGGACCTGCTGCTTGCAGACTTGATGCTCCCCGGGCTGTCCGGCAGCGAGCTGATCACGGAGATCCGCAGGAGCAGCCGCACGCCGGTGATTGTACTGTCGGCGAAAACGGAACTGTCCGACAAGGTGGCGCTTCTGGGCCTGGGGGCGGACGACTACCTGACCAAGCCCTATCAGCTGGAGGAGCTATGGGCCAGAATACTGGTGCAGCTCCGTCATGCCAGCGCCGGGCCTGTGGGGACGCTTCTGCATTACCGGGAGTGGACGCTGAACACGGAGGAAATGACCCTGACCGCCGCGGGACTGCCGGTGAATCTTACTGCCCATGAGTTCAGGATTGTGGAACTGCTGGCGGGCTGTCCCAAGCGGGTATTCACCAAGCAGCAGATTTACGAGGCGGTCTGGCAGGAGGCGTATGCCGTGGAGGACAAGACCATCACCGTCCATATCAGCAACATTCGAGCAAAACTGCGTCCCAGCGGCACGGACGGCTACATCCAGACTGTATGGGGCATTGGGTTCCGGCTGGCGGAGTAAACTTTGCACTTTCTTTACCTTTTCTTTGCGATGTTTGGACATTTGCCTGTCAGACTGTACCTGCAAACAGAAAAGGAGGCTGATTTATGGCAGTGATACAGACGATGGGCCTGTCCAAGCGCTACAAGGACAACTGGGCGGTAGACCATCTGAACCTGAATGTAGAGCAGGGGGATGTTTACGGCTTTATAGGGCGGAACGGCGCGGGCAAGTCCACCACCCTGAAGCTCCTGTGCGGACTGGCCCGGCCGACGCAAGGGGAAGCGCTGATCTTCGGCAAGCCCGTCCAAGACACGGTAGCCCGCCGCCGGGTGGGAGCCTTGATTGAACAGCCGGGACTTTACCCCGATTTGAGCGGGCGCGAAAACCTGCGGCTCTATGGCGTTCTGCTGGGGCTGGACAGTCCGGAGCGGCAGGTGGACGAAATCATGGAGACGGTGGGCCTGCCTTCCCAGGAGAAGAAGCCGGTGAAGCAGTATTCTATGGGCATGAAACAGCGGTTAGGCGTTGGGCTGGCGCTTCTGGGCGGGCCGGACCTTCTGCTGCTGGACGAACCGATCAACGGTCTGGACCCGGAGGGCATACGGGAAATGCGGGAGCTTCTTCTGCGGCTGAACCGTGAGCGGGGCCTGACTTTGGTGATCAGCTCTCATATTTTGGGCGAGCTGAGCAAGATGGCCACCCGTTATGGCATCATCCAACAGGGCCGGATGGCAGAGGAAATCAACGCCGGGGAGCTTGCGCAGAAATGCACGGACTATCTGCATCTGAAAACAGACCAGCCCCAGAAGACCGCGGCTCTGCTGGAACGGGAGCTTTGTCTGAACCGCTTGGAAATGCGTCCGGAAGGGGAGCTTCGCATTTATGAGACCGTGGACGCCGGAGCTGTTGGACAGATTCTGGCGCGTGCGGGGATCGCGGTAACGGAGCTGAGCCTGCACCGTCAGGATTTGGAGAGCTATTTTCTGGAGCGTATGGGAGGTGCGGATCATGTCTAACCTGCTGCGCATGGATTTGCGGCGTCTGTTCAAAAACCGCAGTTTCTATATCATCCTGGTCGTGACGGCGGTGCTGCTGATTATGGTGACCGTCATGGCTTATGCTGTCGCGGACCCGGAAATAATGGACAACATGGAAGCTCAAGGGGCGGAGATTACAGAGTCTGACCGCGTGATGAGCGAGTATATCCATGATATGTCACAGTTGGACCTTATGCACGAAACCTTGGGAAGCGGCTTTTTGCTGGTTATGACCGGGATTGGGATGACGCTGTTTGTCAACGGCGATTTCTCCAGCGGCTTTATTAAGAATATCTGTTCTGTCGAGCGCCGCCGGGACTATGTGTTGGCAAAAATCCTGCTGGCGGGCGTCTACAGCGGAGTGATTACCGTTTTATCCGTCCTGCTGATGCTGCTGACCCCCTTACTGATTCATATGTACCCGGCGCTGGATTCGATTTCGCAGATTTTACAGTATGGCCTTTGGATGTGGCTGCCCCACTGGGCCTTTGCTCTTATGGCTCTGGCCCTGGTTCTGCTGACCAGAAACACGACGCTGGGCATCATTCTGTCCCTGGTATCCGGAAGCGGGCTGACGGTCGCTTTGGTAGGGACGCTGGGTAAAATGTTCCGCTGGCCTCCCCTGGAGCAGTATTTTCTCGCCGCTGTGGTAAAAGGCGTCTACACGTCCGAAAGCGGGATTGTTCCGATTGGAATTGTTCTGGTCTGCGTGACTGCCTGGACGGTCTTTTATGGAACTGTAAGCCTGGTGTCTATGGAAAAGCGGGATATTTAAGGAGGAATTTCCATGCTGCCTGCTCTGATTTTCGCCCTTGCCGCTCTTGGGATCGCGGTTCTGCGTCTATGGTCCTGTCGCGCCCAGATGCTGGAAATGGCCCGTACGCTGGAGGAAACCCCGGCGGAGAGCAATCTGCGTCTGACGGTGCGGATGTCCGGCAGGGCGTCAAGGCGGCTGTGTCAGGCAATGAACGCCCGGCTGGAGGAAGGACGGAGGCTTCGGCTGGAGGCGTTGAAGCAGGAGCGGGAGCTGAAATACACCATGGCCTGCATCTCCCACGATATCCGCACGCCGCTGGCAGGGGCCATGGGTTACCTACAGCTTCTGGAGGGAGAGCCGGAACGTCAGGCGGAGTATCTGGGCATTGTGCAAAAACGTCTGGAGGAGCTGGAAGAGCTGTTGGAAGAGCTGTTTCTTTACACCCGGCTGCAAGGCGGTTCTCTTCCCTTGGAATGCAGGAAAACAGCGGCCCTTCCTCCCCTTTGGGACGCGCTGGCGGAATTTTATCCCCGTCTGGAAGCGGCAGGGGTGGAGCCGGAACTGCGCTTTGACCGGGAAGATATGGAGGTCTGGGCCAATCCGGAAGCCCTGGGGCGGGTGTACCGGAATCTGTTGGTCAACGTCCTTCGTCACGGCGACGGGGGGCTGACAGTCTCCGGCCAGGATGGGGTAATCTGTTTTTCCAACAGTCTGCTTCCCGACGCCAGACCCGATCCTGAGCATCTGTTTGACCGGTTCTATCAGGGTGGTTCTGTCCGGGGAAAGGCCGGGGCTGGGCTGGGACTTTCTATCGTACGGGAGCTGATGGAACATATGGCTGGACAGGTATCCGCTGAAATCACCGGGGACTGTCTGGAAATCAGGCTGGTCTTTTCGCGGCCCCAGGATTCTGGAAGTGCTGGTATTGTCTTTGCGGATTCTGATGAACTGAAAGGCCAGTCTGCTCAGGTGAAACAGGCTTGCAGAAGAAGCGCGCCGCATTTGCAAGGCTTTCCTGAATCCTGAAAAGCGGCGCGTTGGAGACAGACTGCTGCGCTTCTCCATTTTCCAGGAAAAAGGATGATAGTAATGAAAAACAGCCGTCTTTTTGAAATTCTGTATCTTCTGATGGAAAAGCGCGCCGTTACAGCCAAAGAGCTTGCTCAGCGTCTGGAGGTGTCAGAACGGACCATCTATCGCGATGTGGACGCCCTTTCCGCCGCGGGCATCCCGGTATTTGCCCAGCAGGGACAGGGCGGCGGGATTCGTCTGATGGAGCAGTTTGTGCTGGACAAGGCCCTGCTTTCCCAGGCGCAGCAGGATGAAATTCTGTTTGCGCTTCAGGCTGTGCTGTCCACCGGCGGCGCGTCGGAAAAGGAGACCCTGGCGCAGCTTACCGCTCTGTTCCATCGGGAGGGCGGGGACTGGCTGGAAGTGGATTTCACAGACTGGGGCAGCGGTTCGGCAGAGCGGGAGACCTTCACCCTGGTAAAAAAGGCTGCCCTGACCCGGCGGCCTCTGTCCTTCACCTACTACAGCTCCGCTGGGATGAAGAGCTGCCGGACCGTTGAGCCTGCACGCTTGGTCTTCAAGGGCGGCTGCTGGTACCTCTCGGCCTACTGTCGGACCCGGCAGGACTGGCGCGTCTTCCGTCTGTCCCGGATGGAATCCCTGGCTCTGGAAGAGGGAACCTGCCCGCCGCGGCGTCCACCGGAACGTTTGGAAGCTCCATCGCCCGTTGGAACGCCTGGTGTGGACCTGCGGCTGCGGTTCGCCCCCTCTGCCGCCTGGAGGGTTCAGGATTACTTCCATCCCAGGCAGATCGCGCGGGAACCAGACGGCTGTTTGCTGGTGGAGTGCAGCTTTCCAGAGGACCAATGGCTTCTGTCGTTCCTTCTGTCCTTTGGCAGTCAGTTGGAGGTGCTGTCTCCTGGTTATTGGCGGGACATTCTGATCAGAGAGGCAAAAAAACTTTTGGAGATTTACGAAACCGGACAGGCCCTGTCAAGTTTGGAGGCGTATCCTTGTATCAAAGGCGAGGGAGAACACCCAGCCGAAAATAAGGAGGTATTTCCTATGGAAGAACGTAAATTTTGTCAATGCTGCGGTATGCCCTTGGACAAGCCTGAGGATGTGGGCACGGAATCGGACGGAGGTCCCAGCGTCGATTACTGCCGCTACTGCTATCAGAATGGAGCCTTTACCGCGCCGGACGCTTCTATGGAGGACATCATTGCCTTTAACCTGAAATTCAACGAGGAAAACGGCTGTCCCTTTGGACCCCGTGAGGAAGCGGAAAAGATGATGCGGAGCTGGTTCCCGACCCTGAAACGGTGGAGGAAAGCGTAAGAAAACCCGCGGAAAACAGAGAAATCCCTTTGATCGGACGCAAAAACGGCGCTCCTGTCTTTGGTACAACGACTGTACCAGGACAAGAGCGCCTTTCTTACTGCGGCAAAGATTATCAAATGATCATACCGCCCCAGACCCGTGCCTGAGTCAGTGCCAGAACGGTTTCAGTAGGAATCCCGGCAATCTCATCTCCAAAGATCTCCCGCAGATTTCCATTGTTCAGCATGGCGGCGAGATGGGCTTTTGCCGCAGCCAGTTCGGATGCCTGTATGCGCCGTTCGATCTGCTTCTCTGCCGCCAGCTTCATAAATTCAGCGTGACGGGCTATACGTAAATCCCACCAGCTTTCCGCGCTGTCAGAGCCGCTCCTGGAACAGGTTATTTCACCGTTGGCGCTGGAGGAACAGGCATTGCAGATATTCCCGTCCTCCCCGATGGCAACGGCCTGCGACATATCCCAGGTGCTGCCGGGCAGTATGGCTTCGTTCCGCGCTTTGTCAAAGGAAAACCACGTGTCAATCTTCCTGAAAATCTCCTCCGCATAGGCCGGGTCCTGTTCCATGCGCTCCTGCACCTTGGGATGGATGACCACAGCCTTGCTTCCCGGCGGCACGTGGCTCAGGGCATGAATTTCCTCCGGCGCGATAAACCTGCCGTCTATGGAGCCGTAAAAGGGATTGGAACCATTGGGCTGCCAGGATTCCAGCGTTTCCTTTGCTTTGTCGCCGTCCTGATACAGAAGATAGTGGGGATAGTCGTTCCGTGTTCTCCAATAGCTGCTGCCCGCGTCAAAAACATGGTAGTGGATGTTGGGGTATTTCGCTTTCAGCATGGTTTCCAGGGAAGGAGCCTCCGTGCTCTGGGACCGCGCCGTTAAGTCCACCATCAGGCTGGCAGGCGTCCACGGCATACCTGTAAGCCCGCCCGGGCCGCTGGTAAACGCATCGGTTTTTTTCCTGCTGGCCTGTACCGCCATTTCCTGAAAGCTGGAAGTCTTTGCCGCGGCGCTCTGTTCCGTACGTTTTCCCGGTTGGACGCCGTACCCTCCGCTCAGATATCCACAATCAATTGTACCGCTCATAAATCGCTCCTTTCCTGTAATAAAACTGTTGCGGAGAATTCCTGCTGGTCTGCTTTCAGCTCCAATTCTCCCATATATTTCTCCGTTTCCCGGCGCACGTTGGACAGTCCGACGCCGTGCATGAATACGTCCTCTTTTTTTGTCGTAACAGGCAGGCCGTCCGATCCGAACCCCAATTTGCCCGCGAAAGAATTTTTGACTTCAATCAGAAAAAAACGCCCCCTTCGCTTTCCTGTCAGCCTGATATAACCCGCGCCCTGGCCGACTTTTTCGCAAGCCTCCATCGCGTTTTGCAGCAGGTTCTGGAGGATGATTCCTATGTCGAAGGCGTCAAAGGCCCCCAACTCCGGGTAATGGAAGTCTGCCTGAAACCGGACGCCCGCCGCAAGACTTCGCCGCCTGATATCGTTGACAATCACATCCGTAACCGGGTTGCCTGTCTGGAGTGTCCGCTCAAAGCCGCTGATGCTCTCGTCTATTCTGGCGATATAGGCCCCCAGGCTGGCATACTCGCCGCTCTGCGCAAGACCCTTGATATTGGTCAGATGTCCCCGCATTTCATGCTTTAATTGACGGATACGGGCATAGAATTGTTCCGCTTCATGGATACGGGCCCGGATTGCCTGCGTCTGCTGATACTCTATATAATGGACAGCCTGTTCTTCCCGGAGCGCCGCCATATTTTGCTGAAAGGCGATGGTCAGCCAGGCGCAGGCATAGAACAGCAGGGCCAGTACCGGCAGCACTGCCAAAAATACCGGATGGCGTTCATAGAGCTGGAGCAACACGCCGTCCTTGAACTCGATCAGCAGGCGGGAGATCACCTGACCGAACAGGATTCCCGCCGAAGGCGCCAGGGCGAGATAACACAGGTCCTGCCAATAAAGGGGTATCCGTTGTTTTTGGAGCCGGCGCTGGAGTGCGTAGAGCATAGCGGAGAACAGGGCGGCGTGGGACAGAAGGAACAGCGTTACCAGTACAGCGGCGCGGAGGAAGATGGTTTCCAGCGGTTCCATGGGGAAGGGCAGGGAACGTTCCAGGATGAAATACAAGCTCTCTGCCATGATACCGCTGGAAATTCTGGCGTTGAAATACAGCAGCGTCAAAAGAAACACGGACCGTTTTTCCAGGCCAAGCCGTTTGGAGGCTGCCAGCAGCATAGCCGTCAGGATCAGCCCGAAGGAGCCTTGCGGGAGCGCCGTCTGATTGCAGACCAGTTCAAAAAGAATGTAGATGGAAAAGAGCAGAAGCAGTTTCTTTTGCCTGTGTTCCTGCGGGAGAAAAGACCGGAAAAAGACAGTGAACAGTCCGGCGTACAGCAGCTCCGCGGTAATGGAAAACACCTGATTGAATCTCCCGAATCCTGTTTCGCTCATAGCCCGGCTCCTTTTTTCAGGAATCGGAGATGGGCTTTTATAAACTCCTGACGCTTGTATTTGGAAATCAGCAGTTTTTCTCCGTTCACCATCGTCAGCTCCGTTTTGCCGTATCCCTCCACATAGGCAAGATTGACCAGGTAGCCCTTATGGACGCGGCAGAATTGCGCTCCCAGCTCCGCCTCCAGGTCCCGGATTTTTGCGTAACAGGAAAATCCTCCGTCTTTCAGATGCAGGATTACCTTGTGGTCGCTGCTTTCGATGTAGTAAATGTCATCCAGCGGCACGGTCCGGCTGATTCCTGCGGATTGGAGGGTCAGGGTACGGAACGCTTTTTCCCGGCGGGCCTCAATCTGTTTCACAGCGCGGGTAAAAACATGACTGAATTTTTCCTCGTCTACCGGCTTCATCAGATATTGGAACGCGCCCACGTCAAAGGCGTCGAATACATAGCGTTCGAAGCCGGTCACAAAGATAATCACAGGCTGAACCGCCGGACTGCTTTGCCTGATTTTGCGGGCCAGGGTCATTCCATTTGGTCCGTCTGGGTCCAGCTCGATGTCCAGAAGGAGCAGGTCGGTTTCCCGGCGGTCTGCAATGTAATCTCCGGCAGAGGCGTAGGCCGTAATCTCGCAGGGGCGGTTCTGGGCCTGAATCAGGGAGACCAGATAGGCGCGGGTTGGGGCTTCATCCTCGCATATCGCTATTCTTATCATATTGCTGTTCCTCTATTTGCTTATTCGTTCAAATGGCTGTCAGAGTAAGTCCGGTTGACGTGACTGGACGGTTTGATGACGCAACTGGACAGCGCTGCCCGTCCCTGGTATTGGACCGAGATAAGGATTGGATGTCATTTGGTTTATGCGAAAGACCGCGGAATGATGGAAAAGGGACAGGAAGCGCCCGCCGGAGAGAATCTCCCCAGCAGGTGCGAAAAGGGAATCAGAACCGGCAGCCCTGCCAGTGGTAAGGGTAGCCGTCGAGGAAAGCGGCGATTTCTTCGGGAGGGCAGGGGTCGAGGTGTGCGATGGCGTTCCTGACGCGATGCAGAAGGTCAAGCCGTTCCCGGTCGCCGCTCTCAGGAAGGAAGAGCAGGTAAAGAGAGGGGTCCTGGAACATACGAAGGTGGTTCATCCGGTAAAGGGTACCGATTTCGGCGTCTTTAGGGTCCAGGACCCGTTCATCGAGCTGAGTGATGTAACGAGGCTCCTGTTTTTTCGGGTCCAGGTAAGGCTCCTGAAGCCCGGCGCGGATATCGTCCTCATAGCAGCGGATCAGCCCGATACGCTCATACTCCAGCAGAGGAAAGATTGTCTGAAGCTGTCCCTTCCAAAGCAATTCGGAGAGCTTGTCAAAATTCCCGTCCCGGACCAGGAGAAAGGGGTGTTCAGCGTCCAGGAAATCAGCGCAGTAACGTTTCCCGCCCCGCTGCTCTTCAGCGATTTGCAGGAGGGCGGGGAGGGGCGCGGGGGTATCGGGATTCAGCCGGATATCCTCCAGCAAGGCCCCGGCAAGCTCCACGTCGCAGCCACAGAGGAGGGCGGCGGTGGTAGAGAGGTACTGCTTCCACTCCAAGGAGAAGCGCTGCAAGGGAGCCGCCAGCATATTATTGAACAGGAGCGCGTCATAGTAGGAGACGAAATCCTTATAGAAAAGGAGCTTCATTCCGGCGGCGGCGCGTCTCTGGGAGGAATCCTCATGACACTCGATCACGAACAGCCCATCGGAAGCCGCCCGCGGCCGATGGTCCTTACAGAAAGAGAGCCAGTTCTGAACGTGCTGGGGAGACATACCCTTGACCCAAACGACGCGGTTCCGGAGTACGCCGTGCTTCATCATATACTGTTGAATAGAAAGCCCGGAGGACCGCCGGTAGCCGTTTTTGATTTCGGGGTAAGCGTAGCGGTCCAGGAGGAAGGAGGAAACGTCGATATTCCCCTTGGCGTCGTAAGGGCAATCGGTCTGGCAGTCGATATAGTCCACCAGAAGGTCCGGGTCGCTTTCCCGCAGGACGCATTCCACGGAACTGCGCATCTGGCTTCTCCAGGGCAGGTCGTCGGGGGCGGAAAGAAAGACGGATCGTCCCATCCGAAGCTCCTGTGCCATCGTCCGCACAAGCTGGGAAGGCCCGGTGATTTCCTCCCACCAAAGTCTGCTGCGTTCACTCATCGCTGCCGCCTCCCTGTTCCCACTGGATATCCTTGTCAATTTTCTCCCGGGAGGTGCCGATGATATCCAGGAATCTCTGCTGCCGCAAACGGAAGGAGCTTTCGCTGGGCCGCACCAGAATGCCCATATCGACCAATTCCTGAAGGAGGGTCAGCAGGGAGGGCTTGTCCAGGTGTTCCAGGCAGTGGATCTCCAGCAGCGCAATATACTCATGAATCAGATCTGCGGAGTAACCAGACTTCATCTGTTCAGGGTACTCGTAGTAAAGATAAGCCACGCAGCGGGCCAGCATAAAGTACCGGGGGTCGACCTCCAGCGTCCAGCGGATACGTTTGCTGATACGGTCGTTCAGCTCGCTGCTGCTCATGATTTCGCCAAGCTGCCGGTCCGTCAGGCTATAGGGCGGGTTGTCATGGGCGCTGTAATACTTGGCGTAGCTGGTAGAAAGGTTCTGAACCAGGCAGTATCCCACATAATGGACGATACCGGGATAGAAAATGGTATTGACCAGCAGGTGTTCCAGCCGCGCGGACTCGATATCAAAGCCCAGGTAGCGCAGGGGCCGGGAGAGCAGCTCGAGGGCTTCGGGGGCGCTGAGGGGCTTGACGATCAGGGGCGCGCCAAACTGTCCGAACACGGTGTTGGGGTCGTTGGCGGCGGCGCAGACGTCATGGAGTCCGGCAAAGACAAACTTGAAGTTATTGCCGGTAGCCCGGGTCAGGTCAGAGAGGGAGATGACGGGCCGGTAAGCGGGGGTAAGGGCGCGGAAGTTATCTAACAGCTTGTCGGACTCGTCGATGAGCAGCAGCAGTCTGGCCCATTCGCCTCTGGTGTAGGCCCGCCGCAGGTTCTGGCAAAGCTCCTGCATACTGGAGACGGCGGGAATTTTCAGCCCTGCCATTTCCAATTCCTGCACGATGGAAGCAGTCAGAGCGGCCTCGTTGGGGGTTTCCATGGAGCCGGCCCGGACAAGCACAGCGAACTCCCTCTTGCCGGGATGATGCGCCAGGCTCTGGGCCCGTTCCAGCAGGGCGGTTTTTCCCAGCTGCCGTCCACCGTAGACAATGACAGGCCCGTTGGGGTCCAGGATTTTATTCAGCTCCCGTTTCCGGCCGATAAACATTTCATCAGACACGGAGCCGCTTTCCACAAAGGGCTGGAAAGAAGAGGTATAGGGCAGGGTACAGCTGAGCATTGCGGGCATCCGTTCGGTTTTCTGACGGAGGGCGAGATAGAGCAGCAGCACCCAGTCAATGAGCAGGAAGGGATTCAGACCGCTCATTTCCTTATGGAAGCGCTCAGAAATTTGCCGCCGTCCCTGCAAATCCAAAGGCCCGTTCAGAAAGACAAGCGCCATCCGGTTCATTTCCAGGCGGCAGATTTTGTCCACGATATCATTCGGCTGCATCCGGCCGAAGAGACACACGACGTTCAAAGTAGAGGGCATATTGGTCCCCATGATGTCCACAGGGTGGGCGTACTCGGCCTTATCCTTAGCGTCGGGCCGGACGGTAACGCTGAGCCGCACCATACCGGAGGACGTATTCCGAACAGGCTCTGCGGACACGGCGTCGAGTCCCAGCTCTTTCAGCAGGGCCAGGATTGCGTTCGGGTTGGCGTCTTCGGGCTTGTTGGGCATATTCCGGAGAAGGAGCTGGGCGTTATTGCGGTACTGGGCGGAAACATCCCGGCGGCGGAGCTCCTGGTCGGCAAAGTCGCAGCCGAAGCCCCGGAGACTGGCGCTGCTGTGTTCCCGGCAGAGGGTATAGAGCCGGTCGTAGGTGGGGCCGATGAAGTCCAGGAAGGTATTGGAAGTGACAGCGTCAGCCCGGCCGGGTTCGTCGGTGATTCCGGCGTCGAAGCGGTTGATATACTCTTCTGCCACGACGAAATTCCGTTCCGGGGCGGCGAGCTTGGCTTCAGCGGCATCCAGCACGGCGGCCAGACGGGGAACGGGTCCGGACTGTTTGCGGTCATCAATATCGGCCTGGAGTTCCTTCTGACGTTCCGCGGTTTTCTCGCCGATAATTTTCCGCAGAGCGTCCAGAAAGGCCCGGAGACAGCCGTAATTATGCCGCTCGTCGAACAGCTCCAGCAAATCGGAAGGCTTCTGATCCACGGTATACACGGCGGTCCGCAGATCCTCCTTGACAAGTTCCGAAAGCCGCCCGTAAGCGAACGCGGATTCCAGCTCGCCCATGAACTTCCCGATAGCTTCCCAGGCAGAGCGGCGGATGGCGTCCAGATCAGCCTCATACTGCTCCACGGGCAAAGCTTCCCCGCAGTGGCTGTTCAGGTACTTGCAGATGCCCACGGCCTGCCCCAAGTTATCGTAAACCAGGGGGTCGGAGGGGTCAGAGATCCGTTCCAGCACGGACCGCAGGTCTTCCACACCGGCAGAGATATGGAGCAAAGTATTCCGCCAGGGCTCGTAGTACCGGCAGACGGGATAATTTCCATCCAGGCAGGGCAGGCCCTTTTCGTCCAGGCAGAACACGCCGGTCCGGAGGAAGTCGGCAAAATCGGCGGGGTCCTCCTGAAGCTGGCCCGACAATTTTTTCCGCAGCCGTTCCAGACCGTTCTGGAGGATGGTCTGGTCATAGGAGCTGCATCCGGACAGCAGAGGCGCGGCCCGGTCCAGCTCGTTCAGAATCTCCGTTCTCTGCATACGAAGCCAGTTCGCGTCGCCCTCGCTTTTGCTGTCCGTGAGCTTGAGCCAATCCTCCATCAGGCGCAGGCGGCCCCGGGCGTGCAGAATGACCTTGGCTCTCTGGTCGGCCTTGATGTCCTTGGGAGCGCGGCTCTTTTCGATGGCAACCAGCCAGTTTTCATCAAAAAACCGCTCAATTTTTTCTTCGGAAAGGCTTCCGTTCTTATCCAGAAATTCGTTGTAGATTTCCAGGACCAGATCCCGGTCATTTTTGCGGTTCCCGGCGATGATTTCCATGCAGCCACGGAAATCGCTGCCCGGCCCGAAGCACTGGAGGACCATAGGGGTCATGGCTTTCAGTCCGGAGTAGACCTGATACTTCTGGATATAGCCTTCCGCGTCGGCCTGCATCTGCTGGAGGAGACTCTGCTCCATGGCCTTGTCACTGAACGTCCGGAGAACCTGGGTAGAGAAGCCGTCGGGGGAATGGTTTTCCAGTTCCAGAAGGAGGCCATAAAGGGGCTTGAGGAAGGAAAGCCCGGGAAATCTCTTCTCATAATTGTTGTACTCGGACCTTGCGTAGCCCCGGAGGGTATGGTCGTAAGGGATATCCGGCGCAAAGATAGCCCGCAGGATGGTCATGAGCTTGAGGGAGGGCGGGCCCGCGTCGTCGTCTTCAAAAAGGGTCAGGATTTGCTCGCCGATATAACGATGAGGTTCCAGACGGGAGTCCAGAGCCAGCACGAGCCGCATGAAATCGTTCTGATAGTCGGGGTGATGGATTGCCATAGCCTTGGAGAGCACAATGGCCTGGGCAATGGAATTTTCCACCATTCCGCCGTCGGCAGTGACACGGTTCTCGGAGATCAGCCGCCGGACAAGGGAACGGTAGATCTGGGCGTGATTGGGGCTGAGACCGGTGTTCAGGAGTGCGCGGGCCAGTTCACGGGCGTTCATATCGTCCTGCACGCCATATTCGCTAAGGTCTTCCCAATCAGAAATCAGCGGCCCGGCGTCCTCGGAAAGGGAGGAATGGAGCGGCAGGCTGACAGAATCATCCCCGCTGTTATCCGGCATTGCGGCAACGGGGTCAGGGCCGCCATGGTTCACGGAAGCGTCCGCGGGAATCGCATCATCAGAGGTGCTGCGGTTTTCGGAAGCATCCACGGAATCAGAGGGCGTATCCCCGTTCACGAAGCTGTCCTCTGTGCTGTCGGGACTGTCAGGCGGTCCATCGTCGTTGGGCTTTTCCGGGGCAGGGGGGTCCGGCTCCGTATCGGATTCCGAAACCCAGCGCACGCCGTTCCAGCGATAGAGTTCGGTAATACGGATACAGAAGACGGAACCGTTTTCAGGCGTGACCTCGGGAGGCACTTCCGGCGGTTTGTCAGAGATATCCAGAGGCACATCCGTAAAGGCGCTGGCACCATGGGCCATTTCCCAGGCCAACAGGATATTGCCGTCCGGGAGGGGCTGTTCGGTAAGGGAGAGCAGCAGGGAACAGGGGAGGATCTCTTCCTTCCAGCGGACTGCGAGCTGATAGTAAGAACCCTTCCAGGCGATAGCGGAGCGGAGTCTGGTGAAGAGTCTGGGGGAGAATGTATTTTTTGCCCAAAGGAGATAAAGCTGCAGGGCGGCATTGTAAGCGGTAAAGAGCTTGAGCGTGGCGGCCTCCATCTGCTGGGTACCGCAGAGATGGACCTTTCCAAGATTGATGGCCCAGAGCCTGCGGTCGTTGCGGATTTTGTTTTTCTGCATACAGTTATAGCAGTAAGGGGTAAGGCAGTAGACAAGAAGCCCGTCGCCGTCCAGATCGTAAGCGGCCAGAAGGTTTTTATTCACCAGCTTGTCCAAAGAACCCCGTACGGACGCGTGCAGGTATTTTTCTCCGGAGTCGAAATGATCCATAAGCACGCCGAAATTTACCGCCTGCTCTGCCAACAGCGCGCCCAGATTGGTAAACAGCGGCAGAAGCACGTCGGCCCCCTGAACGCTCTGGACATCGCTTTTGAAGGCGGATGCGTTGGGAATCATGTATTTGATTTCCTTGGTAGCGGGCACCATAAGAGAAGAATGGCTGCTTTTCACCGGAGGCTCATCCACAACAGCGGCGCGGGCAATTTTTTCTTTTTTGGCTTTCTTACCCTTTTTGGCGGGAATGGGTGTATTATTTTCGGAAATATTCTTTGTTTTATCCCGTACAGGAGCAGGAACCGCAGAATCCACCGTTTTTTCATGAGTTACAGAAGCGGACTCCGTGCTGTCAGACGCGGAAGCATCAGCAATTTCGTCAGGTTCGGCGGAAGGACCCGTTTCTGTGCTGTCGGACGCGGGAGCATCGGCAATTTCGTCATGTTCGGCGGAAGGACCCGTCTCCGTGCTGTCGGGCGCGGGAGCATCGGCAATTCCGTCAGGTTCGGCGGAAGGACCCGTCTTCGTGCTGTCGGGCGCGGGAGCATCGGCAATTCCGTCAGGTTCGGCGGAAGGACTCGTCTCTGTGCTGTCAGATGTGGAATCGGCGGCCGAATCAGCAGAACCCGTCTCCGTATGAACAGGCGCGGAGGAGGCGCTGCTTTTGTCGGGGACAGCAGCGGGAATGATGGGCGCGTTCTCCGGCAGAATATACTTTTTGAGAACCAGACCACGGGAGATGGCGCTGGAGGGATAGAATTCGTCCAGAGCTTCCATCAGCGCCTCGGCCTCAGGGGAATTCGGGTCGTCAAGGGAAAGGCAGGCAAGGAAGCGTCTGGGGCCGTCGAGGGCGTTTTCGGGCAGGTCTCCGGGCTGCGCAAGCAATTTTTCGGCTTCCCTGCGATAAGGTTCAAGGGCATGGTCGTAATTTGCAGATTTCGCTCTGACGCCAACAAACGCGGTCAGTAATTTCCGATCCTCTTCCCGGCGCTGCAATTCCTGGCGGCGCTGTTCAATCAGATCCGCGTATTCCGTGACAGAAAGAGCCTCTCCGGATTGTTCGGGAGCGGCCTTTTCAGCCAGGGAGCGTATAGAGGAATATGCGTTGTCCAGCGCGCCCAAAGCCTTCTGAAAGCCCTCGGCGCACTCTCTTGACGGCGCGTAGCCCCCCTCAACAATCGCACGGATATCCTGCCACCGGCGTTTCAGAGTCTGCACGGCGTATTCATAGGATTCCAGATGTTCTTTCACGTCAGTCATTAAAGAAACCAATCCTTTCTGTCGACCAGGTATTTTCGGAAGCATGGCCTCCGAAGAATCGACAAGAAACAGTATAACATAAATTTGTGCAGATTGACAAGGGCTGTTGTAAATTTCCGGCAGTCCGTCTGAGAAAATGCCGTCAGGGGGCAAGGAAAAAGGAGGCATAGGAGGAAGGGAAAACCAGAGAAAAGAGCAGAAACAAGGGTTAATATGCACAATAAAAAGATGGAATAAAATCCATATTTCGGGCAAAATGCCGTTATAGAAACAGATTTTTACTGAATTCTGTTGATAAATCATTTATCGGTAATCGGATTATCCACATAAAACAAAGCCTTTCAAAGAAAACAGGTCAGACAAGCGGGATAAGCGGAAAAGACGTAAAAACCTGAAAATCCGACAAAACACGACAAACCAGCAATTTCCCAGAAGAATTTGCAGCGGACGTTCCCTGCGGTGACATAGGAAAAGGGGCATGGCCTGTGGAAACTCTGGGCATAAACGGTGTGGAAAGTGGAGAACTGTATTTGCCCGCAGGCGGAGGACAGGCAAAAGGGTTGACATAGGGGAGGAATTGGCATAGAATACAAAAAAGACGGAAAACTGAATCAGGTCCGGTAGGTAAGGCTGCCATAAGGATATGGGTCGCTGCCGCGAAGTGATGGAGACATCATAAGAGGGTATGAACAGGCGATATCGAAACGAAGGTATCATCTAACGCGATTTCACCGCCTTGTGAGGCTAAAGCTCGAACGGTAAGGCGGTGAAGCGGGATTGGCATATCCGTCAGGAAACGAGGGGATTCTCCAGTCGTACCGGCAAAGGACGAATGGAGATTTTTGGCGTTTTCGGGCGGGGAAGGGAGCGGAAAATGGACAGAAAAGCGATGGCGAAAGAAACACTGGCGATCCTGGAGCGGGGCTGTTACGAAGCGGAGGGCAGGCAGATAGATATACGGGAATCGTTGGAGCGGTCGGTGACAGAGAGCGTGCTGATTACCCCGGAGGAAGGCGCGGCGATCCTGGAGAAATACAAAGAAAAGAAAGCCTGTCCCCAGCCGGAGACGCGGGTCGGAAACCTGTCTGCGGTGGAGGCGGTCCGGCGTCTATGGGAGGAAGGGAAAACAGCAATCGGCCTTCTGAACTTTGCCAGCGCGAAGAATCCGGGAGGCGGTTTCCTGAACGGCGCCAAGGCTCAGGAGGAAACACTGACGGTCTCCAGCACGCTGTACCCGACCCTGACCGCCCACGAGGAATACTACCAGAAAAACCGCGCGCATCGTTCCATGATGTATCTGGACTACAGCATATACTCTCCGGAGGTTCTGTTCGTCCGGGACAGCGGGCTGTGTTTGACGGGCACGCCGGTGAAAGCGTCAGTGCTGACCCTGCCCGCGGTGAACATGGGACAGGTGCGGCTGAAGGGCGAGAATGAAACGGAGGCACGACGGGTTATGCGCCGCCGGATGAAGCTGGCCCTTGGGATTTTTGCGGAACGGGGAGCAAAGCATCTGGTACTGGGTGCGTACGGCTGCGGGGTATTCCGGAACGACCCGAGGGACATCGCGGCATGGTGGCGTGAGCTGCTTGCGGAAGGAATGGGCGCGTATTTTGAGACAATCTATCAGGCGGTTCTGGACAGCTCCAGGGACGGCCGGTGCATCAAAGCCTTCCTGAACGAATAAGGGCAGGCTGAAAGAAGAAAGGAGGACCCGTAGATGTTTGAACTGCAAGGAAATCGGGCGGAACTGCTGGAGAAGATAGAGGACGGTCTGAACCGAAAATGTTACGCCGCTCTGCGGGACCTGCTGCTGCCGATGGAGGCGGCGGATATCGCGGGAGTGTGTACGGAGCTTGGGGAGAAGGTGCCGCTGGTCTTCCGCTTGCTGCCAAAAGAGCTGGCGGCGGAGGTCTTTGTAGAGCTGGACAGTGACGAACAGGAGCTTTTGATTTCCAGCTTTTCCAACACGGAGCTGAAAGAGGTTCTGGACGAGCTGTATCTGGACGACACGGTGGATATTGTGGAGGAAATGCCCGCCAACGTGGTCAAGCGGATACTGCGGCATTCGGACCCGGAGATGCGGAAGAGTATCAACGAGATCCTGAAATATCCGGAGGATTCCGCCGGGAGCATTATGACGACGGAATATGTGGACCTGAAAGCCCATATGACGGTGGAGGACGCGCTGAAACGGATACGCCGCACGGGACCGGATAAGGAGACAATCAACGTCTGCTACGTGGTGGACGAAGGACGGCATCTGATCGGTCTGCTGACCATCCGGACAATCCTTCTTGCGGAGGAAGACGACGTGATCGGGGACATCATGGAGCGGCATTTGATCGCGGTGCAGACGCTGGACGATCAGGAGGCGGTGGCCCGGGCTTTGAGCAAGTATGACTTTCTTGCGCTGCCGGTGGTGGACAAGGAGAACCGTCTGGTAGGTATCGTCACGGTGGACGACGCTATTGACGTTTTGCAGGAAGAGGTCACGGAGGACATCGAGAAAATGGCGGCCATGCTGCCCGGCGACAAACCCTATCTGAAGACCAGCGTTTTTGAGACCTGGAAGGCCCGCACGCCTTGGCTGATGCTGCTGATGCTCTCGGCCACGTTTACGGGCATTATTTTAACACATTTTGAGAAATCCCTGATGGCCTGCGCGATTCTGACGTCTTTCATTCCCATGCTCTCCGGAACCGGGGGCAACAGCGGAACCCAGGCGTCCACGGCGGTAATACGGGCGCTTTCGCTGGGGGAGGTCCATTTTTCCGACCTGTTTCAGGTGCTTTGGAAGGAATTCTGTGTATCTGTCTGCTGCGGGCTGTGTCTTGCGGGAGCGAATTTCCTGAAAATGATGCTGGTGGACCGTTGGCTTCTGCGGAATCCTGCCGTCACGCCTCAGGTGGCCTTGGTGGTCTGCGCAACGCTGATGGGAACGGTTTTCTGTGCTAAACTGGTAGGCTGTTCCCTGCCTCTGCTGGCAAAACGGGTGGGCTTTGACCCCGCGGTGATGGCCTCGCCGTTTATTACCACGATTGTAGACGCGATTTCACTTTTGATCTACTTCCGTTTCGCGTCGGCCCTTCTGGGAATCTGACGGCGGGAGAAAACGGGAATGGAAAACAGAGAGCCTGGGATTCTTGCGGTCCCGGGACTCTTTTTTCCCCGCTTTGAAAAAATGCTTGACAAACGCTTGCGGGAAGAGTATACTTCGTTCTGTCAAGTAAATAAAATCTTCAGGGCAGGGTGCAAATCCCTACCGGTGGTAAAGCCCACGAGCCGCAAGGCATGATTCGGTGTGATTCCGAAGCCGACAGTTATAGTCTGGATGGAAGAAGATTTGAAATGCGCGGAAGGTCTTCCGTGCGCTGTGAGACTGCTCTGGGATGTTTTTGTGCATTCCGGAGTTTTGTTTTTGGCGCGGGGAGAAGTGCGTTTTGTTTCCTGTGCTCTGAACATACGTTCGGGGCGTTTTTTGTTTTGGGAGGCGGTCAGATGGATGCAGGGTATATGGCGCGGGCGTTGGAGCTTGCGGAGCGGGGCGCGGGCTGGACCTCGCCGAATCCGATGGTAGGCGCGGTGGTGGTGAAGGACGGGCGCATCATCGGCGAAGGCTGGCATCAGCGCTGCGGGGAGGCCCACGCGGAACGGAACGCGCTTCTGTCCTGCACGGAATCCCCAGCAGGCGCGGACCTGTATGTGACCTTGGAGCCGTGCTGTCACCAGGGACGCCAGCCGCCTTGCACAGACGCGATTCTGAAAGCGGGAATTCGCCGTGTCATCGTAGGTTCCGGGGACCCGAATCCTCTGGTAGCCGGGAAGGGTCTTGAGATCCTGCGGGCCGCCGGGGCAGAGGTGACGGAGGGCGTGCTGGAGCGGGAATGCACAAGGCTGAACGCGGTTTTTTTCCACTACATCCGGACGAAGCGGCCCTATGTGGTGATGAAGTACGCCATGACGCTGGACGGGAAAATTGCGGCGTATACAGGAGCGTCCCAATGGATAACGGGAGAGGAAGCCCGCGCCCACGTGCAGAAACAGAGAAGCCGGTATCGTGCGATTATGGCCGGCGTCGGGACGGTTCTGGCGGACGATCCTCTTCTGACGTGCCGGATACCGGGAGGAAGACAGCCCGTCCGGGTCATCTGCGACAGCCGCCTGCGGACCCCTCTGACGGCGAAGATAGTAGCCACGGCGAAGGAGTACCCGACGATTTTTGCGGTCTGCGAGGGAACGCCGGGACAGGAGGCATACAAAGCGGCAGGGTGTCGTGTCTGGGAGCTTCCGGAGCGCGGCGGGCACTTGGATCTGACGGCGCTGATGGAAAAATTGGGCCTGGAAGAGATAGACAGCGTGCTTCTGGAGGGCGGCGGGACGCTGAACTGGACGGCCTTGGAAAGCGGGCTGGTGAACAGAGTGCAGGCGTATATAGCCCCGAAGCTCTTTGGCGGAAAGGACGCCCGGACGCCGGTAGAAGGCCAGGGGGTGCCGTTGCCTGACGCGGCGGTCCGGCTGAAAGACTATATGCTGACCCGGCTCGGGGAGGATGTTCTGCTGGAAGGGGAGGTGCGTTGATGTTCACAGGAATCATCGAAGAGAAGGGCAAGATCAGCCGAATTCGCCGGGGTGTGCATTCGGCGGTATTGGAGATCAAGGCAAAGACGGTGCTGGAGGGCACGAAGACAGGGGACAGCATCGCGGTAAACGGCGTGTGTCTGACGGTGACCTCTTTGACGCGGGGCGGCTTTACAGCGGACGTGATGCACGAGACCCTGGACCGGAGCGCCCTGTCGAAGCTCGTGCCGGGCAGCGGGGTGAATCTGGAGCGCGCAATGCCTGCGGACGGACGGTTTGGCGGGCACATTGCAGCGGGCCACGTGGATGGGACGGGTGTCATCCGGCGCGTGCAAAGAGACGATAACGCGGTCTGGTACACGATCAGCGCGCCGCCGGAGGTCTTGCGGTATGTGGTAGAAAAGGGCTCCATCACGGTAGACGGCATCAGCCTGACGGTAGCCGGGGTGACGGAGGAGACGTTTTCGGTATCAGTGATTCCACACACGGCGGCGAATACAACATTGAGCGAACGCCGGGAGGGAGACGCGGTGAATCTGGAAGCGGACATCATAGGGAAGTACGTTGAGAAGCTGCTGGCGGGACGGAAAACAGAAAGCGGCGGACTGACGAGAGAATTTCTGGCCCGGTACGGGTACTGACAGCTATGGAGGCAATTATGGTACAGTTCAACACAATCGAAGAAGCCCTGGAGGACCTGCGGCAAGGTAAGATCATCCTGGTGACGGACGACCCGGACCGGGAGAACGAAGGAGATTTCATCTGCGCGGCGGAGTTTGCGACAACGGAAAATGTAAACTTCATGGCCACGTACGCAAAGGGCCTGATTTGTATGCCCATGTCCGCGGAGTATATCCGGAGGCTGCAATTTCCGCAGATGGTACAGGAGAACACAGACAACCATGAGACGGCGTTTACGGTATCTGTCGACCATGCCAGCACGACCACGGGAATTTCAGCGGCGGAGCGTTCTGTTACGGCTTTGGCCTGCGTAGCGGAGGACGCCAAGGCAGAGGATTTCCGGCGTCCGGGTCATATGTTCCCCCTGCTGGCAAAGAAGAACGGCGTCCTGGAGCGGGAAGGGCATACAGAGGCCACGGTAGACCTGTGCCGTCTCGCGGGATTGAAGCCCTGCGGACTGTGCTGCGAGGTGATGCGTGAGGACGGGACGATGATGCGGACTCCGGAGCTTGCAGAGCTGGCGCGTCAATGGAATTTGAAATTCATCACGATCAAGGACCTCCAGAACTACCGGAAATGCCATGAGATGCTGGTAGAGGAAGCGGCGTCTGTGCGGATGCCCACGAAGTACGGCGATTTCATGGCTGTCGGGTATGTAAACAAGCTGAACGGCGAGCATCACATAGCGTTGGTGAAGGGCGAGATTGGGGACGGAAAAGACATTCTCTGCCGCGTCCATTCGGAATGCCTGACAGGAGACACATTTGGTTCTCTCCGCTGCGACTGTGGCCAGCAGTTAGCCGCCGCCATGACGCAGATCGAGCAGGAGGGCCGGGGCGTGCTGCTGTATATGCGTCAGGAGGGCCGTGGAATTGGTCTGATGAACAAGCTGCGGGCGTACGCGCTTCAGGAGCAGGGTATGGACACTCTGGAAGCAAATCTTGCTCTGGGCTTTGCGGGGGACGAACGGGAATATTATATTGGCGCGCAGATTTTACGGGCTTTGGGCGTAAAGAGTATGCGCCTTCTGACGAACAATCCGGATAAGGTGTATCAGCTTTCGGAATTCGGCCTGGAGATAACAGAGCGGGTGCCGATTCAGATGGACGCCACGCCTCACGATTTGTTTTATCTCCGGACGAAGCAGAACCGGATGGGGCATTTGCTGAAATACAACTAAGGACGGCGGAACAAGGAGGAAAGAAGCTATGAAAACGTATGAAGGAAAACTGGTATCGAAGGGGATTAAAGTGGCGATCGTGGCGGCGCGGTTCAACGAATTCATCACGTCGAAGCTGGTCAGCGGGGCGATGGACGGACTGCTGCGGCACGACGTGGCGGAAGAGGACGTATCGCTTGCGTGGGTGCCTGGAGCGTTTGAGATTCCCGTAATTGCGTCGCGGCTGGCAAAGAGCGGGAAGTACGACGCGGTGATCTGTTTGGGCGCAGTCATCCGGGGTTCCACCAGCCACTATGACTATGTGTGCAGCGAAGTTTCCAAGGGTATTGCGTCTGTCTCGCTGGAAACGGGCGTGCCTGTGATGTTCGGGATTTTGACTACAGAGAACATCGAGCAGGCCATCGAACGCGCCGGAACGAAGGCAGGCAATAAAGGCTATGACTGTGCTCTGGGCGCCATTGAGATGGTGAATCTTCTCCGGGAGATTGACGCCTGAGTATATGCCCCCCGCAAGCGGAGCAATCTGCCTGCGGGGGATTTCAATTTGCGCGCGTTTTTCCCCTCTGCATCACCTGACACGGGTTTTTGCTTTTTTGTTGAACTGCTCTGCTGCTTCATCAATGTAACGGATCATTAACAGAGCCGCGGTTAAAAATTACATGGAATGTTTTAGGGTGGATAATAAATACAAAAAAGCGGATAATCTGCGGCATAAAGGGCGGTTTCAGTCAGGCGGGAAGGCCTGCGGTGAAAAAAGCGCCAGGAAATTGCGCTTGCCAAAAGCAGACAAATATGGTAAAATAAAAATGGCTTTTCGCAGCAAACGGTGAGAGGCTCTGCCGTCGGGGAAAGAGAAAGGAACTGGGCGTCCCTGATAGAAGGGGGCGCCTTTTTGCGTGACAGAGCGACCGTAAGGAACAAAAAGGAGAGATGAAGAATGGCGGATTACACGCGCAGATTGCCGGTATACCTGTTGTTGGATTGTTCCGGGTCTATGATGGGCGACCCGATAGAAGCGGTGCGTCAGGGCGTGAAAGCGCTGCTGCTGGATTTGAAGGGCGACCCGCAGGCATTGGAGACGGCGTACATTTCGGTGATAACGTTTGACAGCACAGCGCGGCAGGTCGTGCCTCTGACAGAGCTGATGCAGTTCCAGGAACCGGAATTGCAGGCCCGGGGCGCGACGGCGATGGGAAAAGCGCTGGAGGTTCTGATGGACAGCGTAAACCAGGAGGTCCGGAAGTCGACGGAGACGCAGAAAGGCGACTGGCGGCCGTTGGTATTCATTCTGACGGACGGCAAGCCTACGGACCGGGAGCAGTTTGAACGGGCGTCAGAGGCGCTGAAGGGAATGAAAGCGGCAAATATCATAGCCTGCGCCGCCGGAGCAAAAGCGGAAACTGCGGATCTGAAAAAGATAACGGACAACGTGCTGATGATGAATACCCTGTCTGCAGGAGATTTGGCGCGGTTCTTTGCCTGGGTGTCGGGGTCGATCAAGATGACCTCCAGCAAGGTGGGGGAGAACGCCGGAGCCTTTGAGCTGCCCCCGCCGCCGCAGGGATTTGTAGTGGTGCCCTGACGCCATGGATGAACAGGCGCGGCGGCAGGGAGAACCGCTGAATTTGAAGAAAGATCCGGTGATTGCGGCGCCGGAATTTGAAGAATTTGCCTCCAGACCGGCGGGCGCGGAAGAAGACAGGGCGTCAGGCTCGGGCAAAGGCGTGGTGGTTAAGGGAGTGTCAGAAGCGCCGCTGCATTTTGCAGACACCCCGAAGCCGGAGAAACTGCCTGGCTTTGTGAGGACGGAAAAGGCAGAGCCGGAGGTAAAGGAATCCGCGGAACCGCTGGGAGTCATAGAAGGTCTGAAAGCGCCGGAACTTGAGAAAAGCGCGGAAGAGACGCCGGAGGCCCAGCTCAAAGAAAAAACGCCTGTACAGTCACTGGAAGTCCCCACGCCGCCGGTGCCTGTTGTATCACGGGAACTGCCCGGAGTATTGCCCCTGAAGCCTTTGAGCAACGAGGAGGTAACAGAGCACACGGCGGCCCTGTGGAAATATCAGCCAATACCGGCGGATGAACCGGAACCTGCTCCGGAGTACCGGAAAACGCGGGAGACATACGGAAGCGTGCAGGTAACGGCGGCGCGTGTCCGTGGGAAGAAGCACAAACACGAGGGCACGAACTGCGACGATTGGTATGAGGTGTCGTCGTTGGGAGAGATCGTATTTGCAGCGGTGTCGGACGGCGCGGGTTCAAAAAAGCTGTCGCGGATAGGGGCGAGGGAGTCGTGCCGCGGTGCTGTAGGCTATCTGCGGAAATCAATGGATGACCTTCTGACCCGAAAGCCCGGCATTCTGGAGGATGTGGCGCGGGCGTTTTCCGATCCCCGCTGTATGCCTGCCTGCGGGGAATTTGCGGGCGTGGTGCAGCAGGCGGTACTCAAGGCGCGGGATGCGGTGGAAGCGGCCTGGTACACCCGCCTGACAGACCCTGCGTATGAGAAGCTGCTGGGCCGGATGCCGGAACTGGCGGATTTTGCAGCGACGCTTCTGGTAACGGCGGTGATTCCGGCAGGGAGCGCAGGCCGGCTGGTTGTCAGCTGTCAGGTGGGCGATGGCATGACGGCCTTGATCGACAGCCAGGGGTCGTATGAAAGCGCGGTAAAGCTGATGGGGGAAGCGGACAGCGGGGAGTTTTCCGGCGAGACGGACTTCCTGACATCGGCGAAGATGGGCACGTTGGAAACCCTCCAGAACCGGACGAAACTCTCCTTGGGCCATTCGGACCTGCTTTTGATGATGACGGACGGCGTGGCAGACGATTACTTCCCGCCTCAAAGAGAGATGCGCCGTCTGTATCTGGACCTGCTGGCAAACGGGGTCCTGCGCAGCCAGCCGGGGCCCCTGACGCCGGAGATCATGCGGTGCTACCAGATGCTCCCGTCGCCTTTGGCATACCCGTGGGTGAATGACCAGAACGTGCAGGCGCCGCTGCATTACACAAGACGCATTGTGGAAGCGGGCCAGACAATGGAGGCGCTGTGGATGAACCGGACAGCGCTTTCAATGGTGGGTATGGCTGTGGAGAGCGAGGACCCGGCAGAGAATCTGTGCTGGTGGCTGGATAACTATGTGGAACGGGGTTCCTTTGACGACCGAACCCTTCTGGTGATACGGATGTAAGGAGGACAAGGGGATGGAACGCATTGCAGAAGCGGTTCTGGCGGACGGCCGGAAGATTCCCTATGTCATTACTGATGACCCGCCCCGGGGAGGGATGAAGTATACATATTTCGCGCCGGACAAGTCATATGTGGTACAGTTTTTCAACGACCGGGAGGCCGCTCAGGATATGAATATCCGTCAGCGTCTGGAAGCGATCATTGGGAAGTACAACCCCACCCGTTCGGAGTCGGAGGGCGGCGCGCCGGGGAACAGCAAAGCCATGGCGGAGTATTTTTCCCGCAGCTTCTGCTGGCCTACGGATATTGTCCGGACGCCGGAATTCGGGATCGTCTGTCCGGCGTATCCCTCGAACTTTTTCTTTACGGAGGAAGCGTCGGCGGTGCTGCCGCTGAAGGGGAAGGACAAACGGAGCAAATGGTTTACGTCCCCACGGAACCGGAAGTATCTGGCCCAGGAGGAGATTGGGGATTTCCGCTCAATGCTGCGGATGTCCATCACTCTGGCCCGGGACGTGCGGCGGATGCATCAGGCGGGTCTGGCCCATTCGGATTTAAGCTGCAACAATGTGCTGATAGACCCCAAGAGCGGCGGCTGCGTTGTGATAGACATTGATTCGCTGGTGGTGCCGGGCCTGTTTCCGCCGGAGGTAGTGGGAACGCATGGATACATCGCGCCGGAAGTGCTGGAGACCATCGGCCAGCCGCCGGATAAGAGGAAACTGCCCTGCGCCTATACGGACCTCCACGCGCTGGCGGTGCTGCTGTACGAATACCTGCTGATGCGCCACCCGCTGGAAGGGCCGAAGGTGTATTCCCGAAGCTCGCCGGAGGAAGATGATTTTCTGGCCTTTGGACCGAAGGCGACGTTTATCGAGAACCCGCACGACACCAGCAACCGTCCAAATGACCTGGAGCTGACCATTAAGGACATGGGGCCGGTGCTGGAGGACCTGTTCCTGCGGGCGTTTGTGGACGGCCTGCATAATCCGAACCTGCGGCCCACGGCAATGGAATGGGAGCGGGGCCTTTTGAAGACATGGGACCTGCTGCATCCCTGCGCTAACCCCGACTGCGCGGCCCGGTGGTTTATCCTCCACGACCCGAAGCGGCCAGTCTGCCCCTATTGCGGCGTCCGGGCAAAGGAGATCCTGCGTCTGCGGCTGAAAAGTCCTCTGCGGGGCCGTTCCGGGCAGTGGATGCCGGCGGGGGAAGTGAATGTGTATGATAATATGCCGTTATTCAAGTGGCATATGCTGGCAGACGTGTTCCCGGATGAGAAAGCGGACCGGAATTTGCAGGCGTACATCTGTAAGTGCAGGGGTGATTGGCTGTTGGTGAATTACGCGGTGCAGGGGATGACGTCGCCAGGGGGGAACCTGGTGCCCATAGGCCGTGCGGTGCAGCTTCAGAACGGCGTGGTGTTTCGCGCGGCAGGAGGCGAGCGGGCGTATTTGATAGAGCCTGCGTACTTCTGAGACGGTCGAAACAGGCCGGTTTTGTGCGTAATATGGGAGAGATGGAGCTGACGCTGGAAGAAATAGTGAATGTTCACAAAAACTTCATGAATAGAATGAATTTTCGGGTTATCATGTCTTATCCAAACTCCGGCTTTTTTGCGGAGGAAACAGGAAAGGAAGAAGGATACAATGCAGACAAGAGGACTGAGCGACGAACAGGTCCGGGCGTCCCGGGAGAAATACGGGGACAACCACTTGACGGAGCAGGCGTCGGAGAGCTTCTGGGATAAGCTGAAGGGGAATTTTGGCGACCCAATGATTAAAATTCTCTGCGTGGCGCTGCTGATTAACGTGGTGTTTGCGGTTCTGGGTCAGGTGGCGTGGTATGAATCGGTGGGAATCGCGGCGGCGGTGCTGCTGGCTACGTTTGTCTCGACGTTTTCGGAGTACAAGAACGAGAACGCTTTCCAGAAATTGCAGGAGGAAGCGTCCCAGATTCAGTGCAAGGTCTATCGGAACAATCAGGTAGCGGAGGTCGCCATCAATGATCTGGTCGTTGGAGATTGGGTGATGCTGCAGTCCGGCGACAAGATTCCCGCAGACGGCGTCCTGGCAGAAGGGACGATACAGGTCGACCAATCGGTTTTGAACGGCGAGGCAAAGGAAGCGGCAAAACGGGTCATGCCGGAGGGTTATCAGGAGGAAGAGGCTTCCATGGACTTCCTGAATCCCTATAAAGTCTTCCGGGGTTCGGTAGTCTGTTCGGGCAACGCGGTGATGGAGGTCACGACAGTAGGCGATAAATCAGTATACGGCCAGATTGCCAGCGAGCTGCAAAGCGACGACGACCGTGATACGCCTTTGAAAGTAAAACTGGCGAAGCTGGCGGGTCAAATCAGCAAATTCGGCTACATCGGCGGCATTGCGATTGCGTTGGCGTTCATGTTCCAGCGTCTTGTGGAAATCAATTTTTCTCCCGCGTTTGAATTTATGGTGACATTCCCCGGGTGGATGGCTTTGATCAATGACCTGGTGGAGGCCGTTATGCTGGCGGTAATCATTATCGTCATGGCTGTTCCGGAAGGCCTGCCTTTGATGATTGCAATTGTGTCGGCGCAGAACATGGGCAAGATGCTGAAAGACAACGTGCTGGTGCGGAAAGTCTCGGGGATTGAAACCGCTGGCAGTCTGAATATTCTGTTCAGCGACAAGACAGGCACCATCACCAAGGGTCTGCTGGAAGCGGTGGTATTTGTGGACGGCGCGGGGCAGTCAAAAAAGTCCCAGGCGGAACTGCCTCCGGCGCTGGGACGATTGATGGACGTCAGCTCACGGTACAACACCGGGGCGATACTGTCCGGTGAAGGCGCGTCGACCCATCCGGTAGGCGGCAACGCAACGGAACGGGCGCTTCTGAGCTTTGTGGCGGGAAGCAAGGACAGCCCGAAGGTGACAGTGACTGGAAGTATACCGTTTAACAGCCAGAACAAGTATTCCGCGGCCCGTGTGGAGGGGGACTTCAACCTGACGCTGATAAAAGGCGCGCCGGAGAAAATCCTCAGCCGCTGCACCCAGTATTATGACAGCGACGGAAACCGCAAGCCCTTCCAGGCCCAGGCGGTGGAATCGGTGATTGACGAGCTGGCGGGCCGGGCGATCCGGGTGCTGGCGCTGGCGGTAAGCGACAGTGAGATTAAGGACGACGCGCTTCCGGAGGGTGACTGGACCCTGGTAGGCGTGGTAGGCATCCGGGACGAGGTACGGCCGGAGTCGGTGGAGGCGATCGCGCAGGTCCGTCGTGCAGGCGTGCAGGTTGTCATGATTACCGGCGACCGGAAAGATACAGCCATGGCCATTGCAAAGGAAGCGGGACTTCTGGAGAGCGAGCAGGATTTGGTCATGACGTCGGACGAACTGGCGAAGCTGAGCGATGGCGAATTAAAGGACAAGCTGGCCCGTATCCGTGTGGTAGCCCGGGCGCTTCCCAGTGACAAGAGCCGTTTCGTCCGGGTGGCCCAGGAGCTGAATCTGGTGGTAGGCATGACCGGCGACGGCGTGAACGACTCCCCGGCGCTGAAAAAGGCGGACGTGGGCTTTGCCATGGGCGGCGGTACGGAAGTTGCAAAGGAAGCCAGCGAGATTGTGATTCTGGACGATAATTTCAGTTCCATTGAAAAGGCGATTCTCTATGGCCGCACCATCTTTAACAGCATCCGGAAGTTTATTATATTCCAGCTTACCATCAACGTGGCGGCGGTGCTGGTCAGCTTTGTCTGTCCCTTGATTGGTATTGAGAACCCGCTCTCCATCACCCAGATTCTGTGGGTAAACCTGGTGATGGATACCCTGGCAGCCCTGGCGTTCGGCGGCGAACCGGCTCTGCGGCGCTATATGGAGGAGAAGCCCAAACGCCGTGACGAGGCCATCGTGAGCCGTTATATGTGGACGGCAATTCTGATTGGCGCTGGCTGGACCTTTGCCCTGAGTATGGTGTTTATCCTGACGCCCTTCGCCCAGCATTTCTTCCGTTCGGACCCGTCCGCGCTGTTTGAAACGGCCAACGAATATCTGCTGACAGGCTACTTTGCTTTCTTCATTTTTATCGCGGTGTTCAACGCCTTCAACGCCCGTACGGACAAGCTGAACCTGTTTGACAATCTGGGCGGGAATCCGGGCTTCCTGCGGGTAATGGGCGCGATTGTGATTGTGCAGGTTCTGATGACGTATTTCGGCGGCGTGATCTTCCGCTGCTTCGGCCTGACGGCAAAGGAATGGGCCTTCGTGCTGCTGATGGCGTTTACAATCATCCCCGTGGACCTGATACGCAAGAGCATTGTGAAAAATAACTGACCCTGCGGCGACGGCTGCTGAAATTAAGAACGAAAAATCAGGAGGAATCATCATGGCAGTTAGCTTGACAAAAGGACAGAAGGTAGACCTGACCAAAGGCAATCCGGGCCTGACGAAGCTGCTGATCGGACTGGGCTGGGACGTGAACAAATACGACGGCGGCTCGGCGTTTGACCTGGACGCGGCGGCGTTCCTGCTCGATGGCGGCGGGAAGGTAAGCAGCGACGCGGACTTTGTGTTCTACGGCAATCTGAAGCACGCGTCCGGCGGCGTGGAGCATCTGGGCGACAACCTGACGGGCGAGGGCGAGGGCGACGATGAGCAGATGAAGATCGATCTGAGCGCGGTACCTGCGTCGGTGGAAAAGATTGACTTTACGGTGACGATTTACGAAGCGGAGGAACGCCGTCAGAATTTCGGCCAGGTGTCCAACGCGTTCATCCGTGTGGTGGACGAAGCCAGCGGCACAGAGCTGATTCGGTACGACCTGGGGGAGGATTTCTCCATTGAGACGGCGGTAGTGGTCGGCGAGCTGTACCGGAACAACGGCGAGTGGAAATTCAACGCCATTGGCAGCGGCTTCCAGGGGGGACTCCAGGCGCTGTGCCAGAACTACGGCGTGAACGTCTGACAGAAAGAAACGACTCCCGGACCGGGGCCCTTCCTGTGATATGACGGGAGGGCCTGCGGGACGGGAGGAAAAAGAAACGAGGAGGAAAGATAGAATATGGCTGTAGAACTGAAAAAGGGCCAGAAAGTAAGTCTGGTCAAGAAGGGCGCGTCCCTGGGCGAGGTGCTGATTAACCTGAACTGGAGCCAGCCGAAGAAAAAGGGACTGTTCTTCAAGCGGAGCAACGCCATTGACCTGGACCTTGGCTGTCTGTTCGAGCTGAAGGGCGAAGGTCTTGAGGGCGCAAAGGGCTGTGTGCAGGCTCTTGGCAACGCGTTCGGAAGCCTCCAGCAGCCGCCGTTCATTGCCCTGGACGGAGACGACCGCAGCGGCGCAAACACGTCCGGTGAGAATCTGCGGGTAAACGGGACGCATATTTCATACATCAAACGGATTCTGGTGTACACGTTCATTTATGATGGCGTGGCGAACTGGCAGGAAGCGGACGGTATTGTGACAGTGAAGTGTCCCGGCAGCGAGGACGTAGTGGTGCGTATGGATGAATATGGCTCCAAACTGGGGATGTGCGCGATTGCACTGCTGGAGAATCAGAATGACGAGACATTCAGCGTGGAGAAGATTGTGCAGTTCTTCCAGAGCCATCCGGATATGGACCGGGCGTTCAACTGGGGCCTGAATTGGAAGCCGGGCCGGAAGTAAACGAGTGGAGTACAAGATATTATATCAGGACGCTTTTCCAGTAGTCGAGGTCCGGCTTCGTCAGGGCGAGTCGGTCAAGGCGGAGTCGGACGCGATGGTAGCTATGTCGGGAACAGTGGATGTAACCGGCGGGATGGAAGGCGGTTTGCTGGGCGGGCTGGCGCGGCGGATGCTGACGGGAGAGAGCCTTTTCTTCCAGCGGCTGACGGCGTCCAGAGGCCCGGGCTATGCGCTTCTGGGCCATCCGATACCGGGAGGCATCATAGATGTGGAGCTGGACGGGACCTATAGCCTGATTGTCCAGAAGGAGGGCTTTCTTGCGGCGGAGGACCGGATTCAGGTGGATACCACAATGCAGAACCTTGCCCGGGGCCTGTTTTCACGGGAGGGCTTCTTTGTCACCAAGGTGTCGGGCCGCGGCACAGTCTTCCTGAGCAGCTACGGGGCTATACACGCCATCAATCTGGAACCCAATGAAGAAGTGATCGTGGACAACGGGCATCTGGTAGCGTGGCCGGATTACATGAACTACCGGATAGAGAAGGCGTCCAGCGGCTGGTTCTCAAGCATTGCCTCCGGGGAATGTCTGGTCTGCCGGTTCCGGGGGCCTGGGATTGTGCTGATTCAGACCCGGAACCCCTCCAGCTTTGCCAGTTGGATACGGGGAATGGTGCCCACGGGAAACGGGAACTGACAGGGGCGTGGAGAGAAGAGCGGTAAAAAAACAGGAGGGAAGCATATGTCGGTCAATTTGCAGAAGGGTCAGAAGGTCGAACTGAAAAAAGAAGGCGGCGGGACCCTGCGCCGGGTGATGGTGGGCCTTGGCTGGGACGAGGTAAAACGAACCCGGGGTTTGTTCGCGCCGAAGCCCCAGGACATTGACTGCGACGCGTCCGCGTTTCTGTGCGCCGGCGGGAAACTGCTGGGGCCGGACGACGTGGTGTATTTCGGGAATCTTCAGCATCGCAGCGGGGCCGTGCGTCACATGGGGGACAATCTGACGGGCGCCGGCGAGGGGGACGACGAGCAGATTTTTGTTCAGCTTGCGGACCTTCCCCAGCAGTATGATAAGATTGTCTTCGTGGTGAATATTTATCAGGCGGCCCAGCGTCACCAGGACTTTGGGATGATCCAGAACGCGTTTATCCGGATTTGCGACGCGGAGACGAATCGGGAGCTGTGCCGTTACAATCTTTCGGAGAACTATCAGGGCATGACGGCTATGATATTCGGGGAGCTGTATCTCTACAAGGGTCAGTGGAAGTTCAACGCGATCGGCCAGCCCACGAGGGACGACAGTATTTCGGAGCTTGCGGAGAAATTCCGGTAGGAGAAACAAGAAAGGGAGGAATGGAGAATGGCGGTCAATTTGAGGAAAGGCGAACGGGTCAACCTGGAAAAGGGCATGACGATGGCGCTGGTAGGACTTGGCTGGGATGTCAACCAGTACGACGGCGCGGCGGATTTTGACCTGGACGCGTCGGCATTTATGCTGGGGAAGAATGGGAAGGTCCGGAAGGATGAGGATTTCATCTTCTATGGCAATCTGAAGAGCGCGGACGGTTCTGTGCGTCACACGGGCGACAACCTGACCGGCGAAGGCGACGGGGACGACGAGGTCCTGATTATCGACTTCACGAAGGTGCCCGCGGATGTTGAAAAGATTGCGATTACAGTCACGATTTACGAAGCCTCGGAGCGCCGGCAGAATTTCGGGCAGGTGTCTAACGCATATGTCCGGGTGGCGCGGATGGCGGGTCCGGAGGATATGGTCGGGACGGAAGTGCTGAAATTCGACCTGATGGAAGAATTCTCCATTGAGACGGCGCTGGTGGTCTGCGAGATTTACCGCTACAACGGGGACTGGAAGTTCAACGCGGTAGGCGCGGGATATCAGGGCGGCTTGGAAGCGCTGTGTCGGAGCTATGGCGTGAACGTGTAAAAAAACGAACGCGTGTGGGAGCGGGGGAAGCCTTTTCCCTCGCTTCCTGCGTATGGACGCAAATAAGGAGGGAGCGCGATGGTGCAGGAAGCCTTTGCCGCAGCGGGTGAACGGTTTGAACTGCCGCCGGGAGAAGTGGAGGGACCGCTTTGCGCAGACCGTCCCTGTGTGATAGAGGGCGGCGGCTCAACACTTTGGGCGGCTCATGGACCAGTGCTGACGGTAACGTCGCCGGGGGTGACCATACGGAATCTGCGGGTTGAGGTCACAGAGAGCGGTGACCAGACGGCCATACAATCAGAAGCGCCGGACCTGGTGCTGGAGAACGTGGAGGTTCGCGGGGATGTGACGGGAGTACCGGGAGAGGCGTCTCATTGGGAACTGCCGCCGGTGATTGCCCTGGGCGATTTCGCGGCGGAGGAGACGAATACCTTTGCGTTAAAGCTCCATGCGGCAGGCACGGCGGAGCTGTATTGCGGCATAGGCGGGGTAGGGGTGCATCCTGCCAGGCTTGCGGAGGGAGAACAGGAGATTGGACTGACGGCGGCTGGCTTACGGGACAATACGGTGCTTTATGGCGATCTGGAAGTCCGCACAAAGGTAACGCGCCGGATCGCGATAACAGGCCGGGCGAGGAAGGATGCGCCGCACCGTCAGGAGGCCCCGCCCGCGTCCATATCGGAGGAAGCGCGTTCGGTAGCGGTGCCGGAAGCACATCTGGCCCCGGCAGTGTCGGGCGTGCCGTACATGAAGCGAGGCCAGAGGGCAGGTTATGAAGAGCTGGGCGGTCAGGGGGTGCTGAAAGCGGCATTGGAGCATCAGGGCTTCCGGACGCAGCTGGAGCTTGACTGCTATCTGTTTTTGCTGCAAGGGAATCAAAAGGTACGCGGTGACGGCGATTTGGTCTTTTTCGGGAACAGAACAGCGGCGGATGGAGCGATGCGGCTTTCGGAGACGGGAGAGGTAGCGCTGTTGGATCTGGGCTTGCTGGAGCCGTCCATAGAGCGTATCGCGGTTTGCTGGTCGGTGTATGGAGACGAGCCGGAGAAGAACTTTTCGCAGGTACAGAAGCCGGTTTTACGGATATTTTCCGGCGAACGGGAGCTTTGCCGTCTGAAACTGGAAGACTTGCAGGTAAAGACGCTGGTGGCCGTGGAGGTATACCGCTACAAGGGCGCGTGGAAGCTGAATTTTGTGGGCGCGGGCTATCGTGACGGCCTGCGGCGCTTATGCGGGAGCTACGGCGTAGAGGTTGAGTAAAGGGACCAAATGACGAAAAAAGGAGCGAAGGATTTGCACTGGAAGGAAGAAAAGCTACTGCCCTATCGATTGGGAGGCTTGCTGTATACCCCGGCGCTGAACGAAGGCATCGCGGAGAAAATCGGGACGATACCGGACCTGCGGGCGCTTGCGCTGTGCCTGGAGGATTCGATCAGGGACGAGGCGCTGCCCCAGGCGGAAGAGGCGCTGGTACGGACCCTGGCGGCACTGAAAAAAACGGACCATCCCCTGCTGTTTGTACGGATACGGAGTCCCCGGCATTTGGAGCGGGTACACCGGCTGCTGGGGCCTGCGGAAGGACTGCTGACGGGCTACATACTGCCGAAATTCGACCTGTCCAACGGGGAGGATTACGCGAGGATCTTCAAGGCTCTGAACGAAGGCAGGGAAAATGCGCCGCTGTATATGATGCCGACGTTGGAGAGCGGGATGGTCGCGGAACCTGGCAGCCGGACGAATATGCTTCTGCGGGTAAAGCGGATACTGGACAGCGTGGGAGAGTACGTGCTGAACGTCCGGGTAGGGGGGAACGACTTCTGCAATCTCTATGGCCTGCGGCGTTCAGTATCTCAGACGGTGTATGACGTAGGGGTGATACGTGACATTCTGATGGATATCCTGCAAGTTTTTTCGGCGGATTATGTCGTGTCAGGCCCGGTCTGGGAATATTTCGGCCAGGACCCGGAAGGCGCATGGGCAAAGGGCCTCCGGGCGGAGCTGGCGCTGGACTGTCTGAATGGATTCATAGGCAAGACAGCAGTGCATCCGAGCCAGCTTCCGATAATCTGTCGGGGGCTGCGGGTAAGCCGTGAGGACTGTGAAGACGCGCAGCGTATCTTAGGCTGGCGACACGAAGGCTTAGGGGTAGCCAAGAGCGCGGCGGGGGACCGGATGAACGAGGTAAAGTGCCACAGAAAATGGGCCGAACGGGTCTGCAAGCTGGCGGAGGTGTATGGAATCCAGGAGGCGGAAGAATGAAGAGCGTTTACACAGCGGAGGAGACTTTACGTTTGGCAAAGCGGGCGAACAATCCCAAGCGCAGCTATCTTCTGGTGAATCCGCTGCAGGGAAAGCATCTGGCGGTCAGTCCCCGGGAATCTCTCCGGATGATGCAGACGTTGGGAAAGCAGCTTGCGGCGGAATTCCCGGAGGCAAGGCTTGTAATAGGGTTTGCGGAGACGGCTACGGCGATTGGAGCGATGGCGGCTTCCTGTTTTGGGGAGGACTGCGTGTACATCCACACCACAAGGGAGCCTCTGCCGGAGAACAGCGCGGTATATTTCGAGGAAGAGCACAGCCACGCGATAGAGCAGCTCTTGTATTGCCGGGAAATGGAGCGCTGGCTGGAAAAGACGGAAACGGTCATATTCATTGACGACGAAATTTCGACAGGGAAGACGCTTCTGAACATCATTCAACAGCTTTCGGCTCGATTTCCGGCATTTCGTCAAAAGAGGCTTGCAGCGGCGTCCATATTGAACCGTCTGACGGCAGAAAACGAGACACGCATGGAATCCGCAGGCATTGTCAGCCGGTATCTGGTGAAACTTCCGGAAGCGGACTACTCGAGGGCTGTAGAAGGCTTCCGCATAGAAGAAGCCCGCCTGCCGGAAGGGGAACCGCAGTCCTGGGAGCGCGTTCCCGTAAGCTGGTGCAGCCCCCGGAAAGGCGTTCTGGCGTTTGACTATCTGGACGTATGCTGCCGCAAATCGGAAGCGCTTCTGCCCCGTTTCAAGGAACTGCTGCCATCAAAAGCCAGCGTTCTGGTATTAGGCTCGGAAGAGTGTATGTTTCCGGCGCTGGTACTGGGCGCGGTACTGGAACAGCAAGGCGGCTGGGAGGTCCGGAGCCATTCCACAACCCGCAGCCCGATTGGAATCAGCACTCAGGCGGGCTATCCGATACAAGAAGGCTGGAAGCTGCAAAGTCTGTACGACCCGGCGCGGACGACGTATCTGTATAATCTGGCCCGATACGACGCGGTGATTCTGGTCACGGAAAAAGCGGAAGAAGCCGGACTCCGCACTCTGTCCCAGGCATTGCAGGCCCACGGCAGTCAAAGTCAGATATTAGTGGGAGGCGAGAGTTGATGTACGGAACCTACCATCCGGAAGACGTAACGATTCTTTTGAAGGACATCACAGGCATGGTGGAACCTTTGGGAACGAAGGAACGGGAAGCGCGGATACAAAGCGGGGTACACTATTCTGAAATGCTGCCTTTGGAATACGAACCGTCGCCGGCGTATCTGGAAGCCTACCAGGACGCGCTGGAACGGTACGCGGATCTGACGGCGGAAGCGTGCGCGTCGGCGGCAGAGCAGATATGGAAGCGGAAAGGCCCCGGCGCGGTATTGGTGTCTCTGGCGCGGGCAGGAACATCGGCGGGGGTACTGATCAAGCGATGTCTGAAAAAATACTGGGGCGTGGAAGTCCCGCACTATACGATCTCCATCATCCGGGGCCGGGGGATTGACCAGAGAGCCATGGAGTACATCCTGACGCGGCACCCGGCGGAAAGCGTCCAGTTTGTCGACGGCTGGACAGGCAAAGGGGCAATCCAACGGGAACTGACGGCGGCGATGGCGGACTATCCGGAGACGGACCCCGGCCTTGCGGTACTGTCGGACCCGGCCCATATTGCGGCGATCAGCGGAACACAGGAGGATTTTCTCATAGCGAGTTCGTGCCTGAATTCAACGGTATCCGGACTTTTAAGCCGTACTTTCTGCCGCTCTGATGTGATAGGCCCGGAGGAATTCCATGGCGCGGCATTCTACAGCGAGCTGAGGGAGAAGGACCGCACATATGAATTCATTGACACAATCACAGCGCGGTTCCCGGAACATCCGCGAAGCGCAGAACCAACGTCCGGCCGTACAGGATTGGAAGAAGCGGAAGAGATCGCGGAGGCATTTGGCATTCAGGATATCAATCTGGTAAAGCCGGGGATTGGGGAAGCGACGCGGGTCCTGCTGCGCCGTGTGCCATGGAGGGTACTGGTGCATTCCCTGGACGACCAAGCGCATTTAGGGCATTTGTATCAGCTTGCGGCAGAGAAGGGGGCGAAACTGGAGGAATATCCCCTGCAAAACTATCGGGCCTGCGGGCTGATTAAAAAGCTGGCAGACAATTAAGAAAGCCGGGCCCTGAGAAGAGTCCGGCAGTTTTATGGTCGGGATTACAGCTTTAACAGGTCCTTCACAACAGCGGAAGCCAGCAGCAGCCCGGCAGCAGGGGGCACAAAGGCGCAGCTTGCGGGAATCTGGCGTTTGCCGGAGGCCTCCAGCTCTGAACGAAGGGCTTCCGCTGCAAGGGCGTCGGGTTCTCGGGGAGGTTCGGTGGAATAGACCACGGGCAGATGGAAAATCCCGCGCCGTTTCAGTTCTTTACGCATAATCCGGGCCAGAGGACAGACGGAGGTCCGGGAGAGATCGTCTACCCGGAAAGCCATAGGGTCCAGCTTATTTCCGGTGCCCATACAGCTGATGATGGGAACACCCGCGTCCCGGGCCTGACAGATCAACTGCAATTTTCCGGTAACGGTATCAATCGCGTCAACGACATAATCAAAGGCGGAGAAATCGAATTCCCCGGCGGTATCAGGCCCAAAGAAGACGCTGCGGGCGTGGACGGTAATGGAAGGGTCGATATCCCGCACCCGTTCCAGAGCGGCGTCCGTCTTGAAACGCCCAACGGTCCGATGGGTGGCAAGAAGCTGACGGTTGATATTACTGACAGAAATCCGGTCGTTATCCACCAGGTCCAGTGTTCCGATACCGGAGCGCGCCAGGGCTTCCACGACATAACCGCCCACGCCGCCCAGCCCGAAGACGGCTACCCGGGACTGCCGCAGAATCCGGAGAGCGCCGGCACCCAGCAGGAGTTCCGTTCTGTCGTACTGACCGCTCATGTTGCCTCCTCCTCATCCTCCTGACAAAAGCCCTGGATCTGAATCATATCCACCACTTCCTGACCCTTTGCGGTAAGGGCGAAGCTGCCATGAAGGGGACAGCGTTCATAAGCGGCGTAATCAAACCCCCGCAGCGGCATATCGGTATCCAGCCGTACCAGTCCCTTCAGGTCCAGGGCGAGGATCGCGCGGCCGTAGTCTTCAACGGTCCAGGCGTTGTCCTCAAGGTAAACAGGATACTCCCCCAAACCCTTCCCCACCGGCAGGAATGGAGTCTGTGCCAATTGTTCCAGAAGCGCGGCTTCAGCGGGGGTAAGGAGCAGGGAGCCGCCGCAGTTATCGCAATGACCGCAGTTTCCATGCTGACAGTTCAAAGCGCCACATCCTTTCTGCATCATTCCGCCGCGACGATGGTTCCGCCGCCCACAACGGAGTCACCGTCATAGAAGACTGCGGCCTGCCCCGGGGTAACGGCCCTTTGCAGTTCGTCGAAGACTGCCAGCACGCCATGCTCCTCCGGCTGAATGACGGCCCATTGTTCCAGATGTCTGGAGCGGAGTTTCACCTTGACCCGCAGCGGTCCTGATAAATTCTCGATGGCAATCCAATTCAGGTTTTCCACCCGGACCCGGCGGGAGAACAGCACGTCTTCCGGCCCAACGGTAACCGTATTGGCGCCCATGTCCTTCCCGCAGACGTAGACAGGCGCGCCCATAGCCAACCCAAGGCCCTTCCGCTGACCGAGGGTATAGCGGACGGCCCCCCGATGCCTGCCCACAATCTGTCCATTCAGATCCAGGAAGTCCCCCGGAACAAGAGGCGCGCCTGTCCAACGCTGGATAAAGCCTGCATAATCGCCGTCCGGAACGAAGCAGATGTCCTGACTGTCATGCTTCCCGGCGTTGACGAAGCCTTGCTGTTCCGCGATTTCCCGGACCTGCTGTTTGGTAAGGGCCCCCAGGGGAAACAGCGTCCGTCCAAGCTGATACTGGGAAAGCGAATAAAGGAAGTAGCTCTGGTCTTTCGGAAGGTCCAGGGCTTTTTTCAGCAGCCAGCGTCCCCGTACAGAATCGAACTCCACCCGGGCGTAATGGCCTGTAGCGACAGAATGCAGCCCTCGATCCTCCGCGGCGTGCAGAAAGCGTCCGAATTTCAGGCAGCGGTTGCATTCAAGGCAGGGATTAGGGGTCCGGCCCTCCTGATAAGCGCGGACAAAGGGGTCTATCACATCTTTCCGGAAATTATCCTGAAAGGGCAGCACTTCAAAAGGAATCCCCAGCAGCGCGGCGACCTGGCCGGCGTCCTGAACATCCTTTTGGGAGCCGCAGGCGTCAGGCAGGAGCCGCATCACCGCCCCTTGACAGAGCCATCCTTCCTGCATTAACAGCCAGGCGGCTACAGAGCTGTCCACGCCGCCGCTCATGGCAATCAGCACACTTTTGTTCATAGGGAAGCCTCCAAAACAGCGTCTCTTGGGTCAGGATCGCCTTCCAGGGACGCGAAGTAGTCGTAGTAAGGCAGGAGAAACGCATATCCGTCCTGGAGCCGCTGGACGATTTGCCGGGAGAACAATTCTTCGGAGAGCTTTTCCTCATGGCAGACCGAAAAGGACTTCATCTGAAACCAAGGCTCCAGCAAAGGGGACGGTGCGGGCGCTTTCGGACGCTTATAGTTGATGGCATCCAGAGAAAATTCCGTCTGCCCGTTCAAGTTCCGGGTAAGCTGTTCCATAGGCTTTGGCTCACGGCAGATTCGGGCGCGGAGTTTGGCCATGGTCAGGGGTTTCGACATATAGTACCCCATCCCGTAAGACCAGACCTCAGGGGCAAGCTCGAACCAGAAGCAGGGTCGGGCGGTCCACTCTTCTGACGGCTGTTCGATGGTAAACCAGAGATTATCCTTATAAGGCCCCCGCCCATGAAGCCGCCGCGCGTCGCGATAGATACGGGTTGTTTTGCAGAGAAGTCCATAATTGGGGCGTTTCTGATGAAGAAAACTGAGCAGCTCTTCTCCCAAGGCCTTCATAGGACGGTAAAAGCTGGACAAATAAGCATCCTTGTGGGCCTCGAACCACTCCCGTTCGTTGTTAAAGCGGATGCCCCACATAAAATCGACAGTTTCGTTAGAAAAACCGGAAAACATAGCGTACTCCTTAAAGAATCGCATCGGCCTCCAAATCAGAGAGGCGGCCAAAAAAGCAGACAGTGACATAAGGATAGGAAAGGACCCCTTCCTGACAGGACCGGCGGAAGAGTCCGGACAAAGCCTGACGGTAGGGAAGGTCATCGGAACCAGGGGCGTAGGAAGAGGAAAGGCAGCGCCCGATAAAAGCCTCTTCTGTGCATTGGGAATCATTCGGGAAGGAAGCCTGCCGGAACCGTCCCTGAAAGAAGCCGTCCACATCATAATTCCCGCCCGAGGAGAAGCCCTTGAAGCGCGGGCAGAATTTTCGGTTGAGGTCCGCCAGCGCACGGATCAGGGGACTGTTTTCATCCCGCTGATTCCAGACCAGCAAAACCCAGCCGCCGGGCCGAAGAATCCGCCTGCACTCCGTCCGGAAAGCGTCCCGGTCGAACCAATGGAACGCCTGAGCCGCAGTGACCAAATCCAGGGACGCGTCAGGCAGACCGGCAGATTCCGCGCTGCCGGAGACGAAACGGACATTACCAGGACAAAGCCGCATTCCTTCCCGGCGCATATCGTCATTAGGCTCCACAGCCAGGACGGAGCGGACATGGGAAGCCAGCAGCCGGGTAAAGATCCCGGTTCCGGCCCCGATGTCAGCGGCGTCAGAGGAAGGATTCAGCACGCCGTTATCCCGAAGAAAGTCAAAGAGCGCGGGAGGATAGGAGGGCCGGAACTGCGCGTAAATCTCCCCTTTGCCGTCGAAGAGGCGTTCATTCATTGGGCCGGACCTTCTGCGCGGCGGGGGTAAGGGATACGATATGATTCCGCGCCCCGTTCTTGGAGCTTCCCGGACAGCCAGCCCCGCAGCGCTGCTGTGCCCTCTTCCGTCCAGGGAAAGGTTTCAGTTTCCACGTCCTGAGCCAGTTCAAAGCAGACGTTCTCATAGACCCAGACCTGCAAGGAACCGTCGCCTACCCAGCCGGTACGTTGGAAGCGGTAGCGGAAGGTTCCCAGGCTTCCGGGAAAGATTTCGGCTTTGGTAAAGAAATCCATTGTAAGGAAGGAAAAATCACTTTCCAGCATAAAAGACCTCCTGAATGAAAAATTCTGTCCGTATCAATCAGCGCCGCCCATAACCTCCCGCAAAGTGGCCAGATTGTTCTGCATCAGAGAAAGGTAAGTCGCCCCCGCGTCCAGCTCTGCCCTGGAGACATTATGGCAGGTATGAAACATGGCGGTTTGGGTGCCTGCGGCTTCCGCGATACTGTCGGCGACGAGATGGTTGGAGAACTCGATATACCAGACGGCAGGCAGCCCCCGGGCCTTTTCGGTAAGAAGGGCGACCGTAGCGGCGGAAGGTTCGGTTTGCGCGCCGCAGCCAGGGAAAGCGGCATAGTAATCCAGATCGAATTCCTCGGCAAAGTAGCGCAGAGGGAACCGGTCACCGAAGACCATAGTTCTGCTGTCAAGCCCCTGAAAGAACTGGTCAAACTCTGCATCCAGCGCGTCAATCTGCAAGGCGTAATCCTCCGCGTTGTTCCGGAAAGCCTCCTCATGAACCGGGTCCAGGCCAGCCAGCGTCTCGCCGATGGTCCGTGTCAGGCGCGCGGCGTTGGCTGGGGAGGTCCAGACGTGCTCATCCATTTCCATCACTTCCCCCGCGCCGTGCTGATGGTCATGATGGTCGTGGTCTTCTTCCTCCAGAAGCTCCACGCAGTCGGTCAAGCGGAGGGCCTGTCCTTTTGGCTCCACGGCGGAAAGGATGGTATCAACCCAGGCGTCGGATTCTCCCCCGAGGTAAATAAAGAGATCGCAGTTCTGGACCCGAAGGATATCGGCAGGAGTAGGCTCATAGGAATGGCTTTCCGCGCCGGGAGGGAGGAGCAGGGAAACGTCGGCCAGATCCCCGACGGCGGCGCGGGCGAAATCGTAAGCAGGGAAGACCGCGGCGACGATCTGAAGCCGTCCTGGAGCGGGTTCAGGGACAGCGGGGCCGCAGCCGGTAAGCAGGACGCAGAGCAGGAGCAGGGCCGCGAGACGTTTCATGGAAGGACCTCCAGTCGAATCAAAAAAGTAAATCCGTCTTTAAATCATACTACGGCTATGGGAAAAAAGCAAGCCCGAAAAATGTAAAGGACCCTTGACAAGAGACTGGGGTTGTGCTATGATACACGTAAAGGAACCTTTACAAGAGGGCGGCGCGCAGTCCGGAATGTCAAGGAACCTTTACAAACGAAAAGAAGGAGAATGCCATGGAGAACCGGATAGAAGCGCTCCGTCGAAAGATGGGCCTGAAACAGGAAGAATTTGCCCGAATGATACGGGTATCCCGGCAGACGGTAAGCGCGATTGAGACGGGGAAATATAATCCGTCGCTGGAGCTGGCGTTTACGATTTCGGATTTTTTCGGATTGCCGATTGAAGAGATTTTCGTACACAAAAGGAGTGATTCTGATGAAAAAGAGTGACTTATGGACAGGCGTGCTGATGATTCTGGCAGGCGTGGCATTTCTTCTGGCGGCGCTGCTGCTGGACACGGGCCTGGAGAGCATTTTCTGCGGATTCTTCGGCAGCTTTACGGCAGGCGGAGCAGGTATGCTGTGCAAATACTATAAGCTGCATTCCCCGAAGCACGCGGCGGAGTACCGGGAGAAGCTGGAACAGGAGCAGATTGACCTCCGGGACGAGCGAAAGGAGATGCTCCGGAACCGTTCGGGCCGTTACGCGTACATTCTGGGCCTGATGCTGATGGCGGTGTCAATCGTCATTGTTTCGATACTGGGCAAAATGGAGGTAATCGGAGAAGAAGCGGCCCAATTGCTGACGATTTGCCTGGCAATTTTCCTGATCGTGCAGTATATTGCGGGACTTGTCATCTACCGTCTGCTGAGCCGGAAATACTGAGGGAACCGTCAGAATGCACAATCGCAGTTAAAATCTTTACAGCTTCTTCACAATTCATTTGAGCAAACCTCTTGACACAGGAAAAGGGCCTGCGTATAATAAATGACATCTTGTCATAAAGTGACAGGGTGTCATTTTTTGCATAAATGGAGAAAAGGAGGAAGCGTATGTGTTCGGAAACCTTCCTCCGGCTGCCGGAAGAAAAGCGGAATCGTTTTTTGAATGCGGCATGGGAGGAATTTACAAGGACGCGTTTTACAGAGGTCTCAATCAACCAGATCGTCCGGAAAGCGGGGATACCGAGGGGGAGCTTTTATCAGTATTTTCTGGACAAAGACGACCTGTTTGCGTTTCTGCTGGAAGAGGTGCGCAACCATGTCAAGGCGGAGTACCGGAAAGCGCTGACAGCCAGAGGGGGCGATATTTTTCAGGCCCAGATAGAGTGTTTTGACCGCATGGCCAGCCAGGAACTGATGCAGGACCCAGTCATGGCCCGCTGCATGAAGTTCCTGAAAAGAAATCAGGGAGTGGATATTCAGAAAATGCTGCCTACCCGACCAGGTCACCGGCTGATGGACGGCCTGTTGGATGTCATGGACCTGAGCATTCTGCGGTGTCAGGACGAGGGATATGCCCGGAACGTGTTCGGACTTCTGATGGCGGCGCTGGGTTCGGCGGTAATGGACACAATGTGCCAGCCGGAGAGACGGCAGGAGTTCCGGGAAGAGCTGGAGATGAAGCTGGAGATTATTAAAAACGGCTGTCTGAAAAAATAAAGCGGGAAAAGTCTTGACATTCCAGCAAGGGGAAGGTGTAAACTGCATTCTGGAGAGAGAAAAAGAGCGGAAAGCAGAGCAAGAGAGGACGCGAAGGAGGAGCGTATGGAGCGAAAAAGAAGGACGGCGGCGCTGGCATTGCTGTTGACAGCTGTACTGCTGCTGTGCATGGTCCCAGCGCTGGCGGAAGGCGATACGGAGCCTGACGGGGAAGTTCCGGAGCCGCTGGAGGTATCGGAACCGGCAGACGGCGGAGAGTCACAGGAAGCAGCGGGTGACGGAGAACAGGACCCCAAGCCGCCGGAGGAAACGAATCCGACAGAAGTCCAGCCCCCAGAAGAGACCCCGCCTTCTGACGACAGCGAGACAGTCTTTCAGGAGCGGGAGAGCAAAGGCGGCGGGGTCTGGCAGGAGGGCTACGACGGGACGGAACCCTGGATCACAACGGTGGATGACGATCTGGTGTACACAGGGGAGACAGACTTCCGGAATCTGAAATTCAGCGACCTTCGGGAACGGGTGCTGGAAGGAAGCTTGTCGGCCCTGATGCTGGAGGAATCGATAGCGTCCATAGATTCCATCGACTTCACCCGGATGTATCAGGACCTTGCGGATCAGATGAGCAGTCTGGAGCAGGCGCAGTCGATTTATGCGCAGATTCCCATTGCCAACGAATTTGAAGGCGCGATGCAGGGCTATGTGATATCGAATCTGCAAAGCTCCTACAGCGCCCTGAGCAGCAATGTAGCGGATTTGGCAACGGGACAGATACAGAAGGACTACGCGGCGGCGAAACGGCAGCTCCAGAACGCCCGGGATCAGATGGTGATCGGGGCGGAATCGCTGTACATAGCCATACTGGAGCTGGAGCAGACCCAGGCGACGCTGGAACGGAATCTGACGGCGCTGGACCGGACAGTAAAGGAAATGGAGGTCCGGTACCGCCTGGGCCAGGTGAGCGCGTTGACGGCAGAGCAGGTAAAGAGCGGAAAGGCGAGCCTGGAAAGCAGCCTGAGCACAGTAGAGATGAATCTGCGCCGGTGTAAGCTGCAATTACAGGCGATGATAGGCGTCAGTATGAATGGCTCGTTGGTCTTGGGCCCGCTTCCGGAGCTTTCGGATGGACTTTTAGCCAGCATGGACCAGAAAGAGGACCTTGCAGAGGCGAAGAATTTAAGTTACGATCTGTTTGCGGCGAAAAAGAAGCTGAACGAAGCATCGGAAGCCTACGACGACGCTCAGGAGAGCTACACAAGGAACAGCTACAATCTCCGTTCGGCGCGGCACACATATGAATCCGCGCTGTATGAGTACAAGGCGTCTGTCCAGAATTTCGAGATGGGCTTCCGGAACGCGTACGACTCTGTAAAGGACTACCAACAGATACTGAACGCGTCTCAGACAACATTGGCGTTTCAGGAGAAAAGCTATGCGTCGGCGGAGCTGAAATACCAGCAGGGCACGTTGTCGGCGAATGCCCTTGCGGACGCGGGGGACGACCTGGCGGAGGCAAAGGACGCGGTAGCTACAGCCCGGCGGAATCTGTTCACGGCGTACCGGACGTACTATTGGGCGGTAAGCTACGGGGTCATGAACAGCAGCACGAACTGAGCCGGATTGGAAAACAAGAGCAATTGGAGGAAGCGATAAGATGAAAAAATGGTTGACATGGGCGCTGGCTCTGACGCTGCTGTTCAGTCTGACGGCGTGCGGCGGAGAGGAAGCGCCTGTGGAGGAAGAAGAGGAAGGTTCGTCCGGAGTAGCGGTACAGGTCCAGGCGGTGGTCTCGGACACGATTTATGCAGAGCAGACGGTATCCGGGAAGCTGGAGACGGAGGACGAAGCGACTGTCATGGTGGCGGCCAACGCGAAATGCACGGCGACATATGTAGAAACCGGCGACATGGTACGGGCAGGCCAGGCGCTGTGCAAATTGGACCTGACCAGCACACAGACGTCGTATGAAGCGGCCAGTATCAGCTATGCGGCGTCATTGCAGAGCTATCAGGACCAGGAAGCGGTGTTTGCAAAGCAGATCGCGCTGTATGAGAAGAACCTTCAGGATCTTCAGGAGTTGAAGGAGATCGGGGCGGCGGCGCAGATCGAGATCGACCAGGCGGAACTGCAATTGCAGAGCACAATAGCCACCCGGAATTCCACGCTTTCCCAGTTGGAGGCGGGGATGCAGAACACAAAAGCGAACATGGAGCAGCTTGAGACAGTGCTGGACAACGTGGACGCAAGCGGCAATGTGATTTCGCCCGCGTCCGGCACACTGATTCAGTTCAGCGCGGTTGAGGGCGGCTTTGTGTCCACGGCGGCGCCGGTTGCGGTGATTGACGCCGTAGACCAGCTTAAAATCACGGTCTCCGTCTCGGAAGCGCTGGTGCCAAAGCTGACGGCGGGCGCGGAAGCGGAAGTGACCATCAGCGCGGTAGGGGAGACGTTCACAGCGCCCATCCGGAACATAGACCGTTCGGCGAACCCTCAGACCCGGCTGTATAACGTGACATTATCGGCTCCTTCCAGCATCAGCGGGCTTTTGGCGGGAATGTTTGCCGACGTCACGTTCCACACTGACTTTTCCGAAAACGCGGTGGTGGTGCCGACAGAGGCGGTTATGACCAGCGGCGGGACGCAGTATGTCTACGTGGTGGAAGGCGAAACGGCGAAATACATAGAAGTGACCACGGGCTTGACCAGCAGCGGCGTAACAGAGGTACTGACAGGACTGACGGCAGGCCAGCAGCTTGTAACGGTAGGTCAGTCGTATCTGACGGACGGCGCGCTGGTACGGATTGTCGGCGGCGGTGCGTCGGAGGCCCCGGCAGAAGCGCAGCCCCAGGAGGAGGGCGCATGAATATCGCAAAAATCTGCATACAGCACAAGGTAGCGACCATTCTGGCCAGCATACTGATCTTTGTCTTTGGCCTGATGTTTGCAACGCAGCTGCAAATGGCCCTGATGCCAGAGATGGAAATGCCCATGGCGATGGTAGCGAGCTACTATCCCGGCGCGAACCCCAGCGACGTGGAGGAACTGCTGACGCGGCCGCTGGAAGGAGCCATTATGTCGGTGCCCGGGGTGGACTCCATCAGCTCCACTTCAGCGGACGGTAACGTGCAGATACAAATTACGTATGTAGAAGACACGGATCTGGATATCGCCGCGACGAAGCTCCGGGAGCAGTTTGACCGCATGAGCCTGCCGGAGGACGCCACGGACCCGATTATTATCAATATGAATATCAGCGAGCTGATGCCTACGGCTATGATTGCGCTGATGGGCGGAGACCTTGCGCAGCTCCAGACGCTGGCGGATGACACAGTGGTCCCGGCGCTGGAACGGATCGACGGAGTAGCGCAGGTCAGTGTCGAGGGCGGTGTCGGGCAGCAGATCGCCGTAGAGCTGGACCCGACGCGCTGTGCCGGACTGGGTTTGTCGAACTCGTATGTCTCCCAGTTTTTGGCGGGCCAGAATCTGCTCTATCCCGGCGGCGATATGCAGAGCGGCTCCAAAAAGCTGACGGTGAGCACGGACGCGAAATTTCAGAGCGTGGAAGACGTGGCGAATATGATACTGACGCTTCCCTCCGGCGGCGCGGTCCGTCTCTCGGAGGTGGCGAACGTGACCCTGGAGGAAACGGACCTGGAAGCAATCGCGAAGGTGGGAACCACGGCTTGCGTGATACTGCAGGTATCGAAGCAGTCGTCGGCCAACGAGGTAGACGTGTCCAACGCGATAGAAAAGCGGCTGGACCGGCTCAAGGAAGACAACCCGAATCTTCAGTATTTTTTTCCGTACATTGCCAGCGAGTACATCAACCAGACGGTAGACGCGGCGTATCAGAATATCATACAGGGGATGCTGCTGGCGGCGATTGTTGTGCTGCTGTTCTTGCGCCGCGGCGGGGCAACGCTGACGATCATTATTTCTATGCCCATCTGTATTCTGACGGTCTTTGTACTGATGAACGCCTTTGACCTGACTTTGAACATGATGAGTCTGGGCGGGATAGCCATGGGCGTCGGTATGATCGTGGATAACTCGATTGTGGTACTGGAGAATATCTACCGGTTTTCCGCGGAAGGCCATGACCGGATGAGCGCGTGCGTGGACGGAACGAAGGAAGTCACAAGTTCGGTGCTTGCGTCCACGCTGACAACGGAGGCAGTTTTTGTTCCGCTTGCGATGACAGGCGGCATGGCGGGAATGATGTTCAGGGATTTCTGTCTGACAATCGCGTCTTTGATATTTGCGTCCCTTGTCATTTCCCTGACCTTGGTGCCCTTGCTGTGCTACTTCACGCTGAACGAGAAAAAGGTCCGGAAGCGTCAGGAGAAGCTGGCAAAGAAGAGGCCCGGTCTGTTGAGGCATATCACAGGAGCCGTCAATACGGTATATCTGAAACTTCTGCGCTTTTTCGTGCGCCATTTGTTCGTGGGGATGCTTGCGTCCGTTGCAATGGTGGTATTGTTTGGCCTGACGCTGGTGAATACGAAAATGGTTCTGATACCGGACATGGACCAGGGTCAGATAAGCGTTGGCGTAAGTATGCCGATTGGTTCCCAGCTGAACGAGACGTCGGAGATCGCGGACCGGGTAGCGGCGATTGTCGAAGCTGAGGTCCCGGAGCTTGATAATATGTTCTATCTGTCGCAGAATGAATCCGTTACAGTGCTGGCGAATCTGGTCAGCCGGACGGAGCGGGAGCGAAGCAGCTTTGAGGTTGTAGACGCGCTGCGGCCGAAGCTGGAGGATATCGCGGGCTGTGAGATTACGGTCAGCGCGTCCAGCATGATGTCCATGGGGAGCGGGAACGATATCGTGGTAGAGATATCAGGCGACGATATCACGATATTGCAGATGATAGCGGACGACCTGACTGCCCAGATCGCGGCGCTTCCTGACGCGGTAAACGTAACGAACAGCCTGAACGAGCAGGTGCCGCAGGTAAAGGTCCGGCTGAATCGCGAAGCGGCGGCGCAGTACGGTCTGACGGCGGCGGCGGTAGGCGGGGCGGTTCGTTCCGAGCTGACGGGCGCGACGGCGACGAAAGTAACGATTCAGAACCAGGAACTGGATGTGGTGGTACGTGGCAGCGGCGCGGCGGAGCAAAGTCTTGACGCCCTTCGTTCGATGGCGATACCGTCAAGCTTCGGCGGGACAGTGCCTCTTGGTTCTGTTGCGGAAGTCACAATAGAGCAGGCGCCTCAGACCATCACGCGCGTAAACCAGACCCGGCGGGTAACGATTACGGGTGACACCATCAGCGGCGACGCCACGGCGATGACGCAGGCAGTCTGGGCGCTGATGGACGCGTATGAATTCCCCCAGGGCTACAGCACGGAAACGGCAGGCTCGTATGAAGATATGATGGAGAGCTTTGGAGACCTGCTGCTTGCGTTGGCGGCGGCGCTGATGCTGGTGTATTTCGTATTGGCGGTGCAGTTTGAGTCCTTCCTGATGCCGGTGATGGTTATGCTGATACTGCCCGTAGCGTTTACGGGTTCGCTGTTTGGCCTTCCGGTAACGGGCCGCGACCTGTCGATGCTTTCTCTGGTGTCGATCATCATGCTGGCAGGCACGGTGGTCAACTCGTCGATTATTCTGGTGGAGTATATCAAGATCCGACGCGGAATGGGCGAAGATCGGGTGACGGCGATTCTTCACGCGTGCCCCTTACGGGTAAGGCCGATCCTGATGACAACGCTGACAACTATACTGGCGATGGTCCCGATGGCGATGGGAATTGGCGAGACAAACGAGATGATGAGCGACATGGGTATCACAATGATATCAGGCATGGTAATCTCGACAATCGTCACACTGGTATTCACGCCGGTATACTACTCAGTAATTGACAGTTTCGGCAATCTGTTCCGGCGCAAAAAGAAGAAGGGTCCGCCCCCTCCGGACGCTCCCGAGAATGAAGCGCTTCCGGAATCCAGCGAAGAAGCGGAACCGGCGGCGACATAAAGAAAAAGCCCCCTGATACGAGAGTACCAGGGGGTTTTTGACTGCCCAGGGAGGTTATGCGGTTTCAGCGCTGATGCCAAGAAAGAGGCAGGCGTCGCGGTCGAGGTGCGGGAGCAGAACATCGTAAGGGATATGGAATTTCTGCGGCCCGGCGGCATAACAGGCAAGCTCATAAGGCGAAAATCCAACGGTCATCCCGGAGTGATCGAAGGAGACGGCGTAGCTGCTCCAATTCTGAAGGATATCCGTATAATCAGGCCAGAAGAACGCCTCCGGAGAGAGCTGATGTTCAGCGGCGACAGATTCAGCCTGCCGCACAAGTTCATCATAGACAGCGGTTTGGAGGTCGCTTTTACTGCCCAGAAGCTGAGGGTCAAAGAAGCTGCCGGTTTCCAGATCAAAATTCCAGCTCATCAGCATCGTATTACTGTGAAGCCCGCCGGTATAAGAGAGGTAGACGCCGGAGACGCTGATAAAGTGGTCTGATTGGTAAACGGAGCAGGACAATGTTTCCGACATCACAGCAGAGAACCCGAACGCCTCTTTGAACGTTTCCGCGTCTTCCGCCAGCACGTCCATATTTCCGCCTACCTCCCGCCACTGGTCGAACTGCGCGTTAAAGACAGCAGCGCGTTCCAAGGCCAGCCGTTCTTCAGGAGACTTTCCGGAGGCAGGCAGACCGTCGCCGTCCACGACAGAGAGCACAGGCACCTGACAGTCATATTCAACGATGGTTTCGCCCTCTGGGTTCTGGACGGAATCCACCCAATTCTGGAGCTGGACAACGTAAACGGGACCAACGCCAGCGTCAGGCAAAGCGTTCCTGACATTGAGCATGGTATCCCCGGCGCAGCCTGAAAGGGAGCCAAGCACCAGCAGCAGAGCGATTACAGCAGTCATAGAAACCTCCTGGAGAATCAAAGCATAACGGGACCGGCGCGCCACTCGTCACCGGCAAGGGAAGCGGCGAGGTTCGGATAAGCGAGGGCGAACAGGTCGGCGGCGCGGGTTTCGAGGGAGAAGAGCCGCCGGGAAGAATCGGGCAGTTTCCGGACCTGAGCGGCTTTGGTAAGCACGGGCAGTTCCGCGGAGCGCATCCGGGCCAGCAGGAGACGGCCTGTCCTGTTCGCCGCAAGGGGCCTGAGGTAAAGAGGATGCGCCCACTCTCCGGGAAGGACGCCCAGATAAGCCCAAAGAATCATCCTGCGAAGCCGGGCCAGGGGATAGCGTTTGGTTTTGGCCCGTTCAAGGACGCGTTCCAGGGATGGTTCTCCCCGTGCCTGCCATAGCCGATTGCCCACACCCTCCCGACCCAGGTCAAGGGCGGCGAAATCATCCCGGCTCATAGAACGCAGCCTGGCCAGGATCGCGCGTTCGCAGCCTTCCCGGAAAACGGGCGCGCGGCCTGCGGCTTCTTCATTCCGGAAAGCGTCAGCCATAGCAGGGGCCATCAGATCCAGCGCCTGTGCTCTCTTGCCCTCCCGGAGCAAAAACCGCACAGCAGAAGCAGAAGGAAAGCGCGTCCGGCAGTCAAGGGAATCGTGCTGGCTTCCGCGCCGTGGGAAGGCCAGCGGGCGCACAGAGGACCCCAGCCGCCGGAGGCTCTTGCAGTATTCGACGCCCAGGATATTATTTGGTGACTCCAGCAGTTGGGCGTCCGGGGAAAGTCTGGCGGCGGCTCTCTGACGTGCGGCGGCAAAGCTGTCCCCAACCCGAAGCTCCTTCCGCAAAAGTGCAGGAAAGCGTTCATCCAGCAAAGCGGCGGCAAGACCATCAAGGAGTTTCGTCTCGCCGCATTCAGAGCCGAAAGCAAGCCAGTCCACCACGCCGGAAGCGGCAAGGGCATAGACGGCGCCGAAAGCAAACTCCTCCGCGGAAGCGACGGCCCAGGGCAGGGGTAACTCGAGTACAAGGTCGGCCCCGCTTCTGACGGCTGCGGCAGCCCTGGCACGTTTGCCAACCACTGCGAAATCCCCCCGCTGAACAAAGTCGCCGCTCATGACACAAACGATGCCGCAGTCCTGCCCGAGCGTCCGTCTGATTTCACGGAACAGAAAGACGTGCCCGGGATGCAGGGGATTATATTCGGATATGATACCAGCGGCGGTCAAAAATTTCACCTCCAAAATGGTGACAAATGATAACATTTTTGTAAAAACTGCTTGCCGTTTGGAAAAACTCTGTTATAATAAGGATGAAAATCCCTGTAAGGGGACGGCATGATCATTTATTTTACAACAAAATGAGAAAACCCGCAAGAGTTTTGCGGAAAAGAAGAGGAGACGGTCAAGATGAACATTCTGGTAATCAACGCGGGAAGCTCTTCCCTGAAGTATCAGCTTCTGGACCCCGTCAAGGGCGCGCTGTTGGCGAAGGGCCTGTGCGAGCGGATTGGCATTGACGGAAAGTTCACGTACAAGGCGGAGGGAAAGAAGACGATTGACGCGGCGGACGTGGCGATGCCGACCCATTCGGAAGCGATTCAGGCGGTGTTGGACGCGCTTGCAGACAAGGAGAACGGCGTGATTGCGTCCATGGCGGAGATTGGCGCGGTAGGACACCGGGTCGTTCACGGCGGTGAGGCGTTCAATAAGTCTGTGCTGATTACGGACGAGGTGCTGAAAGCGATCGAGGACTGCATTCCCCTTGCGCCTCTGCACAACCCCGCGAACCTGACGGGCATTCGCGCCTGCCAGAAGGTCATGCCCGGAGTGCCGATGGTGGCGGTCTTTGACACGGCGTTCCACCAGACAATGCCCGCGAAAGCCTATATGTACGCGCTTCCGTATGAGTACTACGAGCAGGACAAGGTCCGTCGTTACGGTTTCCACGGCACGAGTCACAAGTATGTGGCGGGCCGGGCGGCGGCGATGCTGGGTAAGCCGGTTGAAGAAGTGAAGCTGATTTCCTGCCATCTGGGGAACGGCTCCTCCATCACCGCGGTAGACGGCGGCAAGAGCGTGGACACGTCCATGGGCTTCACCCCCCTGGCAGGCGTACCGATGGGCACCCGTTCCGGCGACCTGGACGCGGGGATTCTTCAGTATCTGATGAACAAGTACGGCATGGGCATTGACGAGATGCTGAACGTGCTGAATAAGAAATCCGGCGTGGAGGGCTTGAGCTGTGTCAGCAGTGACTTCCGGGACCTGGAAGCCGCGGCCGGCAAAGGCGATGCAAAGGCGGCGCTGGCGCAGGAGAAGTTTGCGTACGAGGTAAAGAAGTATGTGGGCGCGTACGCGGCGGCGATGGGCGGCACAGATGCAATCGTCTTCACGGCAGGCGTGGGCGAAAATGACAAGGCGATCCGTGCGATGGTATGCGCCGGCCTGGAATACATGGGCGTGAAGCTGGATGCGGCGGCGAACGACGTCCGGGGCAAGGAAACGGTGATCTCTGCGGCGGACTCGAAGGTAAAGGTCCTGCTGATTCCGACGAACGAAGAGCTGATGATTGCCACGGAAACGGCAGAGATTGTGAATAAGTAAAAGTAAAACAGCAGACAGACCGCCTTGGCAGGAAGGATAGCCAGGGCGGTTTTTATGTATTCAGGCGGGATGGAAAAAATAAACAAAACTTGACAGAAAGGGAAAAGGAAGTTACTATAAAAGGAAATGAAAAAGGGCACGAACGGGAGGAAAAGAGAGAGAAGAAGGCCGCTGTGTGCTGAGAGAAGGAAAGGAGAACCGGCGAAAATGGAAGATTCCACACGCCGGGGAGAAGGAAGCGATGACAGAGGAGCGAAAGGCGGAAGCGGCGCTGATCAAGCGGTTGGTAGAAGATCCACAGAGGGGAATGGAGGAAGCAGTAGAAAAGTATACGGGCCTGCTTTGGACGTTGGCAGGCAGCTATCTGGAGAATCCGGAAGATATAAAGGAATGCGTGAATGAAGCGTTTATGGCGCTATACGAGAATCGGGAGCGGTACAATCCGACGCTGGGAAGTCTGAAAGCGTTTCTGGGCGGGATTGTAAAGAACATCGCGGTAAGCCGGTTCCGGAAAAACGCCGTGCGGGAAGGACTGCGGCTGAATGGAGACCCTGTAGACCCGACGGACTGTATCACGCAGGCAGAGACGTCGGCAGATATAGAGCGGGCGATTGCGGCCCTGAAGCCTGAGGACGGGGAGATCATCCGGAAGAAATATTACGGAGGAATGACGGTACAGGAAATTGCGCAGTCGATGGGCCTGCCGTACGAGACAGTGAAGAAGCGTCACCAGCGGATACTCCGGAAGCTACAAAAGCTGCTGATGGTACTGATTATTCTTGGCGCGCTGATTCTGATGACGGCGTGTGCGTACATGATGCTGCGGTATTTTGGAATCGTGCCTGGCTACGGCGTGAGCACAGACCCGAGATCGCCGGTATACGTGCTGGCGAGTTCCCCGGAGCGCTGTAGGGATTGCACAATAGAGAACGCTTTTCTTTTGGACCGGCGTTTATACATAAGGATAAAGACAGAGTGTGAGATAAACGAGATGCTGTCCCATGTGGATAATCTGCTGATAGAAGGGAAGACCTGGAGCCCATGCGGGTTTTCAATGGTGCAGTGCCCGGAAGGAGGGACGCTGTTAGAGCTGGACTACGCCTGGGAGGAACCGGAGGGTCCGCCATTGGGAGCCTTGCCGGAGAGCAGTGACAGCGCGGAAGGATACGGCAGTATGGAGACGCTGGATATTACGTTGAATCTGGACGGAACGCTGATAGAATTTGAGCTGGTAAAGCCTGAAATAGAGGAAATAAGAGCCTACAGCCACGAGATAGGGCGGCACGGCGGTCTGCTGGCAATACCGCGTATAGAGGATGGCCGTCTGTTGGTAGGGATCTACGCGCTGAATACAGGGGAAGGATCCATCATGACAAGTCTCCTGCGGGGCGTCCATATGGAAGGGCTGACAGGCACGGTAACGGTCGAAGACAAAGAGGGCCGGAAGCTGGAAGGAGAATGTCAGTATGAGGCGTCATTGAACAACGGGAAGTTTTTCTACGACTGGGATTTTGGCCCCGCAGAGCCTGGGGAGTACGATTTGCACGTGCCATATGTATATTTGTCGGCGCCGTTGGAGGAAACGATAGAATTCGAGCTGGACCTTGAGCAGGACAGCTGGGAATCATGGGCGGTGCCGGTAATGGGCGGAACGCTGTCACTGGAAAACTTCCGGCGTATCTACCCGCTTCAGGGAGAGGTGATAGAAGGGAGCGACATGATCGCTGAAGAAGGATGCCGCTACTGGGCCCTGAAACTGCGCTATGAACCGGAGGAAGACCTGACACTGACAAGCTGCCTGATAACGAAAGCGACATCAACAACTGAGGAGGAAGAAGTCCAGCGGGCGCAATTGGAGGGCCGGGAGCTGGAAAGAGAGAGCTTCCGCATATCGTCGCTGACCGATCTTCCAGAGGAGAACTGCGTAGAGATACTTCTGGCGGCGTGGCCGGAAAGTCCCTCAAAGGTCCGGCTGGAGGTTAAAGGCCCGTTAAGTCTCCGATGGAACCGCAGCTTTGATTTGCCGTTAAAAGTCAAGGAAGAGCCGGGAAAATGACGGAGCGGAAAGTATTTTAGGAAATGGGAAAACGGTTTCTCTTCTATCCTTTATACCTCTATAAATTTAAGCGATTGAGTGTTTCTTTTGCAGCATAAAATCTTTAGGTGTTTGTGAGTAATTTCCTGTTTATTTTCTAAACTGAAAAGGCGCTTCAATTTTCTTCCAGATGGGTTTCTCCTATGGAACTGTCCACAAATGCTTCAAGAGGCTTTTTGTCTTTTTCTTACCCCGCCCCGCAAGGTTCCCATAAAAATGACAGCCCTAAATGGAGGAGCTGTGAAAATTTATGGGGGACGCGGGGCGGATTTTGTGCGTTTTGCCGTTGACAAATGTCCGCCGGAGGTGATACACTGCAAACAACAAATCAAACATCGGCAAAGGCGCTGATGGAGAAAAGTACCGCGGACGTTCCGTTACAGTGAGCGGGGGACAGTGCAAACCCCGCACAAAGAATCCGCGGGAAAGAACACTCCGTAGCTGCAATCTGAACGCGGGTTAGCCGTCAGTAAGTGCGACGAGTTGTGATCGTTACATCACACGGGCTTGTTGGAGCCTTGAAGGTGACCGTTCTCCGTTGCGGGGAAGGTAAATTAGGTGGCACCGCGGATCGCAGCTATTCGTCCTAAATATGGGATATAGCTGCGTTTTTGTTGTACCCTTGGCGGACGCTGAGGGAAACTTTCCGGAGGTGCTTTTTATGTGTGCAATCATGGGATTTTCTACGAAGACCTTGAAACAGGAGGACTTTCAGCCTTGCTTTGACCGGACGGCCACAAGAGGACCGGATATGTCCCGGGTGATCGAGACCCCGTCCGGCTGGCTCTGCTTCCACCGTCTGGCCATCATGGGCCTCACCGAAGCCGGTATGCAGCCTTTTGAACTGGACGGGAGCTGGTTGGTCTGCAACGGCGAAATTTACGGCTTCCGGCCGCTGAAACGAAAGCTGGAGGAACAGGGCTATGCCTTCAAAAGCGGAAGCGACTGCGAAATTCTGCTGCCCCTCTTCCGGGAGTACGGCCTGGAGATGTTCTCACGGCTGGACGCGGAATTCGCCCTTATTATCTATGACGCAAAAACCGATTCCCTCATAGCCGCCCGGGACCCCATCGGCATCCGACCCCTGTTCTACGGCTATGGACCCGACGGCGGCATCATCTTTGCCAGTGAAGCGAAAAACCTTGTGGGACTGTGCAAAACCGTCCATCCCTTCCCGCCGGGATGCTATTACGCGGACGGGAAATTTGTCCGTTACGCCAACCTGACCACCGTGGATGCCTATACCGCTGACGACCTGGAAACCGTCTGCCGGAACATCCGCAACAAGCTGATCGCCGGGGTGGACAAACGCCTTGACGCCGACGCTCCTTTAGGATTCCTGCTCTCCGGAGGACTGGATTCCAGCCTGGTCTGTGCCATCAGCGCCATCGTCCTGGGGAAGAAGATACGGACCTTTGCAATTGGCATGGACAAGGACGCCATCGACCTGAAATATGCCCGGCAGGTGGCGGACTACATCGGCGCGGATCATACGGAGGTCTTTATGACAAGGGAGCAGGTCCTGGAATCCCTGGAAGACGTGATTGCCATGCTGGGGACCTGGGACATCACCACCATCCGGGCCAGCATGGGGATGTACCTTTGCTGCAAAGCCATCCATGAGCGGACGGACATTCGCGTGCTGCTGACCGGCGAGATCTCCGACGAGCTGTTCGGCTACAAGTACACCGATTTCGCGCCGTCCCCGGAAGCCTTCCAGCAGGAGTCCAAAAAGCGGGTCGACGAGCTTTATATGTACGACGTCCTCCGGGCCGACCGCTGCATTTCCGTCAACTCCCTGGAGGCCCGGGTGCCCTTCGGCGATCTGGATTTCGTGAGATACGTCATGTCCATTGACCCCGCGAAAAAAATCAACACCTATCAAATGGGCAAGTACCTGCTTCGTCATGCCTTCGAGAACGACCATCTTCTTCCCGACGAAATCCTCTGGAGACAGAAAGCGGCCTTTTCTGACGCGGTAGGACATTCTATGGTGGACGATTTGAAGGAATACGCCGAGGAAACATACACCGACGCCGAATTCGAGGCACGCCGCCAGCAATATCCCTACGGCACGCCCTTCACCAAGGAAAGCCTGCTCTACCGGGAGATTTTCGAGAAATATTACCCCGGACAGGCGGAAATGATTCGGGATTTCTGGATGCCCAACAAATCTTGGGAAGGCTGCAACGTCAACGACCCCTCCGCCCGCGTCCTTGCCAACTACGGTGAAAGCGGAAGCTGAGTTCAGATAAAAGATCGTTTTGTCCCTGTTTGTCTTTGCAAATCATCCAAGTTTCTGGATACATATAGGAGGAAATCATTATGAGCGAAATTCTGCACCTGCCTGAGCTGTTCGGAAGCCAGGTCTTCAACGAGGAAACCATGAAGGAATGCCTCTCTTCCGCGTCCTACGGGGCCTGGAAGAAGTGCGTTACCGAGGGCACCAGCCTGGACATCTCCACCGCCAACGAGATTGCGGAGGCTATGAAACAGTGGGCGGTTGCCAAGGGCGCTACCCACTTTACCCACTGGTTCCAGCCCATGACCGGCGTGACTGCGGAAAAGCATGACAGCTTCATCACCCCTGTGGCCGGCGGCAGGATTATCATGGAATTCTCCGGCAAGGAGCTGGTCCGGGGCGAGCCTGACGCGTCTTCCTTCCCCTCCGGCGGACTCCGGGCGACCTTCGAGGCCCGTGGCTACACCGCCTGGGACCCTACCTCCTTTGCCTTTATCAAGGAAGGCTCCCTCTGCATTCCCACGATTTTCTGCTCCTACTCCGGTCATGCCCTGGATAAGAAAACCCCTCTGCTCCGGTCCATGGACGAGGTTTCCCGGCAGGCCATCCGGCTCCTGCGGCTCTTCGGCGATACCCAGACCCGCCGCGTCACTGCCCAGGTGGGTCCGGAACAGGAGTATTTCCTGATTGACAAAGAGCTTTACAATAAACGGAAGGACCTCCGTATGACTGGCCGTACCCTCTTTGGCGCGAAGCCTCCCAGAGGACAGGAGCTGGAGGACCATTACTTTGGCGCCATCCGTCCCCGGGTCGCGGCATACATGAAGGACCTGGATGAAACCCTCTGGGCCCTGGGAGTGCTCTCCAAGACCAAGCATAACGAAGTCGCACCCTCCCAGCACGAAATGGCCCCCATTTATTCCGACGCAAATACCGCCTGCGACCACAACCAGCTTGCCATGGAGGTCATGAAGAAAGTCGCCGACCGTCACGGCCTGGTATGCCTGCTCCACGAGAAGCCCTTCGCAGGCGTCAACGGCTCCGGCAAGCACGATAACTGGTCCTTGGGCACGGATACAGGGCGTAATCTCTTCCGGCCCGGCTCCACTCCCAGCCAGAACGCCCGTTTTCTGCTCTTCCTGGCGGCCTTTGTCAAGGGTGTGGACGAGTATCAGGAGTTCCTCCGCTCCACCGTGGCCACTGCGGGCAATGACCACCGTCTTGGCGCACAGGAGGCTCCCCCTGCCGTGATCTCCATTTTCCTTGGGGACGACCTGAACGCCGTGGTACAGTCCATCATTCAGGACACCGAGTTCAAGGACGCCGGGAAACGGAATCTGGAAATCGGCGTGGACGTTCTGCCCTCCATCCCCCAGGACAACACCGACCGCAACCGGACTTCCCCCATGGCCTTTACCGGCAACAAGTTCGAGTTCCGTATGCCCGGTTCGTCCATGTCCATCTCCGGCCCCAATATCGCCCTGAATACCATTATGGCCGAGGAATTGAAGCAGTTTGCTGACGAGCTGGAGAAGTCCGCCGATTTCCAGAGCGACCTCCATCAGCTGATCCGCCGGGTCTTCACCGAGCATCAGCGCATTATCTTCAACGGCAACGGCTACGATGACGCATGGCTTGAAGAAGCTGCAAAACGGGGCCTCAGCAACCTCAAGTCCACCGCCGACGCCCTGCCCGCGTACATCGACCCCAAAAACGTGGATCTTTTCGTCAAGCACGGCATCTACACCAAGGAGGAAATCCAGGCCCGTTACGAAATCCATGTTGAAAACTATGTCAACGTCCTGTCTATTGAGGCAAAGACCATGATTGATATGATTCAGCATGATATCCTCCCTGCCGTGTCCTCCTACGCTGCTGAACTTTGCCGCCGCGCCGCGGATAAGAAAGCCTTGGGCGTGTCCTGCGGCTACGAGACGGCCACCGCAAAGGAGCTTTCCTGTGTGACAGATGAGCTGATGGAAGCCTGTGCCGCCCTTGACAAGGACCTGAGCGCCCGGCCCGCGTGCCCCGAGGAAGCTATGCGCTACAGTCACGACGTGATTGTGCCCGCTATGGAGAAGGCCCGCGCTGCCGCCGACCAGTTGGAAAGCATTACCGCGTCTGAAAGCTGGCCTTTCCCTGTGTACTCCCAGCTGTTGTTCTCCGTCTGACCAACGGAATAGACCCACAACAGAAGAATTCTCCCTGAACGAAAAGGCGTGCTGTACAACCGGTACGCCTTTTCACTATCATAAGCGCGTCCGGCGTTGGAAATGAGTTTATCTGCCATTAACGGCAATCGAAAAGCAAGCCCCCTGACGGTTTTTATCGTTAGGGGGTTTTTATTAAAAATCGGCTCTGGCAGAAAAACAGAAAAAATCACCGCACAAATTCAATAAAAAAACGGACATCTTTGCAAAAAAGCAGAGATATCCGTTATTTTTTTATGCCAAAAGCTGTTACAAAAAGTATACTTCCTGTAACAGCATTTCCTTGCCCCATTCACTAACTATATCGGCGTGTAAACGGCAAAATTAAGGGGTAAATGAAAAAATTTTCAATTCCCATTTGCTGTTACAGGAAGTATACAACTTGTAACAGCCCGGAAAGCCCTGCGGCAAAAAGAGGTGAGGACATTGCCGGGAGGAGTAAAAACTGACGCCGATATCAAACAGAATATCCGCTTCACCACTCTCAAGGTCCGGCTCTATCCTTCACCGGAACAGGCGGAGCTGTTTGAAAAGACCTTTGGCTGCTGCCGGTACGTCTGGAATCAGATGCTGGCGGATCAGGAGCGGTTTTACATCGAAACAGGCGCGTTCTTCATCCCTACCCCTGCGAAATACAAGACTGGCGCGCCGTTTCTGAAAGAGGTCGACAATCAGGCGCTTATCCAGGAGCACAATAAGCTGACGCAGGCGTTTCGGGTATTTTTCAAGGACCCGGAGCATTTCGGGCATCCCAGATTCAAGCGCAAAAAGGACGACCGGGATTCCTTCACGGCCTGCAATCATGTATTTGCCTCCGGCGATACCATCTACGCCACAAAAGACGGCGTCCGCATGACCAAGGCCGGGATTGTCAGAGCAAAATTTTCCCGCCGTCCCCAGGCTTGGTGGAAGCTGAAACGAATCACCGTGGAAAAGACCCGGACGGGGAAATATTTCTGCTCCATTCTCTACGAATACACAGAAAAAGAACGTATTCCAGTAATCCCATCAGAAAAAACCACCGTGGGTCTCAAATACTCCATGCGGCATTTTTACGTTGACAGCAGCGGAAGTATGGCGGACCCTCCCCGTTGGCTGAGGCAGTCCCAGGAGAAGCTGGCCGGACTTCAGCAGCGGCTTGTACGGATGCAGCCGGGGTCCAGAAACTATCAGGAAACCGTCCAGAAATACCGGCTTCTTCATGAGCACATTGCCAATCAGCGCCGCGACTACATTCACAAGGAATCCAGCCGGATAGCCAACGACTGGGACGCCGTGTGTGTGCGGGCGGATGATCTGAACGAACTCAACAGGCTCACAGACAAGGGCAATGTGTTTGATTCCGGTTTCGGGATGTTTCGGGAATGTCTTCGCTACAAGCTGGCTCGGCAGGGAAAGCGGCTTCTTGCAATAGAACGGGGTTTTCCCTCCACGCGGACCTGTTCCCATTGCGGGGCGGTGATGCCGGAAGAAATTCCCCTGAAACGGCTGACCTGGACCTGTCTTCACTGCAATACGGTCCTTGAACGGGAGGTCAACGCTGCCGTAAACATCAAGGCCGAAGGTCTGTCAGAATACTTCAAATCACAGCGCGGGACTGTGTGATATTTCCGCTGTGCCGGTCGGGACGCCGGTGAAGGCCCATGGCTTGACTGAAAAGCGTTGATTGAAGCGAAATTGAAAAATGTTCCGTTTCAATCAGCGTTTTTCAAACAGGCAAGTTGGGAAACGAGAGGGCGTGTGCGCACGTTCGAAGCCTGGAAGGGCGTTCAAAATATTTTGGCGATGAAAAACAACGGCGTCGCGGGCGGAAGGACAGCCGTACCGCGGAATCTGGAAAGGAGCTGAAAGCAATGCTTTGCCTGAATCTGACCCCTGGCGAGTATATGACCATCGGCGAGAACGTGGTGGTTCAGTTGGACCGGGTGTCCGGGGACCGCTGCAAACTGATGGTGAACGCGCCCAGAGAAATTTCCATCCTGCGGGGGGAGGTTTTCGAGCGGACCGGCGGGGAACGGCCTGCCTGCGTGTTCGACGGCCCCCGCTGGCATCAGAAGGAAATTCTCTGGAACCGGAGCAAAGCCCAGGCCCTCTCTGCCATGCGGACACTGCTCAGCGAAATGGACGGCAAAGACAGCAATGTGCAGGCCCTGCGGCGGCAGCTGAACCATATTTTCCCGCCTGCGGCAAAGGATGAAGGGGCCGTAACCGAGGTTTCAAACGGCTGACGAGCTGGTTGGAATATTGTCCCGTACCAAAACGAATGCCGTTATGCGCAAACGGAATTCCGGAAGGTACACCACAACAGCGTCAGGACAAGGACGTTTTGGCGCGCCGAACAATTGCAGTCATTTTAATGAAAGGAAGATTTTAAAATGAGGATTCAGCATAACATCCTGGCTATGAACGCCTATCGCAACTACAACACCAACACTTCCGCTCTGGCGAAGAACCTGGAGAAGCTGTCTTCCGGCTACAAGATCAACCGTGCCGGTGACGACGCCGCTGGTCTGGCGATTTCCGAGAAGATGCGTGCTCAGATCACCGGTCTGAACGCC
>CAJTMG010000009.1 GCA_910577405.1 uncultured Oscillibacter sp. | reverse complement strand
GGGGCCTGCCCGCTTCGCCGCAGAAGGGCGGTGATCCGCCTCCCCAGCAATACCATAGAAAAGGGCTTTGTCATGTAGTCATCGGCCTGCTCGTCAAAACTTCTGACTTGGGTATATTCGTCCTCAAGAGCTGTAAGCATCAGAATAGGCGTTGTGCTTGTCCGCCGTATCTCATGCAGAATAGACAGGCCGCTGATATGGGGCAGCATAATGTCCAGTACAACAAGGTCGATGCTATTCTCACGGAAAAGCTGTAACGCCTCCCCGCCGTCATAGGCCGGGATAACTTTGTGGCCTGCGGGCCTTAGGTATTCACAAATCGCATCGTTGGTCTTGCGGTCGTCCTCAACAATTAGTAGTGTTGCCATCGTAGTCCCCCCCTTTCAGGGTAGTATAGCACTGGAATGTGGAATGGGTATGAAATGACAGTAAATTTTTGAGTTTTTGGGTTCGCAATATGGAGAGAACGCTAACGTAGCAAGCATCTGCAAAAACCCGCTTGACAAAAAGGCGACGTCGTGTTATACTTTAATGGTCAACACGTTGTTATATGTCGAGGAGGATGAAAACGTGGTACAGCAAATTTCCGATGCCGAACTTGAAATTATGAAAATCGTATGGGGGAACCCGGAGGAGGTGACACTGTTCCCCTATATCATGGACGGGCTGGCTGCCAGGGGCAAGCCGTGTCAAAAGAATACCTTGATTGTACTGCTGTCGCGGCTGATGAACAAGGGTTTTCTGAGCGCCAAAAAGATCGGACGCCGCAACGAATATACCACGCTCATTTCGGAAACGGAATATCAGACAGCGCAGACAAAAAAATTCCTGGATAAGATTTACGAGGGAAACGCCAAAGGCCTGGTTTCCAATCTGATTATGGGCGACCTGCTGACAGACGAGGAATACGAGGACTTGAAAAAGCTGTTGGAGAAAGGAAAAGAGCAGCAATGAACGCAGTTTTGAAAATTTTCCTGTCGATGTCTTTTTCTGGCGGCTTACTTATTCTGGCTTTGCTTTTGGGAAAACACTTTGTGAAAGATAAAATCAGCCGGCAATGGCAGTATTACATTTGGCTGGTTGTTGTTTTGCGGCTGCTGCTCCCGTTCGGGACGGAAGTAAGTCTGATGGGAAAGGCATATCAGGCTGTCGATCAGGCAATATCACAGACCGCTCCTTTACCGCCGCAGCAACAGCCACCGCTAAACGTTCCGGGAGGCAATCTTGCTCCCGCTGTTGGGGCGGAGCAGCACAATGAAACGGTGAATAGCCCGGCAGATGGTGTAGCAACTGCCCACCCGCTTCAAGATATTGGAGCATTGTTGATCAATCATATCTGGCTGGTGTGGCTGATGGCTTCGCTGGGCTTGCTGATACGAAAAATAACAATCTATCAGGGCTTTGTACAGTATATCAAGGCTGGATTAACCCCGGTTTCTGACATTGAGCGGTTAAACGAACTTTCTGTTGCTGCGGAGCAGTCAGGTATTAAAAAGCCGATTGAATTATGTGTCAATCCACTGGTTTCCTCCCCTCTGCTGATTGGATTTTCCCATCCATGTATTGTACTGCCCAGCGCGGATATTCCTGAGAAGGATTTTCGCTATATCGTTCTGCATGAGCTGACGCACTGCAAACGGCGGGATATGTTCTATAAATGGCTGGTTCAAATTACCGTCTGTCTGCATTGGTTTAATCCGCTGGTTCATCTTATGAGCCGGGAAATTACTAAGGCCTGTGAATTTTCCTGTGATGAAGCCGTCCTTGCCAAAATGGGGAGCGGTCATGCGCAGGACTATGGGAAAACCTTACTTGACGCTATGGCGGCAGTGGGAAGATACAAGGAAAATCTTGGGGCTGTCACTTTAAGCGAAAATAAACAGCTACTGAAAGAAAGGTTAGGTGCAATTATGAAGTTCAGGGGACCATCGAGGTCAGTTAGGATATTGACTGTCCTGCTGACACTGTGTGTAGTTCTGGGAGCGGCTTTTGTTGGTGTCTATTCGCTGGGGCCAACCGCGACGAATGCCCATACAGCGTCTCTCCCTGGCACGCCACTGGACACCACCGGCAGGCCCTCGCTGTCGCTGGATGTCAGCAGCGCGGCCGTTAATGTGCTGGCAGCTCCCCGGGGCAGCAAGATCTATGCTGAGTTTAACAAAGATGTATATCAGGTTGAGCCTCACATTGATGGACAGCGGGATATCTGGAGCGTGTCGATATCATGCAAGACAAATACAAACAACAATGCTGAGACCATCAAATTGTATATTCCCGATATTGCGTATGGGGATGTAACTTTGAACGTGGACAACGGGCATTTGACTTGCGATCTTATCCGGTCTGGAAATATTGTAGGCAACTTCAATATGGCGTCCGTCTTTTTGACCTTGCCAAAGGGCTTTGCTGGCTCGGTGGACGCTACAGCCAACAGCGGATATTTTCAGCTGATTTCACAAGACGATTTCAAGAATACCACCACTACTATTACAGATAACGGCAGTTGGGGTGAGATATACAAGCCGAAGAATTTCAAGGAAAGTGGAAATCTGGCTGCTTTCACAGATGGCACTGGAGCTAATGTGATTCAGGTAACACGGAAAGGCTCCGGCGTAATGGGGATTTATACCTCGGACGCGTTTGACACATCGAATTTCCCGGATGACTGGAAAGACCTGTGGCAGGACGAATGGCAGGGCAAGCCTTGGGAAGATGATTGGTGGCAAAATACCTGGCGGGAAGATAACGAAGGCGGTTCAGTTTGACAAAGCATATCCAGCACGTGCTCAACGCGGGTCAAAGCACCTCTAATGCGATTACAAGCGGCCATGAAACTGCTGGCAGGCAAATTTGTCAACGCTAAAATAAAATTTTTGCGCCGTGCCTCTTGACAAGCCCTCCCGGCGGTGCTACAATGACGGTGATTCCTAGAAAGGGTATGAATGGCTGTTAAAGGTCATGTCATACCCTTTTTTGCTGTTGTTTTGCGAAAAGGGCATTTACCTTGACAGTTCAATATGAAAGGGGATCAAAAATCTTATGAGAAAAGAAACCGCGCGCAGCTTTTGTCTCAGCTGCATCACCCAAATCGTCCGCTGCGGTACGGATTCCTACGTCGAGCACCCGGCCATTGCCTTCAACGAGAGGGTCAAATGCGGGGAATTCAATGCCCTGTCCGACGAGGAGTTCAAGGCCCGTGTGACCGAAATCGAGGAACTGGCGGAGCTTTTCAACAACCGCCGCAGCCGGACCGCCGGGAGCATTCTGATGGACATCATCAGCAACACATCTAAGGCAAATTACGCCTTGCGTGGGGATCTCGTAAAAGTGATGACCTGCCTGCTGACCGATCCGGCCAACTACAGGATACCGCCGCTGTCCGCCGAGACGCTGGAGGCCATGGAGAATTTCGAGTGCGACTTGACGGAGGAAATGCTGGACGAACTTGACAGACGGTTTGATCACATCTTCTATGAGGAAGCGGATGCCGATGTGAAAAAAGAATATCCGGCAGATTCCCCGAGGCACATCCGCGACAGCATCGCGCGGCAGGTCATCGGCCAGCCGGAGGCCGTGAAGGCTGCGGCGCTTATCACCTACAACCACTTGGCCGGGCGCAGGACCAACGCCGTCTTTGCGGGACCCAGCGGCTGCGGCAAGTCGGAGATCTGGCGCTGCCTGTCCTGCAAATACCCCGGCCTGATCCGCATGGTGGATTTCTCGCGCTTCACTGCCGAGGGCTGGAGTGGCAGTCTGCACATACGGAACATCTTCGAGGGGATCGACATCAGCAGCATCAAGAAGCGCGGTCTGATCGTCGTCCTGGACGAGGCCGACAAGATCCTGTGCGAGAGTGCCGTTGGGAGCGGCGGCACAGACCATCACGTTCTTTTGCAAAACGACCTGCTCAAGATGATGGACGGCGACGTGATCGACTTCGGGGAGGAAAATAAAAAGAATGCCCTGTCTATCGACTGCTCCAAGGTATCTGTGGTTATGCTTGGGGCTTTCGAGAAGCTGCTGGAGGGCAAGTCCCAGAACGCCAAGCATATTGGCTTTCATACGGCTTCGTGGGCTGTCGGCAGGGGCCACAAGGAAATTTCTTTTGACGATTTAATCAACGGTGGTATGCGCCGGGAGATTGCCGGGCGAATAAACAGGATTGTGGCGCTTGGGCCGCTGTCCGTGGACGATTACAAGTCCATCCTGATGGGGCCGGTGCTGTTCGACGTGCAGGAGTCCTTCAAGCGTAAAGTCAATATCGACTCCGACGCCGCCGACGCACTTACCGGGAAGGCCATCGAGTCCAACCTGGGCGTTCGCTGGATGCGGTCTCAGGTCACCAACGCCGTCGACGACGCGCTGTTTGACGAGCCGGAGGCGGAGGAGTACACCGTCACCATGCAGGACGGCAAGCTGCTCTGCCAGGCGCAGGCGGATGGCTGAAGCGGCTCCTGTGAAAAAGTCCCAACAAAGACGCCCAAAGGCCCAGGGAAGCATCCCCACCCCCGGACGACGCAGGATAGACCCGCCTGATGCCCAGGTATGTGGAGGGCGGCTGACCAGGACCCGCAAAATAAGCTGTTGCATAATCCCCCCAATGGGCCGCAGGGTCCATCGGGGGGATTTGTTCACGTATAAGGGCGCAAAATCACCTCTCTTTTTCACGATCCGGTTCTTTCCCGACCTGTTCCAAGCCTTTGCAAAGCAAGTCAATCGCCGCGGCGGAACGGCTGGGATAACGGTTCTCAAAGCGATAATCGTCAATAAGTTCCAGCAACTTCTCGTCCATAATCAAGGTAAAGCGTGGCTTCTCTGTAGGCATAATGTTACCTCCTTGGTTCACTATATCATATTTTACACCGGTTCACGAGTGCTGTCAAGAAAAACGGCCGCAAAAAACCGAAAAGCCAAACTGTCTATTGACACGGTAACCGGTTAGGATTATAATAAGCATTACCAGGTTCATATCATACGACACATGAGAAGGGGGCGTTCTTATAACAAAAAAGGAAAAGACCATCTATCTTGTCATACCAGCAAAATATGAAGCGGATCTTTTTGCTCTGAAAAAGGGACTGTATTGGAATCATTCCCAGGCAGCTATGTTCCGTGAGCTTGTCGGTATTGGGATCAGAGTTAAGATAGATGAATTAAAAGGGAGGTGCAGCAATGCCCACGAACATGAGGCGTATGACGATCATCATACCTGACGAGGTGGAGGAACAGCTGGATATTCTGAAAAAAGAGTTCTATTATGCGGTATCTCGCTCTGAAATGGTGCGGGATTTGATTGGAATTGGGATACAAGAAAAACTGTGCGAACTGGATACTGGACAGAACGATCAGACACAAACAGCGGCCATACCTAGAGACATATCCCCCATTGGAATGGAAATCCAGTAAAAATATTCATCAACATATAGGAAAGAGAGGACGTAACTTATGCCGCTTCTTGACAAAATCGGGAAAATTGCTTCTACGGCAACGCTAACGCCAGCCCCTGAAGCGCAGGCAGCAACCGAGAGTAAGGCTTCTTCCTACACGGAACGCCTGGCACAGTCCAAAGGCGAGGTTCAGGAGAGAATCAACCGCCTGCTTCTGGAATTGGGCCGGGCCTACTACAAGCATCACGCGGACGATCACCAGACCGAGCTTGAGGAACAGCTGGCGGCAATCCGTGAGGCCTATGAAGAGATTGCCCAATACCAGCAACAGGCCGACGAGATCGCGGCACGGCAGCGCTGCCCGTCCTGCGGCACAAAGCTGCCGGAAGGTTCTATGTTCTGCAACATCTGTGGGACAAAGCTCGCAAAGGCCCCCGAGAGCTCTGCGGGACAGAATCAACGGCTGTGTCCCAAATGCGGGGCTGTGCTCAACCCGGATGACATTTTCTGCGCTTCCTGCGGTGTGGATCTGCGCAAGTAATAGGAGGAAGAAACAATGTTTTGTCCGAAATGTGGGAATGAAATTCCCAATCAGGCGGTATTCTGCCCAAAGTGCGGCGAGTCCATCAACGGGTCCGGCGGTCAGTCCCAGCCTTCGCCTACGCCGCCCGAGACCACAGCGTCCCCTGTTCAGAAAACGGCCGGCAAGGTACATATCTGCCTCCTGCTGGTCAGTCTCATTCTGTCTGGATTGTGGTTTGCCAATACAATCGTCATGTGTGACGATATCGATTATTCAGTGCTCTTTGCGCTTTCCCCCCACCTCGCAGGCCCAGCAAATGAAGCAACTATCATTATGTGCGTTCTTTTCTGTTTGAATCTGATTGGCTCCGTCATTTTTTTCACCAGGCATATGCCAAAACAAGATCGAAAAGTCAGTATTCCGATCCTTTCATGGGTTTATTGGATTTGGTGTATCGGATTTTATATGTTTGCATTATACATAGGAAAAAGGAGTGTAAAATCTGAACCACTGAAAGTTGTCCCGACCGTATTTGGATGGCTGTATATCGTGTGCTGTGTCATCCTGTTTGGACTGCTTGTATATCTGACAGTCCTCCATTTCAAGGCAAAGAAAGAGCGCAAAGCCTGGCAAAAGGACCAATAAAAACCGCAACAGACATTTTTCTCAGTGCCTTTATGATGAGATCGGCAAGCAGCTGTGGGATTTGTCTGGCAGATCTAAAAGATGAGGAGAGAAACGACATGAAAAAACTTCTGATTATCGCGCTGGCCTGCTTTGTGCTGACGCAGTCGCAGGAAATTACGGTTGCAGTGACGTTTTCAGTGGTCTTCCTTAAAGCGATTTTCTGGGTGCTCAAGAAAACCGGACTCCTGTCGGCGCCCACCAGGATGTCCAATGCCGCAGGGAATGAGGTCCGGAGAGCATACAATCGTAAGGTTTTTTGGGATGAGGTCCGCAGATTAATCTGGCGCTGACGGACCAAGAGCGGATAAATATAATTTAGTATTATTTGTGGAGGGAAACTATGTTCTGCCCAAAATGCGGAAAGGAAATTCCCAGTCAGGCAACATTCTGTTCCAAGTGCGGCACGTCTATTTCCGGAACGGCAAGAAGCGCGGTCCCGGAAGAGCCGCCCCTCTCCGCGCGGGAACAATCCGCCAAGGCAGGGAAGGAAAAGCGGCCAAAGAAGAAGCGCGGGAAGAAAGTGCTCACTACAGCGGTGCTGATCGTGGCCGCAATCGTCCTGCTGCCCGTGTTGTTTGGTTCGCCGGATGACATTAGTTCATCCCAGGGGGATACTGCCGGCTCTGTGTCAGACTCGGAGACGGAACTGCTGGCGATTATGGACAATACGCACATATTCTACGAAGAAACGATAATCAAAGAGGTTAATGAGTATTTAGGGGATTCAGAGGGTTTAAGTAATTTTTTGGAACATCAGGAACAGACTCTTCAAGCGTGCCATGACTTTTTGGCAGAGTTGGAGAACCTTTGTCAGCAGGCGGAGGCGCTCAGTGGCCTGGATGCAAAACTGGAAACCGTCAGGGATGAGTATTTCAATATGCTGCGTGACTCTGCAACAGCATGTGCGGAAGCTGAAAGGTTTTTAATAGATTTCTATGATTTAGACACCAATGTCATATCTTACACCCCCAAATGGTTCGATTATGGTATGCCCTCTGAATATGCCGAAGCGGTCAGCGCATGGGTTCAGGAAGCAAAAACCGCCTGTGAATCGATTTCATGTCCTTCGAATGTAGAGTTCGAATGGGAGCGATACAAGTCAAATCTGATGTACAGTGAAGATATCGCGGAAAAAATGGCGATGTCGAATCCTGAGGATCAAACGATAGACTGGCTGCGGTTTCTGTCTGCTCGGGCTATGATGGAGAGATCTAATAATACGGATGAAGTTCTGTTCGACAAGTTTACGGATAGCATTATGAATGTGCTGAACCACGCCGTCTTTCAGGAAACACACGCGCGTGCTCTGAGTGATGAGGTGTGGAACTATGTGGAGATGACGCCGGAGGAAAAAGAGGAGTATATATTTGAGAATATTGGATACATCGAGCTGGACTATGATGTGGTCGATACCATTTACCCCTCACTATACGAAACCTATGATGCCTTTGCTATCATCAAAACCAGCTGTACCAGCGGCTCAAGAAGCATCGTCGTGGAGGCAGAGATTGAGGGCTTTACGCAGAAATACGTAGAGACTTTTGATCTGGACGCTACTTATCGTGCCATCTATATCAAACCTCCCGCTCTGACCGGCGAGCTGAACCTGAATACAGCCAAACCTGCCCAGCTCAAGATCACCGTCTCTGAGAAGGATGGAACGCTGATCGAGGCGAAGTCCTTTCCTATTACACTCAAGAGTAAATACGACTTTGAGTGGTACAGCAGTGACTATGGAATCTCGACGAAGGACAATATTCTCTGTTTTCTGACCCCGGAAGCAGAGGCCATTGTACAGCTGAAGCGAGCGGCCGTTGATGAGATCGCCGCCATGACCGGTGGTGCGGTACAGTCCTTTGTCGGATATCAATCTATATTTCCGAGCAATTATGCAACCACTTATATACAAGTTGCAGGTCTTATGAGGGCTCTTTATGACGAGATGGGGGTTCGGTATAATATGAATCCCTACTCCATCAGCGGCAGCGACCAGCACATTCAGCTTCCTGAGGACGTTATCAAAAATAAGAGTGGGCTATGTATCGAAACCTCCCTGGTCATTGCCAGCGCCCTGCAAAGTGCCAAAATGCACGCTTTCCTGGTGTTTCCTCCGGGACACGCCCAAGTTGCTGTAGAAGTGTGGAACAGAGGAGAAGGGTTTATGGAGTATTTCCTTATTGAAACCACCGTGCTGGACAGCAACAACAACAGACAGTTTTTCGTTGATCAAGTCAATGCCATTCTGCAAGAGAACAAAGCCCCTTCCGGTATCATAACCTATATGAATTCGAATGAATGGTATGACTACCTAAAAGATGAAGTTGAGCACATTGTCGATTGCAATGACGCCCAGCTGTTGGGGATGACGCCCTTTGCAAATTAAAGAGAGAAGAAAGGAAGTTCTGCCATGGGACAAATAAAAACACGTCTGGCGGCGCTGCTCCTGGCACTGGTCATGCTTCTGTCTGGGTGCGGTGAATCCACAGGTGAAAGCTCCGCCAATTCCCCGCCCCCAGCCGAGTCCGGCACGCCTTCGGAAATCAGCAAGGAGCCCGGGCTCTCTGGAAGCAGCTCCGAGTCTCAGGACGAGCTCTCCGCAGAGGAGAAGCGTCTGATTGCGCGGATGGGGCTTGAGGAGGCCGAGACCAGAGAACTCACAGGCGAACATATGAATGAGATCAAAGAGAGCGTCGCCAGTATGCGGGCGGCCTATGTAGCCGGTCCAGGCGGGAAGGACCCTCTGGTAGAGGAGCGGGACTGGAGCGTCTATACCAGCGGGATCGGTGAAGAGAATCTGTCGAACCAGGAGGCCGTGCTTTATAGACGTCTGGACAAGCTGTGTCTGAGCTATCTCGAAAGTTCTGCTCTGAGCGGCGTGAAATGTCAATTCAGTAACGGCAACGTATGGGATGTGACTGATACTGTTTCATACGGCGATCTGGGATTATCGTCAGAGCAGGCAAAACGGGTTGCCTATTGGTTCAAATGGAATCATCCCCAGTACTATTTTATCGGAAATGGTAGTGCTACATATTCGAATAGCGAGATATGCCTCCGAATGTACCATCTTATGGTAAATGGAGAAAAGCGGGCAAAAATCACCAACCAGCTTTTCGACAAGCTGGATGGTTGGATTGAGGATGTAAACAGCAGGGCTTCCACGACCTATGAGAAAGAACTGCTCGCGAATAAACTGCTGTGTGAGCAAAACATCTATGAAAGGCAGTATGAAAATCCGCCCGATGGAGGCTTGCCGTATGACCAGTCGCTTTACTCCGTCGTGCTCTTGGGAAAGACAGTCTGTGCGGGTTACGCGTTGGGCTTCTGCGCGATGATGAACGCCATGAATATCGAAACAACCGTCGCCCTCAGCATAACTCATGCCTGGAATGTGGTTCGCTTTGACGATGGAAATCATTACGCCGTTGACGTCTGCTGGAATGACACGGACAGCACCCCTGCCTATGTGAATAAGTATCTGAACATCGGTGAAAGGATCATGTCCGAAACAAACAGCAGAAGAGAGTCGCATACATACGAAAAGCCTTATGACGCATGGATTCCCGCAATCGCCAAGGAGAGCTACAACCCTGAGGAAGATGATTCCCAGCAGGCCTCTGACGGACTGCGGAACCTTCGTATACAGGAGAGCAGTTCCACCAGCGTCACATTGGCCTGGGACGAGGCGGCAGGTCCCCATATGAATCACTCTCATCAGTTTGAGGCGGCTGTGTTCACGGATACCAGCCGGTCAGAAATTCTGTATTCTAAGAAAGTATATGAAACGTCCTTTACCTTTGAGCCGCTCAATCCCAACACCAGCTATGAGTTCGGCATCCGTTTCTATTGCAATAGGGATAACTACGCCTCTGAGTGGACCTGCCTGACTGTGACAACTGCCGACGGGGAGCCTGAGAAGCTCACTACCTTACCCAGTGGTATTGAAACAGTATATCAAAATACGACGCAAGCCCACTCATCATGGAGTTCAGGTATCCGCTCCACCACAACTTCCGAGGTGTGCCAGTACACCGATTCCACCTATACCCAAATGAAGGAGGGGTATCCCCAACTTCCCAGCAACGGCAGCAGTTACAACTGGACGGGCCTGGAAGAGGGAAAAACGTATTACTTCGGCATTCGTTTGACCAGAAAGATTGGCGTCGAGAGGATCTACTCCGACTGGGTGAACTTCTCCTACACCCACGAGAGCGCAGAGGTTCCCTCCGGAGGCGAAGCACTCGCCGCGCCCACAAATATTCGTCCGATGAGTCTCTACATTTCCAAAATTTCTGCAAGGATTGCTTGGGACAAGGTCAGCGGAGCAACAGGATATGAGGTCAATATCTATGAGGACGCAGAGCATTCGGGGGAGCCGCAAATTGCACAGGTCACTACAGGGAATACCTTTTCTCTGCGCAGCCTGGAGGTAGGAACCACCTATTATTTATCCATCCGGGCTGTAAAGGATGACGCTGGTCAGACGGTCTATTCTGAATGGGTGGATTACTCCTACAGGCATATAGGTCATTCCTGATGTAGGCAGAAGCTGTCATAATCAAAAAAATAAAGGAGTAAGAAAATGGCAAAGATATGCTTAAACTGCGGCAGTCCCCTGGAGGACGACGCAAAATTCTGCAGCAAATGCGGCAGCGCGTACAACGCCGAACCCGTCTGCGTAAAGTGCGGCTGCAAGCTGACGCCCGGCGCCCGCTTCTGCCCGAACTGCGGTGCGGACCAGAGCGCCACGCCGGCTGGGTCTGGCGGCGATTACATCAAGAAAGGTCTCGACACGTTCACCGCCACCATCAATACAATGGCCGGGGAGAGCGGAAAAGCCGAGATTCATCTGAAAGAGCTGTACTCAGACGTTTTCAAGAGTCATACCCAGGAGGAGAGAGACGTGCTTTTTGCGTGCGGTACCAGCAAAACCACGCCGAAAGAATCTGAAATGATCGCCGAATGGCCGCGTCCCTGGCTATATTCCCGGATTTTTCTGATGTTTATGATCGTGTTTGTCGGGCTGTATATCATGGTGATGAACTTTAATAATCTCAACGCTGTGCCAGGCTCCATGTTTGTGGGCGCGCTGCTTGTGCCGCTCACGGTTATGATATTCTTTTGGGAGATGAATGTTCCTCGAAACATCAGTATTTTGGATGTGATTTCCATATTCTTTGTGGGGGGAGTCTTTTCTCTGATTGTCACGCTGTTTTTGATTGATTTTTTCCCTTCCGCAGGGGCTGGGCCTTTGTGGGGGTCCACACTTGTTGGCTTGGTTGAGGAGTTGGGAAAAGTCCTTGTGGTGGCCTACTATGTCAAGAGAAACAACATCAAATACAAACTGAATGGCCTGCTGTTGGGGTCCTGTGTAGGCGCGGGCTTTGCTGTTTTTGAGACAGCGGGTTATGCTTTTCAGACCTTTTTAAGAAGCGGCGACCTGACTTATATGATGCATATTTTATTCCGGCGCGGCGTGTTAGCTATTGGCGGTCATGTCGTATGGGCGGCCATTTCCGGATTTGGACTGATTGTTGCAAAGGGAGATCAGCCGCTGCAAACCAATCATCTCTTCTCCGCAAAATTCCTGAAATTCTTCATACTGGTGGCTGCACTGCACGCCGTATGGGATTGGAGTATACCGTTTATTACAACCCAAATGCAAATAAACCTGAAATGTGCGGTACTGATCCTGATCGCCCTTGGCACAGTGCTGGTATTGCTGAGCGCCGGCCTGCGGCAGGTATCCGCAATCGCTCAAAAGGCGCAGGCAGAGGAACGGGCGGCAGGCAGCAGACTGTAAAACGAACAGAAGGAAACTGCACCGCGAGGCGAGTAAAAAGGGTCTGATTTGACACGCTTGCTGTTGCTTACAATGTCCTTGGCAGGATGCAGCGGTTCAGTGGAGAACGGCTCTGCTTTACAGCGGGTTTTGGCCTATGTGAAAAAGCATGAGCAGGAGTTTGTTTGCACCGCCGCCGAGTGTGGAGAGCAAGCAGCGGAAAGGGCTGGATAAGGCAGAACGCCCTTCTGTTCCGCAAACTTTACGAGGACATGGCGTTGGGCCGCTTGTCAAGTGAGCAGTCTGCGCTTTTGACCTCCGGCTATGAGAACGTCCATGAGTTTATCAACCGAATTTTAGTCCATGAGCTGGATAGGGGAACAAACACCCGGAAAATCGGGATTTTTTACAGCTTTGCGGGCAAGGCAGACAGCGGCGGGAAACTGGCGTCTACTTCCGGCAGATTGGCGCTGATGTCAAGAGTTTTGCCGTCTGATAATACAAAATGCTGGGGTAAGACAGCGCGCCATCTTTTATGGTTACGCTATCTTACCCCAGCAAAGTTCGTTTCAGGCCTGTTCCCGGACGTACCGCTGTTTTGATTCTCCATCCCGTTCGCCGTCGTTGTTCAGCCTGCAATAAATGCCGGTATTGTATGTACTTTCTGCCATTTCTTTTACCTCCCGGCTCTGCGTATTCATACCTTGCGCGGCGGTTGGCTCTCTTCGGATTTCTCTGACAGAATGATTTTGCAGTGAAAGTAAACGCCGCGTGCTGTGCAGAATACAAGCGGCATTATATGGGATGCGTTGACAACATGAACCATCGTGTTTTATAATGCCTGCAAACAAATGATAAGGGGGATGCCTGTGAGAGTGCATCGAACAACGCTGCCGGGGCAGTGGGTAATCACACGCCTGAACGACATTCCGATTGGCAGGAAGCTGGTTTGTCTGTTTGTATTCTGCATTTTGATTCCGCTGCTGATTACGGACGGCCTGGTTCTTTGGATGCTGGCAGCTTACCAGCAGGATTCAGCCCGTCACGACTCTCTGAGTGCGGCGGAATACTATCTGACCAGCACCGTGGAGGACGCCGCCGGGACTGCGCAGAATATCTATCTCAACGAGTACATCAACCGATTTCTGAACACGGAATTTGAGACGCCGCTGGACTACTACAACGACTACCGGAAGCTGCTGGCGGATTCTCTGTACATCGACTCTCTGCGGGACGGGAAATTCGCCATCATGATCTGCGCCGGAAACGAGTCCATCCTGAACGGCGGCTGTTTCCGGCAGCTGGACCCGGAACAGGCATGGTATCAGGCTTTGCAGGAGTCCGGCCAGAACATCCTGCTGCTGACCAACTATGACGACAGCCGTACCGTCAGCGTTTCCGGGCAGCGTCAGATTTCCCTTGTGCGCCGGATGAATTATTATTTGTGGGACCCCATGGAAAAGGCAGTAAAAATCGACATAAACTATCTGCGGCTTGAACAGGACATTCAGTCGGCGAACTACGAGACAGATCTGTATGTCTGCATGAACGGCCAGCTTGTCTGTTCCAATGTGCAGTCCTCAGAACCCTGGACGCCATTTGAGAAGACCCCGCCGGAACTGGCCCAAAAAAGCAGCGGCGTCAAGGCTCTGGACCTCTACGGCTGCCGTCTGGAGATCTACGCCGTGGACCGAAACATGAATCTCGGCCAATTTATGCGACAGAACTGGCTCCCGCTGCTTTTGCTGGCTCTGCTGAACTTGCTTCTGCCCACTGTATTTATTTCCTATCTGAACCGCTCCTTCATCGAACGCCTTCAGCTTCTGACCGCCACCGTCCGGAATGCGAACGACGGCGTGATGCCCCTGCTGGACCGGGTACAGGGGCAGGATGAGGTTGGAATGCTGATGGGGACCTACAACGAGATGGCCCGGCGCACCAACCAACTCATAGAGACTGTGTACAAGAGCCGTCTGCGGGAACAGGAAATTGACCTGGCCCGGCAGCAGGCGGAACTTCTGGCGCTGCGGAGTCAGATCAACCCTCATTTTCTGTTCAACGTTCTGGAAAGCATTCGGATGCAGAGTCTTTTGAAGAGCGAGAAGAAGACGGCGGAAATGATCGGGATGCTGGCCTATATTGAGCGGCAGTATGTAGACTGGGGCGCGGACGTGATTCCCCTGAGCGACGAACTGCGCTGTGTGGAAGCCTATCTGCAATTACAGCGCTACCGGTTAGGGGACCGGTTCTCTTACCGGATCGACGTGGAACCCGGCTGCGAGGGACTCCAGATTCCGAAGCTGTCGCTGCTGACCTTTGTGGAGAACGCCTGTCTCCACGGGGTTTCCCGGAAGGAGAATCACGGCTGGATTTTCGTCCGTGTCCGGCGTCAGAACGGGCAGGCGCTGCTGGAGGTGGAAGACACAGGGGTCGGGATGCCGGAGGAACAGCAGGAGCTTCTGGAAGAGCGGATGAATCAGGCGGATATTGAGATGCTGAAACAGCGGGGACATATCGGCATGATCAACGCCTGTCTGCGGCTGAAAAAAGTCTCCGGCGGAAGGGCTCGGTTCACGGTGGAAAGCGAGGAGAATATCGGCACTACCATCACCATCATTCTGAAGGAGGCGCGGGATGAAGAATGAAACGATGCTGAAAGCGCTGCTGGTCGACGACGAGCCGTTCATCACCAAAGGGCTTTCCGTGCTGGTGGACTGGGAGGCGGCGGGCTTCACGATTGCAGGCACGGCGTCCAATGGCAGGCAGGCTTTGGCGTTTCTGAAAAAGCACCCGGTGGATCTGATTATCGCGGATATCCAGATGCCGGTAATGGGGGGACTGGAATTGCTGGAGATTCTGCGGCGGGATAAGATTTCAGACGCGCATTTTGTGGTTCTGAGCGGCTACAGTGATTTTGAGTATGCCCGGCAGGCCCTTCGATATGACTGCATGGACTATCTTCTGAAACCCGTCATGACGGACCAGCTCACGGAACTGCTGCAAAAGGTCCGGGCCAGCTGCCGCCGGAACAGTGAGGGCAGAAAGCGGGACGAGGTATACAGCAGCGCGTATCTGGCCCAGAATCTGCTGGCGTTGCTGCAGGAGCAGTATGACGACAAGACCATCGCCTTTGTGAAATCCCGGCTGAAACTGACGGGGAGCGTCCGGTATGTCTCCATCCTGCGGCAGACCGGCGGAAGGGTGTCCGCGAAGCAGGTTCGGGATTACCGCCGGGAGCTGGCCGCAAAATGCCGGGAGATTCTGGGCGGCTGGAAAGACCATCTGCTGAACGCGCCCCCGGATCGGAACTGCTGCGGCGTGGGCCTGATTTTCTGCCCGGGGATGGGCGGGAGCGAAGAGGATTTTCTCTATGGGATGCAGCAGAAGATTCAGACAGCAATACAATCTCCTGTGACGCTGTTCGTTGGGGAGCGGGTGCCGCATATCACCGGGCTGGGCAGGTCCTATCAGACGGCGGTGCAGTTACAGACCATGCGCCGGTATCTGTCCAATCCCGCGCCGGTGCAGTTCTATCAGCCGGGCATGAACGCCGGGGAAGGAGGCGTCAGCGCGGCGGCATTGGATACGCTGATTCAGGCCGTTGAGAAGAACGACAAGGCCAGAATGCGGGAGGCTGTAGGAGCGGTATTCGGGACCATCGGGACAGGGGCGGACTTCGAGCTGCTGCGGCTGAACATGGATTATCTGCTCTATTGGATGGTCCGGCTGGCCTGCGAGCGGGACGAGGGCGTGAATCAAAAGGAACTGCTCCAGCATTTGCAAAAGAATCTTCTGGGACAGGAGCGCGCCGACCCGGACAAGCTGGTTTCCTTTATGCAGGAGTACGCGGACTATCTGCAATCCCTCCAGAAAGACGGCGGGGATATTTTGCAGCAGATTGAACAGGAGGCCCGGCAGAACTACGCGCAGAATCTCACTCTCAAGAGCCTCAGTCAGAAATACTATGTCAACAGCGCCTATCTGGGTCAGATGTTCAAGAAGAAATACGGCGTGTCGTTCCGGGATTATCTGAACAACATCCGTCTCGAGCAGGCCGCCATGCTGCTGATCTCCACCAGTGACAAGGTCTATACCGTCGCCCGGGCGGTAGGCTACCAGGATCTGGATTATTTTATTGAACGCTTTATTGCCGCAAAGGGCTGCACACCCTCCAATTACCGCAAGATGCACATGGAATAGGCGCTATGTTTTCGTGAATATGCACAAAATAGCTGGTCGTGTTCTGCGGCCAGCTATAATTTACCCCTGCTTCTTATAAAATTTGCCGGATTGAGAAAAATTTAAAAAAACTTCATAATTTTAGGCGACACGGCGGGAGACGTTCCGTCAAAAACAGTAAGAGGAGGATATTGGACATGAGAAAAGCAATAGCAGCTTTCCTGGCCGTACTGATGATGCTGTCACTGACGGCCTGCGGCGGAGGAGGAGAGGAAGAGGACGGCGTGAAGGAGTTTACCGCCTTCTTCGCGGTCCCCGGCGCGGAAATCAACAGCGACAATGAGATTCAGGCCAAAATCGCTGAGATCACCGGCGCAAAGTGCAAGCTGAACTGGCTGACGGGTCAGACGGCTTCCGAGGCAGTGGGCACCTTGATTGCCGGCAGCGAGTATCCCGACTTCATCGACGGCTCTGACGCCATGCAGCAGCTCTATGACGCGGGCGCACTGATTGCGATCGATGAATATTGGGACGACTATCCCAGAATCAAGGAATTTTGGAGTGAGCAGCAGTGGGATATGGTCCGCCGTGACGATGGCCATATCTACTGGATACCTCAGTTCAACCGGGTGAACGAGGTTGCCACTACCACAACTCCCGACGAGGCATTCTGGATTCAGACCCGGGTTCTGGAATGGGCCGATTATCCCAAGATCGAGACGCTGGACGAGTTTTTCGACCTCATTGAGCGCTATCAGGCCGCCAATCCCACCATGGAGGACGGTACCCCCAATATTCCCTATACCATCCTCTGCGACGACTGGCGGTACTACTGCCTGGAGAATCCCCCGGAGTTCCTGGACGGCTATCCCAACGACGGCTCCGTCATCGTGGACACCGACAACATGAAAATCGTGGACTACAACACCACGCCCACAGCCAAGCGGTATTTTGCCAAGCTCAACGAGGAGTTCAAAAAGGGCATAATCGACCCGGAGTCCTTTACCCAGACTTATGACGAATATATCGCCAAGCTCTCCACCGGACGGGTCCTGGGCATGGTGGACCAGTACTGGAACTTCGGTTATACTGTGACGGACGCCCTGAAGCAGGCGGGCCTGAATCAGAAGGGCTGCGACTATGTTCCTCTGGGCATCACCATTGACAAGGGCATCCAAAACCGCTGGTTTACAGGCGGCTCCATCATGAACAGCGCCAACGGCCTGGGCATTACCGTCAGCTGCAAGGACGTGCCTGGCGCGCTCCAGTTCATCAGCGACCTGATGGAACCGGAAGTGCATACCCTCCGCTGGTGGGGAGTGAAGGACGTGGACTATATGGTGGACGAGAACGGCCTTTTCTACAAAACGCCGGAACAGCGCATGAACGCCGCCGACACCGGGTACAAGGCCAGCCATCTGTGCGATTACAGCTACTTCCCCGCCTACACCGGCATGGACCAGGACGGCATCAACGCGGCCCGTCCGGAATTCCAGCCCAACGAGTTCTATGACGCCCTGAGCGACGACGTGAAGCGCTGCTTTGACGCCTACGGAGTAAAGACCCATGTCCAGATGATCGGCGCGAACGAGATTCCCGGTCCCTGGTATCCCATGTATTCCCATTCCAACAATATGACCACCGCGACTCCCGGCGGCGTTGCCTGGACCCGGATGGGCGAGATCAAGCATGAGTATCTGCCCAAGGTCGTCCTTTCCAGCGACTTTGAGTCCGCCTGGAACGAGTATCTGGAAGCCTACGCCACCGCCAAACCTGAGGACTTCCTGGCGGAGATGCAGGCCGAACTGGACGCCCGGTTGGAACTTGCGGCGAAATACGAATAAACCCGCTCTTCCAAATCGGGAGAACATGACAGGGAGAAGCGGGTAGTTCCTGCCCGTTTCTCCGGAAAGGATGTGAACTATGGCGGGAAAAAGCACGACAGTTCCTCTTGCCCGGCATGAAAAGACCTTCTGGCAGAAGGTGAGGGAACAGAAAGTCCTGGTTTTCTGGGCGGTCATCTTCTTTGTGTTTGGCTTTATCTTCTACTATGTCCCCCTGGGCGGCTGGGTCATCGGATTCCAGGAGTACAAACCTAAGAACGGGCTGTTCGGCTCTGAGTTTGTAGGCTTTGCGAAATTTGCCCAGCTGTTTGGCGACGTGACCTTCCTGCGCACCCTGCGGAATACCATCTGCATGGGCGTGCTGAATCTGGTCTTCTGCTTTGTGACGGCCATTGCCTTTGCGATTCTGCTCAACGAGGTCAAGAGCAAAAACGGGAAAAAACTGGTGCAGACCATTTCCTATCTGCCCCACTTCCTGTCCTGGATCATCGTCACAGGCATCCTCCATGATATGCTCTCCGGCAGCGGCATCGTCAATGAGATTCTGGTAGGGCTCCACATCCTGGACCAGCCTCTGAACTTCTTTGCCTACCCCCAACTTTTCTGGGGCATCGTGGTCTTTGCCAACGTGTGGAAGGAGACCGGCTGGAACGCCATCATCTACTTAGCCGCCATCACAGCCATTGACCCCTCTTTGTATGAGGCGGCCAAGATTGACGGAGCGGGCCGCTGGGACCGGATCAAGGCGGTAACGCTTCCCGGCATCCGGCCCATCATCATGATTCAGCTTCTGATGAACGTGGGCAACGTCCTGAACGCGGGCTTCGAGGTCCAGTACCTGCTGGGCAATGGCCTGGTGCAGAGCGTCTCCCAGACCATCGACATCTACGTTCTGAAATGGGGCATCAGCCAGGGTGACTACGCCATCGGTACTGCCGCCGGTATTTTCAAGAGCGTGGTCAGCATCATCCTCATCGTCGCCGCCAACCAGATTGCGAAGCGGTCCGGCGAAGAGCGGCTGTTTTAAGAAGGGAGGCTGTGATTTATGGCTCAAAAAGCAACAGGAAAAAAGATCAAGCCCACCACCGGCGATAAGGTCTTTACGTTCTTCAATACCATCATCATGGTCCTCTTTGTGATTATCACGCTGTATCCGGTCCTCAATACGCTGGCGGTGGCGTTCAATGACGGCACGGACGCTCTGCGGGGCGGCATCCACATCTGGCCCCGCCTGTGGACCACCAATAACTTTGCCACCGTCCTGGAAAAAGAGAACCTGCTGACCGGCGCGAAAATCTCCGTAGCCCGGACCGTGGTCGGAACGCTGCTCTCTCTGTTCCTCAACGCGGTGCTGGCCTTCATCATCAGCCGGAAAGAGTTTATCTTCCGCCGGTCTCTCTCCATGTTCTGGGTCATCACCATGTATGTCAACGGCGGCCTGATTCCGGTCTTCCTGCTCTATAAGGCCCTGGGTCTGACCAACAGCTTCTGGGTCTATGTCATTCCCGGAGCCATCAGCTGCTACAATATGCTGGTGATCCGGACCTACATGACCAACAGCATTCCCAACAGTCTGGTAGAATCCGCCCAGATCGACGGCGCGGGCTATACCACGATTTTCGTCAAGATCATCTCCCCCCTCTGCAAACCGGTGTATGCCACGGTCGCCCTGTTCTGCGCGGTAGGCCAGTGGAACTCCTGGTTTGACGCCATGCTCTACAACCGCATGAGCGAGAAATACACGACGCTGCAATACGAACTGATGAAGCTGCTGTCCTCGGTGACGAACCAGGGCACCAGCGCGGAAGCCATGAAAAACGCTGCCGGTGCGGTCACGCCCACGTCCGTCCGCGCCGCCGCAACGATTCTCACCATGCTGCCCATCATCTGCCTGTACCCGTTCCTGCAAAAGTATTTCGTGCAGGGCCTGACACTGGGCAGCGTAAAGGAATAACGCGAACCTGTCCCGCCGGGGATGGAGGGAATCTCCCCCTTCTCTCCGTCCCCGGGCGCGGCAGAGTAAAGGAGGTCGTACCATGCGCCTGGATTCACCGGTTCTTGCCGCCGGGACCCGGATTACCAATCTGCTGATTCTGAATTTTTACTGGCTGCTGGGCTGTCTTCCCATTGTGACGGCGGGGGCTTCCACCATCGCGGCGTTTTCGGTGACGCTGAAGATGGCGGAGGACCGGGAGGGAAGCAGCATGACGGCCCAGTTCTGGACGGCTTTCGTGAAAAATCTGAAGCACGGCGTTCCGCTGTCGCTGATTCTCCTGGCGGGCCTGGGCAGCGTCTGGATGGACGTCAAGCTGATTGAAGAGCAAATCGGCGACTCCACCAGCCTGCTGATTGCGGGAATTGCGGTTCTGATTCTGCTTCTGATGCACTTTCTCTATGTCTTTGCCTTGGAAGCCCGCTACAAAAACGGCCTTCTGGCGGGATTGGCCAACGCCCGAGGAATTTTCCTCATTGATCTCCGGCGGAGTCTGCTTCTTACGGCGGCGCTGCTGGCCGAATTTATCTTGATTACACAGTTGAATACCCCTCTGCGGCTGTTCAGCATCCTGTTTCTTCCCATCCTGATGATCTACACCATCAGCAAAGCGTTGATGCCCGTCCTCCGGAATCTGGAGGAAACCGCGGGTAAACAGAATCCATCCTGACAAACGGAGTGTTTTATGACAGAACAAACAAATTATACGCAAGAATACCCCAATCTCTTTGCGGAACTGGGCTATGCCCCCGAAGAGATCACGAATCGGACAAAGACGATATTTGACGCCATATTCTGCGGCGGCGATGAACAGCGGCTGTACCGTCCTGTAGAGCCGGATATGGCCTGCTTTGAAGACACCGGCAATCACGATGTGCGCACGGAGGGCATGAGCTATGCCATGATGATGTGCGTCCAGATGGACCAGAAGGCAAAGTTTGACCGGCTGTGGAAATGGGCGAAGCGATATATGTACCTGAGTGAAGGCCCCAACGCGGGATATTTCGCTTGGAGCTGCGGTCTGGACGGCCGGAAAAACGCCTGGGGCGCCGCGCCGGACGGGGAGGAATATTTCGCCATGGCGCTCTTTTTCGCCGCCCATCGCTGGGGAAACGGCGAGGGCCTGCTGAACTACGAGGCCCAGGCCCGGGAACTGCTGCACACCTGCCTGCACAAAGGGGAAGACGGCAGCGGCGGACGGCCTATGTGGGACCCGTCCAACCATCTGATCCGCTTTATTACCGAGGAGGATTTTTCCGACCCCAGCTACCATCTGCCCCATTTTTACGAGCTGTTCGCGTTATGGGCCAATGAGGAAGACCGTCCTTTCTGGAAGCGGGCCGCCCAAGCCAGCCGGGAATATTGGGTCAAATGCTGCCATCCGGAGACGGGGCTCTGCGCCGAGTACGCCGACATGGAAGGCCGCCCGCAAAAGACCGACCCGGCGCGTTTTGGAGGCCGTCACGACTGGTACTACAGCGACGCTTACCGGACCATTTTCAACATTGCCCTGGACGCCGTCTGGTTCGGGCGCACTCCCTGGGCGGAAGAAGAGGCCCGGCGTCTGCAAAAATTCTTCTGCGGGACAGTCCGGGACCATGACCGGGCGGTCTATGAAGTAGATGGGACCGTCCTGCCTCTTCCGGCGCTGCACCCCGTGGCCATCACCGCTGTGAATGCCGCCGCCAGTCTTGTCACGGACGGTCTCTGGGCGGAAGCCTGTGTCCGCCGTTTCTGGGAGACCCCTCTCCGCACAGGCCCCCGGCGGTATTACGACAACTGCCTCTATTTCTTCGCGTTTCTGGCCCTCAGCGGAAATTATCGGATTTATTGAGGAATCATTATGAAAAAGCAAGGATTCAATCCCTATCTGCCCTCCTGGGAGTACATTCCTGATGGAGAGCCTCATGTGTTCGGGGACCGCGTGTATATTTTCGGTTCCCACGACCGTTTCGGCGGCTATAACTACTGCCTGAACGATTATGTCTGCTGGTCCGCGCCGGTGGACGATCTGGCGGACTGGCGTTATGAGGGCGTGACCTACACCCGCGCCGACGACCCCGCCAATCCGGACGGAGACCTGCTGCTCTTTGCCCCCGACGTGACCCAGGGACCGGATGGAAGATATTATCTCTATTACGTTCTGGACCAGCTGCCCGTCATTTCCGTAGCCGTCTGCGACACCCCGGCAGGACGATATCAGTTCCTGGGATACGTCCATCATCCCGACGGGACCCGGCTGGGAGAAAAACCGGGAGACCCGCCCCAGTTTGACCCCGGCGTGCTGTTTGAGGACAACGCGGTCTATCTTTACACAGGCTTCTGTCCCGCCGCAGATACCAGCAGAAAGGGCGCTATGGTCACAGTGCTGGAACCGGATATGCTGACTGTGCGGCAGGAACCCGTCACCGTTGTGCCCAGCGCGTCCCATGCCGTAGGAACCAGCTTCGAGGACTTTCCATTCTTTGAAGCGTCTTCTATCCGGAAGGTGGGGGATCGCTACTGTTTTATTTACTCCACCACCCATCACCATGAGCTCAGCTATGCCCTCAGCGATTCTCCCCTTGGGCCCTTTATTTACGGCGGCGTGATTGTCAGCAACTGCGACCTGCATATTGACACCTACAAACCCGCCGGGCAGCCTATGTTTTACGGCGGAAACAATCACGGCTGTCTGGAGCAGATCAACGGCCAATGGTATATTTTCTATCACCGCCATACCAACGGCACCAACTTCAGCCGTCAGGGGTGCATGGAGCCGGTGGCCATTCTTTCGGACGGGACGATTCCCCAGGTGGAACTGACCTCCTGCGGCGGCAACGGCGGGCCTCTGGAAGGACGGGGCGAATATCCGGCCCATATCGCCTGCAATCTGTACTGCCGCCATCCTGCCCTGACCACTGGTTCCCCCGGTGACTGGATGGACTGCCGTTTTCCCCGCATCACCCAGGACGCTCCGGACGGTATGGAAGGCTTTGCCCACATTGCCAACCTGCGGGACGGCGCGGCGGCAGGGTTCAAATATTTCAGCTGCGAGGGCGTCTGTCGGATATCGGTAAAAGTCCGAGGCGGCGCGGGCGTCTACGAGGTCCGTACCCAATGGGATGGAGCGGTCCTGGGCGGGATTCCCGTAAGCCATACCAACGAATGGAAAACCTTCCAGGCGGAGATTGCCATTCCAGACGGCGTGCAGGCGCTGTATTTCACTTACCGGGGCGAGGGCATTTCCAATCTGGCCTCATTCACTCTGGAGGGCCTCGGAACCCGCGGAATATCCAATGATGGCGCGGAATCCTGAACCAGCCGTTCACGCCGATTTCCCGGACCCGGATATCATTCGGGTAGGCGATACTTACTATATGGCCACCACGACCATGTATTTTATGCCCGGCGGGGATATATTACGGTCCCGCGATCTGGTCCATTGGGAGTTCCTGTGCCACGTTTTTGACCGGCTGGAAGACAATCCCGCCCATAAGCTGGAAGACGGGCGGCAGATTTACGGGCAGGGGATGTGGGCGCCGTCTCTGCGGTTTCATCAGGGAATGTTCTATCTGACATTTGCCTGTAACGATACCCATAAATCCCTGCTCTTCCGGGCCAGCGACCCCGCCGGACCCTGGCAGAGAACGGAAATGAACGGCTTTTTCTATGACGCGTCGCTGTTCTTTGACGAGGACGGCAAGGTTTACATCATCCACGGAAATACCACGCTGTATCTCACGGAACTGGACCCAAAGACCTGGGGGCCGGAACCCAACGGACTGCACCGCGTTCTTGTGACTGACCAGCCGGGCCAGCGTCTTGGCTATGAAGGGTCCCATTTCTATAAGCGGGATGGCCGGTATTATCTCTTCACCTGCCATATGCCCCAGGGAAGCCGCTGTCTGAAAACACAGGACTGCTTTCTGGCGGACTCTTTGACGGGGCCGTTCCGGAAAAAGACGATTCTGGACGAGGACCGAAACTGGCGGGGCTTCGGCATTGCCCAGGGCGGCATGACAGAGGACCCGAAGGGAAACTGGTATGGATTTTTCTTCCAGGACCGGGGCGCGCTGGGCCGTTCGCCGGTCTGGATGCCCCTGACCTTTGACCCGGAAGGCTTCCCGGTTCTGGACTGTGGGAAAGCCTGGACATTTGCGGCAGACCCATCTTTGAACGGCGATTCTTTTTGCTGTGCGCCGGATGAAACAGGGACCGTCCGGCTGGCGAGTTACTGGCAGTTCAGCCACAGCCCGGACCCGGACGGCTGGTCCCTTACAGCACGTCCTGGCGCGTTCCGGCTGACTGCCAGACGCGTCAGCCCAAACCTGATTTTGGCCCGGAATACGCTCACCCAGCGCTGTACCGGTCCGGCGTGCGGGGCGTGGGTGACGGTGGACGGAACGGGACTGCAAGAGGGAGATTATGCTGGAATCTGTGCCTTTCAAGGCTGTTACGGCGCGATTGCCCTGACCCGGCGGAACGGCGGCTATGTGCTGGTTATGCTGGGCCGTCCGGCGGAAGAACGCGGCAATCGGAGTGAATCGGATTACGAACGTCCGCCGGTGGAATACGCCGCTATCCCCGCCGGACCGGTGGAGACCCTTCGAGTGGACGCGGATTTCTCACGGGAACCGGATACCGCCGCGTTCTCTTATCTGGACGAGTCGGGAAATTGGAAGCCTCTGGGGATCATGCAGGAACTGTATTTCAAGCTGGACCTGTTCACCGGATGCCGTTTCGGATTGTTCTGCTATGGGACGGAACAGCCGGGAGGAACCGCGGATTTTCTGGACTTTCATTATCAAGGACTGCAACCGGACTCACATCTGAAGTATCAGAAGTAAAGGAGTATTTTATGGATCGAACAAAAGCGGCGCAAAAGGCCAAGGCTCTGGTGGCGCAGATGAGCCTGGAGGAAAAGGCCGGCCAGCTGAGCTATATCGCGCCGCCCATTCCCCGTTTGGGTATCCCCGCCTACAACTGGTGGAACGAGGCACTTCATGGCGTAGCCAGGGCCGGGACCGCCACCAGTTTTCCCCAGGCCATTGGTCTTGCGGCCATGTTCGATGAGGAGCTGCTGGAAAAGCTGGGAGACGTGGCGGCGACGGAAGGCCGGGCCAAATACAACGCCCTTTCCGCCCAGGATGACCGGGATATTTACAAAGGTCTGACCTTCTGGTCCCCCAATGTCAACATCTTCCGGGACCCTCGCTGGGGCCGGGGACATGAGACTTACGGCGAGGACCCCTGTCTGACCTCCCGGCTGGGGAAAGCCTATGTCCGGGGCCTTCAGGGGGACGGTGAGACCATGAAAGCCGCCGCCTGCGCCAAACATTTCGCCGTTCACAGCGGACCGGAAAGCCTGCGGCATAAGTTCAACGCTGTAGCTTCTGCCAGGGATATGGAGGAGACATACCTTCCCGCTTTTGAAGCCTGCGTCAAAGAGGCCGGAGTGGAGGCCGTCATGGGCGCTTACAACCGTACCAACGGCGAACCCTGCTGCGGAAGTAAAACGCTGCTGAAAGACATTCTTCGGGGCCGGTGGGGGTTCGAGGGCCATGTGGTTTCCGACTGCTGGGCCATCCGGGATTTTCATACCGGGCATATGGTCACGGAGAATACTGCCCAATCCGTGGCCCTGGCTCTGAAAAACGGCTGTGACCTGAACTGTGGAGACTGCTACCGCTGCCTGCTTCTGGCCCTGCGGGAGGGATTGATTTCCGAGGAGGACATCACCATCGCTGCCGAGCGGCTCTTTACTACCCGGTATCTCCTGGGCGTCCTGGGGGAGGGGAGCGCGTACGACGCCATTCCCTATGAGGCGGTGGAGTGCCCGGAACACCTGGCCCTGGCCCATAAAGCCGCCCTGGAATCCTGCGTGCTGCTGAAAAACAACGGTCTTCTGCCGCTGGACCCGGAAACGGTGGGGACTGTCGGGGTGATCGGTCCCAATGCCAACAGCCGGGCGGCGCTGGTGGGCAACTACCACGGCACCGCGTCCCGCTATGTCACCGTGCTGGAGGGTATCCAGGACGCCATGGCTGGCCGGGGCCGGGTGCTGTACGCGGAAGGCTGCCACCTCTGGCGGGACCGGATAGAGCCATTGGCCCAGGCCGGCGACCGTATGGCGGAGGCTATGACGGTGGCAAGGCACAGCGACGTGGTGATTCTGGTTCTGGGACTGGACGAAACCCTGGAAGGAGAACAGCCTGATGAGGGCAACGCCGCCGGGTCCGGGGACAAAGAGGATTTGTTCCTGCCGTCGCCTCAGCGGATGCTTCTGCGGCACGTCCTGTCGGCAGGGAAACCCACGCTGGTGGTTCTCCTGGCAGGAAGCGCCATCGACCTCAGCGAGGCCCAGGACCAGGCGGACGCCGTTCTTCTGGGCTGGTATCCCGGCGCCGGGGGAGGCCAGGCCATCGCGGAACTGATTTTCGGCAAAAAATCCCCCTCCGGCAAGCTGCCTGTGACCTTCTACCGGAATGACGCGCTGGAGGAACTGCCTGCCTTTACTGATTACTCCATGCGGAACCGGACCTACCGTTATTATCAGGGAACGCCTCTCTATCCCTTCGGCTACGGTCTGACCTACGGAGATGTTGTGGTAACGGGACTTTCGGCGGACAGCGGCAAGGCTGTGGTGCAGGTGAGAAACCAGGGACAGCGCGGGACTGAGGATGTGGTCCAGCTCTATATCAAAGATGAGAAATCCCCCGACGCTCCTGCCAATCCCATTCTCTGCGGATTCCAGCGGGTGCGTCTGGAAGCGGGAGAACAGAAGACGCTGGAAATCCCCATAGACCCCAGAGCCTTTACCGTGGTCAATGAACAAGGGGAGCGCGTTCCAGGCAGTGGCAGCTGGACCCTGTACGCCCATACCGGCCAGCCCGACGCCCGCACGTACCAGCTCACAGGCCGGTCCGCCGTCAGCAAAGCCATCTGACGCGTATTTTATTACAGGAGGAGTGATGCTATGCTGTACATTGGAATTGACCTGGGAACTTCCGCCTGCAAGCTGCTTTTGGTAGACGGAACGGGGCAGGTACAGAACACGGTTACAAAAGAATATCCGCTTTCGTTCCCCCGTCCGGGCTGGAGCGAACAGGACCCGGCTCATTGGCGGCAGGCGGTGCTGGAGGGCGTGCCGGAACTGCTGACTGGTTTCGACGCGGCTCAGGTCAAGGGAATCGGCTGCGGCGGGCAGATGCACGGTCTGGTGGCGCTGGACCGTACAGACGCGGTTCTTCGTCCGGCCATCCTCTGGAACGACGGACGCACTGCCAAAGAAGTCGATTATCTCAACGGCATTATCGGGCGGGAAAAGCTGAGCCAATATACCGCCAATATCGCTTTTGCCGGGTTCACTGCCCCCAAACTGCTGTGGATGCGGGAGAATGAACCGGAGCTGTTCGGGCAAATCGAAAAAATCATGCTGCCCAAGGACTATCTGGTCTATTGTCTCACCGGCGTTCATGCCACGGATTACTCCGACGCTTCCGGAATGCTGCTCCTGGATGTGGCGCGGAAACGCTGGTCGGCGGAAATGTGCGGCATCTGCGGGATTACGGAAAAACAGCTTCCGAAACTCCGCGAAAGCTGGGAGCCGGTGGGGACGCTGCTGCCGGACATTGCCCGGGCTCTGGGCCTGCCGGAGACCGTGATCGTCTGCGCCGGAGCCGGGGACAATGCCGCCGCCGCTGTGGGCACCGGGACCGTAGGCAATGGCGGCTGCAACATCAGTCTAGGCACCTCCGGCACCATCTTTATCTCCTCGGACTGCTTCAGCGTGGACCCCAGCAACGCTCTGCACTCCTTTGCCCATGCTGACGGCGGATATCATCTTATGGGCTGTATGCTCTCCGCCGCAAGCTGTAATCTTTGGCTGATGGAGGACATCTTCAAAACCCAGGATTACGCCGGGGAACAGGCGGCCATTACACAGGATAAGCTGGGCCGGAATCATGTGTTTTTCCTGCCCTATCTGATGGGCGAACGCAGTCCCATCAACGACACCGACGCCCGCGGCTGCTTCATCGGCATGACCATGGATACCTCACGGGCCGATCTCCTGCAAGCGGTTCTGGAAGGCGTGTCCTTTGCCATCCGGGACAGCTTTGAGGTGGCGAAAAGTCTGGGGATCGACATTCCACGCTCCATGCTCTGCGGCGGGGGCAGCAAATCCGGGCTCTGGCGGACCATCCTGGCCAATGTCCTGGGCATTCCGCTGGACATCCCCGCCACCGAACAGGGACCCGGCTACGGCGGCGCGATGCTGGCCATGGTTGCTGCCGGTCAGTTCCCCACGGTCCAGGCGGCGGCGGATGCCTTGGTGCAAACAGCGGATACCGTGGAGCCTGACCCGGCCCTGACCGCCCTTTATGACGCCCGGTACCAGCAGTTCCGGAAAATCTATCCCGCCTGCAAGACACTGTTTCCACAACTTCTGTAAAGGAGAATCCAATGAAAATTGCCTCTGTTTACGACCCTTCCTTCCGGCCCTATGGCAGGGTTCTGGCAGGCTATGACACCGCGGCGCTGATACAGGCTATGGAGAACATCGCCATGCCGGGGGAAGGCGTGGCATACGAGCCGTCCATCGCCGCCCTGGAGGACTGCGCCATTTTCGGGCGGCTGCAAAATCACGCCTTTGGAGGGATGCCCATTCAGCTTGGTATGTGCTGGGGGCATAACACGAAGCTGAACTGCCTGGAGTACCATCGGGACAGCGAAATCAATATCGGCGCGTCCGACTTCATCCTTCTGCTGGCAAAACAGGAGGAGATCACAGACGGAATGCTGGATACCGCAAAGATTCAGGCATTCCGTGCGCCTGCCGGGGCCGTGGTGGAAGTCTACGCCACTTCCCTCCATTACGCGCCTTGCCAGACGGAGGATACAGGCTTCCGGGCGGCGGTAGTGCTGCCCAAGGGAACCAATGAAGCAAAGCCCGTGTTTTCTCCCGTGAACGAAGAGGACGGCTGGCTGACAGCAAAAAACAAGTGGCTGCTGGCCCATCCTGAATCCAGCGAAGCCGGACAGGGCGCCTATGTGGGCCTGACCGGAGAAAATATTGATATTGCAAAAGACATCTGAGAAGGAGGAACTTTTTATGCAGCTGACCAATATTCCCGAAGTCAAACTGGGCATGATTGCCGTGTCCCGTGACTGCTTCATCATCTCCCTGTCGGAACGCCGCCGGAGTGCCATTGCGGAGGCCTGCAAAGCACAGGGCACGGAGGTCTATGAGTGCCCCGTCACCGTGGAGAACGAGAAGGATATGCTGAAAGCCGTGGAAGACGTGAAGGCCGCGGGCTGCAATGCGCTGACGGTCTTCCTGGGCAACTTCGGCCCCGAAACGCCGGAAACCCTGATTGCCCGGAATTTTGACGGCCCCTGTATGTTTGTTTCCGCCGCCGAGGGGGACGGGGATCTCATCAATGGCCGGGGCGACGCTTACTGCGGAATGCTGAACTGCTCCTACAATCTGGGAATGCGGCATTTGAAGGGTTATATTCCGGAGTATCCCGTAGGCACGGCCCAGGAGATTGCCGGAATGATTGCGGAATTCGTTCCCATCGCTCGTGCTGTGATTGGCGTGCGGAATCTGAAAATCATCACGTTTGGTCCCCGGCCCCAGGACTTCTTTGCCTGTAACGCGCCGATCAAGGGCCTGTACGAGCTGGGCGTGGAAGTGGAGGAAAACTCCGAGCTGGATTTGCTGGTAAGCTATCGGGAGCACGCGGGCGATTCCCGAATCCCGGCGGTCTGCGCGGAAATGGCTGCCGAGATGGGGGAGGGCCGTTACTACCCCGACCTGGGCGAACGGATGGCGCAGTTCGAGCTGACCCTGCTGGACTGGGCGGAAAATCACAAGGGCGCCCGGAAGTATGTGGCCTTTGCGGACAAGTGCTGGCCCGCGTTCCCCAGTCAGTTCGGCTTTGAACCCTGCTATGTGAATTCCCGTTTGGCTTCTCGGGGCATTCCTGTGGCCTGCGAGGTGGATATCTATGGCGCGCTGTCCGAGTATATCGGAATGTGCGTCTCCGGCGATACTGTGACGCTGCTGGACATCAACAACTCCGTTCCGGCTCAAATGTGGGAGGAGCAGATCAAGGGCAAGTTCGATTACAGCCTGACGGATACCTTCATGGGCTTCCACTGCGGCAACACCCCCGCCTGCAAGCTCTGCGCGGATCGGGCGGTGAAATATCAGCTCATCCAGCACCGTCTCCTGGAACCTGCCGGAAGCGAGCCGGATTTCACCCGCGGCACCCTGGAAGGAGATATTGCCGCCAGTGACATCACCTTCTACCGTCTCCAGTGCGACAGTGACGGTAATCTCCGCTCCTACATTGCACAAGGCGAGGTGCTTCCGGTGGCCACGGGTTCTTTCGGCGGCATTGGGGTCTTTGCCATCCATGAAATGGGCCGTTTTTACCGCCACGTGCTCATTCAGAAACGCTATCCCCATCATGGCGCGGTAGCATTCGGGCATCACGGCAAGGCGCTTTTTGAGGTCTTCAAGTTCCTGGGCGTGCAGGACATTGCCTATAACCAGCCCAAGACGCTGCCCTATCCCACAGAGAACCCCTTTCAGTAAGCCTGCGGGTCTGTAAATACGGAACAGGAGGGATTCAATGGATTTTGAAAACACCGTCCTGGGCATTGAGTTCGGTTCCACCCGCATCAAGGCGGTGCTGATCGACCGGGATCACAAGCCCATTGCTTCCGGAAGCTTCGATTGGGAAAACCGACTGGAAGACGGCGTCTGGACCTATGCCATGGAAGATATCCACAAGGGGCTTCAGACGTGCTATGCCACGCTGCTTTGGGATGTGAAAGAGCGGTACGGCGAACCTCTGCGGCGCGTGGGAGCCATCGGCATATCCGGCATGATGCACGGCTACCTTCCCTTTGACCGGGACGGAAATCAGCTGACGGCCTTTCGCACCTGGCGCAACACCATCACGGGAGAAGCCGCCCAAAAGCTGACGGAATGCTTTGGCTTCAATATTCCCCAGCGTTGGAGCGCGGCCCATCTTTATCAGGCCATGCTGAACGGAGAAGCCCATCTGTCCCGGCTGGACTGCCTGACCACGCTGGCGGGATATATCCACTGGCGGCTGACCGGGCGGAAGGTCCTGGGCATCGGCGAGGCTTCGGGGATGTTCCCCATTGACAGCGGAAAACTGGATTTCCATGAAGAGATGGTCCGGAAATTTGACAGGCTGATTTCAGAACAGGGCTATGACTGGCGTTTCCGGGATGTATTCCCCCAGGTCCTGACCGCCGGGGAAGACGCCGGAACGCTGACCGAAGCAGGCGCGAAATTCCTGGACCCGTCCGGGAATCTGCGCCCTGGAATCCCGCTGGCTCCTCCGGAGGGCGACGCGGGCACCGGTATGGCGGCGACGAATTCCGTAAGGGTCCGCACCGGCAATGTGTCCGCCGGAACCAGTGATTTTGCCATGATTGTTACGGGCCGTCCTTTGGGAGTTCACCGCGAAATCGACATGGTGACGACTCCTTCCGGCGCGCCGGTGGCCATGGTCCACTGCAACAACTGCACAAGCGACATCAACGCCTGGGTTGGCCTGTTTGCCGAATTCTGTCAGGCCGCCGGGGTGGAGATGGACCGGAACCGGCTCTTTCCCCTGCTGTTCCGGAAAGCCCTGGAAGGTGAACCGGACTGCGGCGGACTTTTGAGCTACAACTACTTTTCCGGCGAGGGCGTGACGGGCCTGGATGCCGGATGCCCACTGTTCCTCCGGACACCCACAAGCCGCTTCACCCTGGCGAATTTTATGCGGACCCATCTGCTTTCCGCCCTGGCGACGCTGAAAATCGGTCTGGACATCCTGACCGGAGAAGAACATATTCAGATCGACCGGCTCTATGCCCACGGCGGTTATTTCAAGACGCCCGGCGTAGGTCAGAGGATGCTGTCCGCCGCCGCAGCCGTGCCGGTATCCGTGATGGAGACGGCCGGAGAAGGCGGTCCCTATGGCATGGCACTGCTGGCGGCATACCAGGTCTGGAGGGAACCGGGGGAGGCTCTGGAGGACTATCTGGACCGGAAGGTTTTTGCTGGGGCGGAGTCCAGGGAGCTGATGGCGGAGGAAGCAGAGATCCACGGCTTTGAGAGATTCCTGAGCCGTTACCGCAGGGCATTGCCGGCAGAACGGGCCGCGTTGGAAACCTTGGAGGAATGACTCTATGCTGGAAGAACTGAAACGCAAAGTTTATGAAGCCAATATGGAACTGCCCCGGCGGAATCTGGTGACGTATACTTGGGGCAACGTCAGCGGAATCGACCGGAACGCGGGCCTGTTTGTCATCAAGCCTTCGGGAGTGGCCTATGAGGACCTGAAACCGAAGGACATGGTGGTGATGGATCTTGCGGGCAATCAGGCAGAGGGCAAACTGCACCCATCTTCCGATACCAAAACCCACCTGGTCCTGTACAACACCTTTCCCGAACTGGGCGGCATTGTCCATACCCACAGCCCTTATGCCGTAAGCTGGGCGCAGGCTGGCCGGGATATCCCCGCTTATGGCACCACCCACGCCGATTATTTCTATGGCCCCATCCCCTGCGCCCGGAGTCTGACGGCGGAGGAAATTGAAGAGGACTATGAGGCCAACACCGGCAAAATCATCGCGGAGACGTTCCGGCAGCGGGGAATGGACCCGGTTCATGTTCCCGCCGTCATCTGCCGCAGTCATGGACCCTTTGCCTGGGGAAAAGACCCGGCGCAGGCGGTTTATCATGCGGTGGTCGTGGAGGAAGTGGCGCGCATGGCCCTCTTTACCGAGCAGATCGACAGCCATGCCGGGCCTGCTTCCCCCTGGATACTGGAAAAACATTTTCAAAGAAAGCACGGTCCGAACGCCTATTACGGGCAGGCAGGAGGCGCGTCTTCATGCTGAACGTAACAGCGCCAAAAGACCCTCAGACGCGAAGAAACGGCTTTTACGTTCTTTTGGACCAGAAAATCGGAGGCGAACCCCAGTCTGACGGAACCGGACGGCAGCCCATTTTTCTGGACGGAGGCCGTTTGAGCGCGCTGGCAAAGATTGTAGGCGGCTTGGACGAAAGGCTTGCAGCACGGCTGGATACGGCGGAAGGCTTCCGTCAGATCGTCCACAGCATAGGCGTTTCGGCGCAGGCGGCGGACCCGGCGATGGAAATTGGCTTTACCCTTGCCTTTTACGAGGACGCGGGTCCCGGCAGCGGAAGCCGTTGGCCGCACAGCTTTCGGGCAGACGGTACGGAAACGGTCTTCTCTGTGCCGGAACTGCCGGAAAGCGACCGGACACCGGGACAATTCCTGTTTACGCTTCCCACAGACCGGGACCTGGCGGAAGTGACCGTAAAGTTCTATTTGCAGGACGGCTTCGACGCGCCGGACCTGGACCCGGACAGCCCCGTAGATCGGGAAAGCCGGGCCTATCGGGACATGATTGCCCGTTCGTTTCTCTCCGGAGGGAACAACCGCCGGGTAAAGGAATTTCTGCGGAAGCTGCGGTGCGGACAGAAAGTAACGATTGCGTATCTGGGCGGTTCCATTACACAAGGGGCCGGGGCAGTTCCGGCGCAGGAAATGTGCTATGCCCGAAGGAGCTTTGAGGCCATCCGGGACCGTTACGCTTCCGACCCGGACCAGGTACGCTATCTCAAGGCCGGCGTGGGCGGAACTCCCTCACAGCTGGGCATTCTCCGCTATGACCGGGATATCGGGCGGGATGGAACGGAACGGCCGGATCTGGTGGTGATTGAATTTGCCGTCAACGATGGGGACGATGAGACAAACGGCGTGTGCTATGAAAGCCTGGTCCGGAAAATCCTTGATCAGCCCCAGCATCCGGCGGTAATCCTGCTGTTTTCCGTCTTTGCCAACGACTGGAACCTGAAAGACCGGCTGGCCCCCATTGGATTCCGGTATCAGCTTCCCATGGCCGATGTACTGGAAGCTGTTTCACCGCAGTTCTCACTTCCAAAGAGCGGCGGGCGGGTCCTCAGCAAACGGCAGTATTTTTATGACGTGTACCATCCCACCAATACCGGTCATCAGGTCATGGCGGACTGTCTGCTGTATCTTCTGGACCGTCTGGACCGCCAGATGCCCATGCCGCCGGAACCTATGGCTCTGCCCCTGTATGGCACAGATTACGCTTCCATCCGCCTGCTGGACCGAAAAGACGGCTGGCCGGACGTGCAGATTTCTCCAGGCGGTTTTACGCGGCGGGATATAGAATTGCAGTCGGTTCTTTTGGATGACGATACGGAGAACACGCCGCAGTTTCCCTATAATTGGCAGAAGGGAAAAGACCCGGCGCCCTTTGTCTTAGAGATTGCCTGCAAGAGTCTGATGCTGATTTTCAAGGATTCAGAAAACCCGGCGTTCGGAAAGGCAGAGGTCCGGGAAGACGGCGTGCTGCTCCGCACCCTGGACCCAAGAGCAGTCAACTGGACTCATTGCCATGCCGCGCTGCTGTTTCAGGGAACAGAAACCCGCCGTCATAAAATCGAGATTTCCATGGCCCCGGCGGATGAAGAGAAAACTTTCACCATTTTAGGCTTTGGCTTTGTGCCGTAATTTGTCCCCAGAATGAGACGGTCTGTCTTATTTCCCGCACAAGGTGCGCAATAATCAACGGGCCGGTCCGCTGCTCCACTCCTACAGCGGCCGGCACCAGAAAGAAGGAGGAAAACCCGCGGCGGTCTGCGGTGCGGCAGTGTGGAGACCTGTCGTAATGTCCCAACCGGGGCGAGGCGAAGGCGGCGGAGGCCCTTTCGTCAGGACCGAGTGCTATGGCAAGTCTGAAATTGAAGGGTATCACGAAAATCTATCCCCACAGCAGCGATCAGAAGAAGCCGAAGAAGAAGTCCGGCGATCCGGAAAAGAAGGTCAATCTTCAGGTAACGGATCAGGGCGTGATTGCCGTGCAGGAATTCAACCTGGATATTGCGGACAAGGAGTTCATCGTCCTCGTTGGTCCTTCCGGCTGCGGCAAGTCCACCACCCTGCGGATGGTAGCCGGTTTGGAGGAGATCTCCGGCGGCGAGCTGTACATCGACGGCAAACTGGTCAATGACGTGGAGCCCAAGAACCGGGATATCGCTATGGTCTTCCAGTCTTACGCGCTGTATCCCCATATGACGGTTTATGAGAACATGGCCTTTCCTCTGAAGCTGCGCAAGATGGGCAAGGGTGAAATTGATCAGCGGGTTAAGGAAGCCGCGGCAGTCCTGGATATCACCCAGTATCTGGACCGGAAGCCCAAGGCCCTTTCCGGTGGCCAGCGGCAGCGTGTCGCCATTGGCCGGGCCATCGTCCGGGAACCCAAGGTTCTGCTGATGGACGAACCCCTCTCTAACCTGGACGCCAAGCTCCGGAACCAGATGCGCGCCGAGATCATCAAACTGCGTCAGAAAATCGACACTACCTTCATCTATGTCACCCACGACCAGACCGAAGCCATGACTCTGGGTGACCGGATCGTGATTATGAAGGACGGCTGGATTCAGCAGATCGGCACGCCCCAGGAAGTCTTTGACCATCCCGCGAACTTGTTTGTGGCTGGCTTTATCGGGATGCCGCAGATGAACTTCTTCAACGCGAAGCTGCTCTGTGAGGGCGGACAGTACAGCGTCTCTGTAGGCGGCTGTAAAGTGGCGCTGTCCGGCGAGAAGCAGAAGAATCTGTCTGCACGGAAGGTTTCTGCGCAGGAGATCGTTCTGGGTGTTCGTCCCAGTCATATGGTGCTTGCCAAGGCACCCGGCAACACCCTGACCGCGACAGTGGAAGTTTCCGAAATGATGGGCAGCGAGGTCCATTTCCACGCCAATGCCGAAGGCAAAGACGTGGTGGTGATCGTGCCGACCATGGACCCCAGCGGCGCGCATATCGACACCTTCCATCCCGGCGACAAGCTGAATTTGACCTTCAGCGGTAATGTCTGTCATATCTTTGGGCAGGACGGCAAAAATCTGGAATTCTGAATAAGCAGCGGGGGATGTCTGAATCTGGCATCCCCCATGCTTTTGCTGAGATTTGATATCCGAAAATGAAGTCCCCCTGCCGAAAGGAGGAGTTCTATGGAGCGAGGGCAGATTTTGATTGCTGGAAAAGACCTGCCCCTTTACAAGCTGATCCGCAGCCATGGAAGCAGGTGTTTATTTTGCGGGACTGGCGGCAGAGGTGCTGGTCCGGTTGGTATAACAGAAATATAGCCTTGTTATGATAGATATTCGTGATGCTGAATCTTCCAGCAAACGGAAACAAAAAATCCCTCAAAGCCTTGTGGCTCTAAGGGATTCCTTTGGTGGAGACTACTGGACTCGAACCAGTGGCCTCATGCGTGTGAAGCATGCGCTCTAACCAGCTGAGCTAAGCCTCCGATGAAAGAAACAAAAGAGAGGGGGAGGTGGTATCCCAAAAGACGCCGAAAAGGACGACGTCTTATGGGATGGTGACCCGTACGGGATTCGAACCCATGTTACAGCCGTGAAAGGGCCGTGTCTTAACCACTTGACCAACGGGCCATGGGGGGGGATGGAGGATTTCACGAAGCGCCGCGAAAGGACGCCTCATGAAATCTGGTAGCGGCACCTGGATTTGAACCGGGGACACTGCGGGTATGAACCGCATGCTCTAGCCAACTGAGCTATGCCGCCGTGTTTGACGCACCCGCAACGGGCAAGTGATACTATATCAGCTTCGACGGAGTTTGTCAAGGGCTTCCTGAAATTTTTTTAGAATAATTTTTGACATTCCTTCTGTCCGCTGCGATAAACGTCCGGGCGTGGAGGTGAAGGAGGCAGCAAATCTGCATGGATACAGCATTTTGCCTGCTGGGAATTACAAGATCAAACGGCCAATGGAGCCCCGTTCAGCAGACGCTTATAAAATGAAGTGCCATAGAAAAGGGATGTTCGTTTGTCAGGTCGATTATAGCAGCTGATATCTGTTATTTCAAGACTTGGATTTGGAAATAATGGGTGACAAGCGGGGAAAAATCTGCTATACTGGCAGCAAACGCCCTCAAGGGGTAAAAACGAGAGAACAAGGAGAACACGTATGAATATCGTATGTCTGGACATGGAAGGCGTACTGGTGCCTGAGATATGGATAGCGTTTGCAGAAGCGAGCGGAATACCGGAGCTGAAGCGTACGACCCGTGACGAACCGGACTACAACAAGCTGATGGAATTCCGCATGGGGATATTGAAGGAGCATGGTCTTGGATTGAAGGAGATTCAGGCGACCATAGCGACGATAGACCCTCTGCCCGGCGCGAAAGAGTTCCTGGACGCGCTGCGGGAGGAAACGCAGGTGATTATCCTCAGCGACACCTTCGAGCAGTTTGCGAAGCCTCTGATGGAGAAGCTGAACTGGCCAACGATTTTCTGCAACACGCTGGAAGTATCGGAAAGCGGGGAGATCACGGGCTTTAAAATGCGCTGTGAGAAATCAAAGCTGACGACGGTAAAAGCGCTCCAGTCCATCGGCTACGAGACCATTGCGGCAGGAGACAGCTTCAACGATCTTGCGATGATACAGGCGAGCAAAGCGGGATTCCTGTTCAAGAGCACGGAACAGATCAAAAAGGACTATCCGGATCTACCCGCCTACGAGGAGTTTGACGGTCTTCTGAACGCGATACGGGCGGCGCTGTGATGGGGCTGTTTTCGTTCCGGAAGAAACCGGCGGGTCCGTTTGAGTTTGTGATAGAAGACGCATTTGCCCTCCGGAGCGGCGGAGCGGCAGTGGCAGGCCGAATGCTCACCGGAAGTCTCCGACAGGGCGCGAAGGTCCTCTGTGTATCACCGGAAGGCGCATCGTTTGTCTGTCAGGTGCAGATGATAGAACAGCCCGACCCGGCGCGTCAGGGGGAGTACGTCCATCCGGAGGAAGCCAGATTTGATGGTCCCTTCGGCGGACACTATGCTTTTCGGATACCCGACCGCCGCCGGGAGGACTTTCAGCCTGGCGGGAAGCTGCTGCCCGTGGAAACTGAATGAAGCAGCGTAAAAATGACGAACAAGAGAAAGGAAGGTGCGGCCATGAATGAGAAGTTCCGGAAACTAGGCTTTTACCCTGCGGACGTACTGCTGCCCAAGGACGTGGATATGACGAAATGGGCGGTGGTAGCCTGCGACCAGTTCACCTCCCAGCCGGAATATTGGCAGGCAGTGGAGGAAACGGTAGGAGACGCGCCGTCCGCCCTGCGTCTGATTCTTCCCGAGGCGGAGCTGAACGGGCCGGACGTAGACGCGCATATCGCCAGAATCAATGACGCCATGGCAAAGTATCTGTCAGAAGACGTGTTCCGGACATTGGAGGACAGTCTGATTTATGTGGAGCGCGCTCAGTCGGACGGCAGAATCCGGCATGGACTGATCGGCATGGTGGACCTGGAGCAGTACGACTTCACCCCCGGCTCCGGCGCGCTGATCCGGGCGACTGAGGGCACGGTGCTGTCAAGAATCCCGCCCCGGGTAAAGGTACGGAAGGACGCGCCCATAGAACTGCCCCATGTGATGCTGCTGATTGACGACCCCGCCGGAACGGTGATTGAACCCCTGACAGGCGCGGAAATGGAAAAGCTGTATGATTTCGATTTGCAGCAGGGCGGCGGGCACATCACAGGCTGGCGTTTGACCGAGGGACAGACGGACGCGGTTGCCGAAGCCCTGACCGCCCTCTGTACGCCGGAGGAACAGGAGCGGAAATACAGTGTGAAGGACGCGGCCCCTCTGCTGTTTGCGGTAGGCGACGGGAATCACTCGCTGGCGACGGCAAAGCAGTGCTATGAGGATTTGAAGAAGGTGACGCCGGAGGAGGAATGGCCTGCCCTGCCCGCCCGTTACGCCCTGGTGGAGGTTGTGAACAATCATGATAACGCCCTACAGTTTGAGCCGATTCACCGGGTGCTGTTCGACGTAGAGCCGGAGAAGGTGCTGGAGGCGTTCATGGCCTTTTATCCCGACGCCCACGATGGAGAGGGACCGGGCCACAGCATTGCCTATACCTACGAGGGCGGTTCCGGCGTGGTGACGGTGCCCCATCCCCGGGTACAGCTGGCCGTAGGGACCTTGCAGGCTTTCCTGGACGCGTACCTGAAGGATCACGGCGGCGAGGTGGACTATATCCATGGCGACGAAGTCGTTGAACAGCTTGGACGAAAGCCCGGCAGTATCGGATTCCGTCTTCCCGCTATGGGCAAAGAACAGCTCTTCAAGACGGTGATGGCGGACGGAGTGCTGCCCCGGAAGACGTTCTCCATGGGCCACGCGCAGGACAAACGCTATTACGTGGAAGCCCGGAAGATCAAATAAAAAAACGACAGCAGGCCATGGAAGGGGGACAAGACTTCCACGGTCTGCTGTTTCAGGTATTATGGAAAGGCGGCAGTGACATTCAGGATTTCGGAGACTTCCGCGCCGCCGGTGCATTCCAGACGGATTTCCAGATGCCCCATCAAATCCCTTTGGAGCCTCAGGACAAACAGCGCGTAATCCAGCCCATCCTCCACGGCCTGCACGCACCACTGTTCCCGCTGGTCGAAGGTTTCCGTTCCCGCAGGCGTATAGAAGAGGGAGACGGCGTTCACATCAGCCCTGCGGCTATTCTGGAAGGAGACGACCATGGTTACAGGCTGGCTTCCCTGTTCCGGTGTCTCGAAGGCCCACCAGCCGTCGCCGAGGTCCGGATGAAGCTGCGCTCCGGTTTCATCGTAGAAGCGCACGGCGGTAATAAGGGCGGCAGGTTCCGGAGCCGAGAACAGAAAAGCCAGCAGCGCACAGGAGAGCAGGACCAGTCCCCAGAGCCAGAGCCGCCGTTTTTTGGGAGCTTCCGGGGGTTCAAGAGCAGAGGACCCGGAAAAATCGGCTTCCAGAATATTCCCAAGGGCTTCCAGATTTTCAGGCGAGGGACAGGACGCGCCCAGTTCCCATTTTGAGACGGCCTGTCTGCTGAGGCCGAGCTGTTCCGCGAGGGCCTCCTGACTCAACCCCTTGGCTTCACGGGCCTGCCGGATTTGTTCGGAAAGATTCATGAGCATCCTCCTTGTTTGATTGATGCCCCCATAATACCAGCAACCAGCCGGCAGCGTCTACCAACCCCTCCGCAACTGCCTGGTTGCATTCCTCAAACCGCTGTGTACACTATGGTTTGCATTTACAATCAGTATTATCAGAATCGATATTTACATTCAGTATTACCGGGACCGGCTTCCGGATTTCCAGCGAAGACGGAGTAACAGCGCAGTCGTAAGCGAGGACCTGAACGCCAGCCGCCGCGGCTTCCCGGAGGGCCTGCCCGAACGCGGGATGGGTGCTGTCATTAGGCGCGACGCTCTTCATGCCGGACATCTGGACGACGAAAAAGAGAGCAGCGGAAAGTCCGGCCTCCACAGCGGCTTGCAGTTCCCGGAGATGCTTCACGCCCCGTTCTGTCGGCGCGTCGGGGAACCTGGCTCTTCCGTTCTCTTCCAGCGTCACGCCCTTGACCTCCACGAGATGCAGGCCGGAAGGTGTTTCCAGGCAGAAGTCCAGCCGGGAAGCGCCGCAGACGTACTCGCTGTGGATAGCGGTGACATCAGGCAGAAAGTTCCCCGCCGCTGCCCATTCCGCGAAGACCTGATTTGGAGCCTGAGCGTCCATATTAATAAGGAGTCCGCCCTTTTCCACGGCAATCAGATCGAACGCGGTTTTCCGGGCGGGATTGGAAGCGCGTTCCAGGTAGACCTTTGCGCCTGGGGTCAGGAGTTCCCGGCAGCGGCCCGTATTTTTGACATGAACGGTCTGCACGCCCTGACCGGTATCCACCAAGGCGGTAAAGCGGTTGGGCCGGGACAGGAAGCGCCCGGAGGAGACGGAATGATAATTCATAGGAAGCCCCTGACTCGGCGGAGGAAAAAGCCGAAAAAAATTTTAGCAAAGTCTTAACGGCGGCAAATACCGGCAAAAGAACCCCGAATTCCCCCATTTTCCGTTATAATACCACAAAAGCGGCCTGTTTACGGGACCCGTTCTGGTTCGGTCGGGACGGGCTTGTAAAAAAATTGTGAATAAATTTCGGAGAAGTGATTGTATTTTCGGAAAAACCTTGTTACAATAATGACGATTACATTTTTAGGAGGGAAAAAATGGAGTATTCCAGTGCGTTTGTCTGCCTGATGGGTATGGGCACAGTATTTTTCGGGCTGATCTGCCTGATCGTGCTGACCATGCTGATGGGCAAAATTGTAGGCGGAATGGCGCCCGCACCCGCGCCTGCGCCTGTGAAAGCGGGCCCCGCGCCTGCCGCATCCGCTCCGGAACCGAACCGTCAGGAGCTGGTAGCCGCAGTGTCTGCCGCGATTGCGGAAGAGCTGGGGACAGATATCACCGGCGTCCGCATTCTGTCCATGAAAAAACTGTAAGAAACGAGTAAAGAAGGAGTAAAATTGCTATGAAAAAGTACAGAGTGACCGTCAACGGCACTGCCTATGAAATCCAGCTGGAAGAGCTGACCGGTGCCGCACCTGCACCTGCTGCCGCTCCCGCACCTGCCGCCGCTGCACCCGCTGGCGGAGAGCAGGTCACCAGCCCCATGCCAGGCACCATTCTGGCAGTGAATGTAACCCCCGGTGCCAGCGTGAAGAAGGGCGACGTGCTGATGATTCTGGAAGCCATGAAGATGGAGAATGAGATTATGTGTCCCTGTGATGGCACCGTAGCCTCCGTCAACACCACCAAGGGCGCGGCAGTGGAGTCCGGTTCGCTGCTCTGCGTTATCCAGTAAGCGTCTGGAGGTAACAAATGGAAGCTATTCTGGATTTTGTAAACAGCTCGGGATTTGTGCTGTTTACCCAGGGCGACAACTGGAAATGCCTGATTATGCTGGTCATTGCCTGCGGGTTGTTGTACCTGGGCATTGTCAAGAAGTTTGAGCCGCTGCTGCTGGTGCCAATCGCCTTCGGTATGCTCATCACAAATCTGCCCGGCGCGGAGATGTACCACGAGATCTTCTTTGCCGGCGGACATATTCACTGGGATCTGATTGGCGGCGCGGAAGTCACCCAGGAGTTTATCAACGGACTCCATGAGGTGGGCGTGTCTGACGCAGTGCTGGCAACGGTCACAGTGGGACAGTCGGTTTCCACAGGCCTGATCGATATCCTGTATCTGGGCGTCAAGCTGGGCGTGTATCCCTGCCTGATTTTCATGGGCGTGGGCGCAATGACTGACTTCGGCCCCCTGATCGCCAATCCCAAGAGCCTGCTTCTGGGCGCGGCGGCTCAGCTTGGTATCTTCATGACCTTTGTGGGCTGCAACCTGTCCAAAATCTTCACCCCCGCCCAGGCCGGCTCCATCGGCATCATCGGCGGCGCGGACGGTCCCACGGCGATCTACGGCGCGACAAAGCTGGCTCCGGAACTGCTGGGCCCCATCGCGGTGGCGGCTTACAGCTATATGGCCCTGGTGCCCGTGATTCAGCCTCCCATCATGCGGCTGCTGACCACTGCGGAGGAGCGGAAGATCGTGATGAAGCCCCTGCGCCAGGTGTCTCATACGGAAAAGGTGATCTTCCCCATTATGGTCGCGGTATTTGTGGCCCTGCTGGTACCCTCTGCGGCGCCGCTGATTGCCTGCCTGATGCTGGGCAACCTGTTCAAGGAGTGCGGCGCGGTGGAACGTCTGAGCAAGACCGCGCAGAACGAGCTGATCAACATCGTCACCATTTTCCTGGGCGTGTCCGTCGGCGCGACTGCTACTGGCCGGACCTTCCTGAGCCTCCAGACCATCGCCATCATGGTAATGGGAATTGTGGCCTTCGGTTTCGGCACGGCTGGCGGTGTGATTCTGGCGAAGATCATGAATCTCTTCCTGAAAGAGAAGATCAATCCTCTGATCGGCTCCGCAGGCGTGTCCGCAGTACCCATGGCGGCCCGTGTCTCCCAGGTGGAGGGACAGAAGGCCAATCCCGCGAACTTCCTGCTGATGCACGCCATGGGTCCCAACGTGGCGGGCGTTATTGGCTCTGCGATTGCGGCCGGCGTGATGATTTCGCTGTTCGGCTGATTGCTCTGGTGAGGATTCAGGGAAGGGAGCATGGAGAACGGGCCAGTCTCTCTTCCTGATTCCCCGCGCGGCAAGACTCTGTTTCACATCCCGGTTTCCGCCGCGCGGAGGGAGTCGGAAATGGGGGAATTCCTCATTTCAAACTGCACATTCCTCATTTTGAATTCAAACAAACAAGGAGGTAATTATGGAATTTCTCTCCAAGAAGCCCCTGTATATTACGGACACCATACTCCGCGACGCCCACCAGTCCCAGGCGGCGACCCGGATGCGGATCGAGGATATGCTGCCCGCCTGCGAGGTGCTGGATTCCATTGGCTATTGGTCTCTGGAGTGCTGGGGCGGCGCGACCTTCGACTCCTGTATGCGCTTTCTGAACGAGGACCCGTGGGAGCGTCTGCGGAAGCTGCGGAAGGCCCTGCCGAATACAAAGCTGCAAATGCTGTTCCGGGGGCAGAATATCCTGGGCTACAAGCATTATGCGGACGACGTGGTAGACGCGTTCTGCCGGAAGTCGATTGAGAACGGCATTGATATCATCCGGATTTTCGACGCCCTGAACGACGTGCGGAATCTGGAGCAGGCGATTAAGTCCACAAAGAAGTACGGCGGTATGGTGGAGGCGACCCTCAGCTATACGATCTCGCCCATTCACAACGAGGAGTATTTCGTCAAGCTGGCACTGGAGCTGGAGCAGATGGGCGCGGACGTGATCTGCGTAAAGGACATGGCGAACCTGCTGCTGCCCATGGACGCATACGCCCTGGTGAAGCGCCTCAAGGAGACGGTGAAGGTTCCCATTCATCTGCACACCCACAACACCACCGGCACAGGCGACATGGTGTATCTGATGGCCGCGTATGCCGGAGTGGATATCGTAGATACGGCGCTGAGTCCGCTGGCCAACGGCACTTCCCAGCCTGCCACGGAATCTCTGGTGGCGACGCTGCAAGGGACCGTACGTGACACAGGATTGGACCTGAACAAGATGAGCAAAGCGGCGGCCCATTTCCGGAAGGTGGCACAGCGGCTGAAGGAAGCAGGCTCCTTGGACCCCAAGGTGCTGAATGTGGATACAAACACGCTGCTTTACCAGGTACCCGGCGGAATGCTGTCCAATCTGATTTCACAGCTGAAGCAGGCCAACAAGGAAGAGAAGTATTACGACGTGCTGGCGGAGATTCCCCGGGTGCGGAAGGACTTTGGGTATCCGCCGCTGGTAACGCCCACCAGCCAGATTGTGGGCACGCAGGCAGTTATGAACGTGGTGGTAGGCAAGTACAAGACCTTCCCCAAGGAGTCCAAGGGTCTGCTGCGGGGCGAGTATGGCCGTCTGCCCGGGGAAGTCAACGAGGAAGTCCGCGCCCTGGCCGGCATCAAGCCCGAGGACGTGATTACGTGCCGTCCGGCGGACCAGCTGGAGCCGGAGCTGGAGAAGTACCGGGCCGAGTTCAAGGACGTGGCCAAGAGTGACGAAGACGTGTTGTCTCTGGCGCTGTTCCCCCAGGTAGCGCCCAAGTTTCTTGCGTGGCGGGACGGTCCCCATGACGAGCCAGCCTCCGCGCCTGCCGCAAAGAAGCCTGCCGCCCCCGCTGACCCCAACGCGGTCCGGGAGCTGTACGTGGAATACAAGGGCTGATAGAGAAAAAGGAGTTCGCGTGAGGCTTTCGGGTCCGCGCGGACTTTTTTTGTGTGCCGGGGAGGAGAATTGTCCTGGAGGAATGGACTTTCCGGCGCAGGTATAGTATAATCTTTCTGAACTGCGGGCGCGTGATAAGGAAACGCCGCGAGAAAGAACAAGATGGCTTCCGGGCAGAAAGCGGGAGCCGGCATCATCATAAGGAGGCAGGAAGGAATGAAAAAGCCGGTACTGATTATCATGGCAGCCGGGCTGGGGAGCCGGTACGGAGGCTTGAAGCAGCTGGACCCTGTAGGCGGGCATGGGGAGCTGATTATAGACTATTCCATTTATGACGCCCGCCGCGCCGGATTTGAGACGGTGATTTTTGTGATAAAGCCAGAGAACGAAGCGGATTTCCGAGCCCGCATCGGAGACCGCGTGTCCCGTCATATGGACGTCCGGTATGTGTATCAGAGGAAGGACGACCTGCCGGAAGGCTACAGCGTGCCGCCGGAGCGTCAAAAGCCCTGGGGGACGGCTCACGCGGTGCTTTCGGCGAGGGGGATAGTGGACGGTCCCTTTGCGGTGATCAACTCCGACGATTACTATGGCCCGGAAGCATACCAGAAGATTTTCGAGTATCTCAGCAGCCATCCGGACGGGGAACGGTACGAATACGCGATGGTAGGCTATCTTTTGAAGAACACGGTCAGCGAGAACGGCACAGTAGCCCGAGGAGTGTGCGAGGAAACGCCGGACCGCTTTCTGTCCCAGATAACGGAGCGGACGAAGATCACGAAGGGCCCGCCGCTGGCCTATACGGAGGACGACGGGCAGACGTGGACGGAGCTGCCGGAGGACACGGTAATCTCTCTGAATCTGTGGGGCTTCACCCGGAGCTTTCTGGACGAGGCGTGGGCGAGGTTCCCGGTATTTCTGGACAAGGCGCTGAGGGAAAACCCGAACAAGGCGGAGTACTATCTGCCCAGTGTTGTCAGCCAGCTGATCGGCGAGGACAAGGCCCGGGTAAAGGTACTGCGGAGCGAGGATAAATGGTATGGAGTGACCTATCGTGAGGACAAGCCGTCGGTGACAGCGGCGCTGGCAGAGAAAAGGGCGTCGGGGCTGTATCCGGAAAATCTGTGGGCATGAATGGGATGAAGGCGGCGGACAGGATATGAGAAGCAGCAAAATAATTGAATAGACGAAGAAAACGCCCGGGAACCGAAAGGCTTCCGAGCGTTTTGCAAATCAATCTTTACCGATGAGCTTTGCGAAGCGGAGAAGCATGGTACAGAACTGCTGACGGGTGACAGACTGGGAGAGCATCAGATCTCCGTCGGCGTCGCCTGTCAGGATTCCTTTCTGAACGGCCCAATCGACGCTTGATTTATGGGCAGGGCTGGGCGTATTATCCATATGGCTGACCTCCTTCTGATAATCTGGCCGGATAAAGGCGGTGACAAGGGAACGTTTGCGGGTTTTGCGGCAGACCTCGCCTCCGTTGTTCTGACTGCCGGAGGTGTTTGGGGCTGTATTGCCTTCAATGGCGGTAATGGTCTTAGGCGCGACGGATTCGACGATACCGGTGTGCCCGAAATTGTAAATAGCGATATCTCCCGGTTCAGGGGACTGCGTCACACGGGCAGGCTGATTTTTCTGGAACCAGCGGAGGAGGGTACTGCACGAAGCGGTCCGGCAGGGGAGGGGCATACCGGCCTGAGCGAAGACCCACTGCACGAACATCATACACCAAGGGTAGCCGTCGAGAGCGAACCAGCGGCCGTATTTGGTCCGGTTGCTGTTCGGCGGTGATTCTTTGACGCCGAGTTCAGGACGAGCGATCTGCAATACCTGTTTAATTGTTGCCATAGTTATCCTCCTGGGATTTCCGTGATTGGGTGCCGAAATAAAAAGCAATGACCACGGCGTAAACGGTCATAAATTCCTGAGAGATAGAATCCCCGAGGGAGAGCACGGCAAAGACGGCGGTCAGGGTAAGGGTGACGATGGATTTGACACTGAGGAGACTCCAAAGTCGTTTGTGAAAAGCGTTCATAAGACCTCCTGTTCTCCGGAAAAAGTCCGGCTGATATAATTTTACGGCGCGGGGGCCTGGAAGGTTCCAAAGCGGTTCAAGCGTTGGCTTTGCGTTCCAGGGACTCCAGACGCCGCGCTGCGGACCGCAGTTTTTCGTCCTGGAGCTCGGTCCGTTCCTCCAGTTTATAGGTCCGTTCGATCAGGTTGTTATGGGCCTGCACGCGTTTTTCAAGCTGTTCCAGCCTGTAACTGGTGAGCTTAGCGGAAGCCAGCACGCCGAGGACGGAACCCATCCCCGACCCGGCCAGGCCAATCAGAGCGACGGTAACGGCTTCATTCACAGAAAAGACTCCTTTCAAAAGATTCCGGGAACAAAAAACCCCATTCTACCGGCAGACGTGACGCGCCGGAGAAATGCGTTTCTGCAAATCCAGCCGTACCGTTTCCGCGCATGGGGGAAAGCTCCCTCAAAGAAAGATTCCCACGGGAGGAAAGTTGCACGAAGGAATGCAACAAAGCGAAAAATTTTTAAGAATCACGGCGCGGGCAGGATAGACGCGGCCTTTCTGGAGAATTGGGAGCGCTGTAATTGCGTCAAGATTTGCTGGCGGAAATAGGTAAAAACGATTGTGCCGGTTCTGCGGATATGGTAAAATAAAAAAGAATGTCCTGTAAAGGGAGGGAAATCAGATGAGCAAGGAAACCCAGGAATTAGCGCGGGAGGTGCTGCTGCTGTCCCGGAACACGCTGCTGGTAAATCTGCGCTTTCTGGACGCGGCGCTGAACGAATTTGAGCTGGAGCCAGGGCCGTTGGAAATGCCGGACGGAAGCTATGCGGTAATTCCCATAGGCACCGACGGAAAGAAGCTCTATTACGAACCCCGTCAGGTACTTCAACGTTATTACGCGGAAAAAGAACGGGTAGTGCGGGACTATCTCCATCTTGTGATGCACTGCGTATTCCGCCATATGTACGTTCACAGTCTGATAGATCAACCACTCTGGGACCTTGCCTGTGACATTGCGGCAGAGGAAGTCATCAACGGTCTGTGTCTGCCCTGCGTGACCAGCGGACGGCAGAAGGAGCAGCAGAAGACGATAGAAGATCTGCGGAAAGAAATCAAGCAGATAACGGCGGAAAAGGTGTATCGTTGGTATCAGGACCACCCGCCGGGAAATCTGTCCGTGTTGGCGGAGCAGTTCCGGGGAGACGACCACACGCCATGGTATCTGCCCCGTACGTTGGCGTCACAGGCGGATTCATCTGAGACGACGCAGGAAGTCCCGGTATCAATGGAAGCCATCTGGCGGGAGATTGCGCAGCGGATGCAGATAGATTTGGAGACATTCAGCAAGATGCGTGGGGACCGGGCAGGGAATCTGACGCAGAATCTGAGGGAGGTAAACCGGGAGCGGTACGACTACACAGAATTTCTGAGAAAGTTTGCAGTCCGCGGGGAGATCATGAAGGTAAACCCGGACGAATTTGACTATATATTCTACACCTACGGTCTGAAATTGTACGAAAATATGCCGCTGATAGAGCCTCTGGAGTATCGTGAGGTAAAGCGCATACGGGAATTTGTGATCGCGATAGACACCTCGGGTTCTGTGGCGGGAGAGCAGGTGCAGAGGTTTGTGCAGAAGACGTATAATATTTTGAAATCCACGGAGAGCTTTTTTTCGAAGATCAACGTGCATATTATTCAGTGTGACGCGGAAATTCAGGAGGATGTGAAAATCACCAGCCAGCAGGAATTTGACGATTACCTGAAAAGGATGCAGATACAGGGTTTAGGAGGCACCGATTTCCGGCCTGTTTTCGCCTATGTAGAGGGTCTCCGGAAGCGGAAGGAATTCCAGAATCTGAAGGGTCTGATTTACCTCACCGACGGCTATGGGATCTTCCCGGAGCGAAAGCCAGACTACAAAACGGCCTTTGTTTTTGTGGAGGACGAGTACAACAATCCCAAAGTACCGCCCTGGGCCATCAAGCTGGTACTGCAAAAGGATGAAATCTGAATCTGTCAGAATGGAGAAAATCGCCATAGGAGCGCCGAAGGAATTTGCAATCTGCCGGGGGGTGGATTTTACGGCTGTGAAGCAATCCGAAAGAGGAAGCGGAGCGGCAGAGGCGATTTTACAGGATCGAATCAAATGAAGCGTCAAAACAGAGGGACAACAATAAATTCTGTAAGAGTAAACGGAATGTCAAAGAAGCTTTTGCAGAAGAAACCCAGCTGAAACGGAGGAATTATGACAGATTTCGTGATAAAAGACGGCGTACTGATCAGATACACCGGCAGCAGCAGCGAGATAGAGATCCCGTCGGGCGTAACGGAGATTGGAGACAATGCGTTGGAGTTCACAGGCCGGCTTCTGCTGACGGGCGTGACCATCCCGGCAGGCGTAAAGCGGATAGGGAACGACGCGTTCAAGGGATGCAGTGCCCTGACGAGTCTGACGCTCCCGGAAAGCGTGACAGAAATCGGGGTATCGGCGTTTTGCAGCTGTACGAATCTGACCCAGATAGTGCTTCCGGAAAGGATGCAGTACATTAGGAACTGGGCGTTCAACAGATGCAGCAGTCTGGAAGCGATACAGATACCGGAAGGGGTAAAAAGGGTAGAAAGATGCACATTCTGGGGCTGTACGAATTTAAGGACGATAACATTGCCGGCGAGCGTAACGAAAGTAGGAGGGCAGGCGTTTTACGGTTGTGTGAATCTGACGAAAGCGGTCATGCTGGGCCGGATGCAGAATGTAGACTGTTCAGCGTTTGAGGACAACCGGCCAATCATAAGAGCGCCGAACACGCCGGTTTCAGTATTTGACCGGAAGGACAAACCAGGCGCGGTGCTGGGTTTAGCGGAGGCGTATCAGGACGGGGAAGCGATGGAGGAAAGCGCGTTTATGGAATCGCTGAAATACATCCGGAGCCAACGGAAGCGGTATTATTCCAAAGCGATTGAGCATCCGGCGCTGTTCCGGCTGATGCTGGCGGAGAAAATAATACCGAAGAATGACATTGAGCGTCTTCTGGAGGAATGCGACGCGCAAGGCAACACGGCGGCAAAAGCGGAGGTATTGGAGTATGCCTGCCGGAATTTCAAGCCCGTGTCTCCATCGAGGAAATTCCATCTGTAGGCAAAAGAAATCGCCCACCGGGAACCGGCAGGCGGAGCTGATAAAAGGGTCAAAGGAGGGCGCGGCAATCTCTGCGTATCTGCATGGGATCTCCGGAGGCCGCAAAAAGGACCAGATAATTATATGCAATCAGATATCGGCCCGCCAGTTTGACGGCAGGAATCAGAAGTCTCATTCGCGCAGCCCCGCGGTTCAGGGACAGGACGAATATTTGGTAAAAAAACACTTTCCTGCAAAAAGCATATCAAAATTCTGAAAAGAAGGAAATGGATCATGAACATCAAAGAAGCCAAAATCCAGATACAGAATGCGATGACCGCCTACTTCACCAAGGATGAATATGGGCGTTACGCGATACCGATCGAGCAGCAGCGCCCGGTATTTCTGATGGGCCCTCCGGGAATCGGCAAGACGGCGATTATGGAGCAGATTGCGTCAGAGCTGGGGGTAGGTCTGGTAACGTACTCAATGACGCACCACACCCGGCAAAGCGCGCTGGGACTGCCGTATATTGTCCGGAAGCGCTACGGCGGCAAGGAATACGAGGTATCGGAGTACACGATGAGCGAAATCATAGCGTCGGTGTACGAGATGATGGATTCGACAGGGGTAAAGGAAGGCATTTTATTCCTGGACGAGGTAAACTGCGTGTCGGAAACCCTTGCGCCGTCGATGCTGCAATTTTTACAGTACAAGACCTTCGGCCGTCACCGGGTTCCCGACGGCTGGATTGTGGTAACGGCCGGAAATCCTCCGGAGTACAACAATTCGGTAAGAGAATTTGACATCGTGACCTGGGACCGGCTGAAGCGGATCGATGTAGCGCCGGACTTTGAAACCTGGAAGGAGTACGCCTACAGCCGGGGGACGCATCCGGCGGTACTGACCTATCTGGAGATAAAGAAATCGGACTTTTACCAGGTTGAGACGACGGCGGACGGGAAGCGGTTTGTAACGGCCCGGGGCTGGTCGGACCTGTCCGGAATGCTGCGGCAGTACGAACGGCACGGTCTGAAAATCGACGCGAATCTGACCAGGCAATACTTACAGGACCAGAAAATCGCGAAAGACTTTACAGTATACTACGACCTGTTCAACAAATACAAATCGGATTATCAGATAGAAAAAATACTGTCCGGAAAAGTGGGGCCCGAGATCAAGGAACGCGCGGCGGCGGCAAGATTCGACGAACGCCTGAGCCTGCTGGGACTGCTTCTGGACGGCACGTCTGAGGAACTGCAAAAAGTCTGCGAACAGGAAGACGTGCTGACAGCGCTGATGGACTCCATCCGGAAAGTGCGGGTAAGGTCAGGCGCGGGGCAGGACTTTGGGGAAGCCTTGGGGAAAGTGGCGGAGGAGCGTCAGAAAGCCCTGAATGCAGGCTGTCAGTCGTCGTCCATGAGCCGGGAGGACCAGCGGACGAACCAGCAAGTGATTGCGGTTCTGGAAGACCTGCGGGCGGAGGCAGTGCAGGAATACCCTGGGGACGCGGAGAAAGCATTTGCGGAGATCAAGAAGTCATTTGACCAGCGGGTAAAGGCTCTGAAACGGAGCACGACGGCGGCAGGAAAGACCCTGAAAAATCTGTTTGCCTTTTGCGACGAAGTTTTCCCCGACGGCCAGGAAATCCTGATACTGGTAACAGAACTGACCATCAACCCCATCTGCGCCCGTTATTTGAGCCGCTACGGGAGCCCGGAATATTTTGCCCACAACAAGGAGCTTCTTTTCTACGAACGGCAGCAGGAAATCATACAGCGTCTGGAGACTCTGGACTGGAGTTTGGAGGAATAAGCAGAAGGGAGCGTGGGATAATGCTGGAAGGCTTTGTGGTCAAAAAGATGCACAGAAACAGGGAATCATGAAGCGTCGGCTCTGCTGTTGGAGTACGGCAAAGACTTCCCGCCTGCGGACCCGGTAAAGGAAGCGGAAAAAGGCATCAAGGCGATCGAGCGGGAAGCGAAGGCCGTGGAAACCTACCGGCGGACGGGAATTCTGACCACCGCGCTGGCAAAGAAGGAATGGGTCTATGGCACGGACGGAAAAGGCGGTCTGACACTCAACAGATGGAAGGGCAAAGGCACGGAACTGACCACGCCCAAAGGAATCGGCAGGAAACCGGTGACATAAATCGGCGAGAACGCGTTCTTCAAAAGGAACGTGACCCGCGTGACGATACCAGCGACAGTAACGGATATCAGCACAGCGGCTTTCAGAAACTGTCCCCGGCTGACCATCCGTGCCCCCGCCGGAAGCTATGCGGAGACGTTCGCAAAGGAGAATGGCATTCCCTTTAAAGCCTGCTGACCGTCAGCCCACCACCGGCAGGCCGTAATGGAGCAAAGCGCTGCGGATACGTTCCAGCTTTTCAGGCCCGGGCGGGCAGAGGGGCAGACGGAGTTCCCCGGCGTTCCAGCCCAGCAGGTTGAGGGCGGTCTTGACGGGAATCGGGTTCACGTCGCAGAACAGGGCGCCGCAGAGTTCGGACAATTCCACCTGCAATTTCCCGGCGGCGGCGAAATCGTTTTGCAGGCAAAGCCGGGTCAGCCTCCGCATTTCCGCCGGGAGGACGTTGGAAACCACAGAGACAACCCCCTTTCCGCCCAGCGCGCAGACAGCCACGGTATCGCCATCGTTGCCTGACCAGACGGTAAAATCCTCCGGGCAAAGGGCGAAGGTTCTCTGGAGCGCGCCAAGATTTCCGGACGCCTCCTTCACGCCGTTGATATTGGGATGTTTGGCCAGGACCGCGTAAGTTTCCGGCGCAATGGCCACCCCGGTTCTGGAGGGCACGTTATAAAGGACGACAGGCTTTTCCACGGCGTCGGCGATGGTTTCAAAATGTCGTATCAGCCCGGTCTGGGAAGCCTTGTTATAGTACGGCGTGACCACCAGCAGACCATCCGCGCCCAGATCCTGCGCAATCCGGCAGCGTTCGGCGGCGGCGGCGGTGTTATTGGACCCGGCCCCAGCGATCACCGGCACTCGTCCCGCCACGTGCCGCACACAGTGCCCGATCACGGCAGAGAGTTCATCGCTGGACATAGTGCTGGCCTCGCCGGTAGTCCCGCAGACCACAATTGCGTCAACGCCGTTTTCGAGCTGAAAGTCCAGCAGATTCCCCAGCGCGCCCAAATCCGGCCCCGCGTTCCCGAAGGGCGTGACAATGGCGGAAGCGCATCCGGTAAACAATGGCATTTTCATAAAGAGCACCCCTTTTCAGAGCAAAGAATGGGAAGAAGGAACAAAAAGCGGCCAATTCTATCTATGAGAAACGGCGAATAATTAGAACAAACAGGAAGCGCTGAAACGGGGAACCCATTTCAATGCTTCCTGTTGCGGCGCTGTTATAAAAGAAACGAAATCAAGCCCGGTTTTATTGCAGATAAATCAAAAAAGGGGCAAAACCGGGAAAATTCCTCATTCCGAATCCAATCAGATGTAATCTTTTGCGCAGAGCAGTTCCGCCAGAAGGACGCCGCCGCCAGCCGCTCCCCGGAGGGTATTGTGGCTCAGCCCGACGAATTTATAATCATACTGGGAATCCTCCCGGAGACGGCCCAGAGAGATGGCCATGCCGTTTTCCAGATTGCGGTCCAAACGGGTCTGGGGACGGTCCGGCTCGTCGAAGTAATGCAGGAACTGCTTGGGCGCGGAGGGCAGTTCCAGCTCCTGCGCGGGTCCCCGGAACGCCGCCCAATCCGCCTTGATCTGCTCAATGGAAGGCTTTTTCCCATCCTGGAACTTCATAAAGACTGCGGCCATATGACCATCCTGGCAGGCGACCCGGAAGCACTGCGCAGTAATCAGAGGCTCCGCGGCGGCGATGATCTTCCCGTCCTGAACAGTCCCCCAGAGCTTGAGGGGTTCCTTTTCGCTCTTCTCCTCCTCGCCGCCGATATAGGGAATGCAGTTGTCCACCATTTCGGGCCACCGCTGGAAGGTCTTGCCCGCGCCGGAGATCGCCTGATAAGTGCAGACCAGGGCCTTTTCCAGACCGTATTTCCGCAGGGGATGCAGAGCGGGAACGTAGCTTTGCAGGGAGCAGTTGGACTTCACCGCGATAAAGCCCCGCTTGGTCCCCAGACGCTTCCGCTGTGCCTCGATAATCTGAATATGTCCGGCGTTGATTTCCGGCACCACCATAGGCACGTCCTCAGTCCAGCGATGGGCGGAGTTATTGGAGACGATGGGGCATTCCAGTCTGGCATAACGCTCCTCCAGCGCGCGGATTTCGTCCTTGGGCATATCCACGGCGCAGAAGCAGAAATCCACCTGCCCGGCCAGCTTTTCGGCGTCGGCCACAGCGTCCAGGACCACCAGCTTCTTCGCGTTCTCGGGCATAGGCGCGTCCATGGCCCAGCGTCCCCCCGCGGCTTCCTCGTAGGTCTTCCCGGCGCTTCTTCCGCTGGCGGCAATGGCGCTCAGACGGAACCAGGGATGCCGTTCCAGCAGGGTGACAAAGCGCTGGCCTACCATACCGGTACCGCCGATCACGCCGACTTTATATTCTTTCATAATGAAGTACCTCCTGACGCAGATATTCCGGAACAGGCGCATTCCGGAAGAATTTTGTTGAATCTGGCCGCAGACTGTATTATAATATGTTCGTGTGCAAGAAAACTGTATGCGACCGGCGGACAAATGTCTGCTGTATATAGTAGCATGAATTCCGCGGAAGGTCAAGACGGGGAGTGTTGGGAGGTTCCATGAAAAAAGTGATATGGATGACGCTGTTCATTGTGACATTTTGCGCCCTGAGCATTGAACCGGCGTCAGCGCTGACGAACGGCGTGGTAAAGGTAGGCTTGCGGTACGGTTCCAGCGCGATGGCGTCGGCGAATCTGGAGAACGAGGTGGGCTCCGGCTATGAATTCGGCTATTACAACGACAGCCGGCAGTTTGTAGCATTGGCCCGGACCGCCGAGACGAAAATCACCATGACTCCTGTAGCCTCCGGGATTTCGGTCAGCCGGACAGGGTCCTCCAGCGCGCTGTTCCAGTTTGACACCACCGGCGGCAGGCCACTGGGTGTCCGGCCCATTGGAGACCATACGGAAACTTGGTTTCGCGGCTATAAATATGCGGGCGGCTTTGAATATGTGCGCGCGTCCGCAGGCAGTCTGAATGTGATCAACGTGGTGGACCTGGAAGACTACGTGAAAGGCGTGGTGCCCTACGAGATGCCGGGACAGTGGCCCCTTGCGGCGCTGGAGGCCCAGGCGGTCTGCGCGAGGACCTTTGCCCTGGGACACAGCAAGCATCTGAAAAGCAGCGGGTTTGACGTATGCAGTACCATTGACTGCCAGGTGTACAACGGCCGCGGCACGGGAAGCAGTACAGGCGCGGGACCAACGGCGTCCAGCGACCAGGCGGCAGAGAACACTGCGGGACAATGCCTGTACTATCAGGGCGCGTTGGTGAAGGACGCGGTCTATCATTCCTCTGACGGCGGGGCTACCGAGGACGCGGCATTTGTCTGGGGCACGAACACAGGCTATCTGCGCGGCAAGCTGGACCCTTACGAAAAGCAGACCAGCGTTCCGAACAACAGCTATACAGTGACCTACAGCGCCGCGGAGCTGGGCTGGATTCTGGACCAGAAGGGTTATTCAGTTGGCACGGTGCAGGACGCGTACGTTTCGGAGTACACGCCTATGGGGAATGTAAGCAAGGTGACATTCAAGGGCAGTTCCGGGACCAAGACGATAAAAGGGGAGACCTGCCGGACCGTTTTCAGCAGCAGTACATACAAAAAATCGGTAAACAGCCAGCGGTTTGACATCAACGGCGGCGGTCGGGGCACTACGGCGTCCCCGCTTCCCGATTCCCCCGGCGGGACGGTTACCCCCACGCTGCCTGCATCCCCCAATACCACGCCAGGCAGTCTGAATACCACCAGCGGCGCGCTGACCTCCTTGAACGGCGCGGCCATCCTCACCAGCGGGGGTCAGGAGGTCCTATGGGGTGATACCGCTTCCGTCATGACCGGCGACGGCTTGACTGGCGTTGCTTCGGACGCGTCCGGTTTCAGTTCGTCGCTTCTTTTGAACTCCAGCGGGAATTTTGTTATTACCGGTACTGGAAATGGACATAATGTCGGCATGAGTCAATACGGCGCAAAGGCTATGGCGGAACTGGGCTATGATTACCGGAGTATTTTGGAATTCTATTACACGGGGATTACAATTGGATAAGCGCCGGAAGACTATATGCGTACAGAAGCAATCATACGCAGTGATATTTATTTTGCAAAAATTACCTGATGTATAGAGGATTTAATAGCGGAATGGAATAAAACGAAAGAAAATACAAAGCGCAGAGAGGAAATTCATGAAAACAAGTGATTTTTACTATGATTTGCCGCCGGAGCTGATTGCCCAGACGCCAATCCCGCAGAGGGACCGCTCCCGGCTGATGACGCTGGACCGAAGGAGCGGCAAGGTTGGCCATCGTCATTTCTGCGACCTTCCGGAGCTGCTGAACCCCGGGGACTGCCTGATCCTGAATGATTCCCGGGTGTTGCCTGCCCGGCTGCTGGGAAACCGTCTTCCCGGCGGCGGAGCCTGTGAGGTGCTTTTGCTGACGGACAAAGGGGAGGACCGCTGGGAATGTCTGGTGCGTCCTGGCCGGAAACTGAAGCCGGGAGCAAAGATGAGCTTTGGGGAAGGAACGCTGACGGCTACGGTAATAAGCGAGCTTGCGGACGGCAACCGGCTGGTACAGTTCCACTACGAGGGAATTTTCCTGGAGGTCCTGGAGCAGCTGGGAAAGATGCCCCTGCCGCCGTATATCAAGGAGGAACTGCAAGACCGTGAACGCTATCAGACGGTGTATGCAAAGGTCACAGGGAGCGCGGCGGCGCCTACGGCAGGATTGCATTTCACCCCGGAACTGCTGGAACAGATAGCGGCCAAGGGCGTGGGTATTGGCTATGTGACCCTGCACGTGGGACTGGGGACCTTCCGCCCGGTGAAGGAGGAAGCCCTGGAAGACCACGCAATGCACAAGGAATACTGCGAAATCCCGCCGGAGACAGCGGAGCTGATCAACCGCACCAAGGCCGCCGGCGGACGCTGTATCTGTGTCGGGACGACCTCCTGCCGGACGCTGGAATCCTGGGCCGCGGAGGACGGGTTTATCGAACCGCGTTCCGGCTGGACGGGAATCTATATCTATCCGGGTTACCGCTTCAAGGTCATGGACGGTCTGGTCACGAATTTTCATCTTCCGGAGAGCACGCTGATTATGCTGGTATCGGCATTCGCGGGCCGGGAGAGGACGCTGTCGGCCTATCGGGAAGCAGTTGTGGAAGAGTACCGGTTTTTCTCGTTTGGCGACGCCATGTTTATAACAGATATGATTGACCCGGTTGAGTAAGAAACCCCGGAGGCCCTTGGCAGCAAGGACTTCCGGGTTTTTGCTGTCCAGCGCTCAATGCCGTTTTTGAAGAGAATGGAGACTGCTTGACCGTTTTTTACACAAATCTCTTCCGCTGCCGTAAGGGGATTGCTTGCCAGAACCACAAGCAAGAGGGCGTGCAGGTGTGATTTATTGTACATGTTGCTTTTTCTCAGTCTCGGTGATATAATACAAGTAATAGCTTATAACCAATCGCCTCCCGGCATAGGCGGCGCTGCCGTGCTTCCGGGCCGTTCGAGTGTAGAGTGCCTATGAAAGATATTCGAAACATCCAGAAAAAGTATAAAGGGTTTACCTTGCTTTTCTATATTATTTTGATTTTTTCCATCTTCGGCCTTATCGTTTCATCCGTATCCCGAAAGATCAGCCGGGAGATGTCTGCGTCCGCTATCCAGAACCTGAGCGAAAGCCTGGACATGATGAAGGGTACCATAGAGGCCATTCTGCGGAACGAAGTGGAATTTCAGTCGATGATCGCCAAAGAGCTGGCAAAAACGGAGAATCTACAGGATAAGATCCTGACCTATGAGCGGAATCAGACCATGGCAAAGCTCTCCCTGATTCCTGCCGGCGAAACAGAGGGCGTCTCCAATACCGGGGAGGTCTTCACGGAGGAGGGACTGGATTTCTCCGCAGGCGGAACCGTCCGGGGAATGCCGGTCTCGCAGTCCTACCTGAATTATATGGGGACTTGGGCCTATACTGTCAAATGCCCGGTGGAGCGGGAGGGAATTACCATCGCTACATTGTATATTGAATATATTTATGACGGAATTGATCAGTCCCTCCCCAATGGGTTCTATAACGAGCAGGCTACGCTGTATATTATGGACGCGGAGAGTCAGCGCTTTGTCCTCAAGCCTAAGGGAATGGGACAGCGTACAGCAGGCCATCTGAACCTGAACGATTTCTATCACGCCAATAATATCCAGGACCCCGAAATCCGGGCGGAGGCGCAGAATTGCCTGGATACCGGACAGGACGCGCTGTTCTATCACGATATCCGGGGCGTGCAGGCCTTGAATTATATGTGGTCTGTCAATGAGGGCACAATCTACCTGGTGGGCTATGTGCCGGTGGAGGCCATCCAGCAGGAGGGGAAGACTGTCAATCAGAATATTATGATCGTGGTGGCCTCGCTCCTGACCGCCTTCTTCCTCTGCATCGCCCTTTACTACCGGAACTGGAAGCAGCAGGATAAGCTCCGGCAGGAACAGGAACAGGAGCGGAAGATTCATAACTGCCAGCTGTCCGCCGCGTTGCAGGCCGCCCAGATTGCCAGCGAGTCCAAAACGATGTTCCTGTCCAATATGTCCCACGATATCCGGACGCCTATGAACGCCGTTCTGGGCTTTACCACCCTTCTGGACAGGGACGCCGAGAATCCTGCCAAGGTGCGGGAGTATACAAAGAAAATTACGGCATCCGGACAGCACCTGCTCAGCTTGATCAACGATATTCTGGACGTATCCAAGATAGAGAGCGGCAAGGTGGCGCTGAATCTGGAGAAGTTCGATCTGAACGACGTGGTTTCCTCTGTGGATGCCATCATTCAGCCTATGGCCAAGGCAAGAAAGCAGTCCTTCCATCTGGAGGTCTCCGGAATCCGGCATGAGTATCTGGTGGGGGATGAGACGAGAATCAATCAGATCTTGATCAACCTGCTGTCCAACGCGGTGAAGTATACCCCTGAGGGCGGACAGATTTGGTTCCGTATCATCGGCCTGAAACAGCGCTCCAGCCAGTACGAGCATATCCGCATCGAGGTGGAGGACAACGGCTATGGGATGACGCCGGAGTATCTGAAGACCATCTTCGACGCTTTTACCCGTGCCGAGAACAGCACCACCAATAAGGTCCAGGGTACCGGTCTGGGTATGGCCATTACAAAGAGCATTGTGGAACTGATGGGAGGCTCCATCGAGGTATTCAGCGAGGTCGGCAAAGGCTCCCTGTTCCGGGTAGAGCTGGAGCTGCGGGTGCAGGAGGACGCCGGAAATCAATCCTTCTGGGCGTCCCGGGGCGTGTCCAGTATCCTGGTGGCGGGCGGAAGCGCTCAGAGCCGGGAGAGCATCCTGGCCCTGATGGAGGGCGCGGGCGTGAAAATGGAAGCGGCGCCGGATACAAAAACTGCCCTGGAATGCCTGCGGAATGGTTTGGAATGCCAGCTTGTCCTGATGGATTGGGAGGACGGCGGTCTGGAAGCAGCAAAGGCCCTGCGGGAGACGCTTCCGGAAAACGTGCCGCTGCTGCTTCTGGCGGGAGCCGACGCGGAAGGGCTGGAAGAGGCGCTCCGGCTGGGCGGCGTGGATATGCTGGCGAAGCCCTTCTTTGTGTCGGCGTTCCGGACAAAGGCGGAAGGGCTGTGGAGTGAAGAAACTGCCATGGAAGGGCCGGAGATGGACGACGCGCTGAACGGCCTGCGGTTCCTGGCGGCGGAGGACAACGAGATCAACGCTGAAATCCTGACGGAGCTCCTGGAGCAGGAGGGGGCGTCCTGCGAGATTGTGGAGAACGGTCAGATGGCGGTGGAACGCTTCCGGGATGCCGCGCCGGGGGAGTTCGATATGATTCTGATGGATGTGCAGATGCCTGTGATGAACGGTCACGAGGCGGCAAAGGCTATTCGGAAGCTGGAACGGGAGGACGCCGGGCGCATTCCCATTATTGCTATGACTGCCAACGCCTTCGCGGAGGATGAAAAGGCCGCCCTGGACGCCGGTATGAACGCCCATGTGCCAAAGCCCCTGAATATGGAGCACTTAAAGAGAATTATCAGACAGCTTGAACAAGGAAAGGATGGAAAGGCGTGAGGAGAAGAAGCTGGATTTCCATTTGCCTGACGGCGCTGCTGATTCTTTCGCTGACGGGCTGCGGCAGGCAGGAGAACCCCAAAAACCTCATCACCCAGGACAGCGGGAATGAACGGGTGGTGAATCTGTTCAGCCCCATGGAGAAGACTGACCCCAACGCAGAAAATGTGGCCCGGGCCGCTTCAGATCTGACGGTGGCCATGGCCGAGGAGCAGCTGGGGGTCAGCGTGGAGTACCTGACTTACACGGCGGAGACTTATCAGGAAAAGACCTATGATGACGTGTGCCTGGACCGCGTGCGGAACAATATGGACGATATCTACCTGCTGAATCCGGATGCCATCATGACGCTGGGCGCTGAGGGTTTGCTAATGGACCTTTCCGGACTGGAGAGCGCCAAGAATCTGCGGGAAATCATTCGGGCAGCCAATACAGTGAACGGCAGGCTGGTGGCCATTCCGCAGGAAGTAGTGGCCTACGGTTTGTTCATCAATATGGATATCTTCAAGGAATGCAGACTGGAGCTTCCGTCAACCCCGGAGGAATTTCTGGAGTGCTGCCGGGTTTTGCAGGAACATGGCTACGAAACACCTGTTGGGGCAAATCGCTGGTGGCTGGAGACCTTTGTGTTCGCGCAGGCTTATGCGGACTTGTACAACGGCGGGAATACCGAGGCGGAAATTGAAGCCCTGAACAGCGGCGAGGCCCGGTACAGCGACTATATGCGGGACGGCTTCGAATTCCTGAAAACCCTGATGGACCGGGGATATATTGACGCGGAGAAGGCGGCCGTCAGCGAAGCCATTGAAGCGGAAGGGCCGGATTTCAAGGCTGGAAAGACGCCTATTGTAATGGCTTACTGGGGCGCGGCAAACGCTGAGACGGCTTACGGAAAGACGGATTTTGAACTGCGGGTCATAGGGTTCCCCAGCAGCCGGGGACAGATGCCGGTGATACCTCTGACTGGCCTTGCCGTGGGCGCGGGGGCGGAGCATCGGGAGGACGCCGCTAAGGTGATGGATGTGATGATCTCCGACCAGGCCCTCCAGATTTACTCCGAGACAAACCGGGTGATCTCGCCGTCCAGGAATGTGAAGGTTGATTGTACAGCCTCTCTCGAACCTCTGAATGACCGTATCGAAGAGGGCGTCTATGTTTTGGGTTCCAACGCTGGCATGAAGGTGGAACAGTGGGGAAATACCTGCCTGATTGTCCGGGAACTTTTGAACGGCGCTTCCGTAGACGACTGTATGGATTTTTTTGACAGATTGCAGGACGCCGCGTTGAATCCATAAGAAACTGCCCCTGTCCAGCTGGTTCGCGCTGCTTGAACCGGTTGGACAGGGGCGGTTTGCGTTCTTTGCTTTTGTAAGGTAACCGCGACATATATTGGGTCTGCTCTGGAACCGCAAATGCTGTGCAGCTCTGAAATCAAAAGAGGCCGGAATTCCCCTGCCTGACGCTATCCGTTTTCCTGCCGCGTTTCTACGGAAGCCAGCAGCGGCGTAAAGATTTCCATGTATCTTGCACGGCTGTATTCCTCCGTTTCCCGCCGTAATCTCTGATACCCTTCCAGCAGAATCTTTGCCTCCGTCGTCAGTACCGCGCCGCCGCCGTGCCTGCCGCCTATGGTCGAATCCAGCAGCTTGCACCCAAACGCTTCCTCCGCCGTCCGCAGTATCCGCCATGCTTTTGAATACGCCATCCCCATGGAGCCTGCCGCCGCACGGAGGGATTTCTTTTCCTGGACTCCCTCCAGAAGCGCCGCTACCCCTGGGCCGAAACAGCGCTGGCCTTCCTCGTCTATTAACCGCAGCGTCGCCTTTAACCGCAGGTCACGTCTCATAGCTGAATTCCTCCCGGCTGGTCAGTTGCAGTTCGCCGTCTACAAGCTCCCAGATTTCCGTAAAATAAACCGCCTCGTTATCCTCGTTGATTTCACAAAGTGGAAGCTCCCGGCGGGTCAATATCAGATCGCTGTCTCCCCAGCCGCCGTTTTCCTCACCGCAGTCCGCAGGCTTCAGGACCTGGCCTTCCGGCGGAATCAAAGTTACCCAGACGGGCCGCTCGGTGTCCTGATTGGGGACGGCTTCCTCTAAAATGCTGATTTTCCGGTATTCCAGACGCAGCTCGCCGTCCTCGCCGGGAATGTAGCAGTCCGTGACATACCGGCTTCCCGCTGAACCGCTCTTATACTCCGCCGTCAGTTCTTTCGTTTCCGGGAGGACTTTCACGCCTTGGAGGGTAAAGGCATAGCAATATTGTTCTGTATCCGGGTCCCACTGCCAGTAGTAATAGGGGATGGTGTTATTGGCAGGCCAGCCGAACAGTCCAAAATCCATATTGCCGTCAGAATTCAGGTCCAGAGCTTCTATCGTCTCTTCCGCTGTCCAACACTCCGTGTAATCATAAAAGTCCTCCTGCAAAACGTCGCCGCCGTCCCCCCAGACAATTTCTTTCGCCTCCCGGACGGAAACGGTTTGCAGCAGATTCTCCCCGTCGCAGACCCGCACTTCCCGGACGCCGTAATTAGACTCGTCCAGCTTCTTTCCTATGGCTTCCAGCCTCAGCGTCCGGCCGCCGACTAAAGGGGCTTCCCGCGTCACCAGCACCGTGTCCCCTGTCCCTTCCAGGTCTTCCGGCGTTTCCGCATCCTCGGCTTCCTCCGGCTCCGTGACGGCGGCAGGGGACGTGACATCTTCTTCGGTTTCCTCTGCCTTTCCCCCGCAGGATGTGCAGAGAAGCGTCAGCAGAATCAGTACCATCAACGCTGCTTTCTTCATTTTGTTGATCCTCCTGTCTCCGTTATTCCATTTTCCAGATACCGGATATTTCATTATAAAATACCCCGTCCGGAATTACAAGAACAAAGCGGTTACAGAATCCAGCCTGTCCCCGCTGCCTGATGGGAATATCTGGCGTTTTTTTCGGACGGGTAATCGATTTCGACGAAAAATTTGCCGGATTCCAGAAAGGAACTTGACAGAAAACCCCGGCGGCGGTATGATGAATCAGGAATGGAACAGCGGCATAAAGCTGCCTGACCACCGAAGCGGTATCCGAAAACAAGCTTCCGGACCGCGGGAAAATCATCTTCAAAATCAGGAGGGTTTTTCATGGAAAAAAAGGTAAAGAGAATCGGCGTTCTCACCAGCGGCGGCGACGCTCCGGGTATGAACGCGGCAGTCCGGGCCGTGGTGCGGGCGGCTTCCAACCAAGGCATCGGCTGTATTGGCATCCGCCGGGGCTGGAACGGCTTGATCAACAGTGACTTTATTCCGATGAAGTCCTCCACCGTCAGCCATATCATCAATAAGGGCGGCACCCTGCTCTATACCGCCCGAAGCGCTGAGTTCATGGAACCCGCAGGACGGGAAAAGGCTCTGAATACCTGCCGCCTGCTGGGCCTGGACGGCATTGTGGCCATCGGCGGCGACGGTACTTTCAAAGGCGCGCTGGCCCTCTCCCGTCAGGCCGCAGAAGCCAATCTGAGCATCCGCGTCGTGGGTATCCCCGCTACCATCGACAACGATATCGGCTGCTCCCATTATACCATCGGCTTTGACTCCGCCTGCAATACCGCCATTGAATGTATCGATAAGCTCCGGGATACCATGCAGTCCCATGAACGCTGCTCCGTCGTGGAAGTCATGGGCCGGCACGCGGGGCATCTGGCCCTTTATGTCGGCATCTCCGTGGGCGCTACCGCTGTGCTGATCCCAGAACGGGAACCTAATTTCGAGCATGATATCGTGGACAAAATCCGCCGGGCTCGTCTCGCCGGCACAACTCATTACATGATCGTTGTGGCCGAAGGCGCGGGCAGCGCTACCGATATCAGCCGTCAGATTCATGAAGAATTGGGCATCGATCCCCGGGTCACCGTTCTGGGGCATATCCAGCGTGGCGGCGCTCCCAGTGCACGGGACCGCGAAACCGCCAGCCGTATGGGTTTCGAAGCCGTCCGCGTGCTCCTGGAGGGCGAGGGAAACAGCGTTATCGGTATCCAGGACGGTCATCTGGTGGACATCGAAATGGAAGAGGCCCTGAAAATGACCAAGTCTTTCCAGATGGACCGCTACAAAATCCTTGAGGCCCTGACCAATAACTGCGGCCCGGATTTCTGATTCCGCTATTTGTTATAAGGGGGTGTTTCGGTGCTTTTTCGCGACGGAGACTCCAGCCTGGAACTCCAGATTACATCTTATGAGCTTCCCGCAGGCGAAGGCAGGCCCGGAAGCGACGATCAGAATTGGCTTGTCCTCCGCTGTACCTGGCTGGACGGCGAAGGCAATCTCCGGAAGGATTCCAACAGCTGCCTGCTGACCTATGAGCTTCAGGAACTTACCGGCGGGCTGAAGGTCCTCAACGCCGGGATCAAGGACGCGTACCACAGCGATTTCGCGGAGCCTTGGTTTACCCTGGACGCTCAGCCGGAAGGAGAGGGCTTCCAGGTGGACGTGAGCTTTGTCCTGCCGAACACCATGGACGGCGACGATACCGCTGAGCTCTCCTGCCTGCTGTCCCGGGATGAAATGAAGGACCTGATTCAGGAATTGGACCGGGCCTGCGCAAAGTTCCCGGAACGTACTTGATTGTTTCTCCGAAGTCCCTGGATATGCTTGATTTTGCTTCCAACTTCCTCGCAACCGGTTCAAGTTGCGGGGAAGTTGGTTGTATTTGCGCCCTTTTTGCGTTATGTTGGGGAAAACGAAAGGAGGAATTCCATGAACTTTGGCGAACAAATCAAGAAAGCCCGGGAAGAGAAGCGTCTGACACAGGAACAGCTTGCGGAAGCGATGGAAGTAACCCGGCAGGCGGTAAGCAAATGGGAGGCCAATCAGTCCCGGCCCGCCGCGGCAAAACTGGCACGGTTGGGGGAAGCGCTGGATTTGCCGCCGGAAGCCCTGGAACCGCCAGCCAGCCCGGAAAATGATGCACTCCGGAAGTGGAAAGCGGCGGCGTTGGGATTAGGGGCGCTGTGTCTGGTGCTGACCGTGGCCCTGACGGTTTCTCTGGTATTCGTGGCGCGTGCAAAAAAAGCCCGCGACATGAAACCAAACCCGCCTCTCACAGCCATCGGGGAACCGGCGGAAAATCCTGACGGCTCTGAGTCCACGGTATCCGAAGGTGATACAGCCTATATGTTCCCCCGGTCTTTGCCTTTGGCGGTGGAACGGGTGGAGGACATCGGCTGTCAGGCGCTGACCATTTCGGAGCGAGTGCCGGAGGGCGGGGACGTGCTGTTCAGCGGGCAGTTCCGGGGTCCTTACGCTGACGGCTCCCGGCTGGAAATCCGCAGGGCAAACCCGTTGCAGGAGAACCGAACCACCTTCTGGGAAATCTGGGCTTTCTGGATGAAGGCGGACGGTGGAGAAGAGGTTTTAGGACGGCTGTCGGATTACAATCATTATGTGAATCAGGACGGTCTGGAAGCAGCGTATTTCGGCAATGTTTTCGGCTATAACGGTTATAAGGTCAGTCTGACAGAGGGCGCGGCCTGCGTGACAAACTGGTATTTTATCCTTACAGAAGACGGGCCGAAATTGCTCTTACAGGCCAGCGGGAGACTTTCGCCGGAGGAATGCGACGTGGACGGCGACGGCGAGGATGAAGTGATTACCACCCACGGACTGCCTACATACCTGCACATCTACGACACTTCCCGCGTTACCGGAGAGGGGCGGCGTTATGAGCTGACTCCCGAAGCCTACGGACAGACGCCTATTGAATTCGACGCGTCGGCGGGGTTCTGCGTCCGGGACTGGGAAGGTCAGATCAAGGCACGTTATACCCTGACAGACACCGGCTCCCTTCTGCTGGAGGGGTACGAAAATGAATAAAAGAACAGCGTCTTCCGAAGCTCCGGAGGACGCCGTTTTCTTATGGTGTCACTTCAATGCCCAGGATTTTTGCCACAATCGCCGCCTGTTGGGTATTGATTTTCGCGCCCTTCAATTCCTGGCACGACGCGGACAATATGATCTTATCCAACGTACAGCGGGAGAAATCCATCCCCGTCAGCATTGCCCGGAACAGCGATGCGCCTGTGAAATCCGTCTTTTCCAGGGCCGTCTTTTTGAATACCGTTTCCTGCAGCGTCGCTTCCGTGAAGTCGCAGGCCGTCAGGGTACAGCGTTCCCATTGCGCGCCGAAAAAGTTGCCGTAGCGCAGGCGGTTCTCGGTCAGGGCGCAGTCCTTGAAGCGGGCTTTCCGGAAATCCGTCCCTTCCGCCTTGCAGTCCTGTAAACGGCAGTCCTTCCACCAGCTCCGGGGAAACTGGCATTCCTGAAAGGCACAGCGGTCAAAGGTACAGCCGTAAAAGGCCGTGCCAGTGAAATCGCAGGCTGTAAATCGCGCCCCGTGAAATTCCGTCTCCCGGCAGGTCTGGTCTGTGAAATCCAGCCCCAACACCGTCTCGCGCCCAAAGTCCCGGCCGGTCAGCTCCCCGGATTCCAGCGCTTCCGCGATCATCGCTTTGCCTCCGGAATCAGAAGCTCCTCAAAGCTGCGGATAAACACGTCGCAGAATTCCTCCATGGCCTTTTCATCCTGGGCGAAAAATTTGTCGTGTACCCCTACGGTCCGCATTCCAGCTTCCCTGGCGCCGTGCAGAGCGGCAAGGCTGTCGTCATAGGCCACACAGTCCTCCGGCGGCGTTCCGGCAGCTTTCGCGGCGGCAAGCCAGATTTCAGGATTCCGCTTCTCCAGACCCAGTTCCTGGGCAAAAGTAACGCGCTCGAAATATTTCATCAGATCCAGCCGTTCCATAGCTGTATGACAGTGTTCCGGAACGCTGGAAGTCACCACCGCCATCCGCTCCCCCTGGGCCCTGCACTGCTTCAGATACGCCCGGACGCCGGGTTTGACGGGCACGCGGGCGTAAATGTCGTTGGACAGCTCCAGCCATTCCGCTATGATGTCCTCGCAGCTCTCCGTCAGCTTGCAGAACTCCTTTGTGAACTTCGCCGCCGTGGGGAGCGTTGTGTGGGCGACTCCTTCATAATACGCATGAGTGTACGACAGACCCCGGCGGGCCAGAAATGTCCGGTCTACCTCCCGCCATACGCCATTAGAGTCGATCAGGGTCCCGTCCATATCAAACAGCAGCATCATCTTCCTCCTTTTCCAGCCAGAACCGCCATGGGAAGTCCTTGGCTTCTTCCGCATAGTCTATGCCGATTCTCGGGCCTGTCCGGACGCGTTCCCGTACCGGCTCCCGCGCTTCCAGCCCAATCTCCTTCAGGCTTTCGCAGAGAAATAATTCTTCCCCCGTCAGGTCCAGTCCATTCTGCATCCGGGTCAGCCCCAATGCCTGGCAGACCTTTCCGGGACCGTCCGCAAAATGCTTTTTCCGATAGTTTGTCAGTGGCTTGTCTCCGTACCGCAGGCGCGCCATCGTCTTCTCGCCCGCCGCCGGTTCAATTCCCCGAAGCAGCACCGCCGCAGGTTCTCCTTCCGGCTCCGTGACGAAATTCAGACAGTGGTACATACCGTAGATCAGATAGATATAGGAGGTTCCCGGCTGGGCAAAGAGGGTCTCCGTGCGCTTTGTCCGGCGGTAGTTGTACGCGTGGCACGCCTTGTCGCACCGCCCGATATACGCCTCTGTCTCCACGATCCGGCCCGCTAGCAGCTCCCCTTCCAGACGGCGCACCACATACTTCCCCAACAGCTCGCAAGCCGCCGTCAGGGTGTCGCGATTGTAGAATTCTCGGGAAAGTCTTGCCATTTCCTCACCTCGGTGTTACAATACTGATTTGTGCGGCCTTTCAGTCAAATCGGGTTTCCAACACGCGGCCCTCATTCGTCTGTTTGGCTATTGTATCAGAAATTTGTAACAGGAGCAAGCAAAATGAAAGTAAATCGTGTACGACAGAACGTGCTTCCCCTTTTGACCGCCATGATCTGGGGAACTGCCTTCGTCGCTCAAAGTATCGGCGCAGACTATATGGGCCCCTTCGTCTTCAACGCGGCAAGGGCTGTGATTGCCTTCGTGTTCCTGCTGTGCCTGCTGTCCTTCCGGCTGGCTTTCCAGAAACGGCGGCACGTGGTCCATCCCATCGGTCAAAGGCGGGATCTGCTGCTGGGCGGGCTTTGCTGCGGCGCTGCCTTAACCGTGGCCAGCTTTTTTCAGCAGAAGGGCCTGGAAACCACTTCCTCGGGCAAGGCGGGCTTTATTACGGCTCTGTATATCGTACTGGTGCCGGTGCTGGGCCTGCTGCTGGGACGGAAACCGCCGCGTATGGTCTGGGTCAGCATCGTCCTGGCCGTGGGCGGGTTGTACTGCCTTTGTATTACAGACGGATTTTCGATTACCACCGGGGATTTTTACGTCCTTCTGTGCGCGTTCTGCTTCTCCGTCCAGATCATGGCCGTGGACCATTTCGGGCAGAAGGTGGACGGCGTGGCTCTGTCCTGCTGTCAGTTCTTTGTGATGTCCGTCCTGTCCGCCTTGGGCTCCTTCGCCGACCGACTCCCTGACCCCGCCCTTGCTTCCGAATGGCTGGGGCCTGTCCTCTATGTGGGCGTGTTCTCCAGCGGCGTGGCCTATACCCTGCAAATCCTCGCCCAGAAGGATTCTGACCCCGCCGTCGTCTCCCTTCTGATGAGCATGGAATCCGTCTTTGCGACCCTGGCAGGCGTACTGATTCTCCATGACCGGCTGTCCTCCCGGGAACTCTTTGGCTGTGCCCTGATGCTGGCCGCCGTTGTCCTGGCACAGCTTCCTGACAAGAAAACCAGATTCGCCTGACCGCTTATGTGGATGCTCTTGCCCGCCGTCTTCTTCCTTGCCGTCCTGTGTTTGGGCATCGTCTGGCTCCGGCGCACACGGTTCCCTCACCGGCCTGACGCGGGACCGTATTACATTGCGGACGGCCGTCTGGTGCTGAATTACAAAATCCCGGAAGCCCATGCGCTGTGCAGGATTGCCCGGGTGGAGCTTTCCCTCCGGGACGCGGACGATTCTCATGAAAACCTGCTGGTTCACGTCCTCCTGCGGAACGGAAAAAAGTACAGCTATCAATTCCGGAACGCGCCGCCGGGTTTTGCAGGACGCTGGCAGAGGCGGTGTTCGGTGGGTACGGATATGAACGATTTGCAAACGATGGAATCAGGATTGGACAAGCAGAATGAAATGTGATACAATAAAAAGACTTGTGAAAAAACGAGGTGATTCCGTGCGGATCAATGTACTGGGCGTAGGCTTCGACAATGTAACCATGAAGGAAGCCGTCGCCCGCGGAACCGAACTGCTGGGACAGCCGGGCGCCCATTACGTGGTAACCCCCAACCCGGAAATCGTGGAGGTCTGCCGCGAAAATCCAGAGGCCATGCGTGCGGTCAACGGCGCGGACCTGGTGCTTGCGGACGGCATCGGGGTGGTCAAGGGCGCCCGTATGCTGGGCACGCCCCTGAAAACCAAGGTGCCGGGCATCGAATTTGCCGCAGGGCTGATGGAAGAGATGGCGGCGAAAGGTATGTCCCTCTACCTTCTGGGAGCTAAACCGGGCGTGGCTGAAACCGCGGGAAAACGTCTGGCAGAAAAATACCCGGGACTGACCATCGCCGGGACACATGACGGCTACTTTCAGGATGATGGGCCGGTGATTGAAGCCATTCGGAACAGCGGCGCGGATGCGGTCTTTGTCTGCCTGGGCGCGCCAAAGCAGGAGCTATGGATGGCCAGGAACGGTTCCGCTACCAACGCAAGGCTTCTCTGCGGATTGGGGGGCAGCCTGGACGTGTTCGCGGGGACCGTCAAGCGCGCGCCCAGATTCTGGTCTGACCATGGTCTGGAGTGGTTCTACCGCCTCTGCAAAGAACCGCGGCGCATAGGACGGATGATGAAGCTCCCACTTTTCCTGGTCCACGTGCAGCAGGAGAAACGCCGGAAATGAAAGGAAAACTGATTGTATTCGAAGGCACCGACGGTTCCGGCAAGGCGACACAGACAAAACGTCTCCTTCAGTCCCTGGAAGCCCGAAACATCCCCTGCCGCGAAATTGATTTCCCACGCTATGGCAATCCATTTGCCGAACCCGCCAACCTCTACCTTCACGGCGCGTTGGGGGATAAACCCGGAGATGTGGGCGCCTGCGCTGCGTCCGTGCTCTTTGCCGTGGACCGCTTCGCTTCTTATAAACAGGATTGGGGCGGGTTCTATGAATCCGGCGGCGTGATTGTTGCAAACCGCTATACGACCTCCAACGCCGTCCATCAGGCTTCCAAACTGCCCGAGGACCAGCGCTGGGCGTTCCTTGACTGGCTCTTTGACTTTGAGTACCGCCGCCTTTCCCTGCCGGAGCCGGACCTTGTGATCTATCTCCATATGCCTGCCGAAGTCTCCGCCGAAATGATACGCCAACGCAGTCAGGAAACCGGCGCGGCTGTGGACATCCATGAGCAGGACCAGGAGTATCTCCGCCGGTGCCAGGAAAGCGCCCTCGATATCGCCCGAAAGCTCCGTTGGGCTGTGATTGACTGCGCGGTGCAGGGACGGCCCAGATCCCCACAGGAGATTCAGCAGCAGACAGAAGCTCTGGCGTACGGCCTTCTGAATGGATACTGAACCTCCCTTTGTTCACTGCTTGTCCGGCAGAGCAGGAAGGAGCGTTAACCCCTCCCTGCATTATGGAACTCAGCAGCAGTCGGTGGCGCAGTTGCAGCTGCATCCACAGCCGCAGCCGCAGTTGTTCCCACAGCCACAGCCGCAGCCGCAGTTGTTCCCGCAGCCACAGCCGCAGCCGCAGTTGTTCCCGCAGCTCCAGCCGTTGTTCCAGCCGTTGTTCCAGCCGCCCAAGCAGCCGTTCCCGCCGCCGCAGCAGCAGCACAGCAGGACAACGATGATAATGAGCCAGAGACAGGAATTCTCTCCGCCGTTATTGAAGCACATTGTTCTCACCTCTCCTTTTGGATTTGTGTTATCCTATGCGCCAGACCGCCAAAAGGTAGCCTGGACTTTTCAAATTCTGTTTGTCCTTTTTTTCGCTCCGTCAGACGCCTGTCCCTTCGCGTCTGCTTCATGTCTGCCGTTCCGGGTATCTTTTCAGCGCCCCGGACGGAAGGAGGTTTACTATGGCTGATTACAGACAAGGCGACACGGCCAGCTGGGATGCCGGTCAGGTCCGCCAACCACAGCGGCAGCAGAGAAACCCAGAGCCTAAGAGACGCCGCAGAAAACGCCGCCGCAATCCCCTTCTGCGGCTGATTCTTCATCTGCTCTTTGTCCTGCTGGCTTCCGCGCTTCTGGGCAGCTTCGGGTGGATGCTTTTCAGCGACTTCTGCTCCTTCAACTGCCCTATCCCCAATATCACCATCCAGGTGACCTCCGAGGATGATCTGGGGGATATCGCCGATAAGCTGGAGGACGCGGGGCTGATTCAGTATAAGTGGTTCTTCAAGCTCTACGCCAGATTTACCGACGCTGACCAGGAAATCGGTATCGGCTCCTATACCCTCAACGGCGATATGGATTATCACGCCCTGGTTGCCGGAATGCGTCCCAACAGCGGCAGCGTCAGCGATGATACCGTGCAGGTCACCATCCCCGAGGGCAGCACCGTGTCCCGGACCATCGCGATTCTGGCGGAAAACGGCGTCAATACGGAAGAAGCCCTGATTCAGGCCGCTCAGACCGCTAAGTTTGATTACGATTTCATTGACAATACCTCCCAGGATATCTCCCGGCTGGAGGGCTACCTCTTCCCGGATACCTACGAATTTTATGTCAATGAGAATCCCACCAGCGCCCTGAACCGCCTCCTCCGGAACTTCAACAGCAAGCTGGACGACGAACTCCTTGCCGCCGCCGCTGAACGGGGATATAACCTCCAGCAGATCGTCACCATCGCGTCCCTGATCGAAAAGGAAACCGACGGCTCTGATTATGCCCGGATTGCCTCCGTGATCTATAACCGCCTGGACGGTCCCGGCGATAAATCCGGCACTTATGGACTTTTGCAGGTGGACGCGTCCCTGCTCTACGGGCTTCCCGGGCATACCGGCAGCATCACGCAGGCTGATTTGCAGGCCGACACGCCGTATAACCTCTATAAGTACGCCGGCCTGCCTCCCACGCCGATTGCCAACCCCGGCGCGGCATCCATCGAGGCGGCCTTGGAACCCGAGAACACCAAATACTATTACTACGCCTTGGGCAAGGACGGCATTCACCATTTCTTTGCCACCTATAATGAACATCTGGCCTTTGTCAACAGTGCGGAATATTATGGAAATTAAACGAACAAAACCGGAACTGCTTTCCCCGGCAGGCGATTTTGAGCGGCTTCGGATGGCGGTCCTCTACGGCGCGGACGCGGTCTACCTGGCCGGAACTGATTTCGGTATGCGGGCCTTCGCGGGGAATTTCTCCCCCGAGGGCCTGCGGGAAGCTGTGGAATTCGCCCACGGGCACGGGGTGCGGGTCCACTGCACCGTCAACACCATGCCCCGGAACGGCGAGGCGGACAGGCTTCCGGCACATCTGGAGCTCCTGGAGGACGCAGGGGTGGACGCCGTGATTCTTGCGGACCTGGGGGCTTTCCGGCTTGCGGGAAAATACGCGCCTCATGTGGAACGCCATGTTTCGACCCAGGCCGGCGTGACAAATTATCTGGCGGCACAGTCCTGGCACGAGCTGGGCGCGAAACGGGTGATCCTGGCCCGGGAATTGTCCCTGGAGGAAATCCGGACCATTCGTGAGAAGACAGACCCTGCCCTGGAGCTGGAAGCCTTTGTGCATGGGGCCATGTGCGTCAGTTACTCCGGGCGCTGCCTGCTGAGCAACTATATGACCGGACGGGATTCCAGCCGGGGAGCCTGCGCCCAGCCCTGCCGGTATCGTTACGCCCTGATGGAGGAAAAACGGCCCGGCGAGTTCTTTCCCGTAGAAGAGACTCCCCAGGGGACCTATATCATGAATTCCCGGGATATGTGCATGATAGACCATCTGGATGACCTGCTCTTCCTGGACAGCCTGAAAATCGAGGGCCGGGCCAAGTCCGCTTACTATGCCGCTGTCGCTACCGCCGCTTACCGCCATGGCCTGGACGCCGCCATCTCCGGCACGCCCCTTGACCCGGTCTGGCGGGACGAGGTGGAACATCTCAGTCACCGGCCTTACGCCACCGGCTTCTTTTACGGCCAGCCGGGGCAGTTTTACGACGACGCCCGCTATGTCCGGCAGTGGCAGGTGGCGGCCATTGTGACGGACTGCGACGCGGAGGGAAACGCTGTGCTCTCCCTGCGGAACAAGTTCCATACCGGCGACGAGGTGGAGCTGGTGGGGCCTGACCTGCGGCCGTTCTCTGTTATCGTGCCGGAACTGTCCGATGAAGACGGTCTCCCCCTCTTTGAGGCCAAAACACCCCAGATGCTCTTCCATATGAAGCTGCCCCGGCAGGTGCCCCCCTGGACCATCGTCCGGCGGGCCGTGGACCTGTCGGCTAAGTGAGATCAACCAGAGAAGGAGAACTGCTATGAACACTGATGTTGTGATCGTCGGCGCAGGTCCCGCGGGTATCTTTACCGCCCTGGAGATGGTGAAACGCGGGAGCCGTCAGAAAATCGTGATGGTCGAAAAAGGCCAGAGTATCGAAAACCGCCGCTGTCCCAAACACAAAACAAACAAATGTATGAACTGTAAGCCTTACTGTCATATCACTACCGGCTTTTCCGGCGCGGGCGCGTTCTCCGATGGAAAGCTCTCCCTCAGCCATGAGGTCGGCGGTGATCTGCCTACCCTCATTACCCCTCAGCTTGCGCAGGAAACCATCGATTACGCTGATACCATTTACCTTGATTTCGGCGCCGATACCCATATCGAGGGGCTGGAGCATGAGGACGAACGGAAGGAAATTCGTAAACGGGCTATCCAGGCAGGTCTGAAGCTGGTGGACTGCCCGATCCGTCATATGGGGACTGAGAAAGCGCATGATATCTATCTGGGTATCGAACGCTGGCTACAGGAGAACGGCGTGGAAATCCTCTTTGGCTATGAGTGCAAAAACCTGATTCTCGAAAACGATATCTGCAAGGGCGTTATCGTCTCTGACAGAAAACAGGATTTTGAGATTTTCGCTAAGCATACCGTGGTGGCAACCGGCCGCAGGGGTGCGGATTGGCTGGAAAAGCTCTGCTCCGAGCACCATATCGCCCACGCCCCCGGTACCGTGGATATCGGCGTGCGGGTGGAGGTCCGGAATGAGGTCATGGAAACCGTCAACCGCGTGCTCTATGAGTCCAAGCTGGTGGGGTATCCCAAGCCCTTTAAAAACAAGGTCCGGACCTTCTGCCAGAATCCCGGCGGCTTCGTCAGTCAGGAGAATTACGATAATGACCTCGCAGTAGTCAACGGGCATTCTTATAAGGAGTACAAGAGCGATAATACCAACCTTTCCATCCTCTGCTCCCATAATTTCAGCATCCCCTTCAATCAGCCCATCGCCTACGCCAAGAAGGTCGGCGAGCTGACTAATATGCTGGCAAACGGACAGATCCTCGTCCAGCGCTTCGGCGATATCCTTGACGGCAAGCGCACCTGGGAGAAGGAACTGGCTCAGTCCAACGTCCGGCCTACCCTGCCCGACGCCGTGGCCGGAGATATCACCGCCGCTATGCCTTACCGCGCTATGCTGAATATCATCGGCTTTATTCAGGCAATGGACTACGTCGTTCCCGGCTTCGCCTCCTATGAGACCCTGCTCTATTCCCCGGAACTTAAATTCTACTCTAACCGCATCAAGATGGATACCGATTTCAATACCAGCCTCCAGGGACTTCACTGTCTCGGCGATTCCTCCGGCTGGACCCGCGGCCTTATGATGTCCTCCGCAATGGGCGTTCTGATGGGCCGTAAGCTGGCGGAAGAGGGTTAAATGCCTTCGTTACAGTAAAAAAGACGTACCGGGTTCTTTTTTCCGGTACGCCTTTTTCTATTCCCCGTCCTTCAGCTGATAGCCCAGCTGCTGGATTTTCTGGTAAATCTCCGCCTGTCGGACGCCCGTCGTGTCATAGTCCACCGCTACGCAGCCTGTGGGACTTACACTCACTGACGTTACACCGGGCAGCGCGTCCAGACCCCGCTTGAGCTGCTTCTCGTCGCCCTTCCCGCCGGCGTTCTCCAGCGAAAAAATCGTGCTCAGATGCGCCATTCCTCCGCTCCTTCCTCCCCTTTCGCTTCCGGGGAGCTTAGTTTGGACTTTTTTGCGGATTTTATTCAGAGCCGGCCTTTTTCACAATGCTCCCAATAAACACCCGCCAAAGTGTTGGAAAATTCCCCCTGCGCAGGCCCCGTTTTCACTGCTCTGCTATAAGCCCGACGGTTCTTTTCGGAATCCCTCCAGCCGGGTCCGGTCGGGTATGCAGAACCGCTTTTTCTCATAACGGATCAAGCCCAGGTCCGTCAGACGCTTGCAGGCTCTGGACGCTGTCTCCCTGGATACGCCGATATAGTCCGCCATCTGCTGAATGCTCAGCGGGAAGTTGATTTCTACCCCCTCTGCTCCGGGCCTGCCGAACTCGCCGGAGAGCTTCAGCAGCTTTGCCGCCATTTTCCGTTCTGCATACCAGATATCCGCTGAATTCTTCAGTTGGTGGCTCAACCGCCAGAGCCTGCGTTCATAGTGGGCAAAGAGCGCCTCCGCCAGGGCCGGAGTGGAACAGATTTCCTCTGCCAGAGCCGTCCGCTTCATGCACAACAGAACGGAGTTTGCAGCCGCCTCCGCCCGGACCTGTCCGCCGCCATTCATGACGTCCTGATTCAATAACGCTCCGGGACCTTGGAAAAACAAGATTTTCCGTCCGCCCCGGCTGGTCAGGGTATAGAGGGCCACCACGCCATGACAGACAAACCAGGCCGTTTCCAGGTAGCGGTCCAGATGCTCGCCCTGACGTCCTGCCAGGTCCTCTCCACGGCGGTAGTTTTCGATCCACATGCCCTCTGCCAGAACGGTCAGAGTCTCGTCCGGAAGACCCTGGAAAAAAGGCAGCGCCCGAAGCATCAAGGCGGTTGGCTTTTTCATAAGTACACCTCATTTCTCTGCGCGGCGGCACAAAATTTTGTGATTCAGGTCACGAAAACCGGAAACTCCGGCATTTTGACGGGAAAAGAGATTCCCAAAAAAAAGAAAGTGTGGTTCAATGGGAGAAAAGGAGGGAAATACTATGGGAAAACGTGTCATTGCAATATGCTGTCTTCTGGCGGCGCTGCTGTCTGGATGCGGCGGAGAGTCTGCCGTCGGTGGAGTGACAGAACAAGAGGCCTCCGGCATTTCGTTTACCGACGACCTGGACAGAACCATAACCTTGTCGGAGCCTCCGCGGCGGGTGGCGGCGCTGATTGGCAGTTTTGCGGAAATCTGGTGTCTGGCCGGAGGGAAGGAGACCCTCGCCGCCTCCGCCGGGGACGCCTGGACGCAGTTTGACCTGGGGCTGGGGCCGGAGGTCGTGGATTTGGGCGGCGTTAAGGAAATCAACACAGAAATGCTGTTTGCCGTCCAGCCGGACCTGGTTCTGGCCAGCAGCAACACCGCCGCAGACGTTGCGCTGCTGGATCTGCTGGAGGAGGCCGGACTCACCGCGGCATACTTTAACGTCAGCGCCTTTCCGGACTATCTGCGGATGCTGGATATCTGTACCCAGCTCACCGGGTGTCCGGAAAATTACGATCAGTATGGCGCGGCAGTGGAGACCCAGGTGGAAGCCGCCCGGAGCCGCGCTGACGGTTCTGCTCCTACAGTGCTCTATGTCCGGGCGACGGGTTCCAGCTGCAAGGTGAAAAACAGTCAGAACAGCGTGCTGGGGGAGATGCTGGCGGACCTGGGCTGCGTCAATATCGCCGACAGCGCCTCGGGACTGCTGGAAAATCTGAGCCTGGAGATTATCATGGACCAGGACCCGGATTTCATCTTCGCCGTGGTTCAGGGCAGCGACACTGCAAAGGCGGAAGCTCTGCTGGACGCCGCGCTGCTGTCCCATCCTGCCTGGGCTTCCCTGCGCGCCGTTCGGGAGGGCCGCTTCCATGTGATGGATCAGCGCTTATACAATGTAAAGCCTAACGCAGACTGGGGGAAAGCATATGAGCAATTGGCGGATATTCTATATTCATAAGCATCCGGCGGGCCTCTGTCTGCTGCTGGGCGCGCTGACCCTGCTGGCGGTTTTAGCGGGAATCTGCATAGGAGCCGTGGCGATATCCCCGGTGGAGATCCTGAGGGTGATTACCGGTCAGGAGGCGGCGGATTCCGGGGCTTACCGCATTCTTGTCTACAGCCGTCTGCCTCGGGTTGCAGCGGGCCTTCTGGCGGGCTCTGCCTTGGCGGTCTCCGGCGCGCTGCTTCAGTCGGTGCTGAATAATCCTTTGGCTGCGCCTGGAATCATCGGTGTGAACGCCGGGGCAGGACTGCTGGTGGTCTTGAGCTGCGTTGTGCTTCCGGCGGCGTCCTGGGCGGTTCCACTGACTGCGTTCCTGGGCGCGGCTCTGGGGGCAGGGCTGGTGCTGGGGATTTCCGAGGCGGCGGGGGCCTCCAGGATATCCCTGGTCCTTACCGGCGTGGCGGTCTCCAATATCTGCACCGCCGGTATTGACGCCGCTGTCACATTCTTTCCGGAGGCGCTGAACGGCTATTCAGATTTCCGTATTGGCGGCTTTTCCAGCGTTGCCGCCTCCCAGCTCCGGCCCGCCGCTTGGGTCATTGCTGCCGGTCTCCTGATGGCGCTCAGCCTGTCCCGGCAGCTGGAAGTCCTGTCCCTGGGACGGGAGACCGCTCAAAGCCTTGGCCTGCCCGTCCGGCGGACCCGGCTGATCCTTCTGCTTACTGCGGCGGCTTTGGCGGGAGCGGCGGTGAGTTTTTCCGGTCTTCTGGGCTTTGTAGGACTGATGGCTCCACAGATTACCCGGCGGCTGGTCGGTCAGGGCGGCTGGGCCTGGCTGCTGGCTTCCGGACTGGGCGGCGGGCTGCTGGTGGTCCTCTGCGATCTGCTGGCCCGGACGCTGTTCAGACCCTATGAGCTGCCGGTGGGCGTGGTGATGTCCCTGGCGGGAGGCCCCTTTTTTATCTGGCTCCTCTTCCGGCAGAGAGGGGGACGCACTCATGCTTGAACTTCAGAATCTTGCCGCCGGGTATCGAAACGTGCCTGTGGTCAGCGGCGTGTCTCTTCAGTTTGCGCCAGGGAAGATTTTGGTGCTGGCGGGACCCAACGGCTGCGGGAAGAGCACCCTCCTGCGGACCGCCCTGGGGCTTCAGCCGAAATTGGATGGCGGCGTCTTGCTGGATGGCCAAGCTTTGGAGAACCTGTCCCCCAGGCAGATTGCACAGAAGGCGGCTTTTGTGCCCCAGTCCCGCGCGGTTCCCAGAATCACCGCAGGCCGGCTGGTCCTTCATGGCCGTTTTCCGTATCTCTCCTATCCCCGACGCTACGGAAAAAAAGACCATGAAACGGCATGGCGCGCTTTGGAGTGGGCAGGCGCGGCGGACCTGGCAGAGCGGCCATTGATGGAGCTTAGCGGCGGACAGCGGCAGAGGGTTTATCTGGCCATGGCCCTGGCTCAGGACACGGAAACCATTTTGATGGACGAACCTACGGCCTTTCTGGATATTCAGCATCAGATGGAACTGATGGCCCTGGCCCGGCGGTTGGCGGATGCAGGGAAAGCTGTTGTGATGGTCCTCCACGACCTCTGCCTTGCCATGAAATGGGCGGACCGGATTGCACTGCTGTATGGCGGGAGACTTCTGGACTGCGGGGCTCCGGAGGACCTATATGCCCGGGGCTGCTTGGAAGAGGCGTTCGGCGTCTCTCTGGGGCGGGTGGACGCGGCAGGAGGGCCGTACTATTATTACCAGCCCTTGACAAACAGGGGCGGAACGGAGGAACGTCTATGAGCTGTTTTCCCTTTTTTATGGAGCTGGAAGGCAAGTCCATCCTGATTGCCGGAGGCGGGAGAGTGGCTCTGGGGAAAATCGAAAGGCTCCTGCCCTACGGCCCCCGTCTGACAGTAGCCGCGCCGGAGATTGCACAGGAAATCGCCGTTTTGCCGGGACTGCGGCTTCTCCGGCGGCATTTCCGTCCTGAAGATTTGGAGGGAGCGGATTTTGCCATCGCTGCCACGTCAAACCGGAAAACAGACAGCCAAATCGCCGCGCTTTGCCGGGAAAAGGGCATTCCAGTAAACGCGGCGGACAATCCGGAGGCCTGCACATTCCTGTTCCCCGCCTTGGTGAAGCGAGGTTCCCTCACCATTGGGATCTCTACCGGCGGGGCCAGTCCCACTGCCGCTGTCTGGCTGAAGGAACAAATCGCCGCGCTGCTGCCGGACCGTCTGGAAGAAATCCTGGACTTCCTGTATGACCTCCGTCCCGGCATCAAGGCCCTGCTGCCGGAGGAAAAAGCCCGGGCCCGCGCCTTTTCCGGTCTGTTCCATCGCTGTCTGGATGCGGGCAGGCCTCTGACTGTCTCGGAAACGGAGGCGTATCTTGGCCTGCTGGCGGAAGAGAGGGAGGACATTTGGAAATGAACTGCGGAACCGTTATTTTGGTAGGAGCTGGCTGCGGCAGAAGAGATTTGATAACCCTTCGGGGCCTGCGGGCGCTGCAAAACTGTCAGGCCGTGGTTTTCGATGATTTGATTGACCGGGCAATTCTGGACTTTGCGCCAAAAAACGCGGAACGGATTTGGATGGGAAAACGAAGCGGTCTTCCCTCCGCCGCCCAGGAGGATATCTGCGCCACGCTGATCCGTCTGGCCCGGGAAGGCAAGACCGTTGTGCGGCTCAAGGGCGGCGATCCCTTTGTGTTTGGCCGGGGCGGGGAGGAACTGGCGGCGTTGGAGAAAGCAGGCGTTCCCTGGGAGGAAATCCCCGGCATTACCTCCGCTATTGCCATTCCTGCCGCCGCGGGCATCCCTGTCACCTGCCGGCGCCTCAGCCGCAGTGTTCATATCGTCACTGCCCACACTGCCGGGGATGGCGGCCTGCCGGAGGATTTCGACCGTCTGGCGGCTTTGGAGGGTACATTGGTGTTTCTGATGGGCTTGAAACGGCTTCCGGAGATTTCCAAACGGCTGATTGCGGCGGGAAAGAACCCGGAAACTCCTGCCGCCGTCCTTTCCGGTGGGAATGCCCGGTATCCCGCAGATATCCGGGGGAGCCTCCGCCGCCTGCCGGACCTGGCCCGGGAAGCCGATGTGAAGTCCCCGGCAGTCATTGTGGTGGGACCAGTGGCGGCGCTGTGCCTGAAGTCTGAAGCAAAACGGCCTTTAGCGGGACTGCGGGTAGGTCTGACGGGAACGCCTGATATGCAGGATAAACTTTCGGTCCTGTTGGAAGCGCGGGGCGCACAGGTGTTCAGCCTCCAGGAAATGGAAGTGATCCCCCGGCCCTTTGCCCTGGAAGGTCTGCTGGAAAACTGCCCCTGGATCGTGTTCACCAGTCCTCGGGGCGTGGGCCGGTTTTTCCAGGCGTTCCGGGATGAAGGCCGGGACGTGCGGTCCTTGGCGGGATGTCGTTTTGCTGTCGTAGGGGCCGCTACGGAGGAGACTCTCTGGAAGCATGGCATTCAGGCGGACCTCCGGCCAGAGACGTTTACCACTGCCGCGCTGGGCGAAGCTCTGGCACAGCGGGTCTCAAAGGGAACTCCGGTTCTGCTGCTCCGCTCCGCTCAGTCCGACAATACCCTGACGGCGCGCCTGGAGCGGGAAGGGCTTTCAGTACAGGATATCCGGATCTACGACGTTCGTCCTGGCGTAAACAGACGGACGGAACAGACTGTGGACGCGGCAGAGGCGGATTATCTGGTCTTTTCCAGCGCAGGAGGCGTCCGGGCTTTTCTGAAGGAATTTGACCGGATTCCGCCCCGGGCTGTCTGCGCTGCCATTGGCGAAGTCACCGCAGCCGCTCTGACAGGCCATGCCGCGCAAATCCTGACGGCCTCAGAAGCCTCGGCAGTGGGTGTTGTTCAGGCGATCCTGTCCCATGCCGCTGCTTTCGTGCAATGCGCAGAAAGTGATTTCTAAATCAAATTCTTTCTTATCATTGACTTTTAATAACAAGAATTATAAATGCGTTTTATTTTGCAGCGGATTCCTTTTCAAGAACCGCAAAAACCTTTTTGGAGTACAGCGAAACCGCCATAGCCAAAATCGCCGCGCCTGTCGTTATATAATACGGCTTGTCGGCAAAAGCATCAAACAACAGTCCGTAAACTGCCTGTCCCACTGGCTGGGAGCAGCTTGGCACAGCAATAATCACAGCCATGATTTTGCCCAGAAGATTAGGTGGTGTTTGCTGCTGCGCCGCTGTCATCATGGACACGCTGAACATTGCAGACGTACACATCGCGATGAAGCTTATGGCGGTTATTATGATATATCCGATATTTTTGGGGATTGCTTCAAAAACGGAAATTCCCATAAAAAAAGCCGCAATCGAACAGATTATTAAAAATACATACCCGTTCTTAAGACGGATTTTTTCCGCCGCGGCCCCTGCAATTATTCCTCCCGCAAGTCCGCCCAGACCCAATGCGCCCTGTGTTATTCCGAGGGCGGTATCGGACATCCCCAAAATCTGCACTACAATTACGGGAATCCCCACAAGCATCATCGCCGCCAAAATAAGATTGAACAGCGAAATTATCCCCAGTACCGAAAGAAAAACCGGCTTTTCGTATTTGATAAAATTAAGGCTGTCCGACAGATCGGAACCCACCGCCCTAAAAACGCTTCTGCCGTCGGTATTTTTTTCAAAGGGGATATGTATGAAGAGTTCCATAACTGCCGAAAAAATAAAGCAGCCGATGCTTATATACAGTATGGGCATTATCCCAAGCGCGCCGAACAGTACGCCGCCTGTTATCGGACCCAGCAGGCTCGCAAGTGTGCTTACCATATTGATCACTGCGTTGCCCTGCATAAGAAACCGTTTTTCCGTAATAAGTGGTATGCTTGACTGAACGGCGGGCTGATATATCCCCGAAATGCCGTACAGTATCATCAGCACAGCAATCATCAAGGGTACAAGCGAAAATTTTCCCAGTACACAGCTGAATATCAAAATTACCGCCGCGGTTGTAAAATCAAGCGTCACCATTATATTCCGCTTGTTTTTCCTGTCGGCAATCACTCCCCCAAAGAGAGAACAAAACACCATCGGAATAAAAGCGCAGGCTGTTACCGCTCCGAAAAGTGACGAGGAATCCGTTTCGCGAAGCAGGTACAGCGGCAATGCAAACCGCAGTATGGCGCTGCCAAAAAGCGAGATGATCTGACCGATTACAACCATTGTAAAATCGCGTTTAAAAAGCTTGTTCATATTTTCACCCCTCCCAATTTGCCGCTATGATAAGCCTTTTTCTTTTATCAGATACATTATTCCCCAATAAGCGTTTGACAGAGTGTTTATACAGTATGCTTCATCATAAACTATTGTATTGTTAGCAAGCAGACTGGCGATTCCATGTGTTACTAAGAAAATTTGAGAAAATATATAATAGGCCTGCTGCTGGTCTGCCTTTGCTTGTCTTTTCAAAATAGAAAATAATGAATCAAAATTTTCCCTTGTAAGCCAGTCTGATAGGGAAACGTCTGTATAATAGTTTGAATGAAATAAAAAGCGAAAAAGATTTCTTTCTTTTGCGGCAAACTGAATATGTCTCATTCCTACTTCCAACATAGGGCGTTCGTATTTTCCGCTTATATTTGTTACATAGTTTATATGAAATTCGCTTGCTTTTTTATGTGCTGCAATTCGGACTTCTTCAATCGTTTTGAAATGATATAAAACGGGCTGCGTTGAACAGCCGAGTTTTTGTGAGACTGTCCGGGCGGTTATGTTTTCTGCCCCAATTTCTTTCGCAATTTCAAAAGCTGCTTCTATTATCATTTCTTTTGTGACTTTTGCGATTGCAGGCATATTGTTACCTCCATCTATAATTCACACTATATATAATCAAAGTTATGTATAGCGCAAATTATAAATCAAGGCATACCATTTGTCAATCCCTCCTGGCTGCATTCACGCTTGTTCCCTTGTCAGCAGCAATCCTCGCCCCTGGGGACAAACAGCCTTTTCTGTATCCCGGACGGCGTGTCCATAGAACAAAACGCTGTGCTTGTCAAGCCTTCGTTCCGCATTTTAATACCCGTATCGCTTTCGGTATTTCAGCAGCAGCGCCGCCGCCATCACCGTCCCCAGCAGCTCGGCTATCGGTGTCGCCATCCAAACGCCGGTGACGCCTCCCAGCAGGACAGGCATCAGCTGGATACTGGCCACCGTGAACAGGAATGACCGGGAGAAGGCCAGTACAGCTGACACCACGCCGTTGGACAGCGCCGTGAACATACCGCTGGCGAAGACATTCAGTCCCACGAAGAGCAGGGCCAGGGAGCAGAGCCGATTGCCTGTTGCCGCCAGTTCATACACCGGACTGTCCGGCCGGGTGAAGATGCTCACCAGGGGGACGGTCGCCAGAATCGAAATCACTGTACAGAGTATGGAGGTCCCCATGATGAATTTGACGCTAAAGCCTACCAATTTTTTCAGCTTCTCATGGTTCTGCTCCCCATGGTAGTAGGAGATCATAGGGGCCACGCCGTAGGAGTAGCCGATGAACAGTGCGCTGACGAACATAAGTACATACATGATAATGGTGATTGCCGCCACGCCGTCCTCGCCTACGTATTTCAGCATGGCCAGATTGAACAGCAGGGTGGTGATGCCGGACACCAGGGAGGTGGCCAGCTCTGACATACCGTTGGTGGAGGCGTGGAACAGCACCCCGCCCCGGAACACTGGCTTTTCAAAATGAAGCAGGCTGTCCTGTTTCCGGAACACCAGGAAGCCTACCACAGCAGTGATAGAGTAGCCCAGGCCGGTGGCAATGGCCGCGCCCTGGATACCCATGTCAAACAAGGAGATCAGCACATAGTCCAGGAGGATGTTGGTCACACCCCCCGCCACAGTACAGATCAGGGACAAGGTGGACTTGTCGGCGGCAATCAGGTAGAGGGAGAAGTTATACATCAGCAGAATGGGGATGGTAAACAGCAGATAATTGCTCAGGTAGGTGTGGCAGCAGCCAAATACCGCCGGAGAGAGGCCCATGGTTTCCAGCAGGGTATCCATCAGGGTATAGCCCAATACCATCATCATCGCGCCCACTGCGGCGTTGGTGAGAATCAGCAGGGTAAAATCCTGACGGGCCTCCTGTTCTTTGTGCTCCCCCATTTTTTTCATCACCACGGCGCTGCCTCCAGTGGCCAGCATCCCGGACACCGCCGTGATCAGAGCGATGGCCGGGGCGGTGAGGTTGATGGCGGACAGGGCTTCCATGCCGATCAGGTTGGAGACAAACAGCCCGTCTACCATGGTATAGAAGGTGTTGAATACCGTCATCACGATGGTCGGGAAGGCAAAGCGCAGGATGTTTCTGCCTGTGACGGGCAGGTGGTAAGAGTCAGTTTTGTTTTCCATGATTTTCTCCTTTCATGTTGCTGGCGGAAAAGGCTGCTTATTCTATAAATCCGGCTTGCATTTGTTCAATACCGGTGTTATACTTGGAGCGATCAATCGTTATCTGCTGAATCGAATTGGTATGGAGAAAAAATTGTGACGAATTATGAAATAATGGAAATTGCTATGAGGCAGTCCGCAGAAGACATGGGATGCTGCAAGGACGATTTTAAGGCAAATAAAAATGTTATCTTTACCTTAAAACTGGGAGAGGGCGCAAGAAAATATTTGAAGGAGCCGATTACCTGCAACCTCGTTTCCTATGGTAATAATATCGTGGCTGCTTCAAAAAATGAGGTCTTGGATGCTGTAACCGAGTATGTAGGAAAATTTGAATTGTATCACTGCTTTGAAACGCCGAATATGTATTGGCTGAACGAACGCCTGATTGAGAAAGGTCATAAAATTTGTTTTATGGCGGAATACTATCTGCCCGATATAAACAAGATATCTGTTCTTTCTTGCGCTTACAAAATGCGTACGCTGAAACAGGGGGATTTTGGGGGATTGTATCTGCCGGAATGGAGCAATGCGCTTTGCAAAGATCGTAAGCATTTGGATATTCTCGGAGTCGGTGCATATGATGGAAATCTGTTGGTTGGATTGGCCGCGTGTTCCGCAGATTGCAGAGATATGTGGCAGATTGGTGTGGATGTGCTGCCAGAATATAGACGGCAGGGGATTGCCTCCGCACTGACAAGCGTGCTCGCTAAGGAAATTCTGGACAGACATAAAGTGCCTTTTTATTGCACGGCTTGGTCTAATATCAGATCGATCAGAAACGCTGTTAAGAGCGGCTTTGTTCCTGCCTGGGTAGAAATGACGGCAAAACCTGTAACTATTGTTGATGAAATGAATCTTTGAATTTGCGTCTGTTGGGGGACTGCCTGGAACGGTGGTTCCCCGGTTTTGATATCTGATATCTTTTCCGTCAGGAGGTATCATAAACCGTGTGGCCGCCACGCAGTCAAGCGCTATTTTCATTTTTTGGAGGAAATTTTTATGGATCGGAAAAAAGGCTGGCTGACCTCTGGAGCCTTCGCCGTCCTGTGCGGCACCACCAAGGAGACGCTGCGGCATTATAAGGACATCGGCATTCTCTCCCCGGCCCACCAGGGGGATAACGGCTATTTCTACTACGATGTGGAGCAGTTCTATGATTTTTACGCCATCTCCATCTTTCGCCAGACAGGGACGCCTTTGGAGGAGGCCCGCCGCTGTCTCCATGGCCAGGACACCGCCCAGACGCTGGCGCTTCTGCGGGAGCAGCGGGGCCGTTTGGAGGCGGAGCGGAAGAAGCTGGAGCATATGGATTTTGTGCTGTCCAGCGCCCTGCACAGCCTGGAGCTTGAGCCGGTTCCGGATATGGTTCCGCAGACCGCCTGGTTTGAACGGGAGCATCTGCTTGCCCTCCCGGTGGGGGAACTGGAAGGCCTCGTGATCCCAGCGGCCAGTGAGGATGAAACGCTGATCGTTGTCCTGGAACGCTGCCGGGTTCTGTGCCGCCAATACGGGATACAGGCTGACTTTCAGCTGGGAGCCATTCACCAGCCGGGAGAGCAGGGCGGGGCGGGGGTCATCAGCCACCTCTATACCCGGATTAAGGAAAAAGCGGACTTCCCCTACTATAAGGAGAAGCCCGCCGGAAATTATCTGTACCTCTGCTGTCGGGGCCGTTGGGATATTTCCGCAGGTTACATGGCCTTTAATCGCTTCATCCTTGAACAAGGACTGGAAACGACAGGGGATTTCTACGCCTGCGATTTGGCCGGTTTTATCCTCAACTCGGTGGAGAAAAACGCGGCGTCCATGATTTCAGTGCGGCTGTCAGATAAGACGGCAACAGCATAAGACACATCCACGGAACATCCCGCTGGCATTGATGCAGCAGAGCTGATTGTCCAATTCTGGGAGCTCCCCGGCCCTCCCTGCACAGAACTTCCATGAAACGCTGGGCGGCTTCCGCTTCGATCTCTGCCATGTTGTGGATAAACTTTATCCCATCTGCTTGTACCGTAATTTTCAGCATGACAATAAACTCCTTTTTAGCCCAGCGCCACATCCAGCGCCAGCATGATGGTAAATCCTGCCGCGAAGAACAGCGTTCCCAGGTTGGAATGTTCTCCGGCAGACGCCTCCGGGATCAGCTCCTCCACCACCACATAGATCATCGCTCCCGCCGCGAAACTGAGCAGATAGGGCAGAGCAGGCATAATCAGTCCTGCCGCCAGCATGGTCAGGATTGCCGCTAAAGGCTCCACGACGCCGGAAAGAACGCCATACAGGAAAGCGCGTCCTTTTCCCACTCCCTCCGCTTGGAGAGGCATGGAGATAATCGCCCCCTCCGGAAAATTCTGAATAGCGATGCCAATGGACAGGACCAGCGTACCAGCAGCGGTTATGCCGTTGTTTCCCGATATCCAACCTGCCAGCACTACGCCCACCGCCATTCCCTCCGGGATGTTGTGGAGGGTGACGGCCAGTACCAGCATAGTGCTCCGATTCAGCCGGGTATGGGGACCTTCCGGCTGGCTGCTGTTTTGGTGCAGGTGGGGGATCGTCCTGTCCAGTACCAGCAGAAACAGGATGCCCAGCCAGAACCCTGCAACCGCCGGAAAAAAGGCCCATTGTTCCATAGCCTCCGACTGTTCCATAGCGGGAACCAGCAGACTCCAGATTGACGCCGCCACCATGACGCCTGCCGCAAAGCCGGTCAAGGCCCGTTGAACCAGCAGATTCATTCCTCTTTTTAAGAAAAACACACATCCAGCTCCCAGTGAAGTTCCCAGAAAGGGAAGGAGCAGTTCAAGGATCACATTCTTTGTCATTTCTGAATACTCGCCTCCAAACAGCACAGCGGAACATTTGCCTGACCTAAAAATTATGCTCCGAAATAAACCATTCAAACCCTCCCGCTGTCCATTTGGATTAGACCTTTTGCTGTCCCCTCTTCCATCAATCGTCCCGCTCCTGTCTCGCTGTTACGTTCTGCCAGCCAGCCGCCTCCGGCAATGCTCCGGCAGATTCACCACCATCGTGCGTACAAAATCCCGCGCCTCTTCCTCGGTCAAATCAAACCCCATCGCCGGAATCCGCTCATGAATCAGTTCGACACACCGGAGCATATCCTTTGCCAGCAAAAAGCCGGTATCCGTCAGATAGATTTTTCCGTACCGCTCCCGCACCAGAAGATTCATGTCCATCAGGATTGCCATCATTTTTGTGACAGAGGCTTTTGAGCAGTTCAGCGCCTTTGCAATCGCCTGCGTTCCCACATCCGGAGCGCTTCTGCTCAATTCGTAGATCGCCAGCAGATAGCGAAGATGGGCTTCCCGTAGTTCTGCCATAGAATTGTTCCTCCCCAATGGGAGAAGGCATGAGCAAATTATGCTGCCCATGCCTCCTCACCGTATTTTTCTGATCTGAAATTTTAGTGACAGCCGTGACAGTTCCCGCAGTCGCCGTTACAGCCTCCACTGGACTTGTGAGATTTCCACAGGGACCGGACAACCAATACCACAACAGCAATCAGCGCGGTAATCACAATGATATTTCCCAAGACAGCAGGCATGATCAATTGCTCCTTTCCTCCCGGCTCACTTTGCGGCAGCGGACACAGAAGTCAGCCGCCGGGTACCTTCTTTACCCTGATAGCCCCTGCGGAACAGCAGATAGAGGACGCCGGCCAGTGCAGCAAGAGCCACAACACTCCACAGATTGAAGCTGACAATTCCGGTGATCAACCCGCCCAGCTGATAGACGATAAATGCGGTCACATACGCGAACACGCACATATAACCGATAGCAAAGGCGGTCCATCTGCCGTTGTTCATCTCCCGTTTGATGGCACCCATAGCGGCGAAGCAGGGTGCGCACAGCAGATTAAAAATCATGAAGCTGTAAGCAGTGACGGCCCCAAAGTCGGCCCCCACCAAGGCCCAGATTTCCTCGCCGTTCTCGCTGACTTCCCCGGCAAAGTGGTAGAGGGTGCCGAATGTACCCACTACGTTTTCCTTGGCAATCAGGCCGGTAAAGGAGGCTACAGCAGCTTTCCAGGCCATATCGCCCGTCCAGCCCAGGGGATAGAAAATCCAGGCAATGGCGTTTCCGATGGCGGCCAGCAGGGAGGAATTGTTGTCCTCTACCGGGCCGAAGGCTCCGTCCGTAAAGCCGTAGCCCTGGAGGAACCAGAGGACAATGGTGGACAGCAGGATCACCGTCCCGGCCCGCTTGATGAAGCTCCAGCCCCGCTCCCAGGTGGCCCGCAGGACGTTGGAGGCGGAGGGGACGTGGTAGGAGGGCAGTTCCATAACGAAGGGGGCGGGTTCTCCGGCGAAAGCCTTGAACTTTTTCAACATAATGCCGGAGATGACCACGGCGGCGATGCCAATGAAGAACGCGGAGGTGGCAATCAGAGAGGAACCGCCAAATACCGCGCCTGCAAACAGGGCAATAATAGGCATTTTCGCGCCACAGGGAATGAAGCCGGTGGTCATGATGGTCATTTTCCGGTCCCGGTCCTGCTCAATGGTCCGGGAGGCCATGATGCCGGGGACGCCGCAGCCAGTAGCCACCAGCATGGGGATGAAGCTCTTTCCGGAGAGGCCGAAGCGACGGAAAATGCGGTCCATGATGAAGGCAATCCGGGCCATGTAGCCGCAGTCCTCCAATATTGCCAGCAACAGGAACAGCACCAGCATCTGCGGCACAAAGCCTAAGACAGCGCCTACACCAGCTACGATACCGTCCTGAATCAACCCGTACAGCCAGCCGCTGACGCCCAGGGAGGTGAGGATACTGTCAAAGAAGCCGGGGACCATCTCGCCGAAGAATGTGTCGTTGGCCCAGTCGGTGCCCCAGGTGCCGATAGCGATGCCCCACTCCTCGCCCTCAAAGAGACCCGCCGGAGAGGTCCCCATAGCGATGGAGTAGATCAGGAACATGACCGCCGCGAAAATAGGCAGGGCCAGGATGCGATTGGTGACGATCTGGTCAATCTTGTCAGAGACGGACAGACTGCCCTTGGCCGCTTTCTTCTTCACAGCCTTGGTTGCAGCAGAGTTAATATAGGAGTACCGCTGATTGGTAATAATGCTCTCGGCGTCATCGTCCAGCTCTGTCTCGCAGTCGGTAATGTGCTGCTCCAGATGGGCTTTCAGATCAGCGGAGAGGTTCAGCTCCTCCAGAACCTTTTCATCCCGCTCAAAAACCTTGATGGCGTACCAGCGCAGATAGCCCTCCGCTACCTTGCCCTGGATGGACTCCTCAATATGGGCCAGGGCGTGTTCTACGCTCCCGGTGAACACATGGGGCAGTTCCCCAGCCTGCTTCCTCTGCGCCAAAGCTACGGCCTTTTCCGCTGCCGTCATGCCTCCCTCGCCTTTGAGGGCGCTCATTTCCACTACCTCGCAGCCCAGGGCCTCGCCCAGCTTATTGAGGCTGATGGTGTCGCCGTTCTTCCGTACCAGGTCAATCATGTTCACTGCCACCACCACAGGCAGACCCAGCTCAATCAGCTGCGTGGTGAGGTAGAGGTTGCGCTCGATATTGGTTCCGTCCACGATGTTGAGGATAGCGTCCGGCTTCTCGTTCACCAGATAGCTCCGAGCAACCACTTCCTCCAGGGTATAAGGGGACAGGGAGTAGATACCGGGCAGGTCCTGGATGACCACATCCTTGTGTCCCTTCAAGCGGCCCTCCTTCTTCTCCACGGTCACGCCGGGCCAGTTTCCCACATACTGGCTGGAGCCGGTGAGGGCATTGAACAGGGTGGTCTTGCCGCAGTTGGGGTTGCCCGCCAGAGCAATCTTAATGTCCATAGTCGTTCTCTCCTTTCAAGTGTTAGCTAAGACTAACTTATGGCGCAAAGAATAGCGACCTTCTGCCGCGTCTGTTTACTGGACCTCAATCATCTCCGCATCGCCCTTGCGGACAGACAGCTCGTAGCCCCGGACGTTCAGCTCCATAGGATCGCCCAGGGGCGCCACCTTGCGGACAAAAATCTCCACGCCTTTGGTGATGCCCATGTCCATAATCCGACGCTTCACCGGACCTTCGCCATGGAGCTTTGCCACGGTTACGGTTTCGCCCATCTTCACATCTTTCAATGTTCTCATGTCTGCTCTCCTCCTTTTTGTTTCTTAAACCATAATGCGGTTTGCCATGCTCTTGTTCAGCGCGATGCGGCTCTCCTTTACCTGCACAATCAAGTTCCCTCCGATTTCGCTGACGACTGTCACATCGCTGTCCACCACAAAGCCCAGCTCCGCCAGATGCTGGCGCACCTCGTCCTTGCCGGAGATCTTGCGGACCGTGACCGTCTCTCCAGCCTTTGCCATTGTCAGCGGCATCATTTCTTCGCCTCCCTCCAGTGCGCAGTTAGTAAACTCTAACCTTAAAACCGGTCTTAGTTTACTATCACTAACCGCCGTTGTCAAGACCCTTTTCAGAAAAACTTGCTTTTTCAGTTAGAATGTGCTAACCTATGCACAGGGATTTCCGTGGGAGGAGGAATTTTTGTGAATATCCACGAATCCGCCGAGGACTATTTGGAGGCCATCTTAAAACTCCGGGAAAATCACGGAATGGTGCGCTCCATTGATATTGTCCATGAATTGGGCTTTTCCAAACCGAGCGTCAGCATAGCAATGCGGAACCTGCGGGAGAACGGCTATATTCAGATGGACGGCGATGGGTATATTACGCTTTTGCCTCCCGGTGAGGAAATTGCCCATCGTATCTATGACAGGCACAAGCTGCTGACACAGGTTTTTATTCAGCTGGGCGTTTCCCCGGAGACAGCGGCGGCGGACGCCTGTAAGGTAGAGCATGATCTGAGCGATGAAACCTTTGAGAAAATCAAGGCGCATACCGCAGGCGGAGGAAATGGCGTGAGCTGTGAACATTGTCCTTCGAAATCGACCTGACCGGCACAAAGCAAAACCGTCCCCCGCAAGGACCTGCCTTACAGGGACGGTTTTTGCGCTTTTGTCAGCTCAGTTCCAGAAGATTTGTCATGCCCCGCGGACTGCGAAACTTTCCTCACTGATGGCGTGTTTCATGCGTCTTTCTCTGCGGTGTCCGGAGCCACTGGGCAAAAAAGCAATATTATGCCGGGACCGTCAGCAGCTCAATAGGAACCCCTTGCTCAAACATCGCCACATAGGTCTGGACGCATCTGCGGTAACAGTCAAAGCACGACTGCATTTCCACCGGATCGCCGTAGGATTTCCAGAAGCCGCAGCAGGTAAAGTTCCGGCCATGGTTTTCAATAAAGCCAATCACATCCCGGAGTGGGTAGCCCAGAAATATGCCGATTTCATGGGGAAATTCCAACTGTGTCCGCAGGCGATATGCAAGCTCTTCCAGCAGGCTGTCCAGATCGGTTCCCGCATAACCGGCTTCTGACAAAAATTTCTGATGGGCAGGACCGGACAGGAGCTGCTTCAGATGACTGGGACGGTACACATAGACAATGACCGAGCCTGTTTCCGGGCGCTCCAGGAGGATTTGAACAGCAAGGCCAAAGGAAGCCAGCTGTTCATTCCATTGACAGGCTTTCCGCCGCGAAACCTCCAGCGAGGAATGCCTGAAGCAAAAAATGCTCCCCGGTTTCATTCCAGCCAATGTAGGCGCGCACTGCCGGATCAGTACCGCCTCAAATGTCCGGGAAATGTCCTGATTCACCACGCCGCCAGCTTCCGGCCCAGCTCCCGGCAGGCTTCCGCGCCCTCCGCGTCCGGGGCCTCATTGACCGTCAGGCCGTTTTCGTCCAGGAGATTGGCCCCGGCATCGTCACAGCGTCTGCACCAGTCCCGCATCCACTGGCCGTCTCCCCAGCCATAGGAACCAAACAGCGCAATCCGTTTGCCGCTGAGAGAACCCTCCAGAACCGAGAACATCGGCTCAAACTCCGCCTCCTCCAGCACCTCGCTGCCCATGGCGGGACAGCCAAAGGCCACGGCGCTGTATGCGGAGAACTGGCTGGCCGAGAACTCCCCAGGACCCAGCTGCTCCGCTTCGCCGCCAGCAGACCGGACGCCCTCGGCAATGTAATTGGCCATGGCCTCCGTATTGCCGGTTCCGCTCCAGAATACGATTGCGATCTTGTTCATGTTGAACACTCCTTCATCAATTTTTTTCTGTTGGAGTTAGCTACAACTAACTTTCGCGGCCAGAGAAGCTCCAAGGCTAGAGATCCTTGGAGAGGGGAGAGAAAGCAGGAGGTCGTATTACTGCGCTGGTTAGGTATCGCTAACTACAAGGCATACGTTAGCACAGGTGGGGACTTTTGTCAAGAGATAAATTGAAACTTATTTTTTGCCCTCTCGTGATAATAGATAAATTTTCCTGCTTTGAATTCCCTTTTTCTTGTTTAATCATGTGGTTGTGTATGACTAACCCGGTGTGCTATACTGATTGCGCTGTGCGTTGTGATGGGCAAATCTCCCTGCCTTCCGTCATGCGCATTTCTTAATACCTTGGAGTTAGTTTCGGCTAACTTCTGTGGAGGTGTCTGTTATCAAAAAGCATTTGACTGCCATTGTTTTGTTCGCCCTGCTTTTGATCCTGTCCATCTGGTCGCTGTTCGTTGGCGTTCTGGACGTGGAGCTATCGGGGCTGCTGCATGGGGACAGTGAGCATTTGGCAATTTTCCTGATTTCCCGTCTGCCCCGTCTCCTGGCAATTCTCTGCACCGGGACCGGCATGAGCGTTGCAGGCCTGATTATGCAGCAGCTCTGTATGAACAAATTTGTTTCTCCTACCACGGGGGCCACCATTTCTTCCGCACAGTTTGGCATCCTGCTGGCGCTGCTGTTCCTGCCCAATTCCACCCTTTGGGGGAGAGCCATTTTTTCTTTCGTGTTTGCGGTCCTTGGCACCTGGATGTTTGTCTGGTTCATTCAGCGTGTCCAATTTAAGGATGTGGTGATGGTTCCGCTGGTGGGTATCATGTTCGGCAATGTAATCGGCGGCATTACAAATTATCTGGCGTACAAGTATGAAATGACACAGGCGCTCTCCACTTGGCTGGTCGGTCACTTCTCCATGGTCCTGCGGGGACGGTATGAGATCGTTTGGCTGACGGTCCCGCTGGTGGTGTTGGCTTTTCTGTTTGCAAATCATTTCAACATCGTGGGCATGGGGAAAGACTTTTCACAAAATCTCGGCGTTCCATATAACTTTGTATTGTTCCTGGGGCTGACAATTGCCGCAATGATCACCGCCTCCGTCGTTGTGGTGGTAGGCTCCATCTCCTACATCGGCCTGATCGTCCCCAATCTGGTGGCGATGTTCAAGGGAGATAAAATCCGGGGCACATTGATCGATACGGCGCTGTTTGGTGCAATATTTGTGCTGGTCTGCGATATGGCGGGCCGGATGCTGATCTTTCCCTATGAGCTGCCGATTGAATTGATCATCGGCATTATTGGAAGCGTCCTCTTTGTGGCGCTGCTGCTCCATCGGCTCAGCCATGGGCGGAAAGCGATTCGTCTGAACAGAAAGGGGGGCGGCGTGACATGAATACTGCCGCTGTACAAGCCAATCGCCGGAAGCTGGCCCTCCTTGCCGCGCTGGTCCTGCTGTGCGCCGCGGGCTATATGCTGGTGGGGGTACATTTTGACAATGCAAAGCTGATTCAGTACGCAATAAAAATCCGTACTCCCAAGCTGATCGTTATGCTGATTACCGCTTTTGCCATCGGCGGGGCGTCCATTGTGTTTCAGTCTGTTATCAACAATACCATTGTTACTCCCTGCCTGCTGGGTATGAACTCTCTCTATACGCTGATTCATACCGCGGTTGTCTTTGCGGCGGGGTCCGGCAGTATTCTGGCCATGAACGCAAACTATTCCTTTGCCGTGGACCTGGTGCTGATGGGCGTGGTGGCAACGGTGGTTTACAGCTGTCTGTTCAAAAAAACCAGGCACAATGTTCTCTATGTGCTGCTGATTGGGACTGTCCTGTCCTCTTTCTTCTCCAGCATCCAAAGTACCCTCACCCGCGTGATGGACCCCAATGAGTACGATAATCTTTTAGCAACCCTGGTGGCCAGCTTCAGCAACATCAACTCAGAGATCATTGTCATATCACTGATTGTGCTGACAGCAATCATTTTTATGCTGCGGAAAGAGCTGGCTTTGCTGGATGTGATTACGCTGGGGAAGGATCAGGCCATAAACCTGGGCGTGGATTATGACCGATGCGTCCGCCGCCTGC
>CAJTMG010000008.1 GCA_910577405.1 uncultured Oscillibacter sp. | reverse complement strand
CACAGAGCTTTATTCCCTGTGGAGTAGTGTTTGTATGCGAACGTGTCGCACTTGCACCAAAATCCGTCACCCACGGACACCGCTTCAGGGATGTTTCCGGTGCGGATTGCATCCGCACCAACACGGAAAGCACAAATGCCCTCTACAATCGAAATAAGACCCCGTAACAGCGTCCTAAGCTGTTCACCCATAAAAATACTTACCAATACGGAAAGCGCCCTTAAAACGAACCACAGTGCGAAATACGCCCTCTTACCAGAACGGAGCAGGCAAGAGTCTCCTGCATCTGGTGAGAGGGCGTTCTTTTTTTGCTCAAAATTGGCAATATACATTAGAAATAGTGGAAATAAAGCCATAAGTTGATTGAGAAAAATATTTTGAAAAAAATCAATTTTTGACTTGACATTACCGTGTCGGTAAGTTAGAATGATGACACTGAAACTTACCAAGACGGTAAGAATTTGAGCAGAGGGCTGAAAGGCCAGAAAGGATGAAAGTTATGACAATCGACACCTTGACGATTGACGAAATCTATGCGCTGGAGGGCATTTTCATTGGGCTGGAGGGGCTGACGAAAAAAATTTGCCAAGATTACAAGGTTGACAGTAAGGAACTCCTGAAGAAGCTGGAGGCCGTGACGGATGCGTGGGTGAAAGAAAAATACGGAAATCCCACCACAGCATCTGAATTGCCCGCCTGAATGAGAGCCGGATGACAACCGGCCGAAACTGCGGAGCTCCCGGAATACCGGGAGCAAGCCGAAGGCCCGCAGTCGTGGGAAGTCAGTCCCCGAAAACGAATGAAACAGGCCGAGAGGCCGGGAGGTAATGATATGAAGAGCAAGGTTTACAAGCTGGACGGCAAGCTGTTCCGCTACAACTTCGACCGCTGCACGGTCGAGTACGTCGCCAAGGCCGGTGATGAGGAGCTGAAGGACGAGGCCGAGTGGATGCAGAAGTATGGCGAGCCGCTGTTCGGTATCGACCACGACGGCTACATGGTCATCGACAGCATCGGCCTGAGCCGGGAGAACTGGGAGAACCGCGAAGCCCGCGACGGCTACCTGCACGGTTGGGTGGTGGACCTGGAGGCTGAGGCCGCGAGGCTGGCGGCCGACTTCGTGAAGTATGAACTGCCGTATCTGGTGTAGGGAAGGGGGGGCTTGAAATGGCAGTTATCGCTGGTATCTATGGCAAGACCGAGCCTGAGTATGTGGGCTGTGTCCTCAGCACATATGAGCGCAACGGGCTGAACGACTCTGACTGGTACGCCATTTGCTGGGACAGGGAGAAGCAGAAACTGGTTGAGGTCGAGTACGACACCACCAGAGCCGGCGGCGGCGGTCGCGCTGAGATTGACGCCACCCCGGAAGTGCTGCGGGAGGTGTACCGCTGGTACAAGCGTCTGGGGAGAGAGCACTTCGACCTCCGCACCAATCCCTCCAACGCCAAGAAGGTCCAGAAGGGCGACACAGTGAGGGTGATCCGAGGCCGAAAGGTGCCAAAGGGGACCGAAGGCGTGGTGTTCTGGGTCGGTGCCCGGTATAACCAGTACAGCCGGATGGATGAGGAGCGTGTGGGCATCGAGGTGGCCGGAGAGCGGGTCTTCCTGAACGCCGAATATGTCGAGGTCATCGGCTGGGAGGCAAGGCTTGTGACCGGCCGGGAGCGGAAGCAGGCCATTCGCAACTTTGCCGTAAACTCCATGCCGCGCCATTTCCGGTATCTGTTTAGCCGGCGGGACTGGGAGTGGGCTGGGTTCGTTGGCAAGACCCCCGGCTGGAAGCATTTGGTGGCTTGAAGGGGGTGAGCCGATTGACACCTGAGCTGATGGAGGAAGCGGTGGTAGACCTCGCCATCCTGACGGGCTACCTGCTTATCCTGTGCGTCGGCTGCCTGATTGCCGACTATGTGTTCCCGCATATCCCGTTTATCCAGCGGTTCCTGGACAGCCTCCCCGACTGGGAGGACGAAGATTACGACGAATGAAAGGAGACACAGCATGAGCAACATGAAAAAGACGGACCTGTTTTTTGAGGAGGTCGAGAGGAAGGGGCTGGACCCCGCCTTCGGCAAGCTCAGCGAGATCGCCAGCGATAAGCTCGGTGCCTACCTGGAAGACATCATCGACGATGCGGTGTGCGAGATGGAGCGGCCGATCTGCCGCATCCGGTATCAGCCCATCGAGGACGGACCGGAGAGCTACATCTTCGAGATTCGCAAGAGCGACGAGGAGGAGTGGGGCTTCATGTGTAGCTATGAGTTGAAGGGCGATATGCTCCACTTCACGGCACTTACGCAGGTCCGGGAGCTCATCAAGATGGGATACACCATCTGCTTCAAGTAAGCAATCAACGATGCCCAGCACCCGGAGCGACTGCCCCAGGTGCTGGGTGCCTGATACGAGAAAGAGGAGATGACCATGAGTATTGAGCTTACGATGAATGTGCAGTCTCTGCGGTCGATTATGGGCGACACTTTCGACTATGATGCGTTCTCGCAGGGACGCAAGGACTGCTACAAGTTCGCTATGAAATCCAGCTATGACGAGTTTGCTGCCAAGCTGGAAGAGGCCAAAAAGTACATCGAGAACGAGAGCTATCATCGCGCCGCCCCTGGGCCGTCCTACTGGCTCGGCTGCCTGTGTCAGTTCGGCGATTCTGCTGTATGGCCGGAGAAGGAGGTGCAGGGAGAGAAAGAGCCATTTGTTCGCTGGTCCTACTGGCCCAAAGTGGGCCCGGTAGAGTCTGGATATATGTCCCGGAGCAAGATGCAGGGGAACCTCCAGCGGCTTGAAGTTGAGGCCCGGAAGCTGCTGGCTGAGACCGGGGCTGACCATGTGCTGTACGGCCGGAAGCTCTACAACGAGGCCGGGGAGCTGGATGAGCTCCGGTTCTACCTGCTCCCGATGAGCGACGAAGAGTTTGAGGAAAGGGTGGTGCCGCTGAAGAATCAGCGGGTGTACGCCCTCCACAAGATGAAGTGAGGAGGAACGAACCATGAGAGTGTATGCGGTAGCCGTCCGCACCGACGGCATCGAGAAGCTGTCCCAGGAAGCGTACAGCAGCCTGGAGGCGGCCCAGCGGTTCATCAAGAGCCGCACCCCAGAGCCTGGTCGCCTTAGTATGATGAAGTTCAGGGACGTCGAGGGCCGGGAGTACATCATCCACGACCTGCTGGTCCGCGAGGATGGAGAGGAGAGGACCTTCTGGCGGGTCTGCCAGAAATACTTTGATGACGGCAGGGTGGCCGTGAGCGTCTACGCCGTGAAGGCTGCCGAGAAGCCTGAGAGCACGTCGGTCGAGGGAAAGAACTTCGATGAGTACAACGACTACTTCGAGACCCGCGAGGAAGCGGATGAGTGGGCCGAGAATGCCCGTAATGCGTAGAAAGGAGCAACGTATGCGAACGATTGAACAGGCCAGACAGATGCTGGAAGGCGTGGGGAGGATGCAGGAGAAAGGGCTGGCGGTCGGCCTTCCGTGCCCTCGTTGCGGGCATCCGCGCATGAGGGGCAGGCTGGTGGAGAACTCGCTTAGCCGGAGGGTCGATGTTCACATCTGCAACGTCTGCGGCATGGATGAGGCTATGCTTGACATGGCTGGTGAGGCCCCTCTGCCTTTGAATGAGTGGGGCATGGTCCGCGGTTTCGATAGCGAGGAGGGCTGAGTATGGGACGCGGTAATGTCTGCGTGACAGGCAAATATGAGGGCCTGTACTACATCGACAATGACGACTTCCACGTTTACCGCCGGGATGAGCCGGACAGCGACGAGGAGTTCGAGACCCGGTTGCTGAAGAATCTGAGCTGCCAGGAGCTTACCGGCGGGGAGTGGTCCTTCGACGAGTGGGGAACGAGGGAAGAAGAAAGCGACATCCTGGAGTGCTTCATCGAGGGCTTCACCCGGATGTTCCCCAGCTTCGAGCGGCCTGCGAAGGATACATGGCTCACTGAGCCTGGGTTTGGCGGCAGCTCCAAGCGGGTCCTGCTGGAAAGCAAGCTGTTCTACATCGCGTTGGAGGATAACGAGTGGTCGCTGGCTGTGGAGCTACTTCAGAAGGAGGACCCTTACGATGACCACCTGAGCGGGCTTCAGGGGCGGCACCACCTGAATTACCTGGACGGCATCAAGCGGTGTCTGCTGGAAGTGCTCCCCGGTATCGGAACCTACAAGGGAGCCTGGACCTCTGGCAGAATTACAAGAGAGGAGTGTTTGGCATGAGCGAGAAGAAGTTCACAGTCCGGCCTCAGATTGAGGTCAACCTGACACAGCAGGACATCGACGACATCATGGTGACTGCCCTGGAAGGCGGAATCAACTACTGGTGCCGGAAGGCTAAGGTTGTCGGTGAGTACCTGGGCGAGTACGCCAGCGAGCAGATCAGCCGCGGCGGTTCGCTCACCCTGTATGATGCGGAGAGCAGCGACAAGTGGGAGCTGACTCTGGAGAAGTTCCTGAACGGCGTGAAGCTGTACTTTGAGCAGGGCTGCCATGTGCAGGTTGAGGACAACTCCATCGACGCCGGCGACATCGACGCCAACGATGCCGATTGTATTGTCCAGTTTGCCCTGTTCGAGAAGGTGGTGTTCGGATGACAACTGCGCTGAAAGGTAAGGCGTTTGATACTGCCTACGGGCTGTATAACAGGGACGCCATCAGCAGCTCCGACTACGAAACCATCCGCGATGGTCTGGAGGAAATCGAAACCCTGCGGGACCGCGACACGGCCCTGGAGGAGATGTGGCGTCAGTTCGCCGATGTTCCGATGAGCCCGGAGACCGAGTGCATTGAAGAGCAGTTTTTCGGTTGGGGACCTGGGGTGAGCCGGGAGGAAATCTGGCACTGGTTCGACCGGCGGCACAGCAAGGGTGTGGCCTACCTGCTGTATGGTGACGGCATCGACAGAACGGACCAGTTTGCCAAGATGGTCTACCTGAAGCAGCTCTGCATCGAGTGCGAGTCCTCCACCTGCCAGTTCAATCACGGCGGAGAGTGCCGGTTTGCGCTGGTCCATGAGCGGAAAGCCCGCATCACCGACGAAGAGGGCTGCATCGACTATGACTACCAGGAAGGAGAGGATTGAATATGAAAAGTGATGTCCGCTGCGCGGCCTGCCCGTTTATGAAGCTGGATGGCCGTGCAAGATACACCCGCAACAACGACCACATGACCAGACCTCGCGGAGAGTGCTTTTGCAAGCACTCGGACGCCTTGGCAGCCTTTGAGCTGATTTGCCCCCGCAGCCACCGTGCGGCCTGCTTCATCGGATATACCAAAGAGAGCAGCGATAAGCCCGACATCAAGACGGCTCCCAGGTGGTGCCCCCGAAAGATGGCGGCGAAGCCCATGCAGATCAGCAAGATTCAGGGATACCAGGTCATCGAAACCAGGAGACCCCGCGGTCTGTTCTTCGTGGTGGGGAGCGTGGTTACTGGAATCGACAATCGGGACGGCGACGCTTGGACGGAAGACTTTCCGACAAAGAGAGAGTGCCTGAAGTGGCTGACGGACAAAGATGAGGAGGAATAGAGATGAAAGCATCTGATATGATTCGCTCCGCTCTGGTGAGCGCCGGCAAGACCCAGAGGGAGCTGGCCGAGTTCATGGGTTGGAGCCCTCAGAATCTCAGCGGCCGGCTGAAGAACGACACCCTGACCTTCGATGAGTTGACGAAAGCCCTGAGCATGGCCGGCTACACCGTGAAGATGGTCAGCACCGCCGGCATGGAGCTCCCCGCCCTGGGGAACAGCAGCAGCCCGCGGGTGGTACAGATGGTGGACGGAGTGACCTATGACACCAGCAAGGCGGAGTCCCTCTGCACCAGCAAGGCGGAGCACAGCGAAGAGTTCTATATGGAGCTCTTCAAAGACCCGTCAGGGGCCTATTTCCTGGCCTATTACCAGCTTTGGGATGGCGGGGATAATCATATATCCCCCGTGAGCAAGGGCGCGTCTAAGAAGTTCTGGGCGCGTTACAGCGGCCTCCCGGACAGCGAGATGAAGTAGACAACAGCTTCCCACAGCGGTAAGTTCGTCCGGTTCAGAACAATCCAGGTAAAATCCGTGAAATCCCTTCAAAAGTTGCGAGAATCAAGTGTTTTGTTGATAGCAAAAAATATTTTGCTAATTTTCATTTTTGACTTGACATTACCGCGTCGGTAAGTTAGAATGTGACCATGATAAAAAACTTATCCAAGACGGTCAGTTTTTGAAGGAGGGTCCAGAGATGAAGAGGGACATTCTGAAGTACATCAAGAACGATATGTGGTATACCCGGCATGACAAGAAAGATGTTCAGGCCATGCTCAAAGCAGAGCTGGCTGAACTGGAGGCCCGCCGGAAAGAGGAACTGGATGACAATGCCGCGCTGGATGTCAGCCCGGAATCCCTAGCCCACTTCAACTGGCAGACCAACGAGCGGTATGACCGGCGTCGGCAGGAGCTCATCGGTCGGGTGATTGACCGCTTCCACAATGACCAGATGTACCACCTGATTTACAAGGACGGCAGCGAGGTCGTTATCACCGCTGAGGAAATCCTGAGTGGCGAGCCGTTCCCCAAGATGTCCGACATCGTGTACGCCGAGATGTCCAGCGCGGATGACCACATGGACACTGAGACCGGAAACCTCTACTGGTACTCTGACGAGCGCATGGAAGCCTGCGACTGGGACTACGATGTCGAGGGCGAGTGCGCGTGGCAGTATGAGGCAGCAATCCAGTACAAATTCGGGACAGAGTGGAGCCGGCGGTACAGCCGTGAGCACCCCGAGTTTGTCCCGATGGAGATTTGAGAAGGGGGTGAGCTGATGAAGGAGTACACCGTGAAGGTCACATCCGTGACCACCCTGACCGTCGAGGCCGAGTCCGAGGACGAGGCCATCGACAAGGCTTGCGAGATGGCCTGGGAATACGACGCCGATGAGAAGAACGGCGAGATTTTGGAGGTGGGCAACGATGCCTGAAAGAGAATGGAAGCTCGGAGAAGACCTGCTGACCTGCGACAGCCTGCTGGACGGTCTGACCTTCGACGACCTGATTTTGGCTGTTCATTGTAACTGCCGGACCATCAACCCGGCCGCCGTCCGTGCGGAGCTGAGCAATATGCTGGCGAGCCGGAAGCAGGACATGATGTTCCTGCTGGAGAAGAACATGGATGCTATCATGGCGGAAGCCAGGAAGGGGAGAGAGTAATGACTATTCAGGAAGCTATCGGCGTCAAGTGCTGCGACATCGACGCAAAGACCGGGGAGCGGCTGAGCCACTCCGACATCTACGGGAGAGCCATTGAGTTCCTCGGTGGGCTGGACGAGGTGGCCCGCTTCATCCCGTTCCCGATGGAGACCATCCGCAAGAGGCTGAAGAACGATCCGAACTTGAACAATACGGCTATGGGCCCCTGGGACGTGGCATCCGGTTTTGTGTGCAAGGGCGGCGACTGCCGGTTTATCGGCGGAGGTATCTGGGAGCTGTATCGGAAGCATGGAATCAACGCCGCGAGCAACTCTGAGGGCGTTTGCATCCTGAAGGAAGCTGCCCGCCGGCTCGCCGAGAGAGAGGAGGTGTCCGCATGAAAACCCTGTACTTCGAGGGCGCCGGCTGGAGCGGCGCCCCCATCAGTAAGGCCACCGTCGGCAACTGCCGCATCCGCACCGCGTTCCACCTGGACGATGGGCGGGCGGTGTACCTGGAGATGACCGGGACTGAGCGGACGAAGCACAGCCCGTCGTGCTACAAGTGGCCGTACACCGGCTTCGTTTCCTCCTGCTTCTACGTCACGGATGAGGAGCCGAACGACGATGAGAACCGGCACAGCATCTATCACAAGAACTATCGGGCGTTTGAGTACACGGAGGCCGCTATCCTGAAGATTGTCAACAGACTTGGTGCCAGCTTCGAGGCCGTGAAGGTGGTCCCTGACCTGGGCGGCTACCGCGTTTTTCCTGAAGACTACACCCGAAGCGGAGGCGCCGGCCGCCTCAACTATGGCGATGAGTTCCGGTTCGACCCGGAGATGACCGCCCGCCGAGAGGCCGTCCATAAATTCATCTACGACCTGGAGCTGCGGGAGCTGGAGGAAGACCGGAGGACCGGAGCGAAGAAGTTCGTTCATTTCCCGTGCGGTAGGGACTTCCCGAACTTCTCCCTGTGGGTGGATGAGAAGGACCCTGGGATGCTCCACCTGCTGCGTCACTTCAACGCTCACAATCGGCACTGGACCATCAGAACGGATGTCGGCGAGAGCCTGGATGACTGGATGGCGACCGCAACGGAAACCCGCTTGGGTAGCTGCGGATGCTGAGATGGGAGGCAGTCTGATGATAGAGATTATCGAGAAGTCCGGTTGGTTTGATCGTTCGCCTTTCACTGGCGACTGCATGATGTACCCCATCTTCATGCTCAAAGACGGCAAGGAGCACTTCGTGGTCAACCGGCGGGAGCCGGATGAAAGCTGGAAGGAAAAAGAGCGCGAGGCTCAGATAGCAGAGTTGCTTGCCAACGGCGGTGCCTACTTCCACTTCCATGGGTTCTATGCGGACCCCTTCGATATGTTGGCGGAGATGGAGAGCCGAGGACATACGTTCACGGAACCGGATGACCTGTTTGTGGATTGCAGAGGCAAAGCTAAAGGATATGGTGAAGGATTTGTAGACTTCCACGGGAACCGTAACGAGGTGTCCGCAGCGTTCCACTACCGAATCTACGATGAGTCCCTGCTGGAGAAAATCCGCACGGTCGCCGCGCCCATCATCGAGAAGAGTAAGAGGAAACGCGGGTGATGGCCGCCCAGTTTGAGCAGATGTCCCTGTTCTGCCCCAATGAGGAGGCCGAGGCGATCTGCTGCATGGACGGAGGCCGCACGACGGCCTCCGCTCCAGAAGGCTGGATGAAGCGCCTGGTCCCGGCCGGGGAGTACGTTGTGATGGTCGGAGTCCACCCGCTGGTGCTCCGACCGGTTCCGCTCAGAGCTGAGGATATCCAGGAAGGCCACCACTACTACCACTACCTGATAGGCGGCCAGGTCTACGCCGGCATCTTCGTGGGGAGGGAGATGGATGGATAAGATACAGGAAGGAGCGAACTATGGGCAAAAGCAGGCTTTATATCCACAAGGACGATGCCGACATGGTGGTTAGCCAAATCAATCACAAGCAGTCTGAGGCTGGATGCTTCGTCAATATCTCGGTCGAACCGTACAGGGGCAAGGAGTACGACCAAGCCAATACCGTTGTGGTCGTCATTGGATAAGTAGGAGGATTAGGCTGATGGAAGAAAGACATGAGTGGTTCTCACTGATTACAGACCACCTCAGAGACTATTCGGAAGGTGGAGTCTGGAGTGACGGGACCGAGATTCTTTGCAGAACAGAGTCGGCGGCCGAGGCCATAGCTGATCTGCTGTGGCAGTTATACAATGCCCAGGGCGAAGAGATGACGGTTCTCTACGGGCATTATGACCCCGAAGAGGATGAGCGTAATGATGAGCAAGACCGATACACCGGCTGGTGGTATGTCAGCATCGAATAAAGGAGGAGCGTAAATGAGTGAGATTAAGACCCCCGAAGACCTGGTAGCCGTTGCCGTTCGGCAGGGGGTCCAGATGAACCTGGTGGAAGCCGACATCGTGCTCGGATACATGGAAGGCCACGGCTTTTCCCTGGTGTCCGATGAGCAGTACCAGGTAAAGCTGCACGATACTGAGGAAGAGGAGAAGTACGGGTACACCAACGACCAGCCCTACACCATCCGGGAGGCAGTCGAGTTCTGCCAGGAGATGAATGAGGAGCTTCTGCTGGATGCCACCGGCAAAGAGCAGCGGGACGAGAGCTATATCCTCGACCTGCGGAAAGATGACCTTATCCTGAGCGGGCTCATGGAGAAGGCGGCCGCGGTCATCCCGCCGGTGATCCGCCGGTACAACATCGTCATCATGGAGTACCTGAAGCGCGTGGTCCCTGTGGAGGCCGCGAGCTGGGAGGAGGCCAAGTCCAAGGTGGAGCAGGCATGGAAGGATGGAGAGTACGTCCTGAGCGCCGATGACTTCGCCGGGGTGAGCTTCAACACCGGAAGCTAAGGAGGGAAAACGATGGATAGAAACGCTGAGTTCAAGTTCATGGCGTCCTTCGCCATGCAGAGCTGCTTCGATGAAGACATTTGCCGTGACCACTTCAGGATGCTGTGGACAGCGTACTGTCTCCACCACAACCTTGACGTGGATACCGCCAGCTATGACAGCGACCTGCGGGAGCTGTGGGAGGCCGTAGCCGCAGATGAAGAGGACACGGCCGACTGGTCCGACTTCGACAGCTTTGGCAATTTCATGTGTCGGTATTTGGTGTGAGCCATGGGGAAGAAAAACGACTACCTGGCCCGCCAGGAGAAGAATAAGCGAACGCTCCAGGATGCCACCAGGCAGACCTTCGTGCAGTACATGACGGACACCCTCATGTTCACATTGAACGACCCGGAGGTCATGGGGAAAGACGTGTTCGGCCACGCTCGGCTGAAGAAGGTGCTGGAAGCCTGGGGCCGGTACTATGACAAGTTCTTCGATGCCCTGACGCTGAACCCGGAGGCCGACTATGCCAGGGCAAAGATGGATGAAGTCCTGAAGCGCATCTGCGGAGACAGCGGCGACTTCATCCCATTTGAGGAGCGGTATGACTGGCTGCCGGAAATCCGATATGGTCATAAGCAGTAGCTTCTGCTGAATACTCTGTAAGAGGGAGGTGGGGCCATGTGGCGAAGAAGCAGGAGATACGGACGGTATCCTTCGTACATATCGGAGATGAGCTGGTGAACACCGATGACCTGGACGACGATCAGCGCCGCAGGCTGGCGACATGGCTGAAGACTACCTACCTAAACACGCTGTTCCAGGGGAAGGCTGAGTTCTTCGAGAGCAGCGGGGAAGGGGATTGCCAAGAGCGCCGCCGTGGTGTAAAATAGCGAAAGCCGGAGCAAAATCGCTCCGGCTTTTTCGTAGTCTGATGGAGTAAGGTCCACCGTACTGGGAAATAATGACGGCGGCCAGCTTCGGGTTAGGGTTTTTGACTCTGACAGGGTATTGAAGTTTCTTCTCATAAACAAACATCAGCTATTACCTCCCAAATCCCAAGGCCACGGGTCTTTAAGCCAGGCATAACCGTCCTCAGGGGTCAGATTGGAAGCGGTAAGGGGCCCGCACATTTTCTCATATTTCTGCCGGCCCTCCTCGGCCAATTTGATATAGGACCAATAGAGCTGGAGGACCTCCTGATCATTGGCATGGGTATCCAGATAGAGGTTAAGTTCTTTGATAGCGAAATCCAGGGCCATAAGCTCGACGAGTGCGGTATTAGGCAGTTGGGTATGGGCCTGGATAGCGGCTTTGAAGGGCAAATCCAGACCGGGGAAGAGGGTACCGGTCTGAAGGGCCTCTGTACGACTGAACCTGGGCGGATTAGGCTCCTGCATAGGGATATAAGGAAACACCAGAGCGCCGCAGCCATTGGGCAGGGAACCTGTCATAGAGCCGCAGCCGGGCGCAGGAATCGGATTAGGCTTCTCCATAAAAAGAAAACCTCCATATAAAAGGAATGCGGGAAGAGACGATCCCGCTGATTCATTCTATGTGCAGAGGCTGTCCGGGGCAACCAAGCTGGATATTGCAAAAGGCGACAAAGCAGTGACAGTGAGAACGGCAACTGTAAAAGAAAGCGCACGAATAAGGGTTTTGATACAAGCGGAAGCAGGGAACAGCGGTATTTTTACAGCAAGGAGCAAAAACTGCGCCGTCAAGAGGTTGACAATCTGGAATCCGTCTGCTAAAATACTGCCCAGAACAGCGATGAAGAGGTCCAGTAACCGACGAGCGCTCCGCAAAGAGAACCCCCGGCATGGTGGAAGAGGGAGGGAGTCCGGCGGCGAATACCCCTCGGAGCCGGCGCCCGAACGACGGAAAGCAGACCGTACCAGTAGGCGCGCACGGGAACGCCCGTTACAGCGTAGGAATGAGGCCGTTTTCGCAAGAGGGCGGCGAATCAGAGGTGGTACCGCGAAGTGAATTCGCCCTCTGTCCCCCTGGGGCGGAGGGATTTTTCTGTTTTTGGAATTGAAGCGGTCGGATGGGAAGCAAAAGAGAATGGATATGACGAGCATATATTTTGTACGCCATGCCGCGCCGGATTTTGATGCCCTGGATAGCCGAATTTTCTTTTGAAAGCGGAAGCTGTACCGAAATCAAAAGGAACAATTTATTTCAGCAATAAAAAAGTAAGAAGGAGAAACAATATGCAGATTTATGAAGAACTGAAAGCCCGGGGCCTGATCGCGCAGGTAACGGACGAAGCGGAGATCCGGGAGCTGGTCAACGGAGGGAAGGCAGTATTTTATATTGGCTTTGACCCCACGGCGGACAGTCTCCATGTAGGGCATTTCATGGCGCTTTGTCTGATGAAGCGTCTTCAGATGGCAGGGAACCGTCCGATTGCCCTGATCGGCGGCGGCACGGGAATGGTAGGGGACCCTTCTGGCCGTACAGATATGCGGCAGATGATGACAGAGGAGACGATTGCCCACAACTGCGCGTGCTTCAAGAAGCAGATGGAGCGGTTCATTGAATTCGGGGACGACAAGGCCATTATGGTAAACAACGCGGACTGGCTGATGAAGCTGAACTATGTGGAACTGCTGCGGGAAGTAGGCGCGTGCTTCTCCGTGAACAATATGCTCCGTGCGGAATGCTACAGGCAGCGGATGGAAAAGGGCCTGAGCTTTCTGGAATTCAACTACATGATAATGCAGTCCTACGATTTCTACCATATGTACCAGACTTTGGGATGCAATATGCAGTTTGGCGGCGACGACCAGTGGAGCAATATGCTGGGCGGCACGGAGCTGATCCGCCGGAAGCTGGGTAAGGACGCGTATGCCATGACCATCACGCTGCTTCTGAACTCGGAAGGGAAGAAGATGGGCAAGACAGCCAGCGGTGCGGTATGGCTGGACCCGAACAAGACGTCGCCCTTTGATTTCTACCAGTATTGGCGGAACGTAGGGGACGCGGACGTATTGAAGTGCATCCGAATGCTGACGTTCCTGCCGCTGGAGGAAATCGACGCCATGGACCATTGGGAAGGAAGCCAGCTGAACCGTGCAAAGGAGATACTGGCCTACGAGCTGACGAAGCTGGTCCACGGGGAAGAGGAAGCGGAGAAGGCCCAGGAGACAGCCCGGGGATTGTTTTCCGGCGCGGGGTCTACAGCGAATATGCCGTCGACAGAGCTGCCTGCGGCGAAGTTCGAGGATGGAAAAATCGGCGCTCTGACGCTTTTGGTCGCCTGCGGCCTGTGTCCCTCCAACGGGGAAGCCCGCCGTCTGATTCAGCAGGGAGGTATGAGTGTCAACGACAAGAAGGTGACGGACCCTGCGGCGGCATTTGACCAGTCGGATTTCCAGGGCGAAGGAGTGGTAATCAAGAAGGGCAAGAAGATTTTCCACCGCGCCTACACGAAATAAGAAATTAAGAAAAAAGGAAAGGGGGGTGAAGGCCCTCTTTTCTTTATGACAGAAATTAAACAAAAGAAAGTTTTTGTGCAAAAATAAAAAATATTCCTGGCGATGAGATATTTTGTCAATCTGAGGGGTATTGCTTCTGAAAGGGCCTTTCAAGGAGTTAAGAGCTATGTTGACAGAACGAGCATTTCAAGACGCGGTGGAGCACTATCTGGATATGGTGTACCGCATTGCCCTGAATTGGTTCCGGAATCCGTCGGACGCGGAGGACGCTTCGCAGAACGCCATGCTGCGGCTCTGGCAGACGGACACAGAATTTCAGGGTGAGGATCATCTGCGCCACTGGCTTGTCCGGGTGACGCTGAACGAGTGCAAGCGCATCTCAAGCCATCCATGGCGAAGCCGGACGGTACCGCTGGAGAACTGCCAGGAACCGGCGTTTACGGACCCAGTCAGGGCGGAGCTGTTTCAGGAAGTGATGTCCCTGCCTGCCAAGTACCGCGTGCCGTTGTACCTCTATTATTATGAGGGCTACAGCGTAGACGAGGTAGGGGAGCTTCTGAAACTGAAAGCCTCCACGGTGCAGACCCGTCTGGCCAGGGCGCGGGCGAAGCTGAAAACACAATTGGAGGAGGGATGAGCCGTGTTGTATCGAGAGATGTTTGACGAGGTTCATGCCCCCCAGGGACTGAAAGAGGAGGTAATGAACATGACAAGACAGAAGACGACCCGGGTAGTACGGAAGGTTTCCGCGGCCTTTGTAATTGCGGCGGTACTGGCGGTTGTGCTGGCGGGGACGGCTTTGGCGGCAGTGATCGGCGTGCCGGAGACCTTGCAGGAGTGGTTTGGCAAACAGTGGACGGAATCCGGCGGCGGGGAGATGTCCGAGGAACAGAGCGCGGTGATTGACAGCCTTGTCCAGCCGGTAGGAGTCAGCGCGAAAAAACAGGGAATCACGGTCACGCTGGATTCCGTAACCCCCGGCGAGGGCGGCCTATGGCTGATGCTGAAAATAAGCGGCGAAAATCTGACCAGCAGAGCCAGATTTATGAGTTATAATCTGAACGGCGGACCAATGGAAAAGGAGGAGATTATGACCGGAGTCGCAACGGTTCGCAGCGCTTCTATGCAAATGGTAGGCACAACAGAGGACGGAACACAAATTTATTTGGTGCTGTACGACGCGCCGAATGGAGTCAATTTCCTGGAAGGCGGCAAGATGGAACTCCAGCTCGGGAATCTTAACCTGTGGAAGGAACCTGAAAAGGAAAGCGAAGAAAGACCGAAACCGGAGACGATAGATGAAAAGTGGGTCCTGCCCTTTACTTTGGCCCCCACAAAGAATGTCGAAGCCCTGACCATGGAAAAGGCCACAGTACCCGTCAATTACTATAAATTCGGGGATGGGACAAAGAAAGAGAGCGGCTGCTACACGGAGATAGAGAATCTCAGAATCACGCCGACTGGTTACAGTTTCCAAAGTACCCCCGGGGAGGAGGGCCAGATGGCGAGATTTATGGTAATTCTCAAATTGAAGAACGGCGTGGAGGTGGACGGAAGACCCACCCCAGTACAGCCCGATGACAAGGAGTTCAAAGGTGTCTGGGAACTTCCGGTAAACCTTTCTGACGTGGATTCCGTTCGTTTCTGCCTTGATGATGTATGGCTTTTCTTCAATCAGGAAGAGGCAGAGTAATAAAAAAGAAGCGCTTGTCGAAAAAAGGCAGGCGCTTCTTCCTATTACATTTCCTTTTGAAAGCGGCAGAGCAGGAGGGCTTCCAGGAGAGCTTTCGCGGCGAAAAGGCAGCCGAACAGCACAGGGACCCAAAGCGGCGCGTTCAGCCCGACAGACAGCCAAAGCAGAGCCAGCAGGGACCATTGCAGGAGATTTCCTGAGAGTGCGCCGGCGCGGTTCCGGAGGGCGGCATTCCGTTCGTCGGAGGCTTCGATACGATTCCGCCGGGCTTCGGAAGGGCTGGTACTCTCCGACCAGAGCGACAGCAGACGGGGCAGGCTGACACAGGAAAGGGTAGTAGCCATACCGAACAATGCGGCGTTGACCCGGTAAGGCAGGCCGGCATTCCGAAGGAGAAAAGCAACCGCCACAAAGCCCAGACTGACTGCCAGCAAAATAACGTACAGCTTCTTTTTAGCGTTCGTGGCAAGACCCCCTTTACATAGTCTTCTGATACTGGAGCAGCAAGTACAATTCCAACAGACTTTTCGCGACAAATACGCCCACCGCCAGCAGGACGATCCAAAGCGATGCCCCCAGACCGATAGAGACCCAAGCCGCTGCCAAGACCGCCCATTGGAGAACATCCCCCGCCAGCGCCTTTGCCCGATTCCGCATAGCAATATTCCGTTCGTCTTTCAGCGAAATCTCGTTCTGACGGGCGGCAGCGGGATTTTTCCGTTCCTGCCGGAGAGTCAGAAGCGTTGCTGCACTTGCCGTGAACATCCCGCTTCCGAGGCCCATGAGCATTCCGCCGGTTTTGTCGGGAACGCCGTGCTTCTGTAAGACCAGTGCGGTTCCAACGAGGCACAGTCCCGCAATCAGCAAAAGGGTGAATAAAATTTGTTTCCGTTTCATGTCTGATCCTCCTCATAAATAAAGATATCCTCAATGGTCAAGCCGAAGTACCGCGCAATTTTGAACGCCAGCAGAATCGAGGGATTATAGCGGCCGTTCTCCAGGGAACCGATGGTCTGCCGGGAGACTTCCAGCGCGTCGGCGAGTTCCTCCTGCCGCAGTCCATGAGCCTTCCGCAGTTCTTCCAGCCGGTTTTTCATAAGCGCCTCACCTCCGTCACGCACAGTCTTTCCACCAGCGCGCCGCAAAATGGAAAGTGTGCTTTACATGGACAGTGTATCATGGGAATCGAAAAATGTCAAGCGTGCTTTCCATAAAAAATTTTCCGGACAAACCCGGCATAGGGAAGGACTGGCCTTCATAGAGTGAAGTAACCAAAGAAAGGGGGTCCATCCCTTGCAAAAAAACAGGAAGGTACAGCGGTATGAAGAAGCGGCGGCGATTCTGCCCAGCCGTCTGCGGAAAGCGGCGTTATTGCTGCCGGAAAAGGAGAAGGAAACAGCGGAGGAACTGCGTCTGCGGGCAGGCCAGGCGATGACGGCGCTGCTGCCTTGGGGGGAAGTACCGCTGGAGGTCCGGGTGGAGCCGGAGGAACTGGAAACCCTGTGTGACATAGCGACGGAATTTTCCCGTTACGCGGCGGCGGAGACGATACGGGAAGGCTTTCTGTCGGTCCGGGGCGGCTTTCGGGTAGGGCTTTGCGGCACAGCGGTAATGAAGTCAGGGACGAACACGAATCTGAAAAATCTCTCGTCGGCGGTAGTACGGATTGGCCGGGAACGGAAAGGCGTTGGGGACAAGCTGGCGCCCGCGCTGTTCCGGGAGGGGGTCTATCAGAACACGCTGCTGCTGTCCCCACCCGGCGGCGGCAAAACGACCCTTCTGCGGGATCTGGTACGGAATCTCTCCGAGGGCGCGGGGGAAGAGGGACCGCGGCGGGTATCGCTGATCGATGAGCGCGGCGAGGTAGCGGTAATGGTACGAGGGGAGCCGCAGATGGATGTTGGCCCCCATACGGACGTGCTGGACGCGTGCCCGAAAGCCCTTGGCATCCCCATTGTGCTCCGGGCTATGAATCCGCAGATCATTGCAGTGGACGAGATAACGGTCCGGGAAGACCTTTCGGCAATGGGGATGGCGGCAGGCTGCGGGGTGGGTCTTCTGGCGACGGTCCATGCGGGGAGCGTAGAAGAGCTGCTGCGGAAGCCTCTGACCCGGCAGTTATTGGAGAACGGGGTTTTCCGGCTGGCGGTACGGATCATTCGGGACGAGCGTGGCCGGGCCTACGAGCTGGAGGAACTGCCATGCTGAAGCTGTTGGGAGGCCTGTGCGTCTTGCTGAGCGGAGTCTTGGCCTGCCGGAACCATCTTGGGGAACGCCGCCGCCGCCGGGAAACGCTGACGGATTTTCTGACAGCCCTGCGCCGGATGGGGGAGACGGTACGCGCGGCCCGGACACCCCTGCCCATACTGCTGGCGAGTCTTGCATCGGACTGCGGCCCGGATGGGGAAGTTTTCTTCAAATCCGCCGCCGGAGCCGCCCGAAGTGGGGAACCCCTGCCGGAAATCTGGCGGACCCTGGCGGAGGAACTGCCTTTATCGGAGAAGGACCGCAGTGTGATAGCGGAGCTTGGCGGGGATTTGCAGGGCGACGAGGAACAGGTATGCAGAGCGGTCTCGCTGGCGGTCTTACGTCTGTCGGAAAGCGCGGGGGAAGCGGAGCGGCGGCGTCCGGAGGAAGAGAAGCGTGCGGCGGCATTATGGCTGTCTGCGGCGGCGCTGCTGGTGATTTTACTGATTTGAGGACAACAGAATGGATGTGGATTTGATTTTCAAGATTGCCGCCATAGGCATCCTTGTGGCGGTACTGAATCAGCTTTTGGTACGTTCTGGACGGGAAGAGCAGGCGATGATGACGACGCTGGCGGGGCTGGTGGTGGTATTGATGATGATGGTCCGGGAGATCAGCGCGCTGTTCGATCTGATCAAGACCCTGTTTGGCTTTTAGCGATGGAAGAGGTAATGCAGGCGGCGGTCCTCTGCGTGGCAGGGGCATTGCTGGCGCTGGTAATCAAACGCGGAAGCCCCGAGACGGCGATGCTGCTGACGATTGGCGTGGCAGTGGCAGTTCTGCTGTCTCTGGCAGGGAGCTTAAAGGAACTGCTGGGTTTTCTGACAGAGCTGACGGAGCAGAGCGGTCTTCCGGAAGCGCTGTTCATACCCTTATACAAGACGGTAGGCATCGCGCTGGTAGTGAAGGTAGGGGGAAATCTCTGCCGGGATGCTGGAGAGACGGCGTTGTCCTCCGTGGTAGAGACGGCAGGGGCGGTCTGTGCCTTACTGACGGCGACACCGCTGTTACGGTCGGTGCTGGCCCTGCTGGTGGAGCTGATGCAATGATAAGAAGATGGATTTTGACGGTCTTTGCGCTGATTTGTCTGACAATTTCGGTTCAGGCGGCAGAACTCCCCCGAGAGCTGACAGAAGCCCTTCCGGAGGGAGCGGAGGTAATACTGCCGATAGGGGATTTTTCCGGCGCGGCGGGCTTCACGCAAGGGATATATCGGATTCTGTCCGGGCTTGGCGAGAAAGCTGGAGGAATACTGCGGCAGCGTTTGCGCGGAGCGGCGTCGGTACTTCTGATAGTGGTGGCCTGCGGGATGCTGGAGGGCTTCGCGCAGGGGACAGGCGGCGGGAAAGCGTCAGCGTTCGTACCCACGGCGGGAGCGCTGGCGGTAACGCTTCTGACAGCCGGAAGCCTGGATGATCTCATTGGCCTGGGCACGGAGACGATCCGGGAGCTGAATCTTTACGGAAAGCTGCTTCTGCCCACGCTGGCTGCGGCGTCTGCGGCATCCGGGGCGGTGAGCACGGCGGCGTTCCAGCAGGTGACGACGGTGTTTCTGGCGGACCTGCTGATGGAGCTGATAGACGGCCTGCTTCTTCCGCTGGTTTATCTTTACATAGGGGCGCTGGCGGCAGGGGCTTGTCTTCCTGAGAACCGTCTGGAGGCCATAGCGGAGCTGCTGAAAAAGATGGTAACTTGGGCGCTGACCACGGCTTTGCTGCTGTTCACTATCTATCTGTCGGCGGTACGGATCGTGGCAGGGGCGGCGGACGGCACCACAGTAAAGGTAGCGAAAGCAGCCATATCGGGAGCGGTACCGGTGGTCGGCGGCATTATAGCGGAGACGGCGGAAACGGTGCTTGCGGGGGCGGGGATGCTGAAAAATACAATAGGGATTTTTGGGATGCTGGCGATTTTAGCGGCGTGCGCGTACCCGTTTCTACAGCTGGGGATACAATATTTGCTGTACAAGCTGTCGGCGTTTCTGGCGTCGGTAATCGGCACGCCGGGACTCTGCAAGCTGATAGACGGCTTGGGGGGCGCGTTTGGCCTGGTGCTGGGCATGACGGGAAGCTGTGCCCTGCTTCTGTTGATTTCGGTCCTGTCCTCCGTGGCAGTGGTGACGCCATGATAGGGGCTATACGGGGCTGGCTGCTGTCCATAGCGGCGGTGACGCTGTTTTTGACGCTGGTGCAGCTTTTGACGCCGGAGGGAACGCTGCGGAAGATCGCTGGATTCACGGGAGGCTTGCTTCTGCTGACGGCATTGCTGCGGCCTCTTGGACAGATAGATTTCGGCTGGCTGGGACTGGAACTGTCAGATTACAGCGAAATGATAGAGGAACAGACGGCGGAGCTGACGCGGCAGGAGAAAGAAACTCTGGCGGGACGCATAGCGGAGCAGACGGCGGCATATATATCGGACAAAGCGGACGCGCTGGGGGTACGGGTAAGGGTCCGGGTGGAGACAGAGGAGCGGGAAGGGATTCCCATACCAGTCTCTGTGGAGCTGGAAGGCCCCTGGTCTGCGGAGCTGTCCGTCTGGATTGAGGCGGAGCTGGGGATTCCGGCAGAGAGGCAGGTATGGCATGAAGGAAAAAACTGAAGGAGTGCAGAAGATATGGGACAGGTACAAATACGCGATACTGGTGGCCCTGATCGGCGCGGGACTGCTTCTTTGGCCTGGGGAAGGCTTATGGGGCTTCTTCGGGGAGCGTCCGGAAGCGCTTCCGAAGGAGGAGACAGGCGCTGCGGAGGTCCAGACGATTCAGCGGGAGATGGAGTCGATACTGGGCGCCATGACGGGCGTAGGGCAGGTGCGGGTGATGCTGACGGCAGAATCGGACGGGGAGCGGAAGCTGGCCCAGGACACGGAACTGCGGTACAGCGGGAGCACGGCCGCGCCGGAAGACTACACGCGAACGTCGGAGACGGTGCTGACCAACGGCGGCGCGGTAGTGGTCCAGAGCCGGTATCCCACGTATCGGGGCGCGCTGGTGGTCTGCGAGGGCGGCGGAAATCCGGAAGTGCGTCTGGCGGTGACAGAAGCGGTAGCGGCCCTCACCGGACTGCCTACAGACCGGGTCACGGTGGCAAAATGGCAGTAATCATTTGGAGGAGGAAAGGACCTATGAGTGCGAGAGGAAAACGAAATGCCGTAGTAGCGGTCATGGCGGTGCTGGTGTGCGCGGCGGTGGCGTTGAACTGGCGCTACAGCGGGCAGGAGGCTTTGGACGCGGCGAAGGATGCCGGGACGAAGATCCTGGGCGAGGCCACGCTGGTCTCCAACCCCAAGGCGGACGGCGCGGAATCGGAACAGACCCCGGCGGAAGGCACGGAGAAGGCCGGCACAGAGGATGGAGCCACGGACCCCGCGCCCTCCGACGAGGATGCGGTCTACACCGGGTCGGACTACTTTGCCACGGCCCGTCTCACCCGCCAGCAGGCCCGTGACAACGCGATTTCTCTCCTGCAAGAAGCGGCGGAGCAGGAGAACGCAGATCAGGCCGTGGCCAACGAAGCCTCCGAGGGCATCCAGGTCCTTGCATCCTACACCCTCAAAGAGGCGCAGATTGAGAACCTGGTGACCGCCAAGGGCTATACCGACTGCGTGGCCTTTATGGGTGATGACAGCGTCAGCGTGGTGGTCTCCACGGAAAGCGGTCAGCTCTCCGCCGAGGACGTGGCCAAAATCACGGATATTACCATGAACGAAACCGGCTTCCCTGCCAGCGGAATCAAAATCATGCCTGCAAATTAGGGTTGTAATTTCCGGAGGGCTATGGTAAAATAGTTCAGAATTAGCCAGTTGCCGAATCACCGGCAATCTACCAAGGAACAAGGAGAGTTGCACAATGGCCGATAGCAGAGAATACATGACCCTGCCAGAGGAGAACGGCAGCATCAATATCGCCGAGGACGTGATCGCCGCCATCGCCGTGGGAGCAGTGCGGGAAGTGGAGGGCGTAGCCGGGATGATGACCAGTTTGGGCGGCAGCGTCACGGACCTGATGAACAACCGGAAAAATGCCCAGAAGAGCGTCAAGGGCGTGAAAATCGATATGACCGGCGCGGCGCTGGTGCTGGACCTTTACCTGACCGTGCAGTATGGCCATCCCATCCCCGAGGTGGCCGAAAACGCTCAGAAGTCCGTGATTTCCTCCGTGGAAGCCATGACGGGCTGCGGCGTGGAGGCAGTAAATATCCATGTGTGCGGTGTGACGCTGGATTGAGAGAAACCAAAGAGCCGGAATAAAGGACGGAACAGATTATGGTAGTACGGAACACCGCCCGGGAGATTGCTGTGCATCTCTCCTATGAACTGAGTTTTACCAATCAGAGCGCTGACGCCTTGATGGACCAGCGTTTAACAGAGTCGTCTTTCGCGGGGCTGGCGGAGGAATACGCGCTCTATCAGGAGACCCCCGACAAGAAGCAGGAGGAGTATATCCGCCGTCTTGTCCGGGGCGTTGCGGAGCACGGCGCGGAGCTGGACGGGTATATCGCCAAGTACGCCAAGGGCTGGCGCTTTTCCCGGATTCCTCTGGTGGCGTCTGCAATCATGCGCGTGGCAATGTACGAAATCCTCTATATGCCGGATATCCCTACAGGCGCGGCCATCAATGAAGCGGTGGAAATCGCCAAGAAATACGAGACGCCGGAGACGGTGAAGTTTATCAACGGCATTCTGGGCAGCTTCGCCCGGAAGGAGCTGGAATAAGGAAACTCGGCAGAGCGGAAGCGGCGCGGAAAGGCGTCGTTGTCTGGCTCTGCCTGTTTCCGTAGGAAGGAGCGGGCATGGAAAGACAGATATTGACCGTCAGCCAGCTCAACGAGAAGATCAAGGCGAAGCTGGACGGCGAGAGAGAATTTCAGGATGTTTATGTCCGGGGAGAAATTTCCAATTACACGGCGCATCAAAATGGTTACAGCTATTTCAGTCTGAAGGACGAAGGCGCTGTGCTGAACTGCGTGATGCCTCAAAAAAATCTGCGTTTTCGGCCGGAGAATGGGATGAAAGTGGTCCTGCGGGGGCGGATTTCCACCTATGTCAAGGGCGGCGTCTACCAGCTTTATGCCAGCGGGATGAATCCGGAGGGCGTTGGCGAGCTGGCCATTGCCTTTCAGCAGTTGAAAGAGCGTCTTCACCGGGAGGGGCTGTTTGACGAGAAGCATAAGAAGCCTCTGCCCAGATATCCCCGGAAAATTGCAGTAATCACGGCAGGCAAAGGCAAGGCGGTCCACGACATTATTTCTACGCTGCAAGGCCGTTACCCCATGGCGAAGGTTTTGCTGATGGCCGTCCGGGTACAGGGGGAACGGGCGCCGCTGGAGATTGTAGGCGCGCTCCGGTACGCCAATAAATGGAAGGTGGCGGACTTGATTATCACCGGACGGGGTGGCGGGTCCATGGAAGATTTGTGGGCTTTTAACGACGAACGGGTCGCGCGGGCTATTTATGAGTCCGAGATACCGGTGATCAGCGCAGTGGGCCATGAACCGGATGTGACGATATCGGATTTTGTAGCTGACAGACGGGGAGCCACGCCGACAAAAGCCGCAATCCAGGCAGTGCCGGACCAGATGGAGCTTTTGGAATGGCTGCGGACCGTAGAAAACCGGCTGGCCCAGGCGGAGAAGAATCGTCTGAGGCTTCTGCGCCAGCGGCTGAATACCCTGACCTCCAAGCGGGTAATGACAGACCATCTGGCCTATATACAGGACCGCGGCATAGAATTGGGCCATCTCCAGAAGCGGCTGGGGGATGTGACTTCCGGCTTGATTTCCCGGAAAGAGACGCGCTTTACCGCCGCCGCCGCAAAGCTGGACGCCTTGAGCCCCCTGAAGGTTCTGGCCCGGGGCTACGCCATGGCCCAGGACGGGGATGGGAAGATTCTGCGGAGCTGGAAGGATGTGCCAGAGGGCGGCGAGGTACGGGTGACGTTAGGAGAGGGCGGTTTCACGGCGACGGTGAACGCGGCATATGGAAAGGAGCAGGAGGATGGAAGCGAACATGACGTTTGAGCAGCAGATCGTCCGACTGGAGCAGATCGTGGCAAAGCTGGAACGGGGCGAGGTGGCTCTGGCGGAATCCCTGGCACTCTTTGAGGAAGGAACCCGTTTGGCCGCTGCCTGTTCCCAACAGCTCAGACAGGCGGAGCAGCAGGTGGTACGGCTGACAAAGGGTCCCGACGGCGCGCCAGTGGAGGGTTCCTTTGAGATGCCGGCAGGAGGTGCGGAATGAACGTACAGGAAGAGCTGACAGCCGCTTGCGCCCTGGTAGAGGCCCGGTTGAATGAATGTTTCCGGGGAGAGGGACTGGAAGCCGCCATGCGGTACAGTCTGCTGGCAGGCGGGAAGCGTATCCGGCCGGTACTGACCATGAAGTTCTGCCAGCTTGCGGGCGGCGCTATGGAGGATGGGCTGGAGTTCGGCTGCGGTGTGGAGATGCTGCATACGTACTCCCTGATCCACGATGACCTGCCCTGTATGGATAACGATGACCTCCGCCGGGGGAAGCCGACAAATCACAAGCAGTTCGGCGAATGCACCGCGACCTTGGCGGGGGATGCTTTGCAGGCGGCGGCGTTTCAGATGGTGCTCTCTGCCGGGAAACCCCAGGACAGCCGTTCAAAGGTACTTGCTGCCGGGATTCTGGCACAGGCCGCAGGGTATCAGGGGATGTGCGGCGGACAGTATTGGGATACCATTGGCGACGGACAGCCCCACACATTGGACGAGCTGACGGCCATCAATGATAAGAAGACCGGGGCTTTGCTTCGGGCGGCCTGCATGATGGGGATTGCCGCCGCGGGCTGTGGGGAGGACGACCCCCGTATGAAGGCATCCCGGGAATACGCGGCAAATCTGGGTCTTGCGTTCCAGATACGGGATGACATTCTGGACAGGACCGCCTCTCAGTCAGCTCTTGGCAAGACCCTCAATTCTGACGCGGCCAATCAGAAGAGCACCTATGCAAGTCTCCTGGGTGTGGAAGCCTGTGAAGCCTTGGTGCTGGATTATACCGCGCGGGCCAAAGAAGCGCTGAACACCTGTGTCTGGAAGGGGAGCGTGGCGTTCCTCTGCGAATTGGCGGACAGTCTTGCAAGGCGGAGCTATTAAACGTCAAATTCTGTGAGTTTCTGGATCATTGCCATCCATTCCGGGAGGTAGTATCGTGTCAAAGAACATTCTGCATATTATCGAGAATAAAATGGAGGAATTTTCAAAGGGACAGCGCCGGATAGCAGACTATATTCTGGATAATTACGACAAGGCCGCCTTTATGACCGCCAGCCGCCTGGGAAGCCTGGCCGGAGTCAGCGAGTCCACGGTGGTGCGTTTTGCTTTCGAGCTGGGCTACGACGGGTATCCCAATATGCAGAAGGCCTTGCAGGAGATGATTCGGAGCCGTCTGACCTCCACTCAGCGCATTCAGGCGGCAGAAGACATCTTTTCCGGCCCGGACGTGCTGGCGGCGGTGATTCAGTCGGATATCGACAAGCTGCGTCTGATGATTGGACAGGCAGAGCAGAAGGAGTTTGATCGGGTGGTTGAGAAGATTATGAACAGCCGCCATGTGTATATTCTGGGGGTCCGCTCGTCGTCCTTTGTGGCGGGATATCTGAATTTCTATCTGCATATGCTGACGGAAAACGTAACGCTGGTACAGTCCAACGCGGCGGGCGAGATCTTTGAGCAGCTTCTACATATCGGCCCCGGCGACGTAATGATTGCCATCAGTTTCCCCCGCTACTCCAACGTGACCATCAACACCGCCAAATTCGCCCGGGACCGGGGAGCGGATATCATAGCCATTACAGACAACGAGCTTTCGCCAATTTACCAGGTGTCCGATGCCGCGCTGCTGGCCCCCTGCGAGATGATTTCCTTTGTAGATTCCATGGTGGCCCCTCTGTCGCTGATGAACGCTCTGCTGGTAGCTCTTTCCAACCGGGTGGAGAAGGATATTTCTGCGATTTTTGCGGAACTGGAAACAATTTGGAATGAATACGGTGTTTTTGGAAGGATGGACGATGAATAAGCGGGTCATAGTGATAGGCGGAGGCGCGGCAGGGATGATGGCCGCTATTTCCGCCGGAGAGCAGGGTGGCGACGTGACGCTGCTGGAGCCGAATGAACGCCTTGGAAAAAAGCTGAATATTACGGGGAAAGGCCGCTGTAACGTGACAAATGATGCGTCATTGGAAACTCTGCTGGCCAATGTCCCCCGGAATGGGAAATTTCTGTACAGCGTCTTCTCCCGCTTCGATGGCAGGGATGCCATAGCTTTTTTTGAGGACCTGGGGGTTCCATTGAAGACGGAGCGGGGGAATCGGGTGTTTCCGGTTTCTGACAGCGCTTTCGATATCAGCGGGGCACTGGAACGCCGCCTCCGCCGCTTGAAGGTCCATCTTGTCCGGGACCGCGCCCAATCGCTGGAGATTTCGGACGGCGCGGTGCAGGGCGTGACGGGGGAGAAGGGATGCTATCCGGCGGACGCGGTTGTGCTGGCTACCGGCGGCGTCTCTTATCCTGCCACGGGTTCCACTGGCGACGGACACCGTATGGCGGCAGAGGCAGGACATACCATAACGCCGCTGCGGGGCTCGCTGGTGCCGCTGCGGGATTTCGGCGTGGGGAAATGCTTGCAGGGTCTGAGTTTGCGGAATGTGGGCCTGACCGTTTTTGAGAACAGCAAGAAGATTTACACGGATTTCGGAGAACTGCTGTTCACCCATTTTGGCGTCAGCGGACCGTTGGTGCTTTCGGCGTCAGCTCATATGCGGCGATTCGGCGAACGGGCGTATCATCTGGAAATCGATCTGAAACCGGCTTTGGACGAGCAGACCCTTGACCGCCGTCTTTTGGGTGATTTTGAGAAGTACAGCAACCATGATTTCTGCAACGCCTTGGATGACCTGCTGCCTAAGAAGCTGATTCCGGAAATCGTGCGGGCCTCGGAGATACCGCCCCGGCAGAAGGTCCATGATATCACCCGGGAACAGCGTCGGGGACTGCTGCAAATCCTGAAACATTTCCCTGTGGTCATTGCGGGACCCTGCCCAGTGGAGGACGCCATTATCACCTCTGGCGGGGTCAAGGTGGGGGAAGTGAATCCCCGTACAATGGAATCCAAGACTGTAAAGGGTTTGCACTTTGCAGGAGAGCTTCTGGACGTGGACGCGTACACCGGCGGATTCAATCTGCAAATCGCTTGGGCAACCGGCAGAGCGGCAGGAATCCATGCGGCTCAGGCGGAAAATTATGTGTAAGGTTCATTTGCTTTACAGATATTTTCTGCCATGTTTTCGAACAACGATTCTTGGAAAAGTAAAAGGCTGTAAAGTATATTCGTTTTATAATAATTCAGGGACTGATATATGCTTTCTGGGGCCGGAACTGCTGTAAACAGAATTTGCTTTACAGCAGTGAAAGAAGAACGAGAAATAAACTGTGGAGGGTTTGCCATGAACACCATACGGGTAGCCATAGACGGGCCGTCAGGGGCAGGAAAGAGCACGCTGGCCCGGTCCGCCGCTAAGAAACTGGGGTTCTGGTATGTGGATACCGGAGCGATTTACCGAACAATTGGACTGTACGTATACCGAAAGCGGGCGTTTCCGGGGGATGGGGCGGCAGTGGCGGCGCTTCTTCCGGAAATTCATGCTGAGGTGCGCTACGATGCGGAAGGCCGACAGAAAATGTACCTGAACGGGGAAGATGTGTCGGAGGAAATCCGTATTCCGGAGATTTCGGATTACGCGTCCAGGGTGGCGGAGGTTCCGGCGGTACGGGACTATCTGATGGAGATGCAGCGCTCACTGGCCAGGGACCATAATGTGATTATGGACGGGCGGGACATTGGCACGGTGGTGCTGCCGGACGCGGAGGTCAAGATATATCTCACGGCGTCCATAGAGGAACGGGCAAAGCGCCGGATGCTGGACTATGAACGGAAGGGCACGCCGAAGCCTTACGAAGAAGTGCTCCAGGAGGCCAGGGAGCGGGACTATCGGGACAGTCATCGGGAAATTGCACCCCTGCGGCAGGCGGAGGACGCGGCACTTCTGGATACCACGGAACTGGACGAGCAGGAGAGTGAAGCGGCGTTGCTGCGGCTCATCCGGGAGAGGGTGGGGCAATGAAACCTTTTAATTGTGTATTTATAATAGTATATTACGTGGTAGGGCTGGTGACAAAGATTCTGCATCCGGTCACCGTGGAAGGATTGGAGACGCTTCCGGACAGTGGAGTATTGCTGTGCCCGAACCACTCCAGCAATTGGGACCCGATCCTGGTGGCGCTGAACCTGCCCATCAACTACCGGCTGCACATCATGGCAAAGGAAGAGCTGTTCCAGAACCCGCTGCTGGGCTGGCTTTTGCGGAAGGTGGGGGCGTTTCCGGTGAGCCGGGGAAATAACGATATCAACACCGTCCGGACCTCCATTCAGACCATCAAGGACGGGGATAACCTGCTGATTTTCCCGGAGGGTACCACAATTCACAACGGCATAGGGTATGTAGACGGCCTGCCTGCTCATGCAAAGGCCGGAGTCGCTATGATCGGCGTGCGGACAGGAGCGAAGCTGGTACCGGTGTTTGTGGACGGCGAGAAGAAGCTGTTCCATCGGACACGGATTATTTTCGGGTCGCCCTACGAACCGCACTACACAGGCCGCCGGGGGACTTCAGACGAGATGCAGAAGATAGCCAACGACCTTCTGGAGGCGGCCTATGCCCTGGGCGGTCAGGCGGTGGGAGGCGCGCCGCTGTGAAAGTGCTGCTGGCAAAGAGCGCGGGGTTCTGTTACGGTGTCCGCCGGGCGGTGGAACTTGCAGAACGGACCGCGGAGGAAACGGGCGGCTGCTGGATGCTGGGGGATCTGATCCATAACGCCCACGTGGTGGAGGACCTGGCCCGCCGGGGTGTCCGGAAGGCGGCGGCTCCCGATATGGTCCCGGAGGGAGAAACCGTGCTGATCCGCTCCCACGGGGAGTCCCAGGAGGTCCTTGACGCGCTGGCCGGACGGGGTGTGCGGTTGGTGGACGCCACCTGCCCCAACGTCTGCCGGATTCATACGCTGGCCATGGAAGCCGAAGCCCAGGGACGGCAGTTCATCCTGATTGGCGACCCCCATCATCCCGAAACCAGAGCCGCTGCCAGCCGGTGCAGACACCCTCTGGTGCTGGAAGGAGCCAAAGAGGTAGACCAATGGTGGGAACAATCCTCCAAAAACCGGGGAATTCCCGTCACTTTGGCCGCACAGACCACCTGTATTCGTGAACTTTTTGAAACTTCTTGCAAAATCATAAAAAAAGAGTGTACAAACGTAAAAATTTTTGATACAATATGTAATGCTACGCAAACACGTCAGACGGAAGCGGCCACGATCGCTGCTCAGGCGGACGTAATGGTCGTGGTCGGTGACCGTAAAAGCGCCAACACCAAACATTTGACGGAAATTTGTCAGAAGAGCTGCCCCCGTGTGTACCAGGTTGAAAACGCAGAGCAGCTCTCGCCGGATTGGTTCAATGATTGCTCTGTTGCGGGCCTTACGGCCGGTGCTTCCACGCCAGCGTGCATCATTAAGGAGGTATATGCAACAATGAGCGAAGAAATCAGAGCGGTTGAGGGGAAAGAGGAATCCTTTGAGGAACTGCTGAACCAGTCCTTCAAAACTTTAAATACAGGTGAGAAGGTAACCGGTATTGTGACCGCCATCACCCCGACGGAGGTGCAGGTGGACGTGGGCGCTAAGCAGGCCGCCTATATCAAGTTCAATGAGCTGAGCGACGACCCCAACGCGCGGCCCGAGGATATCGTGAAGGTGGGCGATGAGATTGAGACCTACATTGTCCGCGTGAACGATGTGGAGGGTTACGCGGAACTGTCCAAGAAGCGTCTGGACGCCGTGAAGGTCTGGGAGAACATCGAGCAGGCCGTGGAAGAGAAAATTGTGCTGGAAGGTACTGTGACCGAGGAGAACAAGGGCGGCATCGTGGTGTCCGTGAAGGGTGTGCGGGTATTCGTGCCGGCTTCCCAGAGCGGCCAGCCCCGGGGTGCAGACCTCTCCGCCATGAAGGGCCAGAAGGTGCAGCTGCGCATTACTGAGGTGAACCGCGCCCGCCGTCGTGTGGTTGGCTCCATCCGTTCCGTTACCGATGAGGCCCGCCGCGCCGCTCAGGAGGAAATCTGGGCCAATATCGAAGAGGGCAAGCGCTACACCGGCACCGTGAAGTCCATGACCAGTTACGGCGTGTTCGTGGACATCGGCGGCGTGGATGGTATGGTACATATCTCCGAGCTGAGCTGGAGCCGGATCAAGACTCCTTCCGAGGTGTGCAAGGTGGGCGATACCATGGAGGTCTATGTGATTTCCTTCGACACCGAGAAGCGGAAAATTTCTCTGGGCGTCAAGGATCATAACGTGGACCCCTGGCAGGTGTTTATGGACAAGTACACTGTGGGCGATGTGGCTTCCGTGCGGGTGGTCAAGCTGATGACCTTCGGCGCGTTTGCTGAAGTCGTGCCCGGTGTGGATGGCCTGATTCATATCTCTCAGATTGCCGACCGCCGGATCGAGAAGCCGGAGGACGTGCTCTCCGAGGGCCAGATCGTGGACGCCAAGATTACCGCCGTGGACGAGGAGCGGAAGAAGATTTCCCTCTCTATCCGCGCGCTGCTGGCTCCTGCGCCTGAGTACGACGACGTGGACGACGAGCCCATTGACTGAACGCTGATACGCTGAAAAAGGCGGGCCTCTGAAAGGGGGCCTGTCTTTTTTTGGAAAATTTGTTATTTTTTTCACGTTATGATTGCAATGTATTGGAAAAGCTGTTATACTATAGTTACAAGGGACCATGCGTCTGTCCCGCGAGTTTTCGGGCGCTGCGCGGAAACGGGAGATACTAAAAAACACTGGAGGAATGGAACATGAGCTATCAGGAGGAATACCGTCAGAAACTGACCAGCCCCGACGAGGCGGCAAAGGCTGTGAAGTCCGGCGACTGGGTGGATTTCGCCTGGTGCGCCTGTATGCCGGTCGCTATGGACAAGGCGTTGGCAAAGCGCGCTGACGAGTTGACGGACGTGAAATTCCGGGGCGGCATTCTGATGCACCGGCCCGCAATCTTCGACGTTCCCGACGCGGCCTCCCATTTTTGCTGGAACTCCTGGCATATGGGCGGCATAGAGCGGAAGGCCATTAAGGAAGGCATCGCGTTCTACAGCCCCATGCGCTACTCCGAGCTTCCCGGCTTATACCGTGAGCAGATTCGTTCCGTGGATGTGGCTATTTTCCAGGTCGCGCCCATGGATCAGCACGGATGGTTTAACTTCGGACCCGGCGGCTCCCATATCAAGGCGGTCTGCGAGGTTTCCAAGACCATTATCGTGGAAGTGAATCAGAATATGCCCGTGTGCCTGGGCGGATTCGAAAACTGCGTGCATATCAGCGACGTGGATATGATTGTGGAGGGCGATAACCCGCCGCTGGAGGAACTGGGCGGAGGCGGCGCGGCTTCCGAGGTGGATCTGGCCGTGGCAAACCTGGTGGTGTCCGAAATCCCCAGCGGGGCCTGCCTACAGCTTGGTATCGGTTCCATGCCCAACGCAATCGGAAAGATGATTGCAGAGTCCGATTTGAAGGACCTGGGCGTACATACCGAAATGTATGTGGACGCTTTCGTGGATATGTCCCGGGCCGGACGGATCACCGGCGCCTGCAAGCCCTTCGACCGGGGGCGGCAGACTTACGCGTTCGCGGCGGGTACCAAGAAGCTCTATGAGTTCCTGGATAATAACCCTGAGTGCATGGCAGTGCCCGTGAGCTACGTGAACGATATCGCCCGGGTGTCCCAGATTGATAACTTTATTTCCATTAACGGCGCGGTGGATATCGACCTCTATGGACAGGTGTCCTCCGAATCCTCCGGCATCAACCATATCTCCGGTGCAGGCGGACAGCAGGATTTCGTTATGGGCGCGTATCTGTCCAGGGGCGGAAAGAGCTTTATCTGCTGCTCCTCTTCCGTGATGGATAAGAAGACCGGCCAGCTCAAGTCCCGTATCCGTCCCACCCTGGTGGAAGGCTCTGTGGTCACCGCGACCCGGGCCAACCTTCATTGGATCGTTACCGAGTACGGCAAGTTTAATGTAAAGGGCAAATCGACCTGGGAACGTGCCGAGGGATTGATTTCCATCGCACACCCGCAGTTCCGCGACGAGCTGATTGCCGAGGCGGAAAAAATGCACATCTGGCGGCGTTCAAACAAGCGCTGATCGCTGAACCAGCCCGCCAACGGTAATTGCAGACGCTTTTTCGTTCTTTGTGGAACCCCGCGAATTCCTGCCGTGGCATCAGACGGCAGGATGGAATCTGTACCCATGCAAATCCATGAATCCAACCATGCGAGAAGCAGACGACAGATACGGCGCAGTCCGTGAGAGGGAAAGGGGGACCCATGTTCTGGATCGGCGATTTGATCGTGCATCCGATGCACGGTGCCGGCGTCATTGATGACGTTGTTCAGGAAAAAGTGGCAGGCAGTACCAAGGAGTATTACGTGTTCAAGATGCCCGTGGGGGGATTGACGCTGAAAATCCCCGTGTCCAATTGCCAGGCTATTGGAATTCGGGCGATTATCTCTCCAGCGGAGGCGGAAGCTTTTTTTGAGAAAATCCCCATGCTGGAGGTGGAGCCGAACAACAATTGGAACAAGAGATATCAGGAGAATCTGAGCCGTCTGAAGAGCGGGGACCTGAATGAGGTGGCCCGGGTGGTGAAAGGTCTGATGAGGCGGGAATCCCGTCGGGGCCTGTCCACCGGCGAGCGGAAGATGCTCCATAACGCGAAGCAGATTATTGTGTCCGAAATTGCGCTGGTACAGGGGGGCATCTATGAGGAAGTAGAGGCCCGCCTGGACCGCGCCGTGATGCAGCCCGCACCTCATCCGCGGGCCTGAATTCCAGGATCGAAGGAGGAAAAGCATGATTCCATTCTGGAAAAAGCTCCGAGAGGCGGGTCGGCCCCGTTGCGCAATGGTGGTGGTGGCCGCTGGAAACGCCCGGCGTATGGGAGGCGTCCATAAGATATTACAGCCTCTGGATGGTGTGCCGGTGCTGGTGCGGACACTGACCTCGTTCCAGCTCGCGGAGCAGGTGGATGAAATCATTATAGCCGTCCGGGAGGAGGACCTAGTGGAGGTCTCCCAGCTTTGCAGGACCTACGGAATCAGCAAATGCAGCAAGGTGGTGCGGGGCGGGGAGAGCCGGGTGCATTCGGCATTGATGGCGGCGCTGGAGGCTTCCCCGGATACGGCGCTGCTGGGCGTGCATGACGGCGCGAGACCTCTGGTGACGCCGGAGACAATTGACCGGGTGGTGGCCGCTGCTGCAAAATGTGGCGCCGCTGCTCCGGCCGTGCCCCTGAGCGATACCGTGAAGTTGTTCCGTGAGGATGGGGCGGTGGTGAAGACCCTGGACCGGGAGCGGCTGCGGGCAATTCAGACGCCTCAGGTGTTCGAGGCCAGTCTTCTGAAGGCTGCGCTTCAGTCTGCTTTGGAGAACAATACGCCTGTGACCGACGACGCCTCCGCTGTAGAAGCCCTGGGGAAAACTGTCTATCTGGTGGATGGCGAGGCGGAGAACCTGAAAATCACCACGCCCTTGGATTTGGTTCTGGCAGAAGCGATTCTTGCCCATAGAAAGGGAATGGGATGACCGCCCTTCGGATCGGCCACGGTTACGACGTTCACCGCCTGACCGCGGGCCGGAAACTGATTCTTGGCGGTGTGGAGATTTCTTGGGAAAAGGGCCTTCTGGGGCATTCCGATGCCGACGTGCTGACCCATGCCGTGATGGACGCTCTTACCGGCGCGGCCCGGCTGGGGGATATCGGGAAGCTGTTTCCTGACACGGACCCGGCTTATCAGGGCATCTCCAGTTTGAAGCTGCTGGGGGAGGTAGGGCGGCTTCTGCGGGAGGCGGGCTATGAGATTGTGAATATTGACGCCGTACTGCTGGCCCAAGCGCCGAAGATTGCTCCCTACAGAAAGCAGATGGCGGAGAATCTTGCGGCCGCTTTGGGGATTGACACAGAACAGGTGAACGTCAAGGCTACCACTGAGGAAGGGCTGGGGTTTACCGGTTCCGGCGAGGGCATGGCGGCGCATTCGGTTGTGCTGCTGGAGAAAATGGGATTATCTGGCAATTTGTGAGATAGAAGGTTTGTTTTTGCCGGCGTATTGGCACCGGTGGTTTTGTTGTGCCCTGACGTCTCTGCACGCCGGGGCAGTTTCTTCCGGACAGACCGGCGCATAGGATGAACGGGATGGCTCTGCCGGAGGGCGGGGTCTTTTTTTATGGCACTTTTCCGGACCGCAGCATAGAATGGGCAGGAAAGGAGGAGTGTCTGTGGAGCATTATCTTATACTGGCCCGTTCGGTAACCTACGCCCAGAGAATGCAGAAAGCCCTGGGACGGACGGGTATCCGCAGTCAGATATTCCGCGCGCCCCGGGACCTGACGGACCTTGGCTGTGCGTACGCGGTAAAGCTGACGGCAGGGGACCTTTCGGCGGCTCTGACGGTTCTGCATAAGGACGGTCTGGACCCCGTTCAGATATTTTTGTATCAGCGCGGGCTTTACCGGGAGGTGAGTCCATGATTTACTTTGACAGCGCGGCAACCACATTCCAGAAGCCTCCGGAGGTAGCGGCAGCGATGTGGGACGCGCTGGCTTCCATGAGTTCCCCTGGCCGCGGCGGGTATCCAGCGGCGGTACGGGCGGCGGATATGTCGTTTCAATGCCGGAGCGAGCTAGCGGAGCTGTTTGGGCTGAGCAATCCGGAGCAGGTGGTCTTTACCCTGAACGCCACCCACGCCCTGAATCTGGCCATTAAAAGTCTGGTGCCTCCGGGAGGCCGGGCGGTGATTTCCGGTTACGAGCATAATGCGGTGACCCGGCCTTTGGCGGCGCTGCGGGCAAGGGTGGAGATCGCGGCAGGGCCGTTGTTCCAGCCGGAGGCCGTTCTATCCGCCTTTGAACGCTTGATCGTTCCCGGTGTGGACGCGGTGATTTGCAGTCATGTGTCCAACGTCTTCGGGTTTGTCCAGCCGATAGAAGAAATCGCGTCCCTCTGCCGGAGCCGGAAAGTCCCGCTGATTGTGGATGCGTCCCAATCGGCGGGGGTACTGCCATTGGATATGAAGGCTCTGGGCGCGGCGTTTATTGGAATGCCCGGACACAAAGGGCTGTACGGACCCCAAGGCACCGGCGTGCTGCTCTGCGGGGAAGGGGTCCCGGTACGGACGCTGCTGGAGGGGGGCACCGGAAGCCTGTCCATCCAGCAGGAGATGCCGGAGTTTCTGCCGGACCGTCTGGAAGCCGGGACCCACAACGTTCCAGGGATTGCGGGCCTGCTGGCGGGGGTGCGTTATGTGAAGCGCCGGGGGCTGGAAAAGATACTGGACCGGGAGCGCCGTCTGACCCATCAGGCCGCGGAGGGACTGTCCCGGATTCCCGGCGTGAAGGTCTACGCGCTGCCGGGACTGCCCCATCAGGCGGGCGTTCTGTCATTGACGGCGGAGGGCGCGGATGTGGAGTCGCTGGGTATGGCGCTGGCTGAAAGAGGCGTCGCGGCCCGGGCGGGAGTCCACTGCGCGCCGCTGGCACATCGGACCGCCGGGACCCTGGACAGCGGGACCCTTCGGCTGAGCTTCTCTGATTTCAACAAAAAAGAGGAGATTTCCAGGCTTTTCCCTGTCATTTGGGGCGCACTGGAGAACCGGCGCTGAAAATTGTATCAGGAAAACGTGAATTTTCCGGGAATTTTCAGCACCATCGCCTTGCAATTTGCTGGGAGATTCTATATAATCTATGGTATTCATGACCTGCTATTTGCCGCGGAAAGGAATGATGACGTCCAAATGAATCTAACGCTTTCAGAGGTGACCGCGACGCTGTCAGAGCTGCCTGCCGTTCTGGGCCGGTACCTGCTGACAATTGAGGTGGCGGATATTCTTGATATTGCCATTATGGTCTTTGTGCTCTATAAGCTCCTGGCGTTGGTGCAGACGACCAAGGCGGCCAGCCTGCTCAAGGGCCTGATGGTTTTCATGACCACTCTGTTTTTAAGCTATCTCTTCCATCTGAACGGCATCTATTATCTGCTCAGCCGTATGGTAGAAGTGGGTGCGCTGGCGCTGGTGATCCTCTTTCAGCCGGAGATTCGGCGAATTCTGGAGGAAATGGGCAGCCGGCGGATTCTGGCCTTTTTTACACACGCGGAGAATGTCGGCGAGGTGGAACAGACCATAGGGCAGACAGTGCTGGCGTGTACGGAGATGAGTCAATCCCGGACCGGCGCGCTGATTGTCTTCGAGCGGGAAATCCTGCTGGACGACATGGTGCGGAGCGGGACGGTGCTGGACGCGTCAGTTTCCAGCGAGCTTCTGAAAAATATTTTCTTTGTGAAAGCGCCCATGCATGACGGGGCCGTGATTATCCGCCATGGCCGGGTGCTGGGGGCGGGCTGTATGCTGCCGCTGAGCAAGAATGTGAATCTCTCCCGAGACCTGGGGATGCGGCACCGGGCGGGCATCGGCATGAGTGAGAATTCTGACGCGGTGGTGGTGATTGTGTCGGAGGAAACCGGCTCAATCTCCGTGGCCACCGGCGGGATGCTGAAACGGCACCTGAAAGCGGAGACATTGGAGAACCTCCTGCGGAACGAGCTTCTTCCGCAGGAGGAGGATGAGACGGACAAGCAGAAATTCAGTCTGTCCGGCCTTCTGCGCGCCCGAAAGAACGGAGGTGCGTGAGAGATGGAGTCAGTAAAGAACAGCCGTCGGAAGGCGTTTTATCTGCTGATGTCCGTACTGGTGGCCTTGGCAATCTGGCTGTACGCAGATCTGACCAGCGGACCCAACGGCACAGCACGGCTCTGCTTCCGGGAGATTACGGATATCCCTGTTGAGTATACAGATGTAGCCACCCTGACGGACCGGGGACTGATGCTGGTGGACGAGGGAAGCGATTTGACCGTGAATCTGAAGCTCCGGGGCACCCGCTGGATGGTGAGCGCTTTGGATAAATCCGAGATTCGCTTTGTGGTCAGTCTGGTGGATGTGACCACGCCGGGGGTGCAGAATATCAATTACCGGATGACCTTTACCGACAAGCGCTTTAACGGCGAAATCAGTCTGTACGAGGCCAGTATTGGGAATAATGCCACGGTGAATATCAGCGAGCTTTACCGCCGGAATATCGACGTGAAATGCGATCTGGTAGGCAGCGTCGCCGAGCCGTATTCCGCCGGGCAGGTACAGCTTTCTCATACGGAAATCGAGGTCCGGGGATTGCAGGGGGATATCGATCCCATCAGCTATGCAAAGGTCACTCTGGACATCGGCGAAGGCGCGGAGGAAACCGTAACCAAGGACCTTGAGATTCAGTTCTACGACCAGGACGGCGAGCTGATGGAAAAGGACGGCATTCATCCTATCACAGACACCATCCAGGCCACTTTGCCGGTATCTGTCAGCAAAAAATTGAATCTGGAGGTAAGCTTTGAGGAAATGCCAGGGGCCAAAATCGGAAGCACAGAATATGTGATCGAGCCGTCTGTCATTTGGGTTTCCGGCGACGCGAGCACCCTGAAAAATGTGGATACCTTGAATCTGGGCGAGTTCAAGCTGCAAAATTTGGGCACAACAGCATCGGCAAACTATACGACCACGTACTATCCGATTATTCTGCCGGAGGGCTGTCAGAATCTTAGCGGCGTAACCCAGGCGGCTCTGCGTATCCGATTCAAGGATATGGAGACGGCCACAATCCCGGTAAGCGATATTGTACTTGACAACAAACCCAGTGACAAATACGCGGAGCTTTTAACGCTGGAACTGCCGGTACAGATTTACGGCACGGCAGCGGATGTGGCGTCGGTAACAAGCGCGCAGATTTCGGCGCGGGCGGATTTGAGCGACTACGCGTCCGCGTCCGGAACCTACACCGTCCCGGTGGAAGTATCCGTCAGGTCCAAGGACGTGGGCATTATCGGCACGTATGAGATTCAGGTAAACATCCGGGAGGACGTGCCGGAGGAACCGTCGGAGGAGCCGTCGGATACCCCGGAAGAATAAAGGAAGCGATAGTATGACACAGATTGCAACAGTTGAACGGATACTGGACGCCGGGCACGCGGAGATCTCGGTGCCCCGGAAGAGCGCCTGCGGCCATGACTGCGAGGAGTGTGCGGGCTGCGGCATTTCCGGTACAGCAATCCGTGCCCGTGCGGTGAATCCCATCGGAGCCGCGCCGGGACAGAAGGTGGTTGTGGAGAGCAGTACAAAGAAGATGCTGCGGATTATCACGCTGGTGTATTTTACGCCTTTGGCACTGTTTTTCGCGGGTTACTTTCTGGCGCTGGCTCTGACGGACAGCACGGCGATTCAATACCTGACGGCGGGCCTGGGCTTTGCGGCAGGAATTCTGACGGCGGTGGCCTACGACCGGAAGCTCCGGGCCAGAGGGGGGATCTCCTTTACCATCGTCCGGCTGTTCTGATGTTCGGCTATGTGCTTCCGCCCCAGGATTTGCCGGAGGAGGAGCTGAACCGTTTCCGCCGGGCCTACTGCGGATTGTGTCACACCTTGGGCAGGCGTTACGGTACAGCGGCGCGGTTCATTCTGAATTACGATTTCACCTACCTCGCCATTCTGCTTTCAGAACGGGAAGAGAGCGTCTGCCGGAAATCACGGTGCATGGCGCATCCTGTTCATGGGCGGGAGTATCTGGAGGACAGCGCGGCCTTGGATTTGGCGGCGGATGAGAGCGTGATTCTGGCCTACTGGCAGCTCCGGGACGGCGTTGCAGATCATGACTGGCTGCATGGACTGAAATACCGTGGGCTTTCAGGGGTGCTGGAACCGGCTTACCGAAAGGCGTCGACAGCACGGCCTGGCTTTACGGAGAGTACCCGGAGGCAGCTTGCGCGTCTGGCGGAGCTGGAGCAGGCTCAATGCGCGTCCATTGACCGGGCGGCGGACGCGTTTGCGGTGCTGCTGCAGGAGGCCGCGTCGGAGGTCCGGGACCCGGTACGGCGGCGGGTGCTGGCGCAGATGCTGTACCATCTGGGCCGCTGGGTGTACCTGGTGGACGCCGCCGATGATTTGAAGAAGGACGCCGCGTCCGGGAACTATAATCCAGTGGCGCTGCGGTTTGGGCTGGCGGACGGCCAGTGGACGGAGAATACCCGGCAGGAGTTCGCCCGGACGCTGGACCAGTCGATATGGATGATGATCAGCGCCTTTGAGCTGTGGGACTTTGGCGTCTGGACGCCGGTGCTGCAAAGGACCCTTTACGCCGGACTCTTCCAGGTAGGGAGAGCGGTGCTGGAGGGGAGGTTTCGGAAGAGGAGCCGTAAGAAAAAAACGCAGGAGAGAGACACATGAACGATCCCTATCAGACCCTCGGCATTTCGGAGAGCGCCACAGACGAGGAAATCAAGCAGGCGTACCGGAAGCTCGCGAAGAAATACCACCCCGATAATTACCACGACAACCCCCTTGCGGACCTGGCCCAAGAGAAGATGAAGGAAATCAACGCTGCGTACGAGGAAGTACAGCGCAGGCGCGGAAGCGGACGGACTGCCAGTGGATATGGCGGCTATCAGGACCAGCAGTACCGCGGGACGGGAAGCTCTGTCCTCCAGCAGGTGCGGGCCGCGATTCAGGTGGGGGATATCAGCCGTGCGGATGCGCTGCTGGCAAATATCAGCGATCATAACGCGGAGTGGAATTTCCTGAAAGGCGCGGTGTGTCTTCGGAGAGGCTGGATGGACGAGGCGGCGCGGTATTACCAGACAGCCTGCCAGATGGACCCGGGAAATATGGAGTACCGCCGGGCGCTGGATATGATGGAAGGCCGTCGGGGAGGCTTCCAGACCGGAGGCGAACCCTTTGGCACCATGTGCGCGGGGAATCCTTGTCTGCCGCTGTGCTGCGCGTATATGTTCTGTCCAGGTTTTTTCTGCTGCTGATGAATAGGGGGAGACAAGAGTGATTAAGAGCATGACCGGATATGGCCGGGCGAGAGAGACGCGGGACGGCCGGGATATTACGGTGGAGGTCCGGGCGGTGAATAACCGGTATCTGGATTGTACTGTGAAGATGCCGCGGGTGTATATTTTTGCAGAGGACGCCATGAAGAAGCGTGTGCAGCAGGCGGTATCCCGTGGGAAAGTGGATGTGTTTGTGAGCGTGGAAGCCGCAGGCGCCGCTCAGGTGACGGTGAACCGGGAGCTTGCGGGGCAGTACGCGGCGGCGCTGAACGAGCTGGCGGAGGTCTGCGGTCCTGTGGCTTACCGGGTAACGCCGGACCTGCTGGCGCGCTTCCCGGACGTGCTGACGGTGACCAAGGCGGACGATGATCTGGAAGCGGTGACGGCAGACCTGTGCGCGGTGCTGGATCAGGCGCTGGAAGCCTTTAACGCAATGCGTGCCGTGGAAGGGGAGAAGCTGGCGGAGGACATTGGCGGACGTTTGACTTCCATTGAAACATATACTGGGCAGGTGGAAGCCCGTTCGCCGGAGACGGTGGCGGAGTACCGGGCCAAGCTGAACGCGAGAATGCAGGAGGTCTTGCAGTCCGTTTCCGTCGACCCCCAACGGATTTTGATGGAGGCGGCTATTTATGCGGACAAGATTGCGGTGGATGAGGAGACAGTGCGCCTGCGGAGTCACGTGGCCCAGCTGCGGACCATGCTGGAATCCAGCGAACCCATGGGGCGGAAGATGGATTTCCTGATTCAGGAGGTCAACCGGGAGTCCAATACCATCGGCTCCAAGTGCAACGACGTGTCCATCGCCCAGGTTGTGGTGAATCTGAAGGCGGAAGTGGAAAAAATGCGGGAACAGGTGCAGAATATCGAATGATTTCCCGATTCCGGAGGTAAAATCTTCCGGGAGGGGAACAACGAATGGAAAATAAGGAAATATGGAATTTATCAACATAGGTTTTGGCAGCATGGTTTCCCGGGAACGGGTAGTGGCGGTGGTGGGGCCGGATTCCGCGCCGATCCGTCGGATGGTCCAGGAGAGCCGGGAACGGGGGATGCTGATCGACGCCACATATGGAAGAAAGACTGCGGCAATTTTTATTATGGACAGCGACCATGTGATATTGTCGGCGCTTCCGGTGGAACGCTTTGGCGGATGGCCGGCAGAGGATGAGAAAAAGGAGGACGTATGAGAAGAGGAAAGACGTTTGTAGTTTCCGGACCCTCCGGCGTAGGCAAGAGCACAGTTTTGCAGGCCCTTCTGGACCGCCGGAAGGATATTTATTTCTCCGTTTCCGCCACGACCCGGCAGCCCAGGGCGGGAGAGATTGACGGCGTGCATTATCACTTTCTGGATGTGGACACCTTTCAGCAGTGGATCGCCGATGACCAGTTTCTGGAGTACGCGGAGTATGTAGGGAATTTTTACGGCACGCCGAAGCGCTTCGTGGACGCAGCCATGGACGAGGGCCGGGACGTGATTCTGGATATCGAGGTACAGGGGGCCATACAGGTGGCGGCCAAGCGTCCGGGAACGGTGCGGATTTTCATTGCGCCGCCAAGCTGGGCCGAGCTGGAACGCCGTCTGATTGGACGCAAAACGGACAGTATCGAGAAGATTCAGAAACGTTTGGTGCGGGCAAAGGTGGAATTCCAGACGGCTCATACCTATGAGTATTTTGTCATCAACGACACGGTTGAGGAAGCCGTCCGGGAATTGGAGGCCATTATGACTGCCGAGCACTGCAAGCCCCAGGAACGGATGGAGATTATCAGCGGGAAATGACCGCGGACTATCATAGAGAAGAGGTTGATTGTGTTATGATGCTGTATCCTGCCATGAGCAAACTGAACGCGGTGGTTCCGAACCGCTATCTTTTGGTGAACGTAGTGGCCCGGCGCGCGCGGCAGATTGCGGAGGACGCGGAGAAGGCCCATGTTCATCTGGAGGAAAAGCCGGTGACCCTGGCGATTCACGAGGTGGCCGACGGAAAGCTGAACGCCGACGGCACCAGGACGATGATCGAAGAGGAAGAGATGTAAGCGGGAGGGCGAGGCATGGAGACTGCGGCAATTGTCAAGGTGGCAGTCAGCGCCGCGCCCTATTCCATTGACAAGCCCTATGATTATCTGGTCCCGGAGACGATGGCGGAAGCGGCCTTGCCTGGAATGCGGGTGACGGTGCCCTTCGGACGGGGGAACCGGCTGTCGGAAGGGGTGATTCTGGCCAGGACCGAGGGCGTCAAGGAGCAGGGACTCAAACCACTGACGGCCATTCTGGACCAGGAGCCGGTGCTGGACGCGGCAGGGCTTTCGTTGGCCTACTGGATGCGCCAGCGTTATTTCTGCACGCTGTTCGAGGCCGTAAAGACATTGCTTCCCGCGGGACTTTGGTATCGCCTGCGGGAGGTCTGGCATCTGACGGCGGAGCTGGACCCGGAAGCCGCAAAAGCCGCCGCCGAAGGGATCAAACACGGCCCGGCGGTGCTGGATGCCCTGATCTCCGCCAAGGGAAGCGCCAATCAGGAGGACCTGCGGGAACAGTTGGGCCCGGAGTGCATAACGGCGCTTCATGGATTGGAGAAAGCGGGCGTTGTGTGGCTGGAGGCGGAGGCGGACCGGAAAATTTCCGATAAGACGCAGAAGATGGCGGAGCTGGCTATTGACGCGGAGGAAGCGTTGGCCGCGGTGGAGGCCAGGAAGCATTCCGCATCGGCCCGCTGGGAAATTGTAAAGCTTCTGGCGGCAAATGGACGGACGGCCTGCAGCGACGTGACCTATTTTACCGGCGCGTCTCTGCGGACTATGCGGGCAATGGAAAAGGCCGGACTGCTGACGATCACAGAGATGGAAGTCCTCCGGGTGCCTCAGCAGGAGACTGTGGAGCCGGGAGAGCCGATTATTCTGAGCGAAGAGCAGCAGGCGGCGTATGAGCAGATTCTGGCGCTGGCCCGTGATGGAAAGGCTTCCGGGGTGCTGCTCCAGGGAGTCACAGGAAGCGGCAAAACCCAGGTCTATTTACGGCTGGTTCAGGAAATACTGTCCCAGGGAAAGACCGCCATTGTGCTGGTGCCGGAAATTGTCCTGACGCCCCAGATGATGCGGAAATTCCGTTCCTACTTCGGGGATCGTGCGGCTATGCTCCACAGCGCCCTCCGGATGTCGGAACGCTGCGACCAGTGGAAACGTATCCGGCGGGGCGAGGTGCAGGTGGTGCTGGGAACCCGTTCGGCTATTTTCGCGCCGCTGCAAAATATCGGGCTGATTGTTCTGGATGAGGAACAGGAGAGCAGTTATCAGTCCCAGAACCCGCCGCGGTATCATACCAGGGACATTGCCAAGTTTCTCTGTGCCCGGGATAGCGCGGTACTGCTTCTAGGTTCGGCTACGCCATCCATTGAGACTGCGTGGGCGGCAAAAAAAGGGCATTATCAGACGGCTGTTTTGCGGAAGCGCTATAATGAGCACAGCCTGCCCAAGGTGCTGATCGCGGACCTGCGGGAAGAAGTCAAGGCGGGGAATTCGGGACTGATCGGCGCAGACCTCCGCCGGGAACTGGAGGCGAATTTATCCAGCGGGGAGCAGAGCATTCTGTTTCTGAACCGCCGTGGAAACAGCCGGATGCTTCTGTGCGGCGAGTGCGGCCATGTGCCCGGGTGCCCTCGATGCAGCGCGGCTTTGACCTATCACTCTGCCAATGGAAGGCTGATGTGCCATCACTGCGGCCACTCTCAAAGGGTGATGGAAGAATGTCCGGTCTGCGGAGGCATCATGAAGCAGATTGGGACGGGGACGCAGAAGGTAGAGGAAGAGCTGGGCCGGATATTCCCAGAAACAAAAGTTCTGCGCATGGACGCGGACACCGCCGGAGGCAGTCATGAAAAGCTGCTGAACCGGTTTGAAAAAGAACAGATACCGATTCTTTTGGGCACGCAGATGGTGGCCAAGGGACTGGATTTTGAAAATGTGACCCTGGTGGGTGTATTGGCGGCGGACCTGTCGCTTTACGTGGACAGCTACCGGGCTTCGGAACGAACGTTCAGCCTGCTGACCCAGGTGGTAGGGCGCGCGGGCCGGGGCGGAAAAACGGGACGGGCTGTGATTCAGACGTACACGCCCGGCAACGATGTGATTCAGAGCGCCGCCGGTCAGGACTACGAACGGTTTCTGGAGAGCGAACTGGAAATGCGGCGGCTGCGGGGCTGCCCTCCCTTTGCGGATATCTTTACGATTACGGTTTCCGGCGTGGAGGAAGGCGCGGTGCTTCGGGGGGCCATGGGCGTCCGGGAGACACTGCGGCGTCTGTTTGCGGGACAAAATGCGGAAATTCTGGGACCCGCCCCCGCGCCGGTGCTGAAGGTAAATAATCAGTTTCGTTATCGGATGCTTTTGACGGGGAAGAACGACAGGAACGCCCGGGACCGTATCAGTTGGCTTCTGCGGGACTTTGCCGGGAACAAGGCCAACCGGGGACTGCATATTTTCGCGGACTGCAATGCCGCAGATTAACACAGGAGGACGAAGAACATGGCACTGCGCAAGATAGTGGAACAGGGCGAGGACTGCCTGTATAAGGTCTGCCGCCCGGTAACGGATTTCAACAAACGCCTGCACATACTGCTGGACGATATGACGGAGACGCTTGTTGCCGCGGGGGGAGCTGGACTGGCTGCGCCTCAGGTAGGGATTCTGCGCCGAATCTGTATTGTGATGCAGGAGGACACAGAGGAATACGTAGAGCTGATTAATCCGAAAATCGTCAGCCAGAAGGGGAGCCAGACCGGTCCCGAAGGCTGTCTCAGCGTACCGGGCAAGTGGGGGCTGGTGACGCGGCCCAGTTGGGTGCAGGTCCGAGCGCAGGACCGTTTCGGGAACTGGTTCAATCTGGCCGGGGAAGGTCTGACAGCCCGCTGCTTCTGCCATGAGCTGGAGCATCTGGACGGGCATCTTTATATCGAACACGTGGAGCGATTCCTGACAGAAGAAGAGGTGGAAGCCTACAACCGGGAGGAAGACTGATGCGGATTTTGTTTATGGGCACGCCGGAGTTTGCCGTAGCTTCCTTACGCCGTCTGGTGGAGGACGGGCATACCATCTGCGGCGTATACACCCAGCCGGATAAGCCAAAGAACCGGGGACATAAGCTGGCGTTTTCTCCTGTAAAGGAATATGCCTTAACAAAAGAGCTGCCGGTATTCCAGCCTCAGAGCCTGCGCAGTGAGGAGGCGGCGGCACAGGTGCGGGAGCTTGCGCCGGAATTGATTGTGGTGGCGGCTTATGGCAAGCTGCTGCCGGAGGAAATCCTGGAGACGCCGCCGAAAGGGTCCATCAATGTGCATTCGTCCCTTTTGCCGAAGTACCGGGGGGCGGCGCCGATCAACTGGGCTATTTTGAACGGCGAGACGGAAACCGGGGTGTCTATTATGTATATGGCAAAGGAACTGGACGCTGGGGATGTGATTTTGCAGAAATCCACCGCCATCGGCCCCCGGGAAGACGCTCAGGCATTGACGGAACGGCTGGCGGCGTTGGGAGCAGACGCGCTTTCGGAGACGGTCCGGGTGCTGGAATCCGGCATGGCAGAGCGGCGGCCTCAGGATCACAGCCTGCATACCTACGCGCCCATGCTGGATAAGAAGCTGTCGCCGGTGGACTGGAGCCGTTCCGCTCATGAGATCAACTGCCAGATAAGGGGCTTGATTCCCTGGCCCTGCGCAACAACGGATATCATCGACGGAAAGCCTATGAAGCTGTTTGCATCCGAGGAAACCGGAGAGACAACAAAGATACTGCCCGGCGTGATTATAGCGGCGGGAAAGATGGGCATCGAAGTGGCCTGCGGAGACGGAAAGATTCTGCGTCTGACCGAAATCCAGGCCAATGGCGGTAAAAGGATGGCCGCCGCCGCGTATTTGCTGGGCCATCCGATTCAGGGCTGAAAGGCGGGTATCGTATGCCATACGCTCATTACAGATACGGCAGTTTTCTGGCCAATAATCTGTACTGTCTTCTGCTGATTCCGGTATTGATTCTCTCTGTCTGGGCACAGATTCAGGTCAGCGGGAATTTCCGGAGGTACAGTCAGAGCCGGAACCGCCGTCAGATTACGGGAGCCAGAGCCGCGGAAGCCGTTCTGCGCAGTCACGGCGTGTATAATGTCGCCATCCGTCCCTGTAGCGGGTCCCTGACAGACCACTTTGACCCGAGGGATAACACTATCTATCTTTCAGAACCGGTGTATGCCAGCGCGACCATTGCGGCGGTTGGGGTTGCGGCGCACGAGGCGGGCCACGCGGTCCAGCACGCCACCGGTTACGGCCCTATCCGCCTCCGGAGCGCCATCGTGCCCCTGACGCAGATCGGGTCCCGGTTCTCCTTTATTCTCCTGCTGGTGGGAATGCTGCTGTACAGTCAGAGCTTGTTTTTCATCGGGATTCTGCTGTTCTCCCTGACTACTGTTTTCCAGCTCGTGACCCTGCCGGTGGAATTCGACGCTTCTCATCGTGCATTGGAAACCATTGCCGGGCAGTCGCTTCTGGATGGGGACGAGCTGGCGGGCGCTCGAAAAGTCCTGCGGGCGGCGGCTTTGACCTATGTGGCGGCGCTGTTGATGTCGGTTTTGCAGCTTTTGCGGTACGTGCTGATTTTCCTTGGCCGCAGCGACCGGAACCGGGGAGGCCGCAGATGAGCGCACGGAAACGTGCCCTGGAAGTCCTGACCCTCTGCCGGACCCGTGGGGCCTGGGCGGACGCGGCGCTGGGTTCCCGTCTGGAGGGCCTTTCTTCCGCTGACGCCGCCCTTTGCAGCCGGATTGTCTACGGAGTGATTCAGAACGAGACCCTTCTTGATTTCTATCTGTCCGCGTACTGCTCTCAGAAACTGGAACGCCTACAACCGCCTCTTGCCGAGATACTTCGGATTGGCGGGTATCAGATTCTGTTCCTGGACCGGGTGCCGGACAGCGCGGCCGTGCATACGTCGGTAGAGCTGGCGAAGGGCGCGGGCAGGGGACAGGCGGCGGGTCTGGTGAACGCGGTTCTGCGGAAGCTCTGCCGTGAAAAGGAGGCCCTGCCGGAGATTCCAGACCGGGACCCTGTACGGTATCTGTCCATCCGGTACAGCTATCCGAAATGGCTGGTGAAACGGGTGCTGGCGCTTCTGGGCCGTGAGGAAGCGGAGGAATTTTTAGCTTTGGGGAACAGCCAGCCTCCCACAGCGGTGCAGATCAATTCCCTCCTGTTTAAGACGGACTGGGTACGGGAATCCCTGGAAGGGGAGGGCGTAACGGTAAAGGAAAGCAACCTGCTTCCGGACTGCCTGCTGCTTGCGGGGACCGGGAACCTGGAGAAGCTGATTGCGTATCAGGCGGGGGCCTTTTACGTCCAGGACCCCGCGGCCCGGTTTGCGGTGCTGGCGATGGGGCTTTCGCCGGGAATGCGGGTGCTGGACGTATGCGCCGCGCCGGGAGGGAAGTCCTTTGCCGCCGCTATTGTGATGGGGAACAGGGGAGAGATTCTCGCCTGCGATCTCCACGGGAACAAGCTGAAACGTATTCAGGAAGGCGCGGACCTGATGGGACTGACTTCCATCCGGACGGAGGCCGCCGATGGACGGGTATGCCGGGAGGAATGGCTGGGTTCATTTGACGCCGTGATCGTAGACGCGCCCTGTTCCGGACTGGGGATTCTGCGGAAAAAGCCGGATATCCGCCGGAAGAGGGCTGACGATCTGTTTACGCTGCCGGTGGTACAGAGCGCGATTTTAGAGAACGCCGCTGGATACGTGAAACCCGGCGGGACGCTGCTGTATTCCACCTGCACGATACTGCCGGAGGAAAACGAGGGCGTGACGGACGGGTTTCTGGGAAGCCATCCGGACTTTTCCCGGGAAAGGTTTGTCCTTCCGGAGCCTGTCGGAGCTGTGGGCGGCCAGTTGACCTTATGGCCCCAGCGGTACGGCACCGACGGCTTTTACATCTGCCGTATGACGCGGCGCAGTTGAAGCGAGGCCCTTATGATTGATTTGAAATCCATGACTCTGCCGGAGCTGCGGGAACTGCTGGTCTCCATGGGCGAACCGGCGTTCCGGGGAAAGCAGTTGTTTTCCTGGCTCAGCCGTGGCGCGGAGTCGTTTGACGAAATGATGAATTTGCCGCTGGCCCTGCGGGAACGGCTGAAGACGGACTGTATTCTGACGCCGCCGGAGGCCATCCGGAAACAGGAGTCAAAAGACGGCACGATTAAATATCTCTGGCGGCTTGCCGACGGAAACTGCGTGGAATCCGTTCTGATGCGCTACCGTCATGGGAATACGGTCTGCATTTCCTCACAGGTGGGCTGCCGGATGGGATGTGCCTTCTGCGCGTCCACGATTGCCGGAAAGGTCCGGGACCTGACGCCTGGGGAACTGCTGGATCAGGTGATTTTTACACAGAAGGACTCCGGCGCGGTCCTGTCCAATATTGTTCTGATGGGCATTGGCGAACCGATGGATAATCTGGACAATGTGCTGCGGTTTCTGGAGCTGGTGAACTGCCCCGATGGAATGAATATCGGGATGCGGCATATTTCCCTGTCTACCTGCGGCGTGATCCCCGGAATCCAGCGGTTAGCGGAGCTTTCTCTGCAATTGACGCTTTCAGTGTCCCTTCACGCGCCGGACAGCGAGACACGCTCCAGGATTATGCCGGTGAATCGGGCTTATGACGTGGAGGAGCTGTTTGCTGTCTGTCAGGATTACTTTCGGAAGACCGGCCGGCGGATTTCCTTTGAGTATGCCATGATTGACGGCGTGAACGACCATGACTGGCAGGCGGACCTGATCGCAAAGCGCCTGCGGGGAATGCCGGGGCATATGAATCTGATCCCGCTGAACGACGTGGAGGAAAGCCCGTTTCATCCATCACGGCGGACGGCGGCCTTTCAGAAACGATTGGAGTCCCACGGCGTCACCGTGACCATCCGCCGGAGTCTGGGCGGGGACATTGACGCCGCGTGTGGTCAGCTTCGACGGAAAGCACAGAAAGGGGAGGATTCCCAATGAGTAACGTATGGGGCATCACCGACGTGGGCCTTGTCCGAAGAGAAAATCAGGACGCCTACGCCGTGCGGGAACAGACGGCCTCCGGACACACCATCTGCGTGGTCTGCGACGGTATGGGAGGCGCCGCCGGAGGAAAGCTGGCCAGCCGGATTGCTGTGGAGACCTTTGTGGAGGACCTGGAGAAGCGTCTGCAGCCCGATATGACGCCGGACGAGCTGAAGGAGGTCACTGCCCGCGCTGTCGACCAGGCAAATCAGGCCATCCGGGAAACGGCGGGACAGTCGGAGAGGTATCAGAATATGGGAACTACGCTGGTGTCCGCCGTCACTTGTGCCCAGGGCGTGGTGGTGGCCAATGTGGGCGACAGCAGGGCGTACCATATTACGGCGGACCGCATTATCCGGGTGACCCGTGACCATTCGTTGGTGGAACGCATGGTGGAGGAAGGGAATATCACCCCAGAAGAAGCCCGGCATCATCCCAAGCGGAATCTGATTACCAGAGCGCTGGGGCCGGATGTGGACGCCCAGTGCGACTGCTATCTGTGCGAGCTGAAAGCGGGGGACTTCCTGCTGCTCTGCACGGACGGCCTGGTGAATACGGTCACGGATATGGAGATGTTTCAGGAGATCCGCCGGGGAGAACCGGAAGACTGTCTGAAACGGCTGCTGCGCATTGCCTTGTGTCAGGGCGCGCCGGATAACGTCACCGCCGTGCTGCTGCGGAAAGTGTAAGGGGGTAGGCGCTGTATGGATCAGTATATAGGAAGAATGCTGGATGGCCGCTATGAGATACTGGAGCGCATCGGCACCGGCGGCATGGCGGTAGTCTACAAGACCAGGGACCAGCGGCTGAATCGTCTGGTGGCGGTGAAGGTTCTGAGACCGGATTTGGCTCAGGATGCTGATTTCCGCCGGAGGTTCAACGCGGAATCCCAAGCCGTGGCGCAGTTGTCCCATCCGAATATTGTCTCCGTTTACGATGTCTCCCGGGGCGGCGATACCGAGTATATCGTCATGGAACTGATTGACGGCATTACCCTGAAACAGTATATGGAGAAGCGGGGGCAGTTGAACTGGCGGGAATCCCTGCACTTTATCACCCAGATTATGCGGGGTCTGAGTCATGCTCACAGCCGGGGGATTGTTCATCGGGATATCAAGCCGCAGAATATTATGGTCCTCCGGGACGGCAGTGTAAAGGTGGCCGATTTCGGGATCGCCTGCCTGGAGAACTCCGCCCAGACCCTGACGCAGGAGGCCCTTGGGTCCGTCCACTATATTTCCCCCGAACAGGCACGGGGCGACCGTACTGACGCAAGGTCCGACATCTATTCCGCCGGCGTGGTCATGTACGAAATGCTGACGAACCGGCTGCCCTTTGAAGGTGATTCTGCGGTTTCCGTAGCCATCCAGCATCTCAGCTCTGTGCCCCTGGCGCCTCGGGAAGTCAATCCGGAAATTCCGCCGCAGTTGGAGCTGATCTGCATGAAGGCTATGACGCCGGATCTGGAACGCCGGTACGCATCCGCCGACGCCATGATAGCGGATTTGGAAAACTTCCGGAAAAACCCCAGCCTGGACCTGGATTTCTCTATGGTGGACCTCCGGCCGGAAGAACCTGACGACCCTACGCGGCCTATCCGGAATTATGACCAGACCCTCCAGCGTTCCCGGGAGCGTTCGGAGCGGGAGAGAGAACGAGAACGAAAGCGCCGCCGGGATGGGTACGACGATTATGACGAACCTATGACAGGCGTGCGGATTGGACAGAAGGTGCTCTTCGGCGTGGCCCTGGTGCTGGCGGTGACCTTGGCGGTGGTGCTGTTCCGGACCATTTCCGCGTCCTTCCAGCCGGATGAATCCCCGTCGTCCCAATATGTGGTGGTGCCCAACGTGGTAGGCTATACCATCGAGCAGGCCAGCGTGCAGGAGAATGTGCAGGGCGTGTTTACCCTGGAGAAGAAAGGGGAGGAATTCAGCGAGGAACCGGCAGGCGTGATTATCCGTCAGAGTCCCGTAAGCGAAAAATACACCAGTGGAGAAAATCTGGTGATTGAAGTCTGGGTCAGCGCCGGGGAAGATACAGGCGTGATGCTGGACGTGGTGAATAAGACAGTAGCGGAAGCCAAGATGTATTTGAAGGACCTGAAAGATCGGTATAATTTGGAGATTGAGGAAGACACGGACCATCAGTTCAACGACAGCATTACAGAGGGCCATATTATTTCTACCGAGCCCGCTGCCGGAGAAACGCTGAAAAAGGGCGATGTGGTGCGTCTGATCGTCAGCAAAGGCCCGGAGCTGATCGAATTCCCAGTGCCGTCCTTTGTCGGACAGAATATCGACGACGTGCGCCCGAAGCTGACCAGTACCTGGAAGCTCACCTGCACCGACGCAGATATTGACTATGTGGAGAGCGACCAGAAGCCAGGGACGATTCTTTGGCAGAGCATCAAGGATTCCTCCATGGCCCAGGAATGGGATACCATCAAGTTCCAGGTCAGCAAAGGGCCGTCCTCTTATACCATCGACTACGGCATCGACCTGCCCCAGGACGACCGTTCGACAGTTTGGGTGGAGGTCTACGTGGGCGACGAGACAGAACCTCAGTATGCGGAACAGGTTTCCTGCGGTGACGTGCATATCAATGTCAAGCTCACTGGCAGCGGCACCCAGTCCATCCGGGTTTTGTTTGACAGCGAGCTGGACCAGTGGCAGAGCGGCGAGAAGGATTTCAGCCAATGACAGGACGGATTCAGAAAGCCCTCAGCGGCTTCTACTATGTGGATACAGGAGAAGAGGTCCTGACCTGCCGGGCCCGGGGGAAGTTCCGCAAGGAAGGGATTTCCCCGCTGGTAGGCGACCAGGCGGAGGTCCGGCTTCTTGGAAACGGCGAGGGCTTCGTGGAGCGCATCCTGCCCAGGCGGAATGCCTTCACCCGGCCTGCCGTGGCGAACATTGACCAACTGGTTATCATTGCCTCCGGTGCGATTCCAAAGACCGACCCCTTTCTGATTGACCGGGTGGCGGCGATTGCGGCCTTGAAGGGCTGTCAAGTTCTGGTCCTGCTGAACAAGTGCGATCTGGACCGGGCGGAGGGGTTGTATGAGATTTATCAGGCTTCCGGATTTCCTACTCTTCGTGTCAGCGCGGAGACAGGGGAGGGCCTGGAAGCGCTGAAAGAACTGATCGCCGGGAAGCTCTCTGCTTTTACAGGGAACTCCGGCGTAGGGAAATCCAGCATCCTGAATGCCCTGGACCCTGCGTTTCAATTACAGGTAGGGGAAGTCAGCGCTGCTCTTGGCCGGGGACGCCATACTACCCGGCACGTGGAACTGCACCGTCTGTCCTGCGGGGCGGAGGTGGTGGATTCTCCGGGCTTCTCTTCCTTTGAGACGACGGAGCTGAATCTGGAGCTGAAAAGCCGTTTGCCGGAGACCTTTGTGGAATTCACCCCGTATCTGGAGCGCTGCCGGTTTGTGGGATGCAGTCATACAAAAGAGAAGGGCTGCGCGGTGCTGGAGGCTTTGAAGGAAGGCAGGATTCAGAAAAGCCGCCACGCCAGCTATTTGCGGCTCTACGAGGAACTGAAGCCTCTCCAGGACTGGCAGGAGAAGAAAAAGTAAGCAGTGAGCATACAAGAAGAAAGTCGCAGGAGAAGCGGCTTTTTTCTTTTTGCAGAAGCAGGGACGTGCTTTCGTGTATATACTGTAACAGAGGAAAGGAGGCGCGGAATGATGTGCCGAGGAAATCGAGGAGGCAGTTGCCGGCTTCTGGGCATCATTGCGGCGGCGCTGGGAACGGGGATACTGATAACCGCGATTTTCCCGGTAGGCGCGCTGCTGTTCCTGGTAGCATTTCTGCTGATTGCCTGCGGCTGTGTGTGCTGCCGGAGGTAGGAGAGAGGAGGGCTGGTATGAATATCGTGGTTTGGAAGTCCCCGAAGATGCTGCGTGGGATTTTGCGGAAACTTTTTAAAGTAAAGGCATAACCGGACCGGGCGGGACATAGAGTAGGACAGGAATCTATGGAACTGCCCGGAAAGGAAGGAGTTCATGGAACTGGAACTGCAAAAAACATCTTTGGATACTTATGAGACCGGAGGGGAACTGACCTTGACCCAGGAGGAGACGGCAGAGACCATTGTGCCGGACTACTGCCCCGACATCGCCCGGATCATTGAGACGGACGGAAAGGTCTATCTGCACAGCCGGGAACTGCGGGACGGCAAGGCGGAACTGTCTGGAACGGTACGGGTTACTGTGCTGTACACCCCTGACGGCGAGGGAGGCGTCCGCACGCTGGAATTCGCCATACCCTTTTCTGTGGAGAGTGACGGCCGGAGTCTCCCGGGCTGCCAGTATCTTGCCGCGGAAACGGAACCCGAGTTCCTGGAGGCGCGGATGCTCAATCCCAGAAAGATTTTCACCCATTGCAAGCTGGTCACCCGTCTTACCGGCTACCAGCGCAGGCCCTTCAGCTTCTGCACGGACGTGGCTGCGGAAGAACGCCTGCGGGTAGAGAAAAAGCAGGAGACCCAACACGCCATCCTGCTGACCCATATCGCTGAAAAGGATTTTACCTTTACAGAAGAAGTCAATCTGTCCCCCGGACGGGAAGGCGCCGCAGAACTGCTGACCAATCAGATATCCAGCACGGTGACAGAGACAAAGATTGTAGGAAGCAAGCTGATTTTCAAGGGCATATTCTCCATCAGCCTGCTTTACCGTACGGCGAGCGGGGAATGCGGCTCCACTACGGCAGAACTGCCCTTCTCCCAGATTATGGAGGTCGAGGGCGCGGTGGAAGGCTCTGACGCGTCCCTACAGCTTCAACTGACAGGGACCGACCTTCAGATTGACGGCGACGACCCGGAAGGCCGGCAAATCGCGGTCACGCTGTACATTCATGCCACGGCCCTTCTGCGGGAGGAACAAGACCTGACTCTGCTGAGCGATCTGTACTCCACGGCCTATGATATGACCTATGAGGCCGCGCCGCTTTCAATTACCAGCTTCTGCGAGTTCATGACAAGACGGCAGACCCTGCGGGAGGTGCTGGAAATCGGCGTGGTTGCGGAGTCCATCCTGGCTCTGTCGGCAAATTGCGGCGCGGTTTCTGTCAGCAGGGAAGGGAAGACGGCTATTCTGCGTACTGGCGTTTCGGTCCGGGCCATGTATCTGGACGAGGGCGGCGTGCCCCTGCTGGCGGAGCGGACCTTCGACGCAAGCTGTCAGCTGGAACTGCCGGAGGACTGCCGTATCAACGCAAAGGCTGTCTGTCCGGAAGAAATTCAGGGAACTTTGGGCGATCGCGGGATTGAAGTCCGATTCGCGGTGGACTTTCGGATTGAAGCCGCGGAGCAGGTGAAAAAGGTCTGCATTTCCGCCGCCAAGCTGGATACGGAAGCTGTCAAGGACACCGCAGGCGCGCCGTCTTTGGTCCTCCGGTGTATGGGAAAACAGGAAACTGCCTGGGACCTTGCCAAAAAGTATAATACTACCATTGCCGCCATCTTCTCCGCCAATCAGTTGGAAGGGGAGGAGGAGCTGCCCAGAGAGAAACTGCTTCTGATTCCCAGACAACGGGCGTAAAAGAGCAGAAAGAACCGTCTGCGGACATAAAAAATAGAGGGGGCGTCAGAGCTCCCTCTTATTTTCTGAAAAGCAGTTTTCCTTTACATATGCCGCGTTGCAATGAAAAACTCAGGTTATATTATGAAATAACTGTCAAGATAAAACCCTTTACAGGAGGGCTATTCACATGAGAAGTGTTTCCTGAATTGGGCTTTTCTGTTATATGAAGTCCCTTTATATCAGACCAGTCTGTTAAAAAGTTCCAAAACTGTCTATTTTGTCGTATAAAAGCTCTTTACTGAAAAGCAATCAACTGTTTGCGTAACGGGAGAGGAACTTCCGTGTCCGCTCCTCCTTGGGATGGTCAATGACTTCTTTCGGGTCGCCTTGTTCTACAATCAGCCCGCCGTCCATAAAGATAACCTGATCCGCCACATCTCTTGCAAAGGCCATTTCATGGGTAACGATAATCATGGTGGTTTTCTGGTCGGCGAGGGAGCGGATCACCCGGAGGACTTCGCCGGTAAGCTCGGGGTCCAGGGCAGAAGTCGGCTCGTCAAAGCAGAGGATATCCGGATGGAGCGCCAAAGCTCTTGCGATAGCGACCCGCTGCTGCTGACCTCCGGAAAGCTGATGGGGGTAATGGCTTGCCCTGTCCGCAAGGCCCATCTGTGACAAAAGCTCCCGTCCGGCGGCTACGATTTGCTCCTTGTCCTCACCGCCCCGTTCCTTGGCAAGAAGTTCTCGGGCAAGGGTGACGTTTTGCAGGGCTGTATATTGAGGGAACAGGTTGAAATTCTGGAATACAAGGCCAAAATGCAGGCGTTTGGTACGGATTTCACTTTCCTGCTGGGTCTTGGGGTTCTTGGCGTCGAACAGCGTCTCGCCCTTGACGGCAATGGTTCCATTATCAGGCCGTTCCAGGAAGTTCAGGCAGCGGAGAAGGGTTGTCTTGCCGGAGCCGGAAGAACCGATGATGGAAAGGGCCTGTCCTTCCTCCAGGGAAAAGCTGATATCCGTCAGGACCTGCGTACTGCCGAAGTGCTTTTCAATGTGTCGTACTTCTAAAATTGCCATGCCAGCCTCCTTACCTGAAATAGTCCAGTTTCTTTTCGACCCAGCCGAACAACAGGGTAAGACCACCGTTGAAAAGTAGGAAGTAAGCGCCCGTAAAGAACAGCGGCCACATCAGTCCGGAATAGCCATGGGAGCCTTTCATAAATGCGGCACCAGCCCAGATAACTTCCTGAAGGGAGATAATTCGGGCGATAGAAGTGTCTTTCACCAGGGTAATGATTTCGTTGGACATAGGGGGGACAATGCGTTTCACCATCTGGAGCAAAGTAATCTTGAAGAACACCTGCCGCTTTGTCATACCCAGCACAAGTCCCGCCTCCTGCTGACCCACCGGCACGCCTTGAATCCCGCCGCGGTAAATCTCGGAGAAGTAACAAGAATAGTTGACGACAAAGGTAACAGCGGAAGCGATAAATCTGCCGGTTTCGCCGCCGGGCCATGGACTTCCGCCTTTCATCACCATACCGGGGATATAAAAGACTATGTAGAGCTGGAGCAGCAACGGCGTCCCGCGGATAATCCACACGAACGTTCTGGTAACGCCGCGCAGGAGAGAAAATCTGCTCATGGAACCGAAGGACACCACCAGACCCAGAGGGATCGCGCCGACGAGGGTAATCAGAAAGAGCTTTAAGGTCTGTACAAAGCCCTCGTTCAAAGCGCCGATAACGGTTAAAAACATCTGCGGGACACCTGCCTTTTATCTGGATTTTGAAAACAAGCCAAAGCAGAGGAAGAGACTCCTCTGCTTCGGACTGGCTTCTGAAACAGCTTACTGCTTCACAAGCATATCACCGATGTTGTAAGTATCCGCGATGTTCTGCATGGTGCCGTCGGCGTAGGCACTGGCAAAGAATTCGTTCAGCGCGGTGGCGAGGTCGGAACCCTTCCGGAAGCCTACGCCGTATTCTTCGCTGTTGAGGGAAGCGGTGAAGGTGAGATTCTCGTAGCTGGTGCCTTCTCCGGTCATAGCGGCGGCCATCAGGTAGTCAATGATAGCGGCGTCCGCAGTGCCGGAGCTGACTTCCAGAAGAGCGGTAGCCTGGTCAGCGACTTCGGTATAGTTAAAGCTGTTAGCATCGGCCTGCTGCTTACCGGCGGAACCGATTTCCACGGCAAAGGCGAGGTCCTTGGCGCTTTCGGCATCGGTGATTTCAGCGGCCTTATCAGCGGGGACAATAATCACCTGCGCGTTGTTGAAATAGGGGTTGGAGCATTCCATGGAGCTCTTGACTTCATCGGTGAGAGTCATTCCGTTCCAGACTACATCAATGGTCTTGCCGTTCAGCTCCATCACCTTGCTGTCCCAGTCGATAACCTGGAACTCTGCGTTAACGCCCAGACTTTCAGCAAATGCCTTGGCAAGGTCAGCGTCAAAACCAATCCAGTTGCCGCTGGCGTCCTGATAGTCCATAGGCTCAAACTCGGTAATACCCACAATCAGCGTACCCTTATCTTTCACGTAAGCCAGGTCGCTGTCTTCTGCCTGCTGACCATCGCCGGTATCACTGCTGTCTGTGACATCGCCGGAAGTCTCAGCAGGGGGGGCAGAGGTATCTCCGGCGGAGTCCTTGTTACCGCAGGCAGTCAGGGTAAAGGTCATTGCCAGAGCCAGCAGAAGGGCAAGAAATTTGCTTTTTTTCATCGTTTCATCCTCCAAATCCGAACGGGGAAAACTCCATCCGTTCAATACGGTAGTAGTTTACCATGCTAAAGCCATTGATGTAAATAAGGAAAAGCCATGAATCGGCCGGAAAAATGGCGGCGTATTTTTGTTATTTTCCACAAAGCAAGACGGGCTGTCATACTTTTCCGCCGAGGGACATAGAGTGGGAACAGGAATAGCGTAAAAAAGGACGGGATGCTATGAATACGACTATTTATCAAAACATCGCCACGCGCACGGCAGGAGACATCTACATCGGCGTGGTGGGGCCGGTGCGGACGGGGAAATCCACCTTCATCAAGCGCTTCATGGAGACGCAGGTAATACCCAATATTGAGAACGTCTACCGGAAGGAGCGGGCCCGTGACGAGCTGCCCCAGAGCGGTTCCGGCCGGACGATCATGACTGCTGAACCGAAGTTTGTCCCGGAGGAAGCGGCGCAGGTACAGCTTCCGGACGGCGCGTCGTTTTCAGTACGGCTGATCGACTGCGTGGGCTACATGGTGAAGGGTGCCATCGGGCAGTTTGAGGACGACGCGCCCCGGATGGTCACCACGCCTTGGTACGACCATGAGATTCCCATGACGGAGGCGGCGGAAATCGGCACTCGGAAGGTCATTTCGGAGCACTCCACCATCGGCATTGTGATCACCACTGACGGCACCGTTTCCGACATTCCCCGGGAGGATTACCTGGAAGCGGAGGAACGGGTCATCCGGGAATTGCAGGAGCTTGGGAAGCCCTTTATTGTCCTGCTGAACTCCGCCGACCCCAAAAGCGACCGTGCCATAGCCATTGCCAGAGACACGGCGTCCCGGTACGAGGTCAACTGTATGCCGGTGAACTGCTTGGAGCTGGAAGAGGAGGATGTGGCGGATATCCTGCGGGCGGTGCTCTATGAGTTCCCCATGCAGGAGCTGGATCTGTTTCTGCCTCCGTGGGTGGACGCCCTTCCGCCGGAGCATCCGATTAAGGCCAGCTTGTATGAAGCCGTCCGTCAGAGTACCGCGCAGCTCCAGCATATCCGCGAGGTGGACGGCGTGATTGCTTCTCTGGGGGACTGTGAGAATATCAGCGAAGCGAAAATCACGACCATTGACCTGGGCACCGGCGTTGCGGCAGCCAATCTGGGACTTCCGAGGGAGCTGTTCTATCGGACGCTTTCGGAGCAGTCGGGCTTCGAGGTAGGAGACGACGGGGATCTGATGAGCCTGCTGACCCGTCTGGCGGCAGTGAAGGCGGAATACGACAAGGTGGCCGGAGCCTTGAAGGACGTACGGGAAACGGGCTATGGCATTGTAGTCCCCGGCATTGACGAGCTGACGCTGGAAGAGCCGGAAATCATGAAGCAGGGCGGACGCTATGGAGTAAAGCTGAAAGCCAGCGCACCCAGTATCCATATGATCCGGGCAGATATCGAGACGGCAGTTTCTCCTATCGTGGGCAACGAGAAGCAGTCGGAGGACATGGTGAACTATCTGCTTCAGGAGTTCGAGGGCGACACAGGGAAAATCTGGCAGTCCAATATTTTCGGCCGCAGTTTTCACGAACTGGTCAGCGACGACCTCCAAGGCAAGCTGAAGCGGATGCCGGACGACGCCAGAAAGAAGCTCCAGGAAACCCTTACCCGCATTATCAACGAAGGCAGCGGCGGTTTGATTTGCATTATTCTGTAAACGTAGAAGGACACATACAGAATAGAAAAGACGGATGTCGAAAAACCGGCGTCCGTCTTTTTCGTTCTTGTCAGATGAAGAATCAGATTCTGGACAACGCAGGACGCAAAAATTTCAGCTTCCGTTCCTTCTATCCAGTGTTCGATGCAGGCTGGTTCGAAGACGCGTCATTCGATGAAAGAAGCAGCGTTTTTTCATATACGCTCATAAAACACCCTCCAGTTTCAACAAAAGCTTCTTTTTGTTCAATCCGCCTGCATACCCGGTCAGACTGCCGCCGGTTCCCAGGACGCGATGGCAGGGAATCAGGATAGAAATTGGATTATGCCCTGCCGCGCCGCCTACCGCCCTTGGAGAAGAGCACAGTTCTGCCGACAGTTCCCCGTAGGTGCGCGTCTGTCCATAGGGGATTGCTTGCAGGCGTTCCCATACCGACAGCCTGAACGGGCTTCCGGCGGGGGCCAGCGGCGGCAGGGGAGGGAGGTCCCTTTGCGCGAAATAGGCGTCCAGCCACAAAGACGCTTTCTGGAAGACAGGCAGGGCGGGGTTCTCTTCTGCATCCGCATCCAGTCCGGCGGCAAAATATTTCTGTCCCTCCAGCCAAAGACCAGTGATGGCGGTTCCATCTGAAGCCAACAGCAGAGGGCCAACGGGGGAGAGTATAGTGGTCCTGTACATAGCGCGCCTCCTTTTTTGACAGTATATCCCATTTGCCGGGCACTTGCAAGGTTCGTCAAAGCATGGTATCATAAAAGAAAACTGGTTGAAGAGGGTAAGAATTATGCTGCTGGCCATTGATGTAGGGAACTCCAATACTTCTGTAGGGCTGTTTGACGGGGAAAAGAATCTGCGTTTTCTGGCGTCTCTGGATACGGACAGCCGGAAGACCGCCGACCAAATCAGCATTGACCTGATGAATCTGTTTACGCTTTATCATTTCAGCTATCGGGACGTTACCGGCGCGATTCTGTGCAGTGTGGTGCCGCCGTTGAACTTTATGATGGAAAAGGCCCTGACGCGACTTCTGGGCAAGCCGCCGATGGTAGTAGGCCCCGGCGTGAAAACCGGCCTGAACATCCGCCTGACGGTACAGACACAGGTGGGGGCGGATATTGTAGCTTCCGCGGTGGCTGCGCTGGAGAAATTCAAGCCGCCTATTATCACCATCGACATGGGCACCGCTACCACCATCGGCATTATCTCCGAGGGCCGCACCTACGAGGGAGGACTGCTTCTGCCAGGGGTCAACGTATCTCTGGAAGCCCTCAGCCGCCGCGCCGCACAGCTTCCGGACATTTCCTTGCAGCATCCCAAATCCCTGATCGGCAAGAATACCGAGGACTGTATGCGTTCCGGCATCGTCTACGGCACCGCTGGTATGTTGGACGGCATCATTGACCGTATCCGGGAGCTGTTTCCAAATCAGGAGCTTAGCGTGGTGGCTACAGGAAAGAACGCCCCGGTGATTGTCCGCTATTGCCATAATCCGATTATTTACGACAAATTCCTTCTGATGGACGGCCTTTGGACCATCTATCAGAAAAACCGCTGAATCAGAAACGTTTTCCAGAAAATGTCCGGTGGTCTCAGGCTGCCGGGCATTTTTTTCTGAAAGACAGGGAACGTGCGCCCTTTTTTCACGTCTATACCAGTGAAGGGCCTTCTATTCAACGCGAAAGGGGAGAGATTATGGAGGACAGCGCCATCGTCGATTTGTACTGGTCCCGGAATCCGGAGGCCATCCGTCAAACCGATGCGAAATACGGAAGCTACTGCCGAAGCATCGCCCGAAACATCCTGACGGACCGCAGGGACGCGGAGGAATGCGTAAACGATACCTGGCTGAACGCCTGGAACGCCATGCCGGAGAACCGTCCCAGCCTGTTGGGTCCGTTCTTGGGAAAAATCACACGAAATCTGGCCTTTACCTGCTGGAGGACAGGGCATACAGAAAAACGGGGCGGGGGAGAGCTTCCGCTGGTTCTGGACGAGCTGTCGGAATGCGTTTCGTCTGCCGATGTGCTTCAGGAGATAGAGGCGGCGGAGCTGGTGGAAATCATAAACCGGTTCCTTCACGCCCTGCCGGAACGGGAATGTAGCATCTTCCTGCGCCGCTGCTGGTTTGCGGAGCCCACGGCTGACATTGCAAAGCGCTATAGTATGCGGGAGAGCACCGTAAGGACCAGCCTGTTTCGGAGCCGTGAGAAATTAAAGCGATACCTGAAAAAGGAGGGCTTGCTATGAACAATCAGGAACGGCTGTTTGTGGCCATAGGCGACGCTGACCCCGAACTGCTTGCCCGAAGCGAGTGCCAGAGACACCGTTGGCCTGTGATGCTTGCTGCGGCGGCCTGTCTGCTGCTGGTACTGACCTTTGGGCGTATGCTTCCGCTGTGGCTGGGACCGGAAGCAGAACCGCTGGATGGACCTGCTTCGCCTGTAGGGAGCCTTTGTCTTCCGGAGCAGGGGAGCGAGATAGGGACACTGAGACTATTGCGCTATGCCCCGCAATCCGAAGAAGAAGCGGCGGATTTCCTGATTTACGTCAATGAGGAACGGTATACGATTCAGGAAGAGAACGGGCTTTACAGCATAAGAAGTGTTGAGCCGCTGCCTGATGGTTTCCCGGCCTGCGGGCTGGACGTTCTTCATCTGGCTGGTACGTCCCCCGACAAGGCAAGAGATTCGGCGGCGGAGGCCCTGCAAGCGCGTTACAAGGAGCTGCGCGCAGAGGGGGAAGCCGCCGTTCTGCCGGGAAGCCTCTATCTCCGTGCCGGGAATGGAACCGCGTGGGATTCGGAACAGGCAGAGCTTTGGTTCACGGACGACGGACAGGGGGGATGCTTTGTCCTGACTGCCCGCTATTTCCTGGAAGCGGAAGAGGGCCTGGGTGTGCAGTTCCGGGATATGGTCTCCAGCTTTCGGGTGATTTCTCCGGATGAAGCCGTGCCTGAGTGGATGCGCACCCTCTATGAAACGGCGGACCGTCTGTTTCCAGCGCTGCTGTCCAACGACCTTTCCGAAGTCTCCGGCCTGCTGACGCCTGACGCCAATGCGGACGCCTATGGGGAGAACGTCTGGGAAACGGTCACCATTGCTTCTGTAGACTATGCCCTGGACGACGATAAGAACCCGTCTTCCGCTGTGGTATCCGTAAAGCACCGCCTGAACCAGGAGGAAGGGGAGAGCTATAACTACCTGACAATGAAGCTGGTACGTCAGGACGGAAGCTGGCGTCTTCTCTGGTCTGGCATCGAAAAATAAGCACAGGAAAGCGCCCTGCCAGCATCTGACGGGGCGCTTTCTGGTATTCGGTGAAATTATTTTGCCAGAACCTTCTTGAGCTTGGCGAAGCGGGGAAGGGAATCCTGCTTGGGCAGCTTGGGTTCACCCTGAATCAGAGGCAGCGCGTAATCAATGAAATCCTTGGTGACGTTGTCATGGGCGGGGGTAATCCACTCCAGAGGCACCTTCTTCTCGGTATTGGCAACATCGGTAAGGCCCAGGAGCTTGGTCTTGCAGACGTACTTGCCGCCCTCGTAGCTCCGCTCGAAGCCAACCATCTTGTCCGTGATACCGGCGACGGCGTTCTCCACGGCGGCCTGACCAGACATGAAGCTCTCTTCAATATCGGTCTCAGAAGCCAGGTGCGCACCGCAGCGCTGGAGAAGGCTCAGTTCAATGCCCCGGACCTTGGCGCCGGTCTTCTCCTTGACCACCTGTGCCAGCATTGCCGCCAGGCCGCCAAGCTGCGCGTGACCGAAACCGTCGGTAGCGGAGGTCTTGGCCTCGGAGACGAAGGAGCCGTCGGCGTAGTGGATGCCCTCGGAAACGGCTACCATGCAGTTGCCCTTTTCCTTATAGATGCGCTCCACCTCGGCCAGGAACTTGTCCATATCGAAGTCCACCTCAGGGAGGTACACCAGGTCAGGCCCCGCGCCGTAGGCAGAAGCCAGTGCAGCCGCGCCAGCCAGCCAGCCAGCGTGACGGCCCATAATTTCAATGATGCACACCATGCCGGTATCATAGACCCGGGCGTCCTGATAGACTTCCATGCAGCTGGTGGCAATATACTTGGCGGCGGAAGCGAAGCCGGGGCAGTGGTCGGTGCCGAAGAGGTCGTTGTCGATGGTCTTGGGCACGCCCATCACGCGGCACTCATAGCCAACCTTCTGCATATACTTGGAAATTTTGTTGCAGGTATCCATAGAGTCGTTGCCGCCGTTGTAGAAGAAGTAGCGCACGTCGTACTTTTTGAAGATCTCCAGGATACGCTTGTAGTCGGTGTCATCCACATCGGGGTCCTTCATCTTATAGCGGCAGGAGCCCAGTGCGGAGGAGGGGGTATACTTCAGAAGCTCCAGCTCGGCGGGGTCTTCCTCGCTCATGTCGAAAAGCCGGTCATTCAGCACGCCCTTGATGCCATGCTCCGCGCCCAGAACCCGGGTGATGTTGGGGTTCTTCAGCGCCGTACTGATGACGCCATAAGCGCTGGCGTTGATGACAGAGGTGGGACCGCCGGACTGACCAAAGATGCACGCGCCTTTCAATTCACTCATATCAAAATAGCCTCCTAAGAAAAAGTTGTTCGGTTCCCTCAAAAGGAACCCATGCTTTTTTTATCATACCATTCAAAAAAAGAAATGTAAATACTTGCATTTTATTTTTTCTGTGATATGATTATAAGAGGCAATCGTTTTCGTCTCCTTCCGACGTGCCGTGTCCGGAGCAGGGAGGGCGGCGGAACAAATAAATTTGTCAGGAGTGATACGTTATGGCATTGGTTACCACTACCGAGATGTTCAAGAAGGCTTACAGCGGAGGTTACGCGATTGGCGCCTTCAACGTTAACAACATGGAGATTGTTCAGGGTATTACTGAAGCCTGCCGGGAACAGCAGGCCCCCGTGATTCTTCAGGTTTCCAAGGGCGCCCGCGCTTACGCCAACCACACCTATCTGGTGAAGCTGGTGGAAGCTGCTGTCAAGGAGTGCCCGGAGATTCCCATTGCCCTGCATCTGGACCATGGCCCGGACTTCGAGACCTGCAAGAGCTGCATCGACGGCGGCTTTACCTCTGTTATGATTGATGCTTCCAGCCAGAGCTTTGAGAAGAATATTGAGATTACCAAAAAGGTCGTGGAGTATGCTCATGATCATGGCGTCGTGGTTGAAGCCGAGCTGGGCACCCTGGCCGGCGTGGAAGACGATGTGAAGGTCGCCGCTGAGGATTCTTCCTACACCCGTCCCGAGGAAGTGGAAGAGTTCGTCACTAAGACCGGCTGCGACTCCTTGGCGATCGCTATCGGCACCTCTCACGGCGCTTATAAGTTCAAGCCCGAACAGTGCACCCGCAACGAAAAGGGCATCCTGGTCCCGCCCCCGCTGCGCTTCGACGTGCTGGACGAGGTCGTGAAGCGTCTGCCCGGATTCCCCATTGTGCTCCATGGCTCTTCCTCCGTGCCCCAGGAGTTTGTCAAGATGGTCAACGAGAATGGCGGCAAGATGCCCGACGCCGTTGGTATCCCCGAAGAGCAGCTCCGTCAGGCCGCCCGCAGCGCCGTCTGCAAGATCAACATCGACTCTGACCTCCGTCTTGCTATGACCGGCACCATCCGCAGATTCATGTCTGAGCATCCCGATAAGTTCGATCCCCGCGAGTACCTGAAGCCCGCTCGTCAGGCCATCAAGGAAATGGTCGCTCACAAGCTGGTGGACGTGCTCGGCTGCGACCACAAGGCGTAAGTTCCGTTCGTCTGTGTCAGCCGTGGATTGAAACAAATCCATAGGGTAAGACTGAATAACAAAGAATCCCGAGTGGTGCAGCACCGCCCGGGGTTCTTTGTTACGGCACCTTCTCCAGCGTTCCTGCATATTCTGTAGAGAAGGGGAGGGGATAGGGTATGCTGATACATCCTTATGACCGGGCGGCGGCGGTATTGTATGCGCACCAATGGGCTTACGGTCGGAATCCGGCTTTCTACGATTACGAAAACCTAGGCGGGGACTGCACAAATTTCGCGTCCCAATGTATCTATGCGGGAAGCGGGATTATGAATTTTACGCCAACCTACGGCTGGTACTACATTGACGCAAATCAGAAGTCGCCGTCCTGGACCGGAGTGCCGTACCTGTACAATTTTCTGACAAGAGGGAACCATTCTGCTGGTCCCATAGCGGAACCTTGTGAACTGGAGGATCTTCTGCCGGGAGACCTGATTCAGTTGTCCTTCAAGGGAACGGAGTTTCAGCATTCGCCGGTGGTGGTCTACGTAGGCACGCCTGTAACACCGGAAAATGTGCTGATTGCCGCCCACAGCTACGATGCCGACAACCGACCGCTGTCCACATACGAATACCGCGCCATCCGAATGCTGCACATTACCGGCGTCATACGGCCCTGAAAATATTTTGTTCAATTACAAAGCCTGCCTGTTCTGGTGGGCTTCTTTTTAGGATTCCTCGCTTTTTTTACGCTTTTTTACCTTGGAAAGTGGAGTTGCCCTGGAAGCGACACGAAGGGATTCGTTATCCACATGGGTGTAAATCTCCGTGGTGTTCAGATGGTCGTGTCCCAGAACCTCCTGCACAGCCCGGACGTCCACGCCGTTCTGGAGCATCAGGGTAGCGGCGGTGTGCCGGAGTTTATGGGAGGAATATTGGCTGGCGTCAATACCTGCGGCGGCAAGGCGTTTTTTCACCATGGCATGGACCATAGACCGGCTGATCCGTTCATTCCGGGAGGAGAGGAAGAGGGCGTCTGAATCCCGACCGGTGATGGGACGGCGTACGGCCAGATACTGCCGCAGGGCTTCCAGGCAGGCATCATTCAGGTAGATGATCCGAATCTTGTTGCCTTTGCCCAGAACCCGGAGGGCCTCGTCCTGAATATCCCGGCAGTTCAGACCGACTAACTCCGAAATCCGAAGCCCGCAGTTCAGAAACAGGGTCAGGATGCAGTAGTCCCGTTCCTGGTTTTTGCCGTCCACAGATTCAAGCAGCTTCAGACTTTCATCCAGCGTCAGATATTTCGGCAGGGTTTTCTGAAGCTTAGGGGAATCAATGTCCTTGACAGGATTTTCCTGAATCAGGTGCATTTTATTGGTCAGGTAGTTGTAAAAAGACCGGATAGTGGCAATTTTCCTGGCCCGGGACGCGGCGTTGAGTCCGTAATCGGAAACAGGGCTGTTCTGATGCAGTATGCGGTCCCGGCTGAGGTAGGTCATGTAGCTGTAGATATCCGTCAGGGTTACGCTGGCGACAAAGTCCAGATCTACGTCCTTGATGTCGATTTCATCCAGATTTCGGTCTGCAAGACTTGGATCGCGAATCTGCTTCATGTAACGGAAGAAATTCCGAAGGTCCAGAAAATATTCGTCCACCGTCCGTCTGGAATGTGCCTTGACTGTCTCATGGTAAGATAAAAAATCCAGCAGAATCTGCGGTGCTTCTGTACGGTAATCGATCATAGTATCAAAACGGCCTGCAAGGGGGTCAAAACCTGAAAGAGGCTCTTACTGGCTGTTCGGTCTCCCCTAAATTGAACAAAATTATCATTTTGCTCAATTAACCATATGGCCGTTTCTGCCTCCTCCCTGATTGAATTCGCTGCAACGATCGGTTCGATGCGGCCTTTTCTAATTATAGCACAGCGGTCTGTCTGCGTCCAGTCCGATTGGGTTTCTGACGGCAGTCTGTCCGCGTACATCGGCTAAAGTTCCAACGGCAAACCGGAAATCTGACGGCAGACAAAAAATCAGGACCGGTCCGTCAATTGGTCCCGGTCCTGACTGTGCAGGCTTTATCAGTCGTTATCCCAGTTATGCCAGACGTTCTGCACATCGTCGCTGTCTTCCAGCATATCAATGAGCTTCTGCATATTCTTCACATCGCCCTCGCCGGTCAGCGTAATGTAATTCTGCGGCACCATTTCCACGTCAGCGTTAACAAAGGTGTATCCCTTCTCCTCCAGGGCTTTCACCACGTCGTTGAACACATCAGGGTCGCAGGTAATCTCCAGCGCGGGACCGTCTGCTTCAAAATCCGCGGCGCCGGCATCCAAGGCGTCCATCATGACGGTATCCTCATCCAGCTCGCCGTCCTCGTTGTCAATCACGATAACGCCCTTCTTGTCAAAGGACCAGGACACGCAGCCGATTGCGCCAAGATTGCCGTTGCACTTATCGAACGCATGACGGACCTCCGGAGCGGTACGCTGACGGTTATCGGTCAAGGCCTCCACAATCACAGCCACACCGCCGGGACCGTAGCCCTCGTAGGTAACGGCCTCGTAGTTGTCGGTATTCCCCGCGCCCAGGGCCTTGTCAATGGTGCGCTTAATGTTGTCATTAGGCATATTGACCGCTTTGGCCTTGGCAATCACGGTAGCAAGGCGGGAATTGTTATTAGGATCGCCGGAACCGCCTTCTTTGACGGCAACGATGATTTCCCGCGCGATCTTGGTAAAGGCGGCGGAGCGCTTGGCATCGGCCGCACCCTTGGTCTTCTGAATATTATGCCACTTGGAATGTCCGGACATGGCTCATTCTCCTTCCACAAAATATTGAATAACTTCCCGATGGACAGCAGATTTCATGACGCGCAGCTGTGGGAACCGGGTCTGTAAATAAGCGGCGAGTTCTCCGCAAATCGGGTCTTCCGTTGGGAAATGGCCCGCGTCAACAAGGTTGATGCCCTTCCCCTCTGCTTCCAGAAACTGATGGTAGCTCAAATCTGCGGTTACGAAAGTGTCACAGCCTGCTCGAATGACAGCATCCTCGAATTCACCGCAAGCTCCGCCGCCAACACCCACCCGGTGTACGCGCCGTCCAGCGTCTGCATAACGAACGCCATTGCAGCCTAAAGCTCTGGATACTTTCTTCACAAAATCCTCAAGCGTCATAGGAGCATCCAACATTCCCACTCGGATGACGCCGGTTTCTTCCAACTGGTAAAAATCCCGAAGGGACAGCCATTCCGCTAACGTATCGTTGACGCCCCCTTCTGCGATATCCAGGTTTGTATGCATACAGATTGCCGAAAGATGGCTCTCTGCAAGCTGGAGCAGAAGTCTGCCGGAAGCGTCTCGATCCGTCATATGCTTTTGGCCGTGGAATATGACCGGGTGATGGGCCACGATCAAATCAGCCTGCCAACGGTTAGCCTCCGCCACGACAGCCTCTGTGATATCAAGGGATACCAGCACTTTCTTGACTTCCTGTCCACGTTTGCCCACCAGCAAACCCACGTTATCCCATTCCTGGGCGCAGGATTCAGGAGCGATTTCAAAAAGTGCGGATTCAATTTCACCGACTCTGGGCATAACGCCACTCCTCTCGCAGGGACAGCAGCGCGGTGATTATATTCCGCAGCCCGTCCCCTTTTTCCCGGTTTCCAGAGCGGTTCAGCCCTGCCACAGCCCCCTGAAGCCGGATGATCTTCTCAATAATGTATTGCCCCCCCAAAGGGTCCTGGAGCAGGGCTGCCCCGCCGTAGAGCTGCCCCAAGGAGAGCTTCATTTCACCCTTCACCGCCTCCATGACGGGATAGATGGTCCCCCGGTCCCAGACGAGAGCTTCCCGGCGGATGGCGTACCCGTGATCCATCAGAAAGCGCCGAAGGTCCTCCGCCCTGCTCATAGGCTGTAGGAGCAGCGTATGTCTCCCGTCAGCCGTCCAGGGAGCGCGTTCCAAAATCGCGGCAATATTCTCCCCGCCCATACCGGCAATCACGATGGTATCCACTTCCTCCGGCGCAGCCACGTCCAGTCCGTTCCCGAGCCGGAGGTCCAGGTCCACACCGTAGGTATAACCGGTTTGTCTGGCGCGTTCTAAAGGCCCCTCCCGCAAATCGCAGGCAATGGCAGAAACCACGCGCCCGTGCAGCAGCAACCACACGGGCAGATAAGCGTGATCCGTGCCAACATCAGCGATACGCGCGCCGGAGGGCACCCAGTCGGCCAGGAGCTGGAGCCGTGCCGACAATTCCATGCTCTTCAACGAACGACCCAGATTATTCCGCCGGCTTATTGGCCTCTTCGTTCACCAGGGCCAGCAGCTTGTCAACGTCAATCCCATGGACCATGCAGGCTTCCTCGACGGTTTCGCCTCTGGAAGACGGGCAGCCCAGGCAGTGCATTCCGATGGACAGAAAGATCGGAGCTGTCTGGGGCGCCAGATCCAGCACATCGCCAATAATGGTATCTCTCTTGATTTCAATCATAATCAGAAGTCCTCCAATTCATTAGTGAAGCGGTCCCACGTTACCGCGGTGCTATTATACTCTATTATCACTCCGAATTCAATAGAAAATCCAAGAAAAACACAGAAAAGCGGCCCCATCCGCAGACAGGGCCGTTTCCGGTGTTTTAAGACGCCGCTCAGTTCTGCTGCTCGCGCATCTTGGCGAAGCACTCGCTGCAATAGACGGGCCGGTCAGACCGGGGCTCGAAAGGCACGCGGGCCTCTCCGCCGCAGGCAGCGCAGACGGCGGTAAAATACTCCCGGGGACCACGAGCAGCGTTCTTGCGTGCGTCGCGGCAGGACTTGCAGCGCTGAGGCTCGTTCTGGAAGCCGCGCTCGGCATAGAACTCCTGCTCACCGGCGGTGAACACGAACTCCTGCCCACACTCTTTGCACACTAAGGTCTTGTCTTCGTACATAATGTTACCCTCTCTTTGATTAGAAAATATATTGCGCTCAGCATTTGCTGACATCGCCGGAAAGTAAGTGCCGTGCCACCTTGCGTCGAATTCGCTGCACGGCGTTGTCCACAGACTTCGGGGACTTGCTGACCGCTTTGGCAATTTCCCTGCAAGAAAGACCGTCCAAATAATACCCCAAAATCATTGCTTCAAATTCGGACAACTGTTTCCGGACACCGGATAAGAGGGCTGCCGTGTGCTCCCTGTCGATAAGAAAATCTTCAGGATTACGCTGCGCCAAATTATTGGTCCCAGAGGTGTAGGAATTGCTTTCAAAATAAGGAGTATCCAAAGAAACTGACTGATTGAGCGGCTGCTGTTTATCCCGTCCCGCGGCGCGGAGCACGGAATACAAACGGCTGCGGATGCAAATTTCCGCGAACGTACGGAAAGAGGTTTCCCTACCGGCGTCAAACTCCCGAACGGCCTTAATAAGACCGACCATACCCTCCTGTGTCAGATCCTCGCTGTCGCCCCCGGCTAAGAAGTAGGGGCGGGCGCAGGTACGGACCAAGCGGTTATAACGGGTGACGAGGATTTCTTCCGCCATACGGTTTCCCTGAGCGGCCAGGAGGCAAAGTCTCTCATCTGGCAGCTGTTCCAAGGGGATGCTGTTCCCATAAGTATTGAACATCTTACACTATTATACCCATTTTCACTTGAGAATGTCAAGCAAATTATCAAATAATCCGGAAACTTTCCTCAAAATTTTAGTGATTTTATGAAGTCCACCAGTTTATGAGCCGTATTTTTGGCTATTTCTGTGGTCTTTGCCTCCACCATAACGCGGATCAGGGCTTCGGTACCGGAGGCGCGCACCAGGATACGGCCCACTCCGGCCAAGGCGTCCTCCTCCCTCTTCACGGCCTCCGCCAGCTCCGGGGACTCCATAATCTTTTCTTTGACGCCGCCGCTGTGGGGCACCTCCAGATTCACCAGCACCTGGGGGTATGTGGCGCAGACGGAAGCCAGTTCCGAGGCCCTCTGTCCCGACTTGGACAGCACCTGGAGGAATTGCAGGGCGGTCACCTGTCCGTCGCCGGTGGTTTCCAGTGCGGTAAAGATGGTATGCCCGGACTGTTCGCCGCCAATCCGGAAGTCTCTCCGCAGCATTTCCTCCAGAACATAGCGGTCTCCCACGTTGGTGCAGACCAGGTCGATGCCATAATTCCGACAGAACTCATGAAGTCCCAGATTGCTCATCACGGTAGCAACAATGGTATTCCCCCGCAGCATCCCACGGCGTTTCAGGTCCAGGGCGCAGACGGCCATAACTTTGTCTCCATCAATCATACCGCCGGTTTCGTCCACCAGAAGGCAGCGGTCCGCGTCTCCGTCGAAGGCCACGCCGATATCATACTTGCCTGTCACAACTTTTTCGGCCAGATCGTCCAGATGGGTGGAACCGCAGCCCGCATTGATATTCACGCCGTCTGGAGTCCGGTGCAGAAAGACAGTATGGGCTTTGAAGCGGCCGAAGAGCTCCGGCGCGGTAGAACTGGCGGCTCCGTTGGCACAGTCCACCAGAATGCGCAGCCCGGCTAAATCGCTGTCGATGGTGGAGGCGACAAAGTCGATATAATCCCGTTTCAGCTGCCGCATACCATGGTGCCGGCGGCCAATTTCCCCATGGGTCTTATGGGGAATATCCTGCTTCGAGAGAATCTTTTCCTCAATCCGTTCCTCCAGCTCATCGGACAGCTTGCAGCCCTGGCCGTTGAAGACCTTGATGCCATTGTGCTCGTAAGGATTGTGGGAAGCGGAGATCACGATGCCCGCGTCCGCCTGTTCCTCCCGGGTCAGGTAGGCCACAGCGGGCGTAGGGATGGTACCTACCGGCTTCACGTCGCCCCCCACGTCGCAGATCCCCGCCATCAACGCAGATTCCAGCATATCGGAGGAAATCCGGGTATCCTTGCCGATCACCACGGTGGGACGGCTTCCCTTTTCCTCCATCAGCACCATGCCTACGGCCTGCCCTACCCGGTATGCCATGTCTGCCGTCAGGTTTTCTCCCACAACACCCCGGATGCCGTCCGTTCCAAATAGTTTACCCATTGACTGAACCACCTCATTCTCATTTTGTTTCCATTTTCCATGGCTTTGGCGTCTCCAGAAATACGAAATAGACGCCTGCGCAATATGTATCGTCAAAGAAGACCTGCAATCGATAACCCGCAGGCTTCAACTGTTTCCGGTAAGGCTCCAGCAGCAATTCCAACTCCCCCGCCGGCTCGTCAAGGTCCAGAATCACCGGAGTCCTCTCTATCTTTTCCGCCAGCGCTTCCGGAAGCCACTTCTGAAAAAATGCCATCAGCCGTTCTGTCACATCGCCCTCATAACCGCCAAGCTTCAGACAACGATGCTGCCACGCGGCCAAATACAGGCACAATGGACGTTCCGCAAGCTCCGCGCCCTCCTGCCCGATAAAATCCAGCCATTCTGCTTCACCCTGAATGCCCAGCATATCCTCCAGCGCCGGGCCGAACAGCCTGTAGACATCCCCAGCCCTGCCCCGTTCCAGCATATACCAAATATCACGGACATTGCCCCATTCCAGCGCATGATACAGCTCCATCTTTACCGCCTCTCAATCCTCCAGAAGATATCGCAGCATCCGTTCCGGCGCATCCAGAAACTGCTTTGTCAATTGGTAGTGCTCTGTTTCCTTATATGCCGTCATTCGGATTCCCTCCCTGTTCAGCTCATAGATACGGGCGTCCGGGTAGGCCATCAGGATCGGTGAATGGGTCGCTATAATCAATTGGGAATCCGATCTGACCAGCTGGTGCATTTCCCCTAGCAGCGTCAGCAGTCTGGAAGGTGACAGGGCGGCTTCCGGTTCGTCCAGAAGATACAGACCGTGGCCCCCGAAGCGGTTCTGCACCAGCGCTAGAAAACTCTCTCCGTGGGACTGCTGATGCAGGGACACTCCGCCGTAGCTCTCCACCAGACGGGGACTGAAAGACAGCACTTCATCCATCTCGTCAATATTTGTGGCCACGTTGTAAAAGCTCTCCGCCCGCAGGAAAAAGCCGTCCTCTGGATACCGTTTCCGCCCTGGCGTCAGGTACTCCCCCAGGACAGAATGGGTTGCCCGTGTCGAAAAGCTGAAATTCCGCGTGCCGCCCTCTGGATTGAACCCGCAGGCAACAGCAATGGCTTCCAGAAGGGTAGATTTTCCAGCGCCGTTCTCCCCAACCAGAAAGGTAACTGGACGGTCAAAGGTCAGCGAGTTTCCTTCCATTAGATACCGAACCGGTCCCAGACGCCGAAGCCAGCTTTCCTTTGGCAGTTCCCGGCGGAGATACACAGCGGACAAGTAACCAGTTTCCATCGTGGAGCCTCCTTCTGCGCTTTGCCGGTTATCTGTAAAGCGTTCTGCCTTGCCACCATTCAAACAAATGAACGGGCTGTAAAGTGTTTTGCCTTTTCACCAATTGCTTCACAAAGCATTCAGAACGTAAGCTGATCCATTATTTCCTGTGAAGGCAAGCCGCCGGGAACAGTCAGATGCAAATGCTGGTAAGCCTTATGGGTTACGCAGCGTCCCCGAGGCGTCCGGATAAGGAAGCCCAGCTGCATCAGATACGGCTCGTAGACATCCTCCAAGGTCACGGACTCTTCCCCGATGGTAGCCGCCAGCGTTTCCAGGCCCACAGGACCGCCGTTGTAATTCTCAATGATCGCGGACAGCATCCGGCGATCGGTAGGGTCCAGGCCAAGGTAATCGATCTCCAGCGCGCAGAGGGCCTGATCCGCCACGTCTTTGGTAATCACGCCGTCGGCCTTGACCTGAGCGAAATCCCGAACCCGGCGAAGCATCCGGTTTGCGATCCGCGGCGTACCTCGGGAACGTTTTGCAATCTCAACAGCCCCCTCCGGCACGATGTCCACACGCAGGATATTTGCGGACCGGGTAACGATTCTGGCCAGCTCCTCCGGCGTATAAAGCTCCAGCCGCAGAGTGACGCCGAAGCGGTCCCGGAGCGGCGCGGAAAGCTGTCCTGCCCGTGTAGTCGCGCCGATCAGGGTAAACCGCGGCAGGTCCAGACGGATAGAGTTCGCCGACGGCCCTTTGCCAACGATGATATCCAGCACATAGTCTTCCATAGCGGGATAGAGGATTTCCTCCACAGAGCGGTTCAGCCGGTGAATCTCGTCCACAAAGAGGATATCTCCTTCGTTGAGATTGGTCAGCAGCGCCGCAAGGTCCCCTGGTTTCTCAATCGCCGGACCGGAAGTGATACGGATATTCACACTCATTTCCTGCGCGATGATGCCAGCCAGGGTGGTCTTGCCAAGGCCCGGCGGACCGTGGAGAAGAACGTGGTCCAGAGATTCCTCCCGTTTCTGGGCGGCCTCGATAAAAATGGCCAAATTTTCCTTTGCCTTCTCCTGCCCGATGTACTCCCGCAGGGTCTTGGGCCGCAGGGAACCTTCCTGGACGTCCTCCTGAAGAAAGGTTTTGGCCACGATTGGCTCTTCATAGATATCGTTTCCAAAATCAATGCTCAAATGCGCTCCCCCCTTTTCCCGGGAAATGTCATTGCAGAATGCTTCCTATGATAATGATGAGAATACAGCCTCCCAGCAAAACGCCGGCAGCTGCCAGACTTCTCTGCGCTCTGGCCTGAAAACGCGCCGTCTCCTCATCGGTCAGATCTTTCCGGCGAATCAGGATGCGGCAGTTTTTCGAGAACTGGAACATCATAAAGATACTGCCCAAAAAACCCAAGGCAATCATGTTGGAAATCATGAATCTTCCTCCTTTTCCACTAGAGTTGTTCCGCGATTTCCCGGATGGCGTCCAGAAAAGCGCCTTCTCCCCATGTGTTGATTTTCAGAAAGACACCCTGACTCCCTCCGGCGGTGATAACGGAAAGAAACAGCGTATCCCCCTCCCCTGCCAGCGTTACGGAAGCGCTCAGACGGTTGCCGCCTGCAAAGCTGTAGCGTTCGTAGACCCGGACGGCACAGCGAAACGCCCCCTTTTGCCAATCGCTGCCGTCTTCATAGCTGGCAGAAATACTGCCGTTCAGAATTTTTCTGTGAAGCTGGTTCAGAACTGTGTCGAAATTTCCGCGGAATCTCCGTTCGTACTTTGCCATGAAGATGTCTCCTTTCTGTCAGCCACCCAATTGTAAAGTTCCTTTGCTTTACAGATTGTCTGAATCCAATGTCTGTAAAGTCTTTTCCCATTACATGATTTTAAATTTCTGGATACATAAAACACGCGAAAAATAGCACAGTTAAGACTTTTTTATCTAACCAACAGAAGAAATACCAGGTGTAAAGCACATTCCCATTACGTATTGATCGAAAATTTTGTTCTGTAAAGCGCAGCACCTTAATAAAGCGTAAAAACCACAGTTTAATCACACACACTGGCACGGGTATAATCTGTCAGATCAGACCCCAAGGCTTCCAGCAGATCTCGTATCTTAATTTTTTGTTCAATTACTGCCCGCAGCTCTGCATCCGACGCGCCGACAAGCTCCACGAACTGAACCTTCCCGTTAGGCGTGTCGATTTCACCCGGATCGTCCAGCTTTGTGACAAAACCGGTAAGGCAGGATTTCTGCTCCACATCCACGCCAGTTTTCTGTCCGGTGTAGATATACTCGAACGGCTGAAAAATCTCGCCCTTCTCAAAGGTCATCTTAGCCAGAGACTGAAAGATTCCAGCAATACAGCGCAATTCTTTATGTTCGTCTGAAAGTCCTGCCTTTCGGAGCTTTAAGGTAAATTCAAAGCCATAACCGCTGTATTCCGGGTCGCTGGATTCTTTTTCATACAAATCCGAAAGACCGTAAGTAACCAGATGAAAGAAGCTGCCGCCGTCGTAAACGCTGACGCCCTGAAGCGGGTTCGGGCCTCCCAAGCTCCAAGGAAAGGCGGAGGCGAAATGCAGCGGATTTTCCTGTCCGGGATACAGGGTTTCAAAAGCGGCGGTGATGGCGTCCCAACCAGGCGTCTGGATTTCCTCCGAAGCGGACGTTTCTGAAAATCTTTCCATATAAAGACGCTCCTTCCCTATTTTTCTACGACTTAGCCATACGCTTCAAGCCCTGCCGCACGATTTCCTCCAAAGGCAGGTTTTCCATATCCAGCCCCTTCAAGGCCACAGCGGTTTCCTGACTGGAATAGCCCAGCACCGCCAGTGCTTGTGCAGCCTCGGACGCCTTGCTTGCAAACAGAACCGGAGCCGCAGCGCCATTTCCTCCGGAGAAATCCAGTCCGCTGGCAGTTTCCTTGGCCATTTTATCTTTCAGCTCCAGAATAATGCGCTGTGCAATCTTCTTTCCTACTCCCGGCGCGGCCGTCAGGGATTTTTCGTCTCCGGTGACAATGGCCATGGCAAGGGATTCCGGCGTGCCTACGGACAGAATCGCAAGGGCCGCCTTTGGTCCTACGCCGCTTACGCCTATCAGCATCTTGAAGCTGTTCAGTTCCCGCTGGCTGGCAAATCCGTAAAGCTCAAAAATGTTCTCGCCCACATTCAAATAGGTATAAAGTCTCCCCTTCTGGCCTTTTTTCAGGTCGGAAATGGTCTGATTGGTGGTCTTGCAGGCGTACCCTACCCCATTACAGTCAATCACGGCCAGATTGGGCAGAATTTCCGCCACCATACCATCCAGATAATAAAACATCGTGTTCCTACTTTCTTCACGGTCAAATTGTTTCCTTCACATTTCCTGTCTGCGGAAGCCTTGAGGTAACGCTTCTGGCATGGCAGACAGCAAGGGCCAAGGCATCAGCGGCGTCATCGGGTCTTGGGATGGCCTTCAGTTTCAGAAGACGCCGGGTCATATCCATCACCTGCCGCTTTTCCGCCTTGCCGTAGCCCGTTACCGAGAGCTTTACCTGTGACGGCGTGTACTCGTACAAAGAAATTCCACAGCGTTCGGCGGCGCAGAGAATCACACCCCGTCCATGTGCGACCGCAATGCCAGTGGTAATATTGGTATTAAAGAACAGCTCTTCAATAGCGATGACCTCCGGCTTCAGCTGACCAATGAGTTCCACCATATCGCAGTCAATCTGATAGAGCCTGCGGCTGAGGGGCAGACCTGCCGGGGTGGTGATGGTGCCATAGGTCCGCATTTGTACCTGTCCCCGTTCTGCCTCCACCAGCCCAAAGCCGATGGTAGCAAAACCGGGGTCGATGCCCAGTATCCGCATAATACTCCCCTTCCAATCCGCATTCCTTATTAGTATAGCAAATTTACGACAGATGTGCAACAGTCAAAAACAAACACGCTCCTATCTTCCGCAGCGGGCAGACGCTATTGCCGAAAATCAAGCTGTACAAATTTCTTCCCGTTTGGCAGAGGGAACTCCAGTGTTTTTATGACATGATAGCCTATTTCCGCCATTCGTTCAGTCAATTCCTGTCCATCCATCTGACAATATATCCGCTCCAGGCCGTCAAATATATGCAGATAGGGCGAATCCGAAACCCAATTACCCTCCGGGTTTACCTGAATCACGCATGACACATATTGAGGCTTCACTGTTTGAATAACCCGTTGAAAGCCTTCGTATCCGATGTACTCAATCAACAAATTTGCAATGACAAGTTCAGCGGCTGGAAGCAGTTCCGTCTCTCTGAGAAGGTCAACACATAGGCACTCCAGCACGCTGTCCAGGGTCGAATACCGCCGCCGGACCTCCTCCAGATAGGAGGCGTTGATGTCGATTCCATAGACCTTTACGAAACGCTTTCCTGCAATGTGCTCCAGACCATTGCCGCCCGCAACGCCAAGAATCATCACACTGGATACGGGATAGGTGTCAAGCTGGCTCTTCATCAGCGCGTTCATGGCCTGCAATTGTCTGACGGAATTCAGCTTCATATGGCTCTCATAGTCAGACAGAGAAATTTCTTCCCATGGATTACTCATCTGAAATACTCCCTTCAAATACTCAGGCCCCTTTTTTCCTGCATTCACCCCATCAAAGCAAAGAACGCATTCAAGTCCTCTGCGCTGACCGGTTTCATCTGATTCGCGTCCACGCCCACATCAAACCGCCGGAGGCCTGCTTCCAGATTGCGGAAATTGTAATCCTCATGATTGTGCTGGTGTCCGTGAAGATGAATCGAACCCCGGAAAAAGCCATTCCATTCCCCAATTGGATAGTGAAATAGAACAAATTTCTGATTTTGCCAACTCAATTCGTAATAATCCCGGACCCACTCAAAAACAGAGGCGTCAAATTCCTCACGGTCCACAAAATGATCATGATTTCCCCGTATCAGGTATTTTCTTCCGCAAAGCTGACGCAGAATTTCCATTGCCAGCGTCGGGCCTTTCATCGTAACGTCGCCGAGAATATACACTTCGTCGCGGGGTGACACAAGCCGGTTCCAGTTTCGCACCAGGGCGCGGTTCATCTCATCGGCATCTATGAAAGGTCGATTGGTATGTTTAATAATCTTATCATGGTAAAAATGCAAATCCGCAGTAAAATAAATCATAACAGTTACTCCGATTCCAGAGATGCAAGACAACGGCTGGCCTCTTGCCTGGAATGAAAAATAAAAATCTGTTTCTCCTCCCGATACCGTTCCAGCAGCGTGTAAATCTCCGGAAGCTGCCGTTCGGAAAAATCAAGAATCCACTGCCGGAATTCCTCATCAAACTCCGTCTCCACCCACGGCAAATCCTCCCGTTTCTTTCCGATTCTGCTTTCAGCGCCTGCCAGACAGACCTCCAGAGGATAATCCAGCAGAAACACGGTATCGCAGAAATGCAGTCTTGTCTCCAGGGTCCTTTGATAATTTCCGTCAATGATCCATTGTTCCTGCATCAGTATCTCATAAAGCCTCTTATCAAATTTCTCCCGGCTGACAGTCGTCCGGTCCGGCTTATGCCACAGAAGGTCCAGATAATAAAGGGGCAGTCCGGTGCTGTCCCGCAGTTTTCTTGAAAAGGTACTCTTCCCGCTGCCGGGACAGCCAATCACAATCGCCCGCTGAAACACGTCGTCCCCTCCTATTGAAAACAGAATGCAAAAGAGGGAAGATTTCTCTCCCCTCTTGCAGTGCGTATCCTTATTTCGCCACAACGGACTTGACGGTTTTGACTTCCCGGCCGTTGTAAGTACCGCATTCACGGCACATTCTGTGAGGCAGGTGCAGCGCACCGCACTTCGGGCAAACGACGAGGTTGGGAGCCGCCAGCTTCCAGGTAGAGCTGCGCCGTTTATCGCGTCTTGCTTTGGATACTTTCCCCTTAGGTACTGCCATTTTGACACCTCCTTAATCATACAAAAGGAACAGAGTCCCTTCCTTGTTCTTTATTTGTTCTCCAAAAGTTTTGCCAAGGCTGCCATCCGGGGGTCCGGTTCCTTTTTGCAGGAACAGGGACCGATGTTCCAATCGGCGCCGCACCGGGGACACAGTCCTTTGCAATCTTCCGAACACAATGTTTTGGTATCCATTCCGAGAATGAATTCCGTCCTGGCCAAATCGCCCACATCCACTCTGCCGTCTTCCAGGAGGACGATTTCGTCACTGTCCTCATTCTGAAGTTCTTCGGCCAGCATACAGCTATAGGAGACCTCTTTTTCCTGAAGGAACTCCTTCCCGCAGCGGTCGCACACAGAATCAAGGGTTGTCCAAGCGGAAAGGGACAGTTCCAGCAAACCGGCTGTATTTCTCACCAGCCCCTTGGTTTCCACGGGACGGCTCGCCGGGTAACGCCCTTCGAACTCAACATCCGAAAGGTCCATCTGAAACTGAAACTCCAGCGTTTTGCCGGGGGCGCATAAGATTGGTCTGACGTCTAAAATCATAGCGTCACCTCGCAACGATACAAATGGTATTATAAGGGATGGTCGTGCCAATGTCAAACAATTTTTTATAATTTTTTCAGCTTTTTCATTCTTCCGACTCCGACCGTTTGTCCGGAAGTGGGATTCCAAGGAACACCCGTCTGAATCCGCCCATAATTTTCTTATAGCTTGCCGTCTTGTACGCCTCTTTGGGCCGCCGTTCCGCCCAGCCGTCCCGGATGCAATTGGCCAGTTCGCCGCAGGCCGGTTCTTCAAGGCCCAGCAGCATGGGAGACAGGTAGTTCACCAGCATTTGCAGAGTATCCATCCGCGCGGCTGTACGGCTCCAGATGCGCGCCTTGGCCCAGCTTGCCTCCATGCCGTCCAAAAGCTCGGAAGCCAATGCTGGAATTGACGGCTCGGTCCGGACAGCCTCCATATATACGGGACCGAATTCCTCCACGTACTGCTTGAATGCGGCGGCATAGTCGTTCATCGTAAACCGCGGAAGCCATTTGCCCCCGTTCAGTATGGCGGACAGCAGCTGGTGTCTTGTCGTCTTGTTCATTTGCTTACCCTTCGGGCCTTTCCTGTGATTTCTTCCACAGTCAGCCTAAGAACCGCCGTCTGTGGGACCACCGCCTTGTTATAGGGGAAGTCCTTTTGCCGGTAGTGGGCCATCAGAAGCTCCAGTCCCTTTTGCTTTTCCTCGCCCTCCACGACCTCCAGACGGCCGCGCCCCATAACGCTCTCATAGCCCATGGTGCAGTTCCCGTTCGACTCGTCCAGAGCCAGTTGGTGCCCGCGGTCCATCTCAAAGCCCACGCGATCATCCCGGACTAGCAGCTCGAATTTCTTTCCCGCTTTCGCACTGTGGAAATAAAGCGTAATCTGTCTTCCCTCTACCTCCATGCCAAAATTCAGGGGCAGGATGTAGGGATATTCGTCGTGCATGGCCAGCCGGCATACGTCGCACTGCTCCATGACGCGGATGATTTCAGAAAAATCGGTAATCTCTCGGTCGCTCCGCCGCATTTGCTTCACCTTCTCTGCATCTGTAAAGTTCCAGTAATGATTCTATAATATTGTATCGCCGCTGTCAAGGCAGGATTTTGCCAATTGCTTGTCTTTTGCAGCTGACATACGGACAAAACGGGCAAAGTGGAATCTACAGTTTCAAATGATATTGCAAAAGATTGTATGGATGTCCGTCTTTGCAGTCTGTTTCAGCTGTCGAAGAAATCAGTGAAAAACCGAAAGACTTTGCCAATCGGTTAGAAGCGTTGTTTTCATCCCTCGCTGAATAAATAAACTCTCTTGCGTCAAATTGTTCCTTACAATATTGAATCAACCCTTGAAGAATCTGTCTGCCAAACCCTTTTCCAACAAAATCAGGCCCCAAACATATCCCAATTTCCTGATATATGTAAGGTTCAATTTTTTCTACGCCTGAAAACCCAATTGCCATACCGCTTGCTTTTTCATAAACCAAATAGGAGTCATGCTCCTTCTGAAACGCTATGGTTTTCATGATTCTTATTTTAGCGGCTTCCTCGCTTGTGGTAATAGTCCACTCCATATACCTTGCGCTTTCCGGATGTGACCAGACATTGTGGTACATTTCTGCCCAGTCCGAAAATTTTGCTTTATCTAAAATAAGGCGCTCTGTTTCAATCATGCCCAAAGATCCCCCCATATAGATTTACCGGCCAGATGAAACTGAGACATCAGCTATCCTTCAAATAAGCGCAGATCACGTCATGCAGTTCCAGGCACGGCTCTTCCTGCAAACGAAGCCCCATTTTCTCACTGACCACTTGCAGTCTTCCGGTTTCTGGCGCGGCGTATCCGTCCAGCAGCTCCATCACACGGATGATCACATCTGCCGTCAGGTCATAAAGCTGTCCTCCCGTCAGACTGTCCGGCATTTGACAGAGGGCGTTCTGCACACATTCCTCCTGTATTGATGCAAGAGCCGTAAAGAAGGCATACTGCAAGGGATTGACTTCTCTCATAGCGGACCTCCGGATTTCAGACAGAATCTTACGAAAACGCTTTACAATCCCGCCGCAAACAGGTATGATAGACAAAACCCAAGGAGGTGCGCCATGCGGGAACTGACCATCGGAAAGAACGACGCCGGACAGCGCCTGGACCGTTTTGTGTCGAAAAATCTGCCCCTGCTCCCCCCTGCCCTGCTGCAAAAGTACATCCGAATCAAGCGTGTGAAGCTGAACGGAAAGGGAGCCAAGCGGGACACCCGTCTCCAAACCGGGGATGTGCTTCAATTATATATCAATGATGAGTTCTTTGACAAGCCCCGGGAAGAAAATCTCTTTCTCTCCATCTTCCAGCCACATCTGGAGATTGTCTATGAGGACGAGAATCTGCTTCTGGTGGATAAACGGCCGGGTCTGGTAGTCCACGCCGACGAGACAGAGAAGGTCAACACGCTGATCAACCACATCCAGGCGTACCTCTACCAGAAGCGTGAATGGAGTCCCCGGCAGGAGAACGCCTTCACCCCGGCGCTGTGCAACCGCATTGACCGGAACACAGGCGGCATTGTCATCGCGGCCAAGAATGCGGAGACGCTGCGTATCATCAACGAAAAGATCCGGGACCACGAGCTGGAGAAATCCTATCTGTGCGTCACTGCAGGCCGTCCAAAGCCGCCGGAGGGAAAAATCGAGGGCTTTCTCTCTAAGGACAAAGTCAAAAAGCTGGTAACCTTCCACCGCCGCCCCGTTCCTGGAGGCCGTTCGGCAGCGACGCTCTACCGGACCTTGGAAACCCGCGGCGAACTGTCCTTAGTGGAGTGCCGTCTTCTCACCGGACGGACCCATCAGATACGGGTATCCATGGCAGAAATCGGCTGTCCTCTGCTGGGCGACGGCAAGTACGGAAACGGCGCGGTCAACCGGAAGTATCACGAAACCCGGCAGGCCCTCTATGCCTATCAGCTTGCCTTCCCCTTCCCTACGGACGCTGGCCTGCTGAACTACCTCCGGGGCCAATGCTTTACAGTAAAGAACGTACCCTTTCAGGAGAAGTATTTTCCAAAATAACATATTCAGCCAATAAAGAAAGCCCTCCTGCTATGGGAAGGCTTTTTTTATTGAATACCCAGGGTGGACAGAGCGTCACGAGTTCCTCTCCATTCTTCCAGCAGGGCGGCGCGGCGGTTCTGACCGGCTTCTGTCAAACGGTAGTATTTCCGCGCCGGGCCGCCAGAGGTCTCCCCCTGATACCGTTCCGTAAGCCCTTCCCGGCACAGGCCCCGGAGAATGGCGTAAATCGCGCTCTCCTGCACATCCGGGAACACGGCATGGAGACGGCGGAGCAGCTCATAGCCGTACTGGTCCCCATCGCTCATCAAATGCAGCAGGCACAGCTCAAGAAGGTCTTTTTTCAGCATAGGGACACCGCCGTTCCCGCCAGACCCAGGACCGTTATTGAAATGCAGCGGATAAGAATGGGCGTCTGCCAGCCGGGATGGACATCCAGATTCATGCTGGTCAAAAATGCCCATACGGATAAATTCAAAAGGGTCCCCGTCAGCCCAAAGACATACAACGCTCTCCAGCGGCGGTCACCGAGGCGGGCCTTGATTAGTCCGAGCAGGCTGATGAGTCCCATTGCAAGGCCGCTCCAGAGCAGCGTCAAATGAATGCCCTGTCCCAGCAGAGGATGCTGTATCAGATAATCTCTCAGTACAGTCAATTGATATAACGCCGCCGAAGCAATGTACCACGCCCAAACCATGCCAGCCGCCGGCACAAGCATCCACAGCAATACAGCCTTTGGAAACGCGGCCGTTCTCCCTCCATTCTGCCGGAACCACAGAAACGATAAAATCCAGACTGCCAGCAACATGGCCTCCGGAATCTGATTGACAGCATAAGGAATATTCCACCAAAACAGCCTGTGGTGCAACAACGGGCTGACTGCCGGAATCAATACAGCCGCAGACAGAACAGCAAATACTTTCAGCCACCGTTGATAGACTGCCGGCTGAACAAGACAGCAGACAGCGTCCTTTGGCCTTCCGATATCCCGCCGAAGCTCTTCCTCGCTCCGTCCATCTATAATCTCCCGGTAATCTTCCAGCACCTCCGCCGCCTCTTTTTTGGACAGATACCACCGCGCCCACAGAGACAGCCGGGAAAAATAATCCCGCTTCATACAAACGCTCCTTTCTATACTACTGTTAAAAATACAGTAATTCTTAAAAAGAGGATACCACGCCGTAAACAGAAAGTCAAGAGAACTACTGATAAAAAAACAATAGTATCCGGGGAACAATTTCCTTGACATTTGGGATAGGTTCCGTTATCATGCAGATATTGCTGAATTTCGACGGGAAGTCAAACTCAACCAAGAGACAAAACCAACAGAGAAAAGAGGCTGAAAAATTTTCTTCATGAAACGGGGGAGGATACATGTCCAAAGAGTTGATTCGCCTGCGGAACCTCTGCATGGCGTACGACGACGAGCTGGTTCTCGACAATTTAAACCTTTATATCAATGACAAAGAGTTCCTCACACTACTCGGACCCAGCGGGTGCGGCAAAACCACCACGCTGCGCATGATCGGCGGCTTCGCGACGCCCACGTCAGGAGACGTATTGTTCGACGGGGTGAGGATCAATGATGTCCCGCCGCACCAGAGGCAGATCAACACGGTTTTTCAGAAATACGCGCTGTTTCCCCATCTGAACGTGTTTGAGAACGTCGCCTTTGGCCTGCGGATGCAGAGACGGCCGGACCCGTCGGACGCCAGCGGGAAACGGAAACTGAAAATTCCCGAGGAAGAAATTCGAACGCGGGTCCTGGAAATGCTGGAATCAGTCAGCCTGAAGGGATTTGAAAACCGGCGGACAGACGCGCTTTCCGGCGGACAGCAGCAGCGGGTGGCCATTGCCCGGGCGCTGGTAAACCGTCCAAAGGTCCTTCTTCTGGACGAACCCCTGGGGGCGCTGGATTTGAAGCTCCGAAAGGATATGCAGATTGAGTTGAAGCGTATCCAGCAGCAGGTGGGCATTACTTTTATATATGTGACCCATGATCAGGAGGAAGCCCTGACCATGTCTGATACCATCGTGGTTATGGACAAAGGCTCCATCCAGCAGATCGGCACGCCGGAGGATATCTACAACGAACCGAAGAATGCGTTTGTTGCCGATTTCATCGGAGAATCCAATATTATCGACGGCGTGATGCTTCAGGACAATCTTGTGCAGATGTATGGCCGGAAGTTCCCCTGTCTGGACGGCGGCTTCAAGGAAAACGAGCCGGTGGACGTGGTGATCCGGCCGGAGGACATCGATATTGTTCCCGTGGAGCAGGGCCAGCTGACAGGTACTGTGACCAGCGTGACCTTCAAGGGAATGCAGTATGATATTATTGTGGATTTCAGGGGCTTCAAGTGGCTGATTCAGACCACGGACCACTCCCCTGCCGGCGCGCGGATTGGGATTAAGATTGACCCGGACGGCATCCATGTGATGAAGAAGAGCCAGTATTCCGGGATGTTCGGCGATTATTCCTCCTTCTCTGATGAATACGACGAACTGGACGCGGCAGAGCCGTCTGAGGAGGAAAGCGGAGATGAAAAGTAAGCTGTCCCGCTTTGCCGTCCCCTACGTAATCTGGATGGCTCTGTTTGTTGTCGCGCCCATCGTTCTGGTAGTCATTTACGCCTTTACCACCGCCGAGGGAAGCTTTACCCTGGAGAACTTCGCCAGTATGGGTACCTATGGCGTGGTCTTCTACCGCTCCTTCAAACTGGCCCTGATTGCTACCTTGATCTGTCTGCTGATTGGCTACCCCGTCTCCTACTGCATGAGCAAGGAAGGCCCACGGTTCCAGCGCGCCGCTATGGTGCTGATTATGCTGCCGATGTGGATTAACTTTCTTCTGAGGACCTATTCCTGGATGTCCATTCTGGAGAATAACGGTCTTTTGAATCAGCTCTTTCAGAAAATCGGGATTATCAGCCTATATAACGGTATTTTTGGTACAGATTACCGCTTCTTTCCCATGATGAACACACAGGGCGCGGTGGTGCTGGGTATGGTGTACAACTACCTGCCCTTTATGATTCTGCCTATCTATTCCGTTATCATCAAGCTGGACAATTCCCTGATTGAAGCCGCCCGGGATTTGGGGGCCAATGCCTTTCAGGTGTTCCGGCGGGTGATTTTGCCTCTGAGCCTGCCCGGGGTGCTGTCCGGAATCACGATGGTCTTTGTGCCGTCGGTGTCCACGTTTGCCATCAGTAAGATGCTGGGCGGCGGTACGGAAATGATTCTCGGAGACCTGATTGAACAGCAGTTTTTGGGCGGCGCGTACAATCCTCAGCTCGGCGCGGCCATTTCTCTTGTTATGATGGTGATTGTCGTCGTGTGTATGGTGGTCATGAATCGCTTCGGTGAGGGCGAGGAACAGGCGGTGATGCTGTGAAACGCCGGAATTCTGCCTTGAGCCGGGTGTTTACCGCCTTGGTGTTCGTGTTTCTCTACGCGCCTATTTTTCTGCTGATTATCTTTTCCTTCAACGCCGGGAACAGCAATATCGTCTGGTCCGGCTTTTCCCTGAACTGGTACCGGGAGCTGCTGCATAATCGGCTGATCCTCCGGAGCGTCTACACAACCCTGTTGGTGTCCCTGCTTGCCACGGCGATTGCCACATTTGCCGGGACCTTCGCCGCTATCGGGTTCTACAGTCTCCGGCGGCGGCAGAGGAATCTTCTGAACACGGTGAACAATATTCCCATGATGAATGCTGATATTGTCACCGGTGTGGCGATGTGCTTGTTCTTTGTAGCCTTTTTTGGACTCTGGAGTGATTTCGCCAACTGGTTCAACGGCGTGCAGCATTTTATAGAGCTTCCCTCCCGGCTGACCTTGGGTTTCGGCACGCTGCTGATTGCCCATGTTGCCTTCAATATTCCCTACGTCATTCTCTCTGTAGGCCCAAAGCTGCGGCAGATGGACAAGAATCTGGTGGACGCCGCTCAGGACTTGGGCTGTACCTGGATGCAGGCATTCTGGAAAGTGATTCTGCCGGAAATCAAGCCCGGCATCGTCTCCGGCGCGCTGACAGCCTTTACCATGAGCGTAGATGATTTTATTATCAGCTATTTCACCGCGGGTTCGTCTTCCTCTACCCTGGCTATGACCATCTATGGCATGACTAAGAAACGGGTAACGCCGGAAATCAACGCTGTCTCCACCCTGCTCTTTGTGACAGTCCTGCTGCTTCTGGTGATCACCAACCTCCGGGAGGCCCGTCTGGAGCGCATGGGAGCCGACGCCCCCCGCCGCAGCCGTACCGCGGAACGGATTGCCATGGCTTTCTCTACCCCGAAGGGAAGATGGATTCAACGGGGCGGGGCCGGGGTCCTGGCGGCTGGATTTCTGACCGCAATCATTCTGCTTACCGGCGCCACCAATTCCCATCCGGTGGTAAACGTGTGCAGTTGGGGCGAGTATATCGACGAGGAGCTTATCACACAGTTCGAGGAAGAAACCGGGATTGCCGTCAACTACCAGACAGCCGAGAGCAACGAAGCCCTCTATTCCCTTCTGAAAAGCGGCGCGGGGGATTACGATGTGATTGTTCCCTCTGACTATATGATTTCCCAACTGATTGAGGAAGATATGCTGGAAAAGCTGGATTATGGCAATATCCCGAATTTCTCCCTGATCTCAGAGCGCTTTCGGAACCTGCCTTATGACCCGCAGAATGAATATACAGTTCCCTATGCCTGGGGCACGGTCGGCATTATCTATAACACGACCATGGTTGACGAACCCATCACAAGCTGGGACGCAATGTTCGACAGCCGGTATCAGGGTGAAGTGCTGATGTTCCGCAACTCCCGGGACGCCATGGCCACTGCTCTGCTGAAACTGGGCTATTCACTGAACACCACCGACGAGGCTGAGCTGCGGGAGGCTTTCCAGCTCTTGCAGGACGCCAAGAGCCGGGGGGTATATCAGTCTTTCGTGATGGACGAGATTTTCCAGAAGCTGGAGGGCGCAAACGCTGCTGTCGGAGCTTATTACGCCGGCGACTATATCTCTATGCTGGAGAATAACGAAGACCTGGCCCTTGTGATTCCCGAGGAAGGGTCCAACTGGTTTATGGACGCTATGTGTGTTTTGAAAGACGCGCCCCATAAGGAGGAAGCGGAAGTCTGGATGAATTTCATCGCTTCCACAGAGGCAAATCTGGCAAATATGGATTTCATCGGCTACGCGTCCCCCAATGAGGAGGCCCTGGCACAGTATCCGGCCTACTATGAAGAACTGTATGGAGAACCTTTGGACCCGGAAATTTACGAAATCATGGCCGTGCCGCAGGAGATCCTGGACAAGTGCGAAGCCTATCTGGTTCTGCCTGCGGAGACGCGGAAGCTGTACAACGATCTTTGGACAGAACTTGGTATTTAAGGGGGAATTTATGATGATTATGATTGGAACAAAATGCCGTCTGGAACAGCCTGTGACGGAAGAATTGACCGCCGCCGCCATTGGTTCCGGAGCGCTGCCGGTGTTTGGTACGCCTTTTATGGCTGCCATGATGGAAAACGCGGCTTTGACTGCGCTCCAGACCTACCTTGAGGAAGGATTGGGCAGCGTAGGCACCCGGCTGGATATCACCCACGACGCGCCCACTCCCATCGGCATGACGGTCTGGGCAGAAGCGGAAATTGTCTCTGTGTCGGAGAACGGCAGAATGGTGGAGTTCAAGGTCTCCGCATGGGATGAAAAGGGACCCGTCGGCGCAGGAACTCATACCCGCGCCATTATCAAAAACGAAAAGTTCCTGACAAAATGTAATGCCAAATTAGAAAAATAAGCAAAAAGCAAGCCGCCTGCTACCAGAAATGCAGACGGCTTGTTTTTTTATTGATGTCCGGCTTACAGCACAAGAGAGGGCGCGTTATAAGTACGGCTTCCCAATTCGCTGTTGAGCATATACAGACCCTTGGGATCGGAACCGAACAGCTCCATCTTGGAAATCATATCGTTGGCGTTGACTTCTTCCTCGCCCTGCTCCTTCACAAACCAGTCCAGGAACTGCATGGTGCGGAAGTCCTTTGCTTCATGGGCGGCGGCATAGATATCGTTAATCAGGCCGGTGACATACATCTCGTGTTCCAGACCAGCTTTCAGAACGTCCATATCGCTGTCCAGCTTCTTTTCCGGCTTGGCGATGGCTTCCAGAGTCACCTTTGCGTTGTTATTATGGAGGTACTGATAGAAAAGCATGGCATGGTCCCGCTCCTCCTGGGCCTGAATCTTATACCAATTGGCGAAACCGTCCAGACCGCGGGCCTCAAAATAATTGGAGAATTCCAGATACAGATAGGCGGAATAGAACTCCTTATTGACCTGGTCGTTCAGAAGTGCGGCGACTTTTTCCTGAAGCATATTGATTCTCTCCTTTCGCTTTTTCAGAGTAATCAAAAGTATACACCTTTTTTCAACAGAAGTCTACTGCCAAAACAGAAAATTTCATGTCCGGATATCAATTTCTTTCACCCTGCCGGAGAGCTTGATTTTCTGAACCATTAAGCGGACCCGCGTGCCATCCTGCCACAGCGTTCCAGTCAACTGTAGGCCCCGGCCTTGGTGATAACAGTATGCTTCCGCCGTCCGGCCCTGATGCTCCGACATGGCCCTGACCGCTCCCGCAGGCGTAATACCGGAGAACACAAGGGTTTCCAGGCAGAGCTTCCCGCAGAGCATAGCGTCGAATACAAAGAGAAACCCTGTGTCCTCCCCAGCTTCTGGATTTCCAAAGCAAACCACCCGAACCTGTTTTCCGGCGCGTACAAATTGTTTCAGCCGGTACAGCGCCACAAGCCGAGGTGTCCAGCGCAGCGGCAGTCGTTGGATGCTATACCCGAAGAGCGTCCAGAAGCCCAGCAGGCCAAAGGACCATACTGCCGTTAAAATCCAGAACTTCATCAGAACAGCGTCATCTGACTGGTCTCCGCCATACCCGCGAACGCGCCCAAGGCTTTAAGCTGGTCGATATGGGTCTTGGAGAGCTTGCTGCAGCACAGGGAGAATTCCTCGATGGAGATAAATTCCTGCCCTTTCCGCTTCTCCACGGTATCCATCGCCGCCGCTTCCCCCAGGCCGTGGACGGAGATAAAGGGCGGAAGCAGGCCGTTTTCCGTAATGATAAACTTGGTAGCGTCGGAACGGTAGATATCGATTGTCTCAAAGTGATATCCCCGCAGGTAGAACTCGTAGCAGACTTCCAGTGTAGTCAGAAGGTTCTGTTCTACGGCAGTCGCGTCCTTCTTATTCTTCTCAATCTCCCGGATTTTCTTTTTTACCTTGTCAATCCCCCCGCAGCAGTATTCCGCGTCAAACGCCTTTGCGCGAACAGAGAAGAAGGTTGCATAAAAGGCCAGCGGTTCATGGACCTTGTACCAGGCAATCCGGAAGGCCATCATAACATAGGCGACCGCATGGGCCTTCGGGAAGAGGTAGCCGATCTTTGCCAGGGAATCGATGTACCATCCAGGCACCTCGTGCTCCCGCATAGCTTCCTCCCAACCGGGTTCAAAGCCGCCTTTTTTCACCTTGCCCTTCCGGACGGACTCCATAATCTTGAAGCTCATCTTCGGGTCCAGACCCTTGGAAATCAGATAGAGCATGATATCGTCCCGGCAACCTACCGTCTCCAGAACGCTGGCCGTCCCATTGAGGATCAGTTCCCGCGCGTTGCCCTTCCAGACGTCGGTGCCGTGGGAGAAGCCTGAAAGCCGCACCAAAGTATTAAAATCCTTAGGCTGTGTATCCTCCAGCATCTGCCGTGTAAAGGGCGTGTTGAATTCCGGAATCGCAACAGCGCCCGTAGGCCCCAGAATCTCATCATTTTCGTAGCCCAGAACTCTGCTGGAAGTAAAGATAGACATCGTGTCCGGGTCGTCCAAGGGAATTTTCTGGGGGTCTACGCCGGTGATATCCTGCATCATACGGACCATAGTGGGGTCATCGTGTCCCAGCATATCCAGCTTGAGCAGATTGGCTTCCATGGCGTGATAATCGAAATGGGTAGTAATGACGTTGGACTCCTCCGCCTCGGCCGGGTGCTGGACGGGACAGAAATCCTCCATCACCTTGTTATCCGGCACCACCACCAGTCCTCCCGGATGCTGGCCCGTGGTACGCCGCGCCCCGACACAGCCAAGGGACAGACGATTCTCCTCCGCTTTGCCTACGGTCATCCCGTTTTCGTCCAGATACTTTTTCACAAAGCCGTACGCAGTCTTCTTTGCCAGCGTGCCGATGGTCCCCGCCCGGAACACTTGGGTCTCGCCAAACATCTCAATCGCGTGACGGTGGGCCCGTGCCTGATACTCGCCGGAGAAATTCAGGTCGATATCGGGCACCTTTCCGCCGCCGAAGCCCAGAAAGGTCTCAAAAGGAATGTCAAAACCATCTTTCTCATACTTTGTGCCGCAGATGGGGCAGTCCTTATCCGGCATATCCGCGCCGCAGCCATAAGAGCCGTCCTGAATGAACTCGCTGTTCTTGCACTTGGGACAGCGGTAGTGCGGCGGCAGGGAATTCACCTCGGTGATGCCGGACATATAAGCCGCCAGAGACGAACCCACTGAACCCCGGGAGCCTACCAGATAGCCGTTCTCCAGGGACCGCTGGACCAGCTTCTGGGCGGACATATAAACCACGTCGTATTTGCCCAGAATGCCTCCCAGCTCTATATTCAGACGGTCCACAATCAGCTTTGGCGGGTCGTCGCCGTAGAGCCGGTGGACCTTCTCCCAAACCAGACGCTCCAGATCCTCTCGGGAATTCTCCAGCCGGGGCGGGAACAGCTCCTTTGGCAGCAGCTCAAAGGATTCTATCTGGTCCGCTACCAAACGAGTATTGGACACCACGACCTCATATGCCTTTTCCTCCCCCAGATAGGCGAATTCCTCCAGCATTTCCTCCGTGGTCTTGAAGTAAATAGGCAGTGAGGCGTTGGCGTCCCGGAATTTCTTCGATGCCAGGATAATATGCCGGTAAACCTCGTCCTCCGGTTCCAGAAAATGCACGTCGCCGGTTGCGCAGACAGGCTTGCCCAATTCCTCTCCCAGCCGGACGATGACTCGGTTGAACTCCCGCAGCTCTTCCTCCGACTGCACGTCTCCCCTCCGCAGCATAAAGAGATTGTTGCAGATGGGCTGAATTTCCAGATAATCATAATAATCCGCAATCCGCTTAAGCTCGTCCCAGCTTCTTGCGTCCTTTACCGCCTGGAACAGCTCCCCCGCTTCACAGGCGGAACCGAGAATCATGCCCTCCCGATGCTGATTCAGCAGAGTTTTGGGAATCAGGGGCTTTTTCTTGAAATAATCCAGATTAGACGCGGAAATCAACTGATAGAGATTTTTCAGACCGATCTTATTGCGGGCCAGCAGAATAATATGCTTGGGACTGCGGTTGGCAATGCCGCCATTGGGACGCAGCTTCATCATCTCGCCGTTGATCTCCTGAATCCGCCCGACGCCCTGCTCCTGGAGCTTCTTCCAAAAATGGGGCAGCATATAGGCCACGGTTACGGCGTCCGCCAAGGCCCGGTGGTGGCTGAAAGGCGGAAGACACAGATGCTCCGCCACAATATCCAGTTTGAAGCGCCGCAGCTCCGGGAGAAGGTTCTGGGCCAGCACCAGGGAGTCGATGGAGGTAGGCTGAAAAGGCAGGCCCGTCTTTTCGCAGCCCGCCCGTACGAAACCCACGTCAAATTCCACGTTATGCCCCGCCAGCGGACGCCCTCCCGCAAACTCCAGAAAGGCTTCCAAGGCTTCTTTCAGCGGCGGCGCGTCTTTGAGCATCTCGTCTGTAATTCCGGTCAGCCCTACGGTTTCCGGAGACAGCCGCCGGCCCGGATTTACAAAGGTCTGAAATTCCTCCCCCAGCTCGCCGTTCCGAAGCACCACGGCTCCAATCTCGATAATCTCTTCCCGGTCAGCCTTCAACCCGGTGGTTTCCAAATCAAAGCAGACGATCTCACCATTCAGCGGACCATCTCCGGAACCGTGAACTGCCAGCCGGTCGTCCAGATTGTTGACAAAATAGCCCTCCACGCCATAGAGGACCTTGATCTTCTTCCCTGCCGCGTGCCAGGCCGCAGGGAATGACTGGGCGCAGCCGTGGTCAGTGATGGCAATGGCCGGATGCCCCCAACGGATAGCTGTCTTAACCACGGCGCTGGTATCTGTCAGAGCGTCCATATTACTCATTAGGGTATGCAGATGCAGCTCCACCCGTTTCTCCGGCGCGTTGTCCTCCCGCTGGGCGTGCTCCACTACATTGATGTTCTGCGGCACAAGCTGTATGTCCTTCCCATCCCAGGTGGCCTCCATTTTCCCCTGTACCCGAAGCCACATACCGGGTTCAATAGACTTCTCCAGACCCCTGGCCTCCTTCTCGGTGACGTTCCGCTGCACGGTCACGGAACTGGTGTAATCCGTCATTTCAAAGTGCAGCCGCCACAGGCCCGGACGCCGCGTTTCCTTGCAGTCAAAATCAAAAACCTTGCCCTCTACCGTCGCAAGGCTCATTTTCAGATTCAGCTTCGACATCTCCACCGGCCGTCCCCGAATGGTGCTGCCCATCAGTATACGGGCGCTCTTGGCAGGCTTTTCTGTAACCGCGGCCTGCTTCCAGCTTTCCTCTACCGGGACGCACTCCGGCACGACACAGTCCATCCGGATTTCCACTGAGCCAAGCCCGTAAGCCTCCAGAAGCGCGGCCTTCACCTGGTCAAGCTCCTCCTGGGACACCGGCTGGGACGACTTCATCTCCAGATTGGCTGAACGCGTCTCCTGCCGGATGGAAACCCTGGTCAGCAGCACTCCAGCCAGTTTCCGGCGCAGTTCCCCGGAGAGCTGGAGCGCTGCAAACATTTCAAATAGTGGGATATTTCTTGACATACTGCCCCCCTCAGTTCCTTATGTATAAATTCCGGATCTACAGTTTATCAATCTCTGCCATCAGAGCATCCACAAGACTCTCCTCCGGCACTTTGTACAGGCTTTTCCCTTTCCGGAACAGCATTCCCTCGCCCTTACCGCCCGCAATGCCAATGTCGGCGGCGGCAGCTTCCCCGGGACCGTTGACGATGCAGCCCATGACAGCCACTGTAATATTCTTCCGGCAGTTGACAAGCCGCCGTTCCACTTCTTCCGCAATGGGAATCAAATCAATTTGGGTCCGGCCGCAGGTGGGACAGGCAATCAGATTGACCCCATCCTTCCGCAGACCAGCCGCCTTGAGGATCTTATGGGCCGCATAGACCTCCTCCACCGGGTCGGCAGTCAGCGTCACGCGGATGGTATCCCCTATACCCAGGCACAGCAGTCCGCCGATGCCCATAGCCGATTTTATCATTCCCATGGACGGCGTGCCCGCTTCCGTCACTCCCAGATGCAGAGGGCAGTCGGTCCGCTCGCTCAGCAGCCGGTACGCCGCAATGGTCAAGGGCACATCGGAGCACTTCACGGAAATGCAGATGTCTTCAAAATCGTACTTGTTCAGGAGTTTCACCTGTCCCAGCGCGCTTTCCACCAGAGCCTCCGCCGTAACGCCGCCGTACTTTTCCCGCAGGGACTTCTCCAGCGAACCGCCGTTGACCCCTACCCGGATGGGAATCTCCCGCTTCCGGCAGGCGTCCGCAACCGCTTTCACGTTCTCCTCCGCGCCGATGTTGCCCGGATTGATACGGATGCCGTCGATGCCCCGTTCCGCACAGGCCAACGCGTACCGGTAGTTGAAATGAATATCGGCTACCAGCGGGATGGAAATCTGTTCCTTGATTTTATCCACCGCCTCCGCCGCCGCCTGGTCTGGTATGGCCACCCGGATAATCTCACAGCCCGCTGCCTCCAGGGTCTTAATCTGCTCCACTGTCGCGGCCACATCGTCGGTCTTTGTATTGCACATAGACTGAATGCTTACTGCTGCGCCGCCGCCCACGGGTACCGCGCCTACCATCAGTCGTCTTGTCATGTTGCCGCTTCCTCTCTTAGTTTTGCGTATATACAGGAATCCATCAGGACCCCGTTTTTATAGACGCTCTTCCGCAGAACGCCCTCCAAAGTAAACCCTGCCTTTTCCAGCACGTACCGGGAACCCACGTTGCCTGCAAAGGGCTCGGCATAAACGCGGACGATATCCAGACTCTGAAACGCCTCCCTGCACAAGGCCTTCACTGCGGCGGACATGATCACTTGACGCCAGTACGCCCGGCCAAGCCAGTAGCCAAGTTCCGCGCTCCTTCGATACACATCGCTGCCCAGAAATACGCCGATGCTTCCAGCCGCCCTTCCGTCAACCACAATGGCCCGGCAAAGCTGCCCCTTCCCTTCGCTGGCAACGCAGGCGCTTATATAGTCCTCCGCGTCAGCCAGCGTGTAGGGATACGGAAACACATCCCTCAGATTGCCCGAAACTGCCGGATCGTTGGCGTGGGGCACGATATCTGCCGCGTCTTCCGTCCGCCAGGGTCTTAATATAAAGTCCATTTCCTTTACTCCTATTGAAAATACTGTTTTTCACAAAAAATTCTTTGCTAATCCTGTAAAGTCATTCCCCATTACATATTGTCTTTTGGAACAGTCCGAACGCATTGCTTCGAGGATATTTCACTTTACATACTGTCTATTGAAACAGCTTGAACACATCTTGAACCGTTACAATCAGCATAAATCCCATCAGAACCGCAAAGCCTGCCATGTTCACCGCCGCCTGATACTTCTCAGGCACCTTCCGGTGGAACAGCAGCATGGATATGGCGTCAACGACAAGGAAAAAGATACGGCCGCCGTCCAGAGCCGGGATGGGCAGAAGATTCATCACAGCCAAGTTGACGGCAATCAAAGCGGCGAAATAGGAAATATTCTCCACCGCGACCCGCACCGTCTCGGACGCCTCCCCCACCTCCGTGATGGTGGACACAATGCCTACCGGTCCGCTGAGATCCTGCATTCCGGCGTTTCCTGTCACAAGCTGCACCAGGCTGAACCAGACGAGCTGCACAAAATCCAAAGCCTGATACCAGGTGTATTGCAGTCTTGTCAGGAAGTCTGCGGGAACCTTGGCCGAACCCACGGAAAGCCCGAACCGTCCCGGCTGGCCGTCGTAGGTGTCCCGATACATGGGGAAATCCTTCAAGACGACCTTTTCACCGTTCCGGATGACCTCGATATCAATGCCCTTTCCGTCATTATATTGCAGAAATAGGGACGCGTCTCCCCGGAGATAAGTGCGATAACCGTCGATTTTATAGAAAACGTCCCCCACCATCAGGCCGTTCTCGCCCTCCAAAGGGAAGCCTTCAGCAAAACCCGCAATCTGGTCCAGGTAGAAGCCAGACGCCCCCGCGTACAGGAACAGCAGAACCACAAGGCCTGTCAGGAAATTCATAAAGGAACCGGCGGCAAGAATCACGAATTTCTTCCAGAAGCTCTGCCGCACAAAGGACCGTTCGTCGCCGGCGCTCTGAGGCTGGTCCTCGTCCAACGCGCAGAATCCTCCGATGGGCAGCAGCCGCAGAGAATACTGGGTTTCCTCTGTCTGCTTCTGCCAGAGAAGAGGACCCATGCCGATGGAGAACTCGTTCACTCGAACGCCGCAGAGCTTTGCCGCCGCGAAATGTCCGAACTCATGAAGGGCAATCAGAACGCCGAAAATAAAAATTGCCGCAAGGATATAGATAAAAGTCATGAAATCGCTCCTAAATCAAAGATAACGCCGGAGGATTTGTGTCCGGGCCTCTGCATCTGCCGCCAGGATGTCCTCCAAGGAAGGATTCAGCGTCACTGGAATGTCCGTCATGGCCTCAATGGTCAGCCGGAAGATGTCGTCAAACCCAATGCGATCCGCCAGAAACAGCCGGACTGCCTCTTCATTGGCGGCATTCAGTATGGTACACGCCGTCCCGCCTTTGACCGCCGCAACCTCCGCCAGACGCAGACAAGGGAACGTCTCCCGGTCCGGCTCGGCGAAGGTCAGCGGCGGACAGGTCAGCAAATCCAACGGCTCCGCCGGATTCTCGCCCCGGGCCGGGTAGGTCATGGCATAGCGGATGGGCAGGCGCATATCCGGCGTGCCAAGCTGTGCCAGTACCGCGCCGTCCCGGAACTCCACCAGCGAATGCACGATGCTCTGCCGGTGAATCACCACGTCCACCTGTTCCAGCGGCAGACGGTAGAGACGCATGGCCTCAATAACTTCCAGCCCTTTGTTCATCAGGGTCGCGCAGTCCACGGTAATCTTGGGCCCCATTTTCCAATTTGGATGCTTCAATGCGTCCGTTCTGGTCATTTTGCCCACTTCTTCCGCCGTCATGCCATAGAACGGACCGCCGGAACAGGTGAGAATCAGCCGCTTGATTTCCCGACGGTCCTCACAGCCTTGGACGCACTGGAATATTGCGGAATGCTCCGAATCCACCGGCACGATCTCCGCCCCGGATTCTGCCGCCGCGTCCATCACCAGTTCCCCCGCACAAACCAAGGTTTCCTTATTTGCCAAGGCTATACGCTTCTTCTGCCCAATGGCCGCCAAAGTGGGTTTCAATCCTACCATGCCCACCACGGCGGTTACCACAGTATCGGCCTCCGGCAGAACGGCGGCTTCCAGAAGCCCGGCAGTCCCGCCGATTACCCGCACCGGCGTATCCGCAAGACGTACCTTCAAATCCTTCGCCGCCGCCTCGTCCGTCAGAACCGCAAGCCGGGGCTGAAATTTCCGCGCCTGCTCCTCCAAACGCTCCACGCTTGATTGAGCCGTCAAAGCCGCAACCCGCAGGCCCATCTGTTCCGCCACATCCAGGGTCTGACGGCCTATGGACCCTGTGGAACCTAAAATTGAAATTGTCTTACTCATAGTATCATCCTATTACAGAACGCTTAAAATAATCTCAACCAACGGCGCGACAAACAGCACGCTGTCAAAACGATCCAGCACGCCGCCGTGAGCCAGGAAGAGCTTTCCGTAGTCTTTGATTCCGAATTCCCGCTTAATCAGGGAAAAGCTCAGGTCGCCAAGCTGGGCCACTGCTCCGCAGGCCAACGCGAGAAGGACCATCGGGCCATAGGAAACCACAGAGCCGCCGAACCAACGATCCATCACCCAGACGAACAGCAGTCCGCATACGACATTCCCCGCCAATCCCCCGACGGAACCCTCAACGGTCTTCTTGGGACTGACCTTCGGAGCCAGTTTGTGCTTTCCCAGGGTCAATCCGGCGAAAAAGGCGAAGGTATCACAGGCAAAGCTCAGGATAAAGGGCAGCAGCAGATATGCTCTGTGGATTCCGGAGGCTTCCAAGCGCAGGAAAGCGGAAAACGAGTATCCGATCGCGATGCTTCCGAACAGCCCCGCCATAATCTGATGGAACTTTATCTCTCCGCCCCTGAAAATGGCATAACCAAAGAAAATCAACAGTTCAAGCAGGAAGAAGCTCTCTATAACATCCGGTGTATAGTAGTACCAGTTCACCGTCAAAGCCGCACAGACGCCGCTCAGCCATGACAATCCTCTCTGCTTCTTCCCGCTGACGCAATCCTGTAATTCAAAGCCGCCAATCCCCGCCAGAAGCACCAAGGCCAGCGCCATCAGCACCGGCGGTCCGGCCAGCACGATATACAGCAGCACCGGCACCCAAATCACTGCAACCAGAATCCTAGACTTCATTATGCGTCCCCTTTCTCTCACGGCTCAGAAATGAATTTCCTGCCGCTGACCGTGGTCGGTAAGAATGCCCTCATTTGCGCCGCACCGACGTTCCACGGTAATAATATGGCCCTTGGAAAAGACCATTTTCAGGAAGAAGCTGGCGTCCACAGGCGGCTTGTTCAGGCACTCTTCCAGCAGGTAACCGGATTCCATCTCCGCCACATTCCGGAGGTCCTGATCGTCCATGCCGGTATAATCAGAACCGTCCGCCAGCATATCCAGGGTCACATAGGCCACATAGCCGCCTGCCATCTCCTTTATGGACAGCGCATATTTCCGCGACTGCACATAGCTTTCGGGCAAGGCGCGATCAATATACTCCCGCAGGGCGTCCGTCTTGCTCTCACCGGATTTCGGACTGCCGCCGCCAAACAGCTTTGCAAACAAATCAGAAAGAAAACCCATGATAAACCCCTTTCCCCCATACTGGGCAACGCTCTTGGTTTCTGGTTACTTCACGCCGCCAAACCGCCGGTCCCGTTTCCGAAAGGCGTCCAAGGCCCGTTCCAGCTCCGCTTCGTCAAAATCCGGCCAGAGGGTTTCGGTCACATAGAACTCCGCGTAGGCGCACTGCCATAAAAGAAAATTACTAATCCGCAGTTCACCGCTGGGCCGGATAATCAGTTCCGGGTCCGGCACGCCTCTGGAGTCCAGATAGCCGGAAAAGACTGCTTCCGTCAAATCCTCCGGCTTCCGTCTCCCCTCGGCACAGTCCCTTGCAAACTGCCGCGCCGCCCGGACAATCTCATCCCGACCGCCGTAATTCAGACAGACGTTGGCCTGAAAATCGTCCCGGCTCAAATGCTCTGTAATCTCATCAGTTTCCCGGGCCAGGGCCTGCAATTCCGCTGGGATGGGCGTCATATCCCCGAAGAAATGCAGGCGGATATGATCCCGTTCCATGGTATCCACAGCCTCCAAAAGATATCGCTTCAAAAGGCCCATAATCGCGGAGACTTCCGTTTCGGAACGCTTCCAATTCTCTGTAGAAAAAGCGTAAACCGTCAGATACTTCACTCCGATATTCTTACAGTAGGTGGCAATCCGCCGGAACGTCTCCGCCCCCGCCTTATGCCCCGCCGTTCTGGGAAGCCCCTGCCGCACAGCCCAACGCCCATTCCCATCCATAATAATCGCAATATGCTCCGGCAGCGGGGCCTCATTAGATTGGGGCAGCTTGCGCCGCCCCGGTTGTCTCCTATCCAACATCAGACCGCCATCAATTCCTTTTCCTTCTTGGCAAGGAGTTCATCCAGCTTCTTGCAGCTCTCGTCGGTCATCTTCTGGAGGTCTTTTTCTACCTGTTTCAGTTCGTCCTCGGTAATCTCCGACTTCTTCTCCTGCTTCTTAAAATTATCCATGGCGTCACGGCGGATATTCCGTACCGCGACCTTACCGGCCTCGGCATACTTGCGAATCTGCTTCACCAGATCCTTACGTCGTTCCTCCGTCAGCTGTGGGAACGCCAGACGGATGCTCTTGCCGTCATTCTGGGGATTGATGCCCAGGTCAGAGTTCTGAATGGCCTTCTCGATGGCTTTCAGCGCGGAACCGTCCCAAGGAGAAATGACCAGAGAACGGGGGTCCGGAGAGGAAATGGACGCGATTTGCTGAATGGGCGTGGGACTGCCGTAATAATCCACCATAATGCGGTCCAGAACAGCAGCGTTGGCCCGGCCCGCCCGTACGGAAGCGAAGTCGGCGGCTACGGAGTCGATGCTCTTCTGCATTTTTTCCTCGTATACTTTATATTCGTCTTTTAACATGATTGCAATGCTCCTTTCAGTTATTCCTTTACAATCGTTCCCACCTTTTCCCCGCAGAGGGCCCGGATGATATTGCGCGGGTCCTTCAAAGCAAAGAGCAGTACGGGAATGTGATTATCCATCGAGAGGGACGTAGCTGTGGAATCCATCACCATCAGCCGCTGGGCCAGAACATCGTTATAGGAAATGGTATCATATTTCACAGCAGTGGGGTCCTTCACAGGGTCGGCGCTGTAAACACCGTCCACATTCTTAGCCAGCAAAATCACATCCGCGCCGATTTCCGCAGCCCGAAGCACAGCGGCAGTATCGGTAGAAAAATAAGGATTTCCGGTACCGCAGCCAAAGATAACCGCCCTGCCCTTCTCCAGATGCCGGATGGCCCGGGAACGGATGTAGGGTTCGGCCATTGCGCGCATTTCAATGGCGGTCTGGACCCGGACGGGGATGCCCTTCTGTTCGCACACATCAGCAACGGCCAGGCAGTTCATAACCGTGGCCAGCATTCCCATATGGTCCGCACGGGTCCGCTCCATACGACCTCCGCCGTCCTTCACGCCCCGCCAGAAGTTGCCGCCGCCGACCACCAGACCCATCTGCACGCCCATCTCCAGGCATTCCTTTACCACGTCGCACACCTGGCCTATGACCCCGAAATCCAGCCCGGACCGGTTCTCTCCTGCCAGAGCTTCCCCGCTGATTTTCAGCAGTACGCGACGGTATACGGGTTTTTCCATAGCGTGACCTCCTTTGTTCATCCAGGCTTTCACCCAGTATATCATATTTATTTTACCGTATTTACATCCATTTGGAAAGAGGGGAACTGCATTTTTCACAAAATTTTATTTTTTTCCAGAAATCCGCCGGTTTTTTTCGCCCCGCTACCGATAGTTGACAGCCAGGTGGTGGCCTTTTCCCGCCTCTTGTGGTATACTGGCCTAAAAAAGGAGGCGGCGGCTATGTCATTGGGCGAACGGATTGGAGCGCATCGAAAAAGGATGGGGATTTCACAGGAGGAACTGGGGCACCGTATGGGCGTCAGCAGGCAGGCCGTCAGCAAATGGGAGACCGGACGGGCCGTGCCGGATATGGAGAACCTTCTGGCACTGGCGAGGCTCTTCGGCGTGCCGGTGTCGGAATTGACTGATACACCGGCAGAAAGTCCGGAAACAGAAGCATTTTCAGAGACGTCGGAAGTACCGGAAAAGAAAAAAACTCGCCGTCTGTCGCGATTCTGGGTGATTCTGACGCTTGTGGGACTGACGGCGCTGCTTCTGCTGGCAGGCAGTTCTCTTCTGCTTTTAGGCTGGAACAGCGCAGAGATTTCAGACCAGCCCGTGGAATTTCAGGTTCCTGTAGAAGAAACCGGCCCGCCGGAGATTTTGCCGGACAGCAGCCCCAATTTGCCGGAATCAGATGCAGGACCTGCCACGGAATCCACCAGTGAACCGGACGGCTCCTCTTCCCTTCCCAGCGACGCGGAAATTGTCTATCGGGCATTCAATCGGTTGGCCGCTGGGGACAATCTAACCGCTGAGGAACGTTACGCCTACCGAGGGGCCCTGATCACGAACCTTTCCTCCATGGACTGGACAGAATTCAGCCGTCTGGGGACTACGGACGAAATCAGCTGCATCTCTGCTTTGACGTACTTTCTTACCTGCCTGGAGGACTATTCCGAAACCGAAATCTATTATCTACAGCGGGCCAGCATCGCTAAAGGACTTGATGGCGCTTTCACAGAAGACTATGCAAACGCCCTTTCCAGCGTGCTCTTCCGATACCCTGCCGCCTTTGCCCGGCAACTGGCTTACGACGACAGCAGCGGTGAACCCTGGCCTTATTGGGCAATTCTTCTCTCCACCTATGGACTCTCCTACTTCCCGGAAAAGGTCGCGCAAGTTGAAAAAACGCTACAAACCGCCCTTTCTGACGGCAGTTTCACAGAAGAACAGTCCGGATGGTGCCGCCTGCTTCTGCTCTATCTGAAGGAAACGGAAGACGGCGATCAATCCAGCTTGCCCAGAACGCCGGAGGAAATGCAGGATTGACGCTTCCTGGAAAAAAGGGTACAATGTCATAAAATTCCCAAAAACACAGGAGGCCATTTCCATGGATTACGAGAAAATCATAGCGTTCCGGAATACCAACAATCCCTATACCCAGCGTCAGGGCGTGATGGTCGAGGAAATCCGGCAGGGATACGCCCGAGTCGTAAAGACCGTAGCGCCGGACGACGTGAACCCTCTTGGCATTCCCCACGGCGGCGTTTACTTCACCATGGCCGACAGCGCCTGCGGTTCCGCGATGGCCGCTTATGGTACTATGGCCGTGACTGTAGACGCGTCCTGGCATTTCCTGAGAAGCGCCAAAGTCGGCGACACCCTGACCGCAGAGGCCCACGAGGTGAAATCCGGAAAGACCCTCTGCGTGATGGATGTGCGCATTCTGAATCAGGAAGACGCCCTGCTTGGAACCGGAACTTTTACCTTTTATCGCCTGGACAAGCCCCTTCCCATCTGAAAACCATAGAAAACCGGACGGCCTTTTCTTCTTTCAGGCCGCCCGGTTTTTCTTTACACCCCTAAAGTCGGATTATAAGTACTCAAAACGATAAAAACCAATATGCAGGCATCAAGAAACCTTGATTTTATCAGCATTTCCACTTGAAATTTAATTGAGTATGTATTATAATTTATATATACTCAA
>CAJTMG010000007.1 GCA_910577405.1 uncultured Oscillibacter sp. | reverse complement strand
CGTTGTATCGCTATTTGGGCTGCTATTCGCGCTTAACTCATGTAGACACTATCTAGCAGGAACCGGCGGTGTTTCACGTTTCTTTCTGTTGATCGTGGCTTCAAGCCCCTTCTCGCAATACGAACTCCTCACGGTCTGCACCGTTGTTGGCGTGGTGTGGTACGCTTTTGAAATTTCAGATACTGTCATGTATGTTTCGCTTCGCCTATCTGAAGCAAGAAGAATATTTGCTCGCAATATTGTTCGCGCGGGGCTTTTTCCTTTCGTTACAATGTCTGTGAGTTTTTCCCTATCCTCGGCACTAAGCTTGATTACATATTTCAATGACGGCATACATTGACCCCCTCGTTTCTGCTGGGGTCATTATAACATGGCGTCCACTATTATGCAATTTTTAGATTTTATGGACCACTAGGGTGTGAAGAGTTACTCAGAATTGCAACGAAGGATTCGGCATATTTTGGACGTGTAATTTTTTTGCTAGATGGCGATGCCAGATACAAAGAGCCTGCACAGAAGCCTAAAGTAAAAGACTACTTGTTATCGAAGTATGATGCCCGTGGGGTCTCAGATCGTCAACATTCACCTAATATTTGTTTTTTACCAAATTACTTTGCGCCGGAATCTTATCTCTACAGAATTATTTTTGAGCTAATACATAACGAAAATGATCATGCTATTTTTTGGAGAACATTAGATCAAAAAGAGGATACTGCCCTGTATACGGCAACAAAAATTCGTGACATATTTTCCACTTTACCGAAAGATTTCAATAATGACGATTTGAAAAAGATTTTCGGGGAATATAATTCTGATCCTGCAAAAAACAGTGAGCTTTGGTTGTTTATTAATAGATCTGGTTTGCTTGATTACTATTATGGAGATTATGGAACAATTGATGAGCTTTTAAATTTCTTTACAAATTTTAAAGTTGCTTATGAAATGGCCAAATCCAAAACACTAGCAAATAGGTTCGGCTAAATTCTAGAATACTTAAGATGATATTTTCCCCAGTCGATATTTTTGCTCGGCTGGGGAAATTTCTTAAAACTTACCCTTGACAAAGGTTCTCTGAGGACAATGTATCGGGTAAGCTGACGGATGAACGCTTTATGAAAATGTCCCAGCGGTACGACGAGGAACAGCAGCAGCTCAAAAAGGACATTGAGGAATTGCAGCGCCAGTGTGATAGGGAGAACGACCGGGCTTTCTGTAAGGAGCAGTTTTTGAAGGCGGTGCGGAAGTTCATGGAGATGAAAACGCTGACGCCCACCATCCTGCATGAGCTTGTAGAGCGCATCGACGTGTATCAGACCCAGGGCCGGGGAAAGAACAGGACGCAGCGCATCGTGATCCACTATAACTTCATCGGCGTCCTGGACTTGCCGGAGATAGAGGAATACCCGGAGAACGTGGTGCTGGACAGCCGCCAGGGTGTGGCGATTGAGTATCTTGTTGGCAAGGCCGGGTAAAGAAAACGGAGCGGCCCGAAAGCCGCTCCACCGGGGCAGACCGCCCCGTAGAAATAGCAAAGGAACAGCCTTTCGACTGTTCCTTTACATACGAATGTTCAGTTGCGTTATGAACACTCGACATGGTCCGAGTGGCGGGATTTGAACCCACGGCCTCTTGGTCCCGAACCAAGCGCGCTACCAACTGCGCTACACCCGGATAGCCGATGGACACGAAAGGGAAGTTTCCCTCCGCTCAGCACGGCACATTCTATTATAAGTAACTTTTCCTCAATTGTCAATCCTAAATTTGCATTCTCCACAAAAAGAATCCTGAAGTCCATGCGGCACAGAGGGTCTTTGACAGAAGGCAGGTCCTCCAAGGGAACTCATTCGGCTCTGGCAGTCTTGGATGGACGCGTTCAGAATCGGCCCATCCCCTGCAATTCTGATCAAGTCTCCCGGCGTTTAAAGCAAAAGATATGGTTCCAGTTAAAAAACCGGCAGACCAGATGGCAATGCTCCTCCATCTCCTGGAAGCTGTACCCGTGGATAAAGGGCTCATAGATAGCGGTCCAGAAAGAGGAAAGCAGGATGTGCATTGCGGTTTTTGTCAGCTGCGCCTCCGTCAGGCCGCGCCGGTACGCCTCCTGATAATACGCGTAATTGGCCTCTGTCAGCTTCTCTACCCAATCATGTCGGAAGTTGGCGTACCGGGTATTCTCCGCGCAGTTTATCAGCAATACAAAGCCGTCCCGCCGCTCCTGCAAATACCGGAACCACCAGAGCATAGAGCCCTCCGCCACGTCCCAGGCTCTGATCAGCGCGCCGTCGGGAATCAGGCTGAAATCCGTCATGTACTTCTGCATACACACCGCGTTCAGGTCCGCCACTGTACTCTCCACCACCGCGGCAAAGAGCGCCTCCTTACTGCTGTACCGCTTATATAACGCTCCTGTAGTCACCCGCGCCTCCTGACAGATGGTCTTCAGCGACGCGTTCTGAAAGCCTTGGGCCAAAAATTCCCCCTTTGCGCTCTTCAGTATCCGCGGGTTGATGCTCTGGTCTGGTCGGGACATCCTGCCTGCCTCCCTCCTGTTGATAACAGATTTATCAATAATCCGATTATCAACGATAACACAGCCCTCCGCCCTTGTCAACGCTTTTCGTCAAACTTCGTCAGGAATCCTGCGTGCCGGACGGGTCTTTTTTGCTTTCCGGGGCCATAGGATGAAGAAAGGATGATAAAAACGCAAAGTAGGAGGGAGCGTCATGGACAAGTTTCCGCTGCTGCTGGAGGGCCGTCCGGCGGGAGAGCTGACCGCGGAGCATGAACCGCTGTACACACTGTTGGCCGCCAGATGTCCCCTGCCCGACGGCCTGTGGTGTGCATGGGCGGTAGGGGAGCAAGGGGTCCTCCGGCTGGGCGTGCTGGAGCCTCAGAACGGCTGCGGCTTTATCCGGCGGCGCTTCTCCCACCGGCTGACCGCGCCTCTTGGACGCATCCTGCGGGGTGAGGTCAGGCCGAACGGCATAACCCCGGAAGCCGTCCCCTCGGAGGAGCCTTCGGCATGGTCGCCGGTTCCTGCCCCCGAACGCCTCTTCCGTACGCCCTGGCTGCGGCAGAGATTGCAGGGAAGACAGGGCGTGCTTGCCTGCCCCGGAAAGCCGGTTCCTGACGCGGAACGGTCCCAGACAAAAAGCCAGCCAGCGAAACAAGGCGAATCGCCCGCTTCCGGTCAATCGCATACGGCAGGCCAGGCAAAAAAACAGGGTCGCTCAGCCGCTGCCGGTCAGCCGTCAAATCCCAGTCAGTCAGGCCAAAACCGCCCGGGATTCCGGATCGCTCTGCCCTGGGACCCCAATCAGCCCTTTCCCCTGCCCCCGCTGTTCTGTTTCGCCAGGCTCCAGACCATCGGAAAGAACCTCTATCTTGTGTTCTCCTTTGACGGAAGAGAATGGCCTTTGTTTTAAGCTGTAAAATTTTTAAAAAATTTGCCGCTTCCTGTACACTTTTCCTGTTCGATGTGTTATAATGCCTCCATACGGCAGCGGCGGGAAATCAGAGAGAAGGTCCGTCCGGCGCCGCTGGGAAATCAGGAGGTTTCCGTTTATGAAATGCCCATATTGCGGTTATGCGGAATGCAAAGTCACAGATTCCAGACCTATTGACGATAATGCCGGTATCCGGAGACGACGGGAGTGCCAGGGCTGCGGGGGACGTTTTACCACCTTTGAGACCGTGGAAACCCTGCCCGTGGTGGTGGTGAAAAAAGACGGTAGCAGAGAGAGCTTTGACCGGGATAAGGTTCTCTTGGGGATGATGCGTGCCTGTGAGAAACGTAAAATCCCTGTGGCGCTGCTGGAACGGATTGCCAGCGAAATTCAGTCCGATATCCAAAACGCCATGGAACGGGAAATCAGCAGCATTGACATCGGCGAACGCGTCATGGCCCGGCTCCGGATACTGGATCAGGTGGCTTATGTGCGCTTCGCGTCGGTTTATAAGCAGTTTGAGGACATTGACACCATTATGGAGGAACTGAACCGGCTCAAGGCTGACGGGTTGGACGCAAAGAACAGAAAATTGCCCTGAATCCCCCCTGTCCTGCCCGATGGGGAGAATGGGCGGTCTTGTTTGGCAGAGAAATCAGGGACTTTGTCCTTCGCGGCTTTGCTTGATGGAGAGAACGGGTTTCCCTTTCCGGAGCGGTCCTGTTTGAAAATGTTGGAAACCGGGCATTCTTTAAGCAGCAGACCGCTGAAATTGATGTATGTTTTATTTACAAAAGGTGGGATTTTGATTGAGAAAACTGAACGCCGCTGTGGAACGGTTTGCATTGACGCATCCCCGTTTCGGCGTGCCAAATCTGATGAAGTACATCGTCTTCGGCAATGTAATCGCGTTCTTCCTGCTGCGCCTCTGGGGTGCCGCGGCCCTTGACTTCATGGCCTTGGATTGGAGCCGTGTTCTTCGAGGGCAAATCTGGCGGCTTATCACATTCATCTTTGTGCCGGAGAGCAATCAGCCCTTCCAGTTGATCCTCGCTCTCTACTTTATGTACTTCATCGGCAATATGCTGGAACGGGAGTGGGGAACGCCTAAATTCAGCCTCTACTACCTCTCCGGCGCTGTCCTGACGGCTTTGACGGCTCTGGTCAGTTTTATCGCGTTCCGGGGCGGGGTGACCTACGGGACTTACTATGTGGGTATGTCCATGTTTCTGGCCTTTGCCGCCCTGTACCCTGACGCGCAGCTGCTTTTGTTCTATGTCATTCCCATCAAAGCAAAATGGCTGGCCATCGCGGACCTGGTCCTCTTTTCTGTGGATATCCTCCGGGCGCTGGCGGGACTGCGGTTCCTTCAGGCGCTGCTGCCCGTTGCCGCTTTGCTGAATTTCCTGGTCTTCTTCTGGTGCGATCTGATGGATATGCTGGACCGTCAGAGAGGCTACGCAAGGCATCGGAACAGGCAGAAGACCATCCAGTTTCAGTCCGCGGCCCGCCGTCAGAGAAAGCGGGAGGTCCAACAGGGATACCGGCACAAGTGCGAGATCTGCGGCCGGACCGATACCGAATGGCCTGACCTGGAGTTCCGTTACTGTTCCAAATGCACCGGGTATCACTGCTTCTGCTCCGACCATATCTTCCAGCATGAGCACTTCCGAAGCTGATCCTCTCCGCTGCTGCCCCGCGGACGGCTTTTCTGACTGCGGCCTGCCGGCTCCTCTCCATAGGCCATTCCGTGAAAATACCTGCCGTCAGCCTCCGCGTTCCGGTTTCGTAAACAATGCAGGCTGCAATTGGACGGCAAAAAACACCCTGGCGGCCGCAAAAACCGTCAGGGTGTTCTGGCGCGGGGACGGACGGCGTTCACCTCAGGAGTTCCCATTCAAAGGCTTCCCATTTCAGGCGGCTTCCCACGTCCGTGCCCTCCGGCAGCAGGAACATGGCGACTTGATTTTCCACGCCCTCCTCGCTGACCATGTAAGCATAATCTCCGTTGATATTGCGCACAGTATAATAGACAGGCCCCATTTGATTTCCTCCTTTTGATGCGGAAGCAGCCGCCGCCGGTTTTGCGTTCTCTCTGATGAAGAAGCGTCAGGCAAACCGGCGCGGGCTTTTGTTCATTATAGCGGAACTGCTGTAAAATGGCAAGCGTCCGTGGAAAGAGGGTGAAAATCACTGGTAAAACCGGCTTTTTCGCGCGTGATTTGTCGGATATACCATTGTATAAGGCGGGCGGCTATGCTACAATTGGACACTGACTGAATCTTTAAAAGAAAAGAGGGTTCTGCAAATGTTTAAGGACAGCTTGTCAGTGGTCAAGGAAATGGACCCCATGATCGGCGGCATGATGGAACAGGAGTTTCGGCGCCAGAACCGGAACATTGAGCTGATTGCCTCCGAGAACATCGTCAGCGAGGCAGTGATGGCGGCCATGGGTTCCGTACTGACCAACAAATACGCCGAGGGCTACCCCGGAAAGCGCTACTACGGCGGCTGCGAGTATGTGGACCAGGTGGAAGCGGAAGCCATCCGGCGGGTGTGCGAGCTGTTCGGCGCTGTCTATGCCAACGTTCAGCCTCACTCCGGCGCTCAGGCAAATATGGCGGTCTATCAGGCGCTCTGCCAGCCGGGGGACACGGTGCTGGGCATGAGCCTGGACAACGGCGGGCATCTGACCCACGGCTCTCCGGTAAATCAGTCCGGCCTGCTCTACAATATCGTGCCCTACGGCGTGGATGAAAACGGCTGGATTGATTACGACGCCTTGGAAAAGCTGGCGCAGGAGAAAAAGCCCCGGATGATTATCGCCGGCGCGTCCGCATATCCCCGCGCCATTGACTTTGCCCGGTTTGCCGAGATTGCAAAGAACGTCGGGGCGTACCTCTTTGTGGACATGGCCCATATTGCGGGACTGGTGGCCGCGGGAGTGCATCAGAATCCGGTGCCTTACGCGGACGTTGTGGCCACCACGACCCACAAGACCCTCCGGGGCCCCCGAGGCGGCGTGATCCTCAGCCGGGACGCGGAGATCGGCAAGAAGATGAATAAGGCAGTGTTCCCCGGCACTCAGGGCGGTCCTTTGATGCACGTGATTGCTGCAAAGGCGGTCTGCTTCCAGGAGGCCCTCCAGCCGTCGTTCAAGGCATACGGCGAGAAGGTCGTCGAGAATGCCCAGGCGCTGGCACAGGGGCTTCTCAAGCGGAACCTCAAGCTGGTCTCCGGCGGCACGGACAATCACCTGATGCTGCTGGACCTCCGGGACACGGGCGTCACCGGCAAGGAACTGCAAATCCGTCTGGACGAGGTCTATATCACCGCCAACAAGAACACCGTCCCCAACGAACCCCTCAGCCCCTTTATTACCTCCGGTCTCCGGCTGGGCACTCCCGCCGTCACCACCCGGGGCTTTGGAACCGCGGAGATGGACCTGATTGCGGGTTGGATTGCCGACGCTGTTTTCGATTTCGAGAACAAGGCCGATGCAATCCGGAAGGGCGTCACCGAGCTGTGCGCAAACTATCCCCTGTACCGCTGATTGTCCCCGCTATAACCGATTTATGGGAGCGATACAGGTTTCTATGTAATGACCGCCCGAAATGATACCTCTGATCCTATGACTGTTACCAGCGATTCTTTAACTATTATGATAATTGCGTCTGATTGCACCCATTGAGGACGAAACCAGACAGAGACGGGATGGAGCAGATCTGTCCCGTCTTTTTCTGCCCTCCGGAGGGTGCAGGGAGTCTGGACGGGGTTTCGGTTCTACAGGAGGACAACACTTGCCACGCCCCGAGCCGTTTCATCACCGGTCCTCTCTTACGGGCTTAGCATCCGGCGTTTTATGGAAGAAATGAAAAAACCAATATCTTTCCAAAAAGCAGACAGAGGCATGATAAACACACCTCTGCCTGCTGGTTTTTGCCTGTCCGTTGGAGCTTATCCAAGGAAGTGCATCAGATTAAAGGAAATAATCAGTCCGGAAAAGACGATGGAGACGGTGGAACAGAGCTTAATCAGGATGTTCAGCGAAGGCCCGGAGGTATCCTTGAAGGGGTCCCCCACGGTATCGCCCACCACGGCCGCCTTATGCTGTCTGGAACCCTTGCCGCCGTGGTGTCCGGATTCGATGTACTTTTTGGCATTGTCCCACGCGCCGCCTGCATTGGACATAAAGACCGCCATAGCAAAACCGGTAACGGAAACGCCGCCCAGCAGCCCCACCACGCCGGTAGGCCCCAGAATCAGACCTGCCGCGATGGGCGTTGCAATGGCCAGCAGTGCCGGAGCCACCATCTCACGCAGAGCGCCCCTGGTGCAAAGACCCACACAGGACGCGTAATCCGGCTCGGCCTTGTACTCCATAATGCCCGGAATCTCCCGGAACTGCCGCCGGACCTCCACCACAATGGACTGCGCGGCCTTCTGCACGGCGCTCATGGTAAAGGCCGTAAAGACAAAGGTCAGCATCGCGCCCACGAACACGCCGGAGAGAACCGTGGGACTGGTAAGGGTAAAGTTCAGATTCTCCGCGGTGCGGTCCTGCACAATGTTGACGTAACTCACCAGCAGGGCCAATGCCGTCAGGGACGCGGAGCCAATCGCAAAGCCCTTACCGGTGGCCGCCGTGGTATTGCCCAGAGAATCCAGCGCGTCCGTCCGGTCCCGCACGGCATCCGGCAGCCCGCTCATCTCCGCAATGCCGCCCGCGTTATCGGCTACGGGTCCGTAAGCGTCCGTGGCCAGGGTGATGCCCAGGGTGGACAGCATCCCCACGCCCGCAATGCCAATGCCGTACAGACCCTTGTTGAACGCCTCCGTAAACACTCCCGTAGGCGTCACAATGCGCACCGAGCCGCCGGAGGCAAAATAGCTGATCAGTACCGCCGCCGCCACAATCAGGATAGAGGTCAGGGTGGATTTCAAACCCAGGGAGATGCCGCCGATGATAATCGTTGCGGAACCGGTTTCCGAAGCCGCAGCCAGCTCCTGAGTCGGCTGATAGGTATCCGAGGTATAATATTCCGTAAAATAGCCGATCGCGCAGCCGCCGGCCAGTCCGCAGAGGATGGCAATATAAACGCCCCAGCTGCCTACAATCCAAAGGGTCAGGGGAGCCGCCAGCACCGCCGCCAGTACCGCCGCCGTATATGTACCCGTCCGCAGGCTTTTCAGGAGGGATTCCTGGGTTGCGTCCTCCTTCGTCTTCACCAGGAAGGAACCCAGGATCGAACACACAATGCCGCAGACCGCCAGAGCCATAGGCAGCAGCATACCGCCCCAGCCGTAACCGCCCACCGCGCCCAGGGCAAAGGTCGCCAGAATAGAACCCACATAGGACTCATACAAATCCGCGCCCATACCGGCCACATCGCCCACGTTGTCGCCTACGTTGTCCGCAATGGTCGCCGGGTTCCGGGGATCGTCCTCCGGGATGCCCGCCTCCACCTTGCCCACCAGGTCCGCGCCAACGTCCGCCGCCTTGGTGTAGATGCCGCCGCCCACTCTCGCGAACAGAGCCATAAAGCTGGCCCCCATGCCGTTCATGACCATGATGTTCCCCAGCTCAACCGGGTCCGTCACGCCGAATGCATAACGCAGAAGATAAAACCACATGGTCACATCCAGCATCCCCAGGCCCACCACGGTAAAGCCCATCACGGAGCCGGAGGAGAACGCCACCCGCAGGCCCTTATTCAGGCTTTCCGACGCGGCCTGTGCGGTACGGGCGTTGGAATTCGTGGCAATCTTCATGCCGATAAAGCCCGCCAGCATGGAGAAGACGCCGCCCGTCACAAAGGCAAAAGGGGTGAACCGGGAGAGCATTTCTCCGCCGGACGCAAAGGCCATTACCAGCAGCACCGCGAAGACTGCCGCGAAGACCTTAAACACCGTGGTATACTGATGTTTCAGGTACGCGTTGGCGCCTTCCCGGATGTTCGCCGCGATTTTCCGCATCCGTTCGCTGCCTTCCGAATACGAGAGGACTTTCTTTGCCTGCACGAATGCAAACAGTCCCGCCACCGCAGCGCCCAGGAATCCAATCCAAAACAGCTTTTCCATTCCATCCACTCCTTTACTTAAACTCTGCTGACTGTCAGGTATGCGCCGCAAATCCTTTGCCGGGTAAAAAAACGGTCCTGTGGAAACTTACGCTCCCCCGGCCGTTTCTTACTCTGGTTGCTTTTATTGTAGCATATTAGAATTATTTTTCAAGTATTTCCGCCATATTACTTAACGCAAACGTTGGATTTCTCACTTTTTCACGAAAATCATCTGGCGCTTCTGTGGAAATTGCAATGCCAGTTTTTGTAATACTGTTGAAAATATATGAATTTATATTGCAAAATTCAGACTATTCAACCAAATCCAAACAGCCTCTTTCATTTTTAAAGCAGAGCCATCTCCAAATTTCTGCGGTCAGCGGCAGATTTTCGCAATCGTTTACAATACTCATCCCTGAAAGAAAGAATCCCTCAAGGGCACAATTCGGCCCCAGAGGGATTCAATAGAACAATCTGAAATCAGTGAACACCCAGCGGTCATCCACGAAAGCGTACGGAAAGGACCAGCATTCCAGGCCGGTGACTGTTTCGCCGTCCGCGTCCAGCAGGTCGATGGAAATATTCACAGCGTAGGAATCGGCGCTGGTCTGTTCCACCTCAATTTCCGTATGGCCCTTGCTGGGGTCCGGACTGCGCCCGCTGCCTGTGACATAGAGTGCGCCGTCGATATCCCGATACATGGGTGTTTCGCCGCCGGCAGCCAGGAGCGCCTCCGTGACTTCCTGGCTGAACACGCTCCGCAGGCAGGTCCGCAGGTCCTCCAGGGTTTCCACGCCGTCGTGATGCACCTGCCGGTAGGTTGCGCCGTCCAAAACAATCGTACTGCCTCCGCTGGGCAAGGGGGTCAGGTGGAACCAGCCGCAGAGGGTTGCCGCGCGATGGTAGGCGGTCAGGATTTCGTCCTCGGACAGGGGCCTTGCCGACTCCTCGAGCTGTTCCGAACGCATAGCCGCGCCCGCCTGGTCCGTCTCTGGAACGCTGTCCGCCGGCGCGCCGCATCCGCTCAGCAGCTCCGCCAGCACCAGAGCAGGAAGCAGCAGCTCTCTGGCCCGGCCTTTCCATTTGCAGTTTCTGAACATACTGAATCCCTCCTCTCACATTTTCGGACTGCCAGGGATGGCGGCGCGGAATTTCCAGTTGGTTCCACAAACTGTCAGGGCTTTCCACGCAAACAAAATCCTGGTAATTCTGCCCATTTTCTGCCCGCAGGAACCACGCAGCCGCCTGTTTTTCCCACTTTTAGAATATCATAACTCCCGCCGGATTTCTACGATATTTTTCAAAAATTTTCACGGTTTTTTCCACTCTTTTTTGACATTTCCGCAAGACGGCAGAAAAAGCCCCCGCCCAGGAGAGAGGACGGGGGTCAGGACGCTGAAACGCCGGATAAAAAGCTCTTGCAAAAACTTGCCAGGTTATTGACAGGGTTTTCTCAGAAGAGACAGCGCTGTGAAAGCGGCAATCTATCGTCAGCGGGAAAAGAGGCTCCCGCGGGCAGAAAAAGAAAACCCACGCCGAAAAGCAGGCGTGGCATACAGATCAATCAGCGGTCGCTGTGATTCCAAGGTTCATCCAAGAAAATCAGATCATCCACGTCTTCGGGAACGGCTCTTACGTATTTGTTCATATTGTTTCACCCTTTCGTTTTTTATTGTGCATATTATACCACAGTTTCCGGCGTTCCGCAAGAGAAAAATATGGCATTTATATAAAAAATATCGCCCATTTTTTGACACTTTCCTACATATGGGAAATGCCGCTCTGTCCGGGTACGTGCAGTTTTCACGTGCGGAGGGGTCTTTCTTTGTACACTTTTTCTCTCGCCATGGAAAGCGTTCCTGTGCTATAATCCGTACATTAAGACTGCGGAGAACGGGGAGGCGGCGGCATGAAGGGCAAGGGAAAACGGCGGAGGCGCGGGCACAAAGTTCTTCTGCTGCTGGTGTTGATTGCCGCCGCGCTTTTCTGGCAGAGCAATTTCAGCTTGCAGACGGAGGAATTCCAGGCGTCGCTGGAGGGTCTTCCGGAGGGCTTTGACGGCTGCCGGATCGTGGTGCTGGGGGATTTGCATTCGGCGGACTTCGGCGGGGAGAACAAGGACCTTCTGGAAGCCGTGGAGAGGGCCGGGCCGGAGTATATCTTTCTTGTGGGGGACCTTTTGGACGCGTTCCGTGAGATTCCGGAGAGCTACGCGGAACGCACGGCCAGGGACCTTGCAGCCATCGCGCCCACCTGCTATGTAACCGGGAATCACGAATGGGCCATCGGAGGCGTGCCGGAGCTGAAAGAGACGCTGGCAGAACAGGGCGTAACGGTTCTGAGCAATACCTTCACGATTCTCCAGCGGGGCGGCGATTCCATCCTGCTGGCGGGGATCGACGACCCCAACGGCTACGCGGACCAGAAGCCTCCCGAAACTGTGGCCGCTGAAGTATACGCCGCCTATGGGGACCCGTTCTGGATTCTGCTGGCCCATCGGAACGACCACTTCCCCACCCAATACTGCAAGCTCGGCGCGGACCTGGTGGTTTCCGGACACGGACACGGCGGTTTGGTAAGGCTTCCCTTTACCGACGGGCTGGTTTCCACAGACCGCACCTTCTTCCCCTCCTACACCGCCGGGCTCTATCAGAAAAACGGCTCCACACTCTTCGTCACAAGAGGCCTGGGGAACTCCGGCAGGACCTTCCGGCTCTTCAACCGTCCCCAGATCGCCGTTCTGACCCTCCGGACTGCTTGACAGCGCTTCGGTTCCCGCGGGGTCATGGGGGATTTTTCAGTTATAAACGGAGGTATCGCTTATGAGGGAATTCGACGCGGGACAGTTTGAGATCGCGGTGATCGGAGCCGGGCACGCCGGGATTGAAGCCGCCCTTTCCGCCGCACGTCTTGGCGTCAGCACGATTGTTTTTACCATCAGCCTGGACGCGGTGGGAAATATGCCCTGCAATCCAGCCATAGGCGGCACCGGGAAGGGTCATCTTGTCCGGGAACTGGACGCCCTGGGGGGAGAAATGGCCCGGGCCGCCGACGAATGCTGCATCCAGTACCGGCTGCTGAACAAGGGCAAGGGTCCCGCCGTCTGGTCCCTCCGGGCGCAGGCTGACCGGCGGCGGTATCAGGAGCGGATGAAAGCCGTTCTGGAGCGTCAGCCCTGTTTGACGGTGCGTCAGGGGGAGGTGGTGGAAATCGGCGTGGAAGACGGGCGGGTTTCCAGCGTGCTCCTGGCCACCGGCGCGCGGTTCCGGGTCAAGGCCGTGATTCTGGCCACCGGGACCTATCTGGCGGGCCGGACCATCGTGGGCGAATGGGTGGAGGATTCCGGGCCGGACGGAATGCACGCCGCGGGCCGTCTGGGGGAGTGCCTGAAAAAGCTGGGACTTCCCCTGCGGCGCTTCAAGACCGGCACCCCGCCCCGTGTAAACGCCCGTACCGTAGATTTCGACGAGATGGAAGTGCAGACCGGCGACGAACTGCCTGTGCCCTTCTCCTACAGCACCCCTGACCCGCCGGTGAATCAGGCCGTCTGCTACCTCACCTGGACCACCGGCGAAACCAAACGCATTGTGCAGGAAAATCTGGACCGGGCCCCCATGTACTCCGGTTTGATCGAGGGCGTGGGTCCCCGGTACTGCCCTTCCTTTGAGACGAAGATTGTCCGGTTCCCTGATAAACGCCGCCATCAGCTTTTCGTGGAACCCATGGGACTGCATACGGAGGAGCTTTATATTCAGGGCTTCTCGTCCTCCATGCCCGAGGAGGTCCAGCTCCAGATGCTCCACAGCGTCCCCGGACTCCGCCGCGCCGCCATCACCCGGCCCGCCTACGCCATCGAATACGACTGCATTGATCCCCTGGCCCTTACCCCCGCCCTGGAGGTCAAGGCGCTGCCCGGTCTTTACGGCGCGGGACAGTTCAACGGCTCCTCCGGCTATGAAGAGGCCGCCGTGCAGGGTTTTATGGCGGGCGTCAACGCGGTCCGGAAGCTGAAAGACCTGCCGCCCTTTGTCCTGTCACGGGCAGAGAGCTATATCGGAACGTTGATTGACGACCTGGTGACCAAGGGAACCAACGAGCCTTACCGCATGATGACCTCACGCAGCGAATACCGGCTTCTGCTCAGACAGGATAACGCGGATTTCCGTCTGACCCGACGAGGTTACGAGATCGGGCTTGTGCCGGAGGAGCGTCTGAAAGCCGTGGAGGAAAAATACGACGCGGTGCAGCGGGAAATCAAACGCCTTACCCATACCGGCGCTTCCCCCTCCCCGCGGCTTACGGAATTCCTGGCCTCCAAGGATACCGCCGACGCTCCCGGAGGCGCTCCCCTGGCCGCTTTGCTCCGGAGGCCCGGGATTCATTACAGCGAACTGGCCCCCTTCGACCCGGACAGGCCTGATTTGTCCGCCGGTATCGCTGAACAGGTGGAAATCTCCGTCAAATACGAGGGCTATATCCGGCGGCAGGAGAAACAGGTGGAGGACCTCCGGCGTATGGAACGGCACCGGCTGCCTCCTGACCTGGACTACCTCTCCATTCAGGGCCTGCGTCTGGAAGCCCGGGAAAAGCTCCACGCCGTGCGCCCCGCCGACCTGGGACAGGCTGCCAGAATCTCCGGCGTCTCTCCCGCAGACGTGGCCGCTCTGATGATCTTCCTGGAATCCATGCAGGACCGTCAGACAGAAAAGCCATAGGTCCCTGCTGCTGTCAATCTCTTTTCATCAAAATAGAAAGGGTGTTTTTTGTGCTGATTGATCTGACCCATACCATCACATCAAAGGTGCCTGTCCTGCCTGGGGACCCTCCGGTGGTCTTCTCCCATGCCGCGACCCTGACCAGCGACGGCTTCCGTACTACCGCGCTGTCCTTTTCCTCCCATACCGGCACCCATATGGACGCCCCTTCCCATCTTCTGCTGACCGGTTCTTCCCTGGACCAGATGCCGATCTCACAGTTTTCCGGACGGGCTACGGTTCTGGATGTGTCGGAGCTGGGGCCGGTGATTACGGAGGAGTTTCTGCAAAGCCGTCATGACGCGATCCTCTGCGCTGACTTTATCCTTCTGTACACCGGATGGGAGAGCCGCTGGGGTTCGGAGCGCTATTTGGAAGACGCCTTTCCTGTGCCGGACGAGAACGCGGCGAAATTCCTTGCCTCCTGCGGCTTGAAGGGCCTGGGGACCGACGCGGCCAGTGTGGACCGTTTGACGGGGCCTCTTCCTGTCCATACTGCTCTTATGAAGTCCGGCGCGGTAATACTGGAAGCCCTGTGTCTGAAAAAGGTCCGGGGGCGGAAGGATTTCCTGTTTTTCGCGCCGCCGATGAAATTCCAGGACGCAGACGGCGCGCCGGTACGGGCTTTTGCGGACCTGCGGGAGAATTTTGAAAAGGAGAGAAGAAAACGGTGAGAATGCTGCTGGCGATCCTGCTCTGCAAGCTGGGCAGGGCGGTAGGAAAACTCGTGGGGAAAGGAAGCTCCCTCCCCGGCAAGCTGGCTTTGAAGGTCTGCCCTGATATCCTGCGGCGGGTCAAACTGCCTCCCCATATCATTGCCGTCACGGGGTCCAACGGCAAGACCTCCACGGTGGAAATGATTGCCGCCATCCTCCGGGCCGACGGGAAGCAGGTGGTCTATAATGCGGAGGGCTCCAATCAGATCGAGGGCGTGGCCACTATGGTCCTGACACACGCGTCTCTGGGAGGCAGGGTCCGGGCCGATGTGCTCCTGATCGAATCCGATGAACGCTATGCCGCCCATACCTTCCGTTTCTTCCATCCTACCCTCTTCGTCATTACCAACCTCTACCGGGACCAGCTGACCCGCAACGGGCATCCGGAATGGGTCTATGATTCCATCCTGCCCTCCCTGCACCCGGAGACCGTGCTGCTGCTGAACGCCGACGATCCCCTTTCCTCCTGCTTTGCCCGGGGGCGTCAGAACGTCAAATGGTTCGGCCTGGACCGCTGTTCCGTTTCCTCCGACGCGCCCTCCGGCGTTTACCATGACGGCGCGTTCTGCCCCGTCTGCCGCGCGCCCATGGAGTACGATTACGCCCACTATAACCAGATCGGCGCGTTCCGCTGCACCAATCCAGAGTGTGGACATCAGAAGCATTCCACTGACTATACCGTGACGGCGGTGGACCTGGAAAACCGGCTTGTGACCATCGGCCATGACACAGAAGTGAAGCTGGCGTTCGGGAGCATTTACAATATCTATAACATTCTGTCCGCCTACGCCGCCTGCCGGGAGTGCGGGGTGGGCAGTCAGACCGCGGCGGGGGTTCTGAGCAACTACCTGCTGAAAAACGGCCGTATGCAGACCTTCCGGCTGGGACAGCGGCACGGCACCCTCTTGACCAGCAAGCATGAGAATTCCATCGCCTATGACACCAACATCCGCTATATCGCCGCCTCCGGAAAGGACTGCGTGGTGCTCCTGATTGTGGACGCCGTCAGCAGGAAATATTTTACCAGTGAAACCAGCTGGCTCTGGGATATCGATTTCGACCGGCTCCAGGTCCCCCATGTAAAGAAAATCATCCTGTCAGGCCGGTACTGCTGCGATCTGGCGGAACGCTTTTCCTTCACCGCCCTGGAAAACTGGGAGGTTCAGCCGGATATCGCCGCCGCCGCCGAAAGCCTGAAAAACGGGGGCGAGGATGTGTTTGTCCTGACCTGCTTCTCGGACCGGGACAAAATCCTCTGTCATGTGGAAAAGGAGGGCTGACCATGGACGTTCATATGCTGCATTTCTACCCAGACCTGATGAACCTTTACGGAAGCTATGCAAATATTTCCGTCCTGAAACGCTGTCTGGAAGTCCTGGGCTGTACAGTAACCGTTTCGACAGTAAAGCCCGGGGAGGACGTCCACTTGCAGAATGCGGACTTCCTCTATATGGGCGCGGGAACCGAACGCAGCGCCGCGTATGCCGCCGGGGATATGCAGCGTTATCGTGAGGAGCTTTCCGCCGCGGCCAATGACGGAACGGTGATGCTCTTCGCCGGCACCGCTATGGAGCTGCTGGGACAGTCCGTTACCGATGCCGGCGGCCATACCTTTCCCGGGGCGGGGCTGGCGGGCTTTACCTCCGTGCAGGACAAAAAGCGCCGGGTGGGTGACGTTTACGGCCATACCGACCTTTACCCGGAGGCCGTGGTGGGCTTTATGAACAAGTGCGCGGTAATCAAGAACGTGGAAACCCCGCTGCTGGCAAAGCTGGACATGGGCTGGGGCAACGAGGCGCAGAACAGCCCGGAGGGGTTCCACTGGAAGAACGTCTTTGCGTCGGAACTTACCGGACCCCTTCTTGTCAAAAATCCAAAGCTGCTGGAAACCGTTGCCGCCGCCGTCTATGCCCGCCGGGGGCTTCCTCTGCCTGTGGACCATCCCTCCGGCGGCTGGTCTGAAAAAGCCTACACTGTCACGGAAGAACAGCTCCGCCTGCGGGTCCAGAGACGGTAACGCTGGATTCGATTTCGCGTTTTCCAATTGCTTCCTGTTTTGGAAAAAATTCAGACTTGCATTTTTCCTCCCTTCTTCGGTATCATATTGAGGCAGAATCTTTCTCAGAAGGGAGAACCATGATGCGAAAACTGATCTGCTCAGCCTTGGTACTGCTGACGCTCTGCCTGCCGGTCCGGGCCGCTGAATCCGTGCCTGTTCAGGTGGACGGATATCCTTTGGAAGGCCCCGCGTTTTTGGAGGACGGCGTGACCTACGTGCCCCTGCGGGAACTTCTGGAGGCCCTCGGCGGCCGGGACCTCCGCTGGGACCCTGATTCCCGTACCGCCGTTTCCGATTCCCTGAAGCTCGCCGCCGACCCTGCCGCCAATCTGGTCACTGTCGACGGAACGCCCTACCCCGGCGCAGTGGAGGTCTGGCAGGGCCGCACCTACGTCCCCCTGCGTCTTGTCTCCGAAGCCTTGGGCGCTTCCGCCTGCTGGGACCCCTGGATGCGCGGGGCCGCTGTTACCTCCCCGGACGCCCCCTGTGACGCGATGGATTTCTACTGGCTGTCCCGGGTCATCTTTGCGGAAAGCGGCGGCGAGCCTTTGGAAGGTCAGATCGCCGTGGGCAATGTGGTCCTGAACCGGGTGGAGCATGAACAGTTCCCGGATTCCGTGCCCGCCGTGGTCTTCGACTGCGCCGACGCTGTGCAGTTCGAACCTGTGGCCAATGGGAGCATCTACCAGACCCCATCTGACGCCGCTATGGAAGCCGCCCGCCGTGCCCTGAATGGGGAGAATACCGCCGGGGACGCCCTCTATTTCTACGCGCCCGCTCTTTCTCAGGGCGCTTGGATCAACGCGAGCCGTGCCTTTGAACTGGCCATAGGCTGTCATCGCTTCTATAGCTGAACAGTAATTGCTCCCGGCGGAATTTTTCTGCTGGGAGCCTTTGATTGACATTTTTTGCCCGAAATGGTAAACTGTACAAGATAACTTGCCGTTTTACCGCTGATTTCAGCAATCTGACAAAAGAAAGGACGCTGCTATGAACGATCATTTGATTCCCCTGCCGCCAGTGACAGACTTGAAATGGGGCGTGATGTATTCGCCTATGCGCTCGGACGACGACGCGTGTATGCCTCTTTCCGGCGCTATGTGCTGGAGGTCTGAAGTCTATGCCAGCAGCGGATTTCTGGCAGAGGCATTTCAGGAAGATGGCGCTAAAATTGCTGAAATACGAGTGGGCGCGAATCCATCCAAAAAATATACAAACTTTTCTGTGGATTTAAACAGTATGCTGTTGTTCCAGACCCATAATAACACGCTGCATTCCGGACGCTACTATTTTACTGTCCAGGCCCTGGGCGACAATACCACTGCTTCTGACAGTGAAATTTGCCGTTCTGCTACGTGGACCTATGTCAGACCGCAATTGGCTCTGCCGCAAGTATCTGGTGGCTGGGACGGGACGGACGTCTCCCTTTTCTATGCCCCGGATTCTTTCTCTGATATGTCCAGGCAGTTTTTACACACTTTTTACGCCAAGGTCATGTATCAGACAGAATCCGGTGTCATTCGGACATTTTTCAGTTCCACGCCTGAAAACTGCACCTGGAATCAGACAAAGGCTCATATCTCCCTCGAGCCTCTGAAAGTCCCCTCCATGCTGAAACCCGGCGCTCACTACTGCTGCCATTTCTGCGCGGTCAGCAAAGATATCACCATCTGCCAGCACGGGCCCTGGAACAGCACTCTGTGGAAAGTCCTTTCATAAGTCCTTGATATAGAGACAAAATGTCGGAATCTGTCCCCTGCCGCAGGCTGTTTTATGCTTGCGGCGGCTTTTTTGTGACAATCGCGAAAAATGCAAACGATTTTCTTTCGGATTTTAGGAAATTTATTTCTTGTGCAAATACCCGGTATTCCGATATTCTATAGGTATCATTTCAGGAGGCTTCCCAGATACCTGCTCCTGGGAAAATTTGCAAGAAGGGGCGATTTTTATATGCTGAAGAGCGATTATTTGCAGAGCGTTTACGCGCAGGTTACAACCCGTGACCCCGACCAGCGCGAATTCCATCAGGCCGTTCTGGAGGTTCTGGAGAGCCTGGACCAGATTATTGAACGGCGTCCCGAATACCAGCAGAAAGGCATTGTTGAAACCTTCGTGGAGCCGGAACGGGTGATTTCCTTCCGGGTGCCTTGGGTGGACGACCAGGGGAAGGTCCAGGTCAACCGGGGCTATCGGGTTCAGTTCAGCTCCGCCATTGGGCCTTACAAGGGGGGCCTGCGGTTCCATCCTACCGTGAACCTGTCCATCCTCAAGTTCCTGGGCTTTGAGCAGATCCTCAAGAACAGCCTTACCGGTCTTCCCATGGGCGGCGCTAAGGGCGGTTCCGACTTCAATCCCAAGGGCAAGAGCGATAACGAGGTCATGCGGTTCTGTCAGAGCTTTATGACCGAGCTGAGCCGTCATATCGGTCAGTTCGTGGACGTGCCCGCCGGCGATATCGGTGTTGGCGCCCGGGAAATCGGCTTCCTCTTTGGCCAGTACCGTCATGTTCGGGGCACCTACGCGGCGGGCGTGCTCACCGGCAAGGGCCTGTCCTTCGGCGGCTCGCTGGTGCGTACCGAGGCCACAGGCTATGGTCTTTGCTACCTGACCCAGGAAATGCTCAAGACCATGCGGAACGACTCCTTCGAGGGCAAAACCGTGGTCATTTCCGGCTCCGGAAACGTAGCCATCTTCGCTACCGAAAAGGCGACTCAGCTTGGCGGCAAGGTCGTGGCCCTGTCCGATTCCAACGGCTTTATTCACGACCCCGAGGGCATCAAGCTGGAGATCGTGAAGGACATCAAGCTGGGTCACCGGGGCCGCATCAAGGAGTATGCCGATCGGGTGCCCGGTTCCACCTATACCGAGGGTTTCCGGGGCATCTGGAACATCCCCTGCGACATCGCCCTGCCCTGCGCCACCCAGAACGAGATTGACGGCGAGATCGCCAAGGTGATCGTCAGGAATGGCGCCATGGCCGTGGCGGAGGGCGCGAATATGCCCTGCCGTCCGGAGGCAATTCAGGCCTTCCAGAGCGGCGGAATTCTCTTCGCTCCCGCCAAGGCTGCCAATGCCGGCGGCGTGGCTACCAGCGGCCTGGAAATGAGCCAGAACAGTATGCGGTACGCCTGGAGCTTCGAGGAAGTGGACCGCCGTCTCAGGGGCATTATGGTCAATCTTTTCCACAATATCTACGACACCGCGGAGGAATTCGGCAAGCCCGGCGATCTGGTCGTTGGCGCGAACGTGGCCGGGTTCCTCAAGGTCGCCGACGCGATGCTTACCCAGGGCCTGATCTGAGTTCCTGGCAGAGCCTCAATTGAGCCATCTGAATAAACGCAAAAAAGAAAAGCCTGCGGGGAACTGCTTCTCCACAGGCTTTTTCTGTTTACTTGATTTCAAATTCCGGAATGCCTGCCGCGCCCGCCGCAATGCTGTAACGGGGGAAGGCGACGACAGCTGTTCCATCCTCTTTTACGTAGAAATCCGTAGTTTCATCTACCGTGGTGAAACCGCCGTCCTCCGGGGCAAAATAGAAGGTGAAGCCCTCTTCGTCTATGCTGGCGTCTATCTGCTCCTGAATGGATTTGTTGCAGATTTCCACCCAATTCTCGCCCAGAACGTCCGCAAGGGTGATGGCCCGGTCTTCGGCAAGGTCCAGGTTGTAATAATAGCGCTCTTCCATGGACGCTACCCAGCCCTCCGCCAGCGTGACTACAAACGACACCTGCGTTTCTGTCTGACGCTTGATCTCGTAGTCCACAAACACATCCATCTCACGGCCGGCCCACTCTTCCTCCGTGCCGCCGGTGGCAAAGAAGGCTTCCTGATAGTCCGCCCAATCCTGACGGGCCTTTTCCATGTGCTGGTCTACCTTCTCCTGAATGGCCGCGTTTACCGCCTCTGCCGTCTCCCCGCCCGCTTCCAGGCCAGGCACCGTGACTGTGTAGTTGATGCCGTCCTGATTGGCTGCGTAATCGGCCACCGTCAGGACCCGGAACAGACCCCCTAACACCGGTACCTCCGACGCCGCTTTCGCCAGGGCGGGGGATACGTTCAGGCTTACCACCAGCACCCCAAAGCACGCCGCCGCTGCAATCCATCTCTTCATATTTTTCATTTTTGCCTCCTTATGCCGCTGACGGCCTTCCTGTACGCCTGCCGCTACCCTCGCCGCCAGCTCCTCGGGAACCGGCGTGTCCTGATAGAGTTTCTTTGCTTCCTCAAATTCCTTCATGCCTTCGCTCCTTTCTCCTGTATGGCAGCGCTTCCTCTCCTTCCAGCATAATCCGCAGTCTTTTCAGCCCGGTGTACAGCCGCGTCTTGACAGTGCTCAGATTGGCTCCCGTGGCCGTGCTGATTTCCTTCAGGCTCAGCTCCTCGTAGTACCGCAGGCGGATCACCGTGCCAATCTCCGGCGGCAGGGCTTCAATCCGGCGGGTCAGGCTGTCGTCCGGGAGCTCGTCTTCTTTTCCAGGGTCCTGCCAGGCTTCCAGAGGCTCCGTGCGGCTCCGCTGGCGCAGAATGTCCAGTGACGCGTTCACCACGATACGGCACAGCCACGGCAGAGGATTCTCCTTGTCCCGCAGGCTGTCCTGTCGCTCCAGGGCATGGCACGCCGCCGTCTGCATCGCGTCCAGGGCGTCCTCCACGTTCTTTACATAGCTGTAGGCCAATCGGTACAAGCGCTCCTGTTCCGCGGTCAGACATCCGGTGATAGCTTCTTCCTTCTGCATCCCGCTTCCTCCTTTCTGTCCCTCTTACTTTATAGACGCGCAGGAGGGACAAAAAGTTTGCCTTCCAGAAAATTTTTGACGCACCTCCTGTAATCCCGCATTTCCGTTCCCCCTTCCCATCCCGCTGCTCTATAGACGCGCAGGAGAGACAGAAAGTCTGCTTTTCCGAAAATTTTCGACATGGCCTCTTGTAAAAATACCTGTTCGATGGTATCATAGGGTTGGGAACTGATCAATCTTTATTGGGGGGGAATCTACTATGCGCGGTACCTGGTCCCTGTTCTTTCGCGGCAATGCGGCCGATATGGAACGGCTCTCCGCTGGCGTGGATGGTCTGGCCGACGACGTGCGCTATCAATCCATCTGGACTTCCTGGAAAAACGCCGAGTTCCGGTACAGTGACGGCATTGTAACCCGGATCGCGTCCGAATACCGTACCGGGGCCATCGACGGCATCCGGGAGGTCATGGAGGTCTTTCACCAGTACGCTCCCCAGACTGAGGCCGCCTGCCGCCTGCTCGCCGGGGACGCCGGGAGGGAATTCTGCGCCGTCTGGTATATCTCCCCCGGCCTGCCTCACGCGATCAGCATCAAGACCCGGCCCGTCTTCGAGTGGACCGACGGAGATTATGACGAAGAGGTAGAGTTCGACGTAGTCTGGCTGGTGACCCGTTCCGGCGCGCCCTTTGCCTGTAAGGTCGAGAAGGGTTACGGCTTTATTCTGGAGACGTGGTCGAATTGGGGCTGACGCTATGGACACGCAGACGCTTCTTTTCCCGCCCTTTTCAGGAGCATGAAATGCAGCAAAAATCATATTACAAGGAGAAGTTATATTTATGAGAATCGCGGTTCCCTATGAGGATGGTCAGGTATTCCAGCACTTCGGGCATACCAGCCAAATGAAGGTCTATGACATTGCGGACGGAAAGATCGTCCAGGAACAGCTTGCGGACGCTTCCGGCAGCGGTCACAGCGCTCTGGCGGGGTTTCTGGCGGACTTGCAGGCGGACACGGTTATCTGCGGCGGCATCGGGGCTGGCGCGCGGGAAGCTCTTGCACAGGCCGGCATCAGACTTTACGGCGGCGTGAAGGGCCTGGCCGGCGACGCAATAAAGGCGTTTCTTGCCGGCACGCTGGAATATCAGGCCGACGTGCAGTGCGGCTGTTCCGGCAATCATTGCGCCCCAGGGATTTGACAAGTTCGCCGGAGTTCTATATAATCTTCTCCAGAGTGTTATATGATAAACGGCCGCGCGCTGTCTTTGGAGGGGATTGATATGGCAAACTATTCATTTTCCATTTTCCCGAACGAGAACTTTCTGGATTTCCGGCTCTATCAATACGGCTGGGAACAATGCTGGCCCCTGCATTCCTTCGGACCCTGCGCCCGCAATCACTACCTGTTCCATTACATCATTTCCGGTCATGGAGGGCTGGATTCCGCCGGTTCAAATGGAGAAGACCGTCATTACGAGCTGGGACCGGGACAGGGCTTTCTGATTTGCCCGGGACAGATCAACACCTATATCGCCAGCAAAACCGACCCCTGGGAGTATACCTGGCTGGAGTTCGACGGCCTGCGGATCGAGGAATATCTGGACAGCGCCGGACTGAGCATCCTACAGCCTGTCTACCGCCCCCAGTTTCCTGACCAGGGGGACGAGCTGCGGGATACCATGCTCTATATCGCCCGGAATGCCGACGCCACACCCCTCCATCTGATCGGGCATCTGTGCCTCTTTCTGGACAGCCTCATTCGGTCCTCCTCTACCCGGAAGCTCTTCCACGGCGGTAAGCTCAAGGATTTTTATATCCAGGAGGCCATTAATTTTATGGAGCATAACTATCAGCGGGACCTGACCATTGAGGAAATCGCCGATGTCTGCAAGCTCAACCGGAGTTATTTCAGCAAGCTCTTCAAGGAAAGCATGGGGTGCCCGCCGCAGGAATTCCTGATTCGCCTCCGTCTGTCCAAGGCCGCCGAAATGATGAAGATTTCCAATAATTCCATCCGGGATATCTCTGCCAGCTGCGGATATCCCAATCAGCTCCATTTCTCCAGGGCGTTCAAGAAATGCTACGGCGTCTCGCCCCGGCAATGGCGTATGGAGCAGCAGCAGCGGAAATGATCGTCTGTATGGCATCTTCTGGCACAGGATGAAATGCCCTGAACTGCCCGGTTCCGTTGCCGCTTGAATCTGAACCAAAAACTCCCGCCCTCTTTTACGGAGAACGGGAGTCTTTTTGTTGATTTTTGATTTCCGGTCACAGCGCGGTCAGATACAATTGCAGGGATTGATAGTCGCCTCTTGGTATGGGAAGGGGCCAGCCGGCATACATGAGAACATCACCGGGATAGGCTCCTTCGCCGTTGACCGTGTAGCAAAGAGCCGGGTCCAGTCCCTTCAGGCGCAGGCTGCGAAAGGGAACGGCGGCTTGAGTGGGGCCGCAGACAATGGAGACCAGCGCTTCCCGGCGGTCCTCCGAAACCTGCTCCCAGGCCGTGCAGGGGTCTTTGAACGGGTCGCTGAGACGGTAGTAGTCCCCCTTTTGAATCAGGTCGTAGTGGGCCTTAAAGAAAGCCGTCTGTTTTTTCACGGTCTCCCGTTCCTCCGGCGTGCAGCGGCCCAGGTCCATCTCATAGCCGAAGGTCCCCGACATGGCCGCAACGCCCCGGGTTTCCAGGGAGGTCACACGGCCGTTCTGCTCATTGGGCGAGACGGAGATATGCGCCCCCATGGAGCTGACAGGGTAGCAGAAAGAGGTGCCGTACTGAATCCGCAGGCGGTCGATGGCGTCGGTATTGTCGCTACACCAGATCTGCGGCGTGTAGTAAAGCATTCCCGCGTCAAAGCGCCCGCCGCCGCCGGAACAGCCCTCAATCAGCAGATCGGGATAATCACGGCGGAGGCGCTCCAGGAAGTCATAGACGCCCAGAACATAGCGGTGGTAGACTTCCCCCTGACGTCCGGAGGGCAGAGCGGCGGACCAGACGTCGGACAGGCTCCGGTTCATGTCCCATTTCAGATAGGCAATGTTGGCGCTGTCCAGGATTTTCCGGATGGCCTCATAAATGGAATCCCGCACTTCTTTCCGGGAGAAGTCCAAAACCAGCTGACTTCTGCCCCGGGCCTGGGGTCGCCCGGGAACGCCAAGGGCCCAGTCCGGATGCTCCTGATAAAGCCGGCTGTTCTCGCTGACCATCTCCGGCTCAATCCAGAGTCCGAAATCCATGCCCAGGGCTTTGATCCGGGGCGCCAGGGCCTCCAGACCGCCGGGCAGCTTCTTCTCGTTCACGTCCCAGTCCCCAAGGCCGGTCATATCCGTGTCCCGGGTCCCAAACCAGCCGTCGTCCATCACAAACAGCTCGATCCCAAGTCCCGCGCCGCCCTTGGCTATTTCGACCAGCTTGTCGGCGGTGAAGTCAAAATAAGTAGCCTCCCAGTTGTTCATCAGCACCGGGCGGCGTTTTCCATGATAGGGGTCCCGGATCAGATTTTCCCGCATGGCCCGGTGAAACTGGCGGCTCATCTGTCCGAAGCCGTTGGGAGAGCAGACCAGGGCGGCCTCCGGCGCGGTGAAGGACTCCCCAGGGGCCAGGGTAAAGCAGAAATTATAGGGGTCCACGCCCAATACAAGACGGTTATTCTCCAGCTGGGTCCGTTCCGCCGCCGCCTGGAAATTGCCGCTGTAGACAAGCATCGCGCCGTAACAGAGACCGTAATCTTCATTGGCCTCATGACCGCAGAGAATCACAAAGGGGTTATGATGATGGCTGGAGGTCCCCCGAAAGCTGTTGACACTCTGAATGCCGGGACGAAGGGGCGTTCGGTTGGGGCAGCGCTCCATGGTGTGGCACCCGTCGAAGGTGATAAAGTCCATGCTGTCCTGCTGGAAGTCCAGGCAGAGAGACGCGCAGCGCAGAAGACGCACCGGGCCGGTTCCCTGATTCACCACCCGGACCGCTCTTGTAATCAGGTCCCGGTCCTCCAGCACGCCATAGTAAAGCTCCACCGACATTTTCGCGGCGTCGTCCTTCATGCGGACCACCAGCGTTTCCCATTCGTCTCCGCCCCAGAAAGCCGGCAAGCCCTCCAGACGGTACTTGCCCCGGTACAGCGCAAAGCCCTCGTAGCGCAGGTCTGCAAGACGGCTTCCATCCTCCGGCGAAAACTCCACGCTGGGAATCCGGAAGTCCCCCACCCCGCAGGAGGAGTATTCCTGGGGCAGGGTATCCAGTGAGTAGTCCCGCTCGTCGCCGACTTCATTGGGATTGGGAGAGAATCCACGGTCGGCGTATTGTATGAGGCAGGACAGGTCGCCGCCCAGAAGCCGGGGCCCGTAGTAAGTGTGCAGCAGAATGTTGTGCCGGTCTGCTTTCATCTGATAGGTGGTATTTCGGGTTTGCAGTGTGAAGATTCGCTTTTCGTTATCCAGTACAATCATAAGAAATCCCTCGCTCTTGACCGCTCCGGTGTTCCCCCGCCGCCCCGGTCCCAGCTGTTTTGGGGCGGCGGGCGGGAAAATCAAAATTCCAGGTTCTTGCCGTCCTTGCTGAAGACGTGGCAGGCGCTTCCGGAGAAGGTCAGATTTAGTTTGTCTCCGGCATGGAAGGAGTCGACGCGCTCCCCGTTGGTGTCCATAGTGGGCACGATCACGACCACATCCCGGCCGTCGGCGTTGGCGTGAAAGTGAATCTCGCTGCCCATCATCTCTGCCACGTCCACTGTCGCGGTAAGGGTGTTCCCCGGCGCCTTGGCCAGCACCATATGGCTGGGACGGACGCCAAGGGTGATGTCCTGAGCCGGGACCTTATGGCTGGACAGGGCAGCCTGCTTGTCGGTGGAGAGTTCTGTCTTGCAGCCGCCCACGGAGACGAAATACTTCCCGCCCTCGGACAGCAGCTTCGCGTTGAACATATTCATTTGGGGCATCCCGATAAAACCGGCCACAAAGATATTAGCGGGATGATCGAAAACCTCCTGAGGCGTGCCGATCTGCTGGATGAAGCCGTCCTTCATGATAACGATCCGGTCGCCCAGGGTCATGGCTTCGGTCTGGTCGTGGGTGACGTAGATGAATGTGGTGTTGATCTTCTGGCGCAGCTTGATGATCTCGGCGCGCATCTGGTTGCGCAGCTTGGCGTCCAGATTGGAGAGGGGTTCGTCCATCAGGAGGACCTTGGGTTCCCGGACGATGGCCCGGCCGATAGCAACCCGCTGGCGCTGGCCGCCGGAAAGGGCTTTTGGCTTCCGGCTGAGGTACTGGGTGATGTCCAGGATCTCGGCGGCTTCTTTTACGCGGCGGTCAATTTCATCCTTGGGCATTTTGCGGAGCTTCAGGGGGAAGGCCATGTTGTCATAGACGGTCATATGGGGATAGAGGGCGTAGGACTGGAAGACCATGGCGATATCCCGGTTCTTGGGTTCCACGTCGTTGACAAGCTGTCCGTCGATGTACAGCTCACCGCCGGAGATCTCTTCCAGGCCCGCCACCATACGCAGGGTGGTGGACTTGCCGCAGCCGGAGGGCCCGACGAGGACGATGAATTCTTTGTCTTTAATATCCAGGTCAAATTTCTGCACCGCGATTACGCCTTCCGCGGTGACCTGGAGGTTGGTTTTCTTTTCAGGAGCGCCCTTCTTCCTGGCTTTCTTCTGGTCGGCGCTGTGGGGGTAAATTTTCGTAATGCCCTTCAAGTTCAAGGCGGCCATTTTTATTATCCTCCTTATGATTCAAAATTTCAAGTCATCAACAGGATTATTTTCCGCCGGTACCGGCAATGCCTTCCACAAACTGACGCTGGAAGATCAGATACAAGATCACCATAGGCAGCATTGCCAGCAGGGAACCGGCCATCAGCATGGGGAAATCGGTGGTATTCATGCCCCGGAGCGTAGCAAGGCCCGCCGACAGGGTGAACTTTGTGACATCGTTGTTGACAATCTGAGGCCACATCAAGTCGCCGTAAGCAAACACAGCGGTAAAGATGGTCAGGGCGGCTACGGAAGTACCCGTGAGGGGGAACATCACCTTATAGAAGGTCTGCCACTGGTTGCATCCGTCCAGGTACGCGGCCTCGCCGATTTCCTCAGGAATGCTCAGATAGGTCTGCCGCAGGAAGAAGACGCCGAACGCGCTGACCAGTCCGGGGAAGACCAGGGCGAAAATCGTGTTGACCAAACCCATCTTGGCCACCATCTGGTATTGGGGAATCAGGAAAATCTGGCTGGGCAGGGACATCTGCATCAGGATGATGGTAAACAGCAGGCCCTTTCCGCGGAATTTCAGCTTGGCGAAGGCGTAGCCGGCCATAGAGCTGAACACAACGGCGCAGATTACCCGGAAGAACACCAGCAGGATGGTATTCCAGTACAGCTTGACAAAGGGCAGCTTGGAGAGGACTTCCTTGTATTTGTCCAGCCGGAACGCGGACGGGAAGATGGTCGCCGGGACGCTCATGCTTTCAGGCACCGTCTTGAAGCTGGTGAAGAACATCCACAGGAAAGGGAAGATCATAATGGCGGAACCAAGAATCAGCAGCAGATAGACGAGGATTTTTCCGGACTTGCTTGAATGTTTCATTTCAGTCCCTCCTTATATGTCGTAGGTGACCCACTTCTTCTGTCCCCAGAACTGAACCAGCGTGACAAGAAGAATCAGGGAGACCGTCCAGATCACGATAGCGGAGCCATAGCCGCGGTCGCCTGCCACAAAGGACGAACGGTAGAAGAGATACATAAGGCTCTGCATATCGGCCATGGCGGGGTTGGTTGAATCGGACATCATGTAGATCAGGTCGTACACCTTCATGGAAGCCATCAGACGCATGATGAGCACGGAGAACAGCGAGGGGGAGATCATCGGCACAGTGATGGTAAAGAACTGCCGGATCTTGCCTGCGCCGTCGATGCTGTTGGCCTCATAGAGGGTCTTGGGGATATTTTGCAGGCCCGCCAGAAGCAGCACCGCGTCGTAGCCCACGCTGCTCCACACGGAGACGATGGCCACGGCAATAACGGCGGTCTTGGAGTCGGTAATCCACTGAATATTGGTTCCCAGAATCTGGTTGAGAATGCCATACTCGCCGTTGAAGATCCATTGCCAGACCATGGCCACGGCAGCGGGCGCGCATACCAGGGGCAGGAAGAAGATGGTCCGGAACCCGCCCTTGAATTTGACCTTGGTATTCAGGAGCATCGCCACAAACAGAGCCAGAATCATGCCCACGGGAACGGTCAGGAAGCAGAACCAGACAGTATTCCATGTGGCCTTCCAGAACTCGGTATTTGTGAACATATTGACATAATTCTGAATGCCGATAAACTTATAGTGGCCGAAGCCCAGATGCTCGCAGAAGCTGGTATAAATGGTCTGGATGAAGGGCCAGATATTCAGCACAAACAGGCCAATGATGGTGGGCGCAACCATAAACCAGCCCCAGTTTTCCTCCCGCCTGGCAGCAGCAGAAAGCTTTTTCAGTTTCATTGCCGTCCCTCCTCTCAGTTATCTGCCAATTTCTTGGCGGTTTCGTTGTTGACAATTTCCGTCATCTTGTCCAGGCCGGAGGAAAGCTCCTGATTGCCGGCGTAGATCTGGGTCAGCACGTCCAGAACCTGGCTCTTCCAACGGGGACTTGCGGAGTTGTAGGGAATCTGAATGGCGTAGTCAAACTGATCGAAGATGCAGTCCAGGTTGATCTTATAGTCATAGGCGTCCCAGGCCACCCGCCAGCTCTCCTCGGTGCCCAGATAGGCAGGAATGGCCGCGCCGGACATACCCTGAATCAACTGGGCTTCCTCCGTGCCGAAATACTTGATTACATCCAGGGCGGCTTCCAGATTTTTGCCCCGGGCCGCAGTCGAATAGCACAGGCCGTTGGAGATACAGGCCCGGCCGTCCTGGTCAAGGCTCTCGGGGGTGTCCACCGGATCAGGGGCCTTGGGCAGTCTGGCGATATCCCATTTTCCGTCCATCTGGGGATTATTCTGCAATGCGCCCAACAGACTCCAGGACCCTTCCATAAACATGGCGCCTTTCTCGGACCAGAAGGTAGCGCCTGCGCCGTTCTGGGTGAAGAAGGTCTGGTCGGGACACCATTCTTCCTGCTGCATCCCAATATAGAATTCCATTGCCTCCTTGCCGCCGGGTTCATTGTAGCCCGCTTTGGTCTTATCGGCATTGAGAATGTAACCGCCGTTCTGGTAGACATAGGCCCAATAACCCAGCTGATCGTCACTGTAGGCAAGATACCCATAGTTGCCGGTGGCGTCGTAAATCTTTTGGGAGGCTTCCTTCATATCGTCCCACGTCCAGTCATCGTCGGGATAGTCCACCTTGGCGGCGTCGAACATCTCTTTATTATAGACCAGCACGGCATTATCCTTGTCTTTCGGCACGCCGTAGTAATGCCCGTCGGAACCGCTGACGTTGTTCAGAGAAATGTCGGAAAAATGGTTCTGATAATAACCGCTTTCCACATCGTCGTAAAGGTTCGTCACATCAGTCAGCATACCGAAGTCGGCGTAATAGAGCAGTTGGTTGGTGTGCATCCAGAAGATGTCAGGCAGGGTGTTGGACTCAGCGGCCGCCTCCAGCTTGGTCCAGTATTCGCTCCAGCTGACCACCTGCACGTCAATGACCACGTCCGGATGCTGGGCGGTGTATGCCTCGCACATGGCCTCCATGCCCGGCTGCTGAGCGGTGTCCCAGATTTGGAATTTCAGATGGGTCTTGCCGTCAGACGCGCCGCAGCCACACAGACTCAGCAGCAGCGCCGCGGTCAGGACCAGCGCTGTGATACGGGGGATCTTTCTCATAACTCCACTCCTCTGCTTTTTTGTCGCGCTCGGGATTGTTACGTAACTTCCCTTCAATGATAAGCCTATACAAGTACGCCTGTAAATAGGTGCTATTTCGCAAAATATACCCAAATGTTAGATATATTCTTTTTCGCACAGGTCGTACAACATCCTGGTATATTCCCATAAAATTTCGACTTTCCGCCTAATTTATCCGGTTTTATTTTGTAAGAAACATAAAAATAATACTTTTTGACCTGTTCTGCAAAACGCGCGGTCAAAATAATATAGCTTTAACGTATTTTTGCATTCTGAGAAAAACAGGCGGATTCTGAAAGCTGCAATTTCATCTTGCGCGTGGCCGCCCGAATGTGATATAGTATCCAAAACGTTGCCGGAGGAGGCAGGACAATGATGGATGGATTTCAGACACGTTTGGCGCGGCACTTCGACGAGCTGAAATGGCTCTATATGGAATTGTACCGGGATGAAGAGGCGTTCCGGCGCTTTACCGGGATGCTGGAGCGCTGCTGTGAGGAACGAAAGGAGGCCCTCCGGGAGCAGGACGCCCGTCGGGAAGCCGACCCAGACTGGTACCGGCGGCGGGACCTTCTGGGCATGATGCTCTATGTGGACAACTTCGCGGGGACCCTCCGGGGCGTGGAGGAAAAAATTCCCTACTTGCAGGAGTGCGGGGTGAATTACCTCCATCTGATGCCCCTGCTCCAATCCCCCAAGGGCCGCAGCGACGGAGGCTATGCAGTTTCCGATTTCCGCGCCGTGCAGCCCGCCCTGGGGACTATGGACGATCTGGAAGCCCTGGCCGACGCCTGCCGGAAAGAGGAGATCCGGCTCTGCCTGGACTTTGTGATGAACCATACCAGCGAGGACCACGAATGGGCGAAAAAGGCCCTTGCCGGAGAACCGGGCTACCCGGAACGGTACTTCTTCTATGACAGCTGGGACATTCCCCGGGAGTTCGAAAAGAGCGTGCCCCAGGTGTTCCCCACCACCGCGCCCGGCAGTTTTACCCAGCTTGACAACGGGCGGATTGTGATGACCAATTTCTATCCCTATCAGTGGGACCTTAATTATGCCAATCCCACGGTTTTCAACGACATGACCGAAAACCTGCTCTTTCTGGCCAACCGGGGCATCGACGTAATCCGGCTGGACGCAATCCCCTACATCTGGAAGGAACTGGGCACCAACTGCCGGAATCTGCCCCAGGTCCATACCTTGTCCCGGCTCCTGCGGATGGTCTGTGAAATCGTCTGCCCCAGCGTTCTGCTCCTGGGGGAGGTCGTTATGGAACCGGCCAAGGTCGCGCCCTACTTCGGCACCTCCGACAAGCCGGAATGTCATATGCTCTATAACGTTACCACCATGGCCACCACCTGGCATACCCTGGCTGCCGGGGACGTTTCTCTGCTGAAGCACCAGATGGAGGCCGTCTGCGCCCTGCCCAAGGACTTCCTGTTTCTGAATTACCTCCGGTGTCACGACGATATCGGCTGGGGCCTGGATTACCCCTGGCTGAACCGGCGCTTCGGGACGGACGAGGTGGCCCATAAACGCTACCTGAACGATTGGTTTACCGGGCGTTGGCAGGGCAGCAGCGCGCGGGGAGAGCTCTACAACGACGACCCGCGGCTTGGGGACGCCCGGCTCTGCGGCACCACGGCTTCCCTGTGCGGCGTGGAGGCGGCGGAGTACGAGAGGGACCCCTTCAAGCTGGAACGGGCCGTGGCCTGCGACCTCACCCTTCACGCCTGGATGCTTTCCCAGAGCGGCATTCCTGTGATCTACAGCGGCGACGAGATCGGCCAGCTCAATGATTATACTTACCACGACGATCCGGACAAGCGGGACGACAGCCGGTATCTTCATCGCGGGAAATTCCCCTGGGACCTGTCCGAACGGCGTTCTGACCCGAAGACTTATCAGGGCAAGCTCTTCCAGGGTCTGCGGCGTCTGGAGGTCATCCGGGCGGAGGAACCCTGCTTTGACGCACAGGCTGACACTTGGCTGGAGGACAGCGGCGACCATCGGGTCCTGGCTCTGTGCCGGCGCGTTGGGGACCGGGAGCTGGTCTGCCTGTTCAATTTCAGCAGCCAGTTCGTTCATGCCGGGGTCCAGCGTACTGGCGGCTATTCCGAGCTGGTGTACGGCGGGCATTACGACGATATCCATTCCATAGCGCTCTGGCCCAACAGCTTTGCTTGGCTGCTGCGGGACTCCTGCTGAGCCTTCGCGCCGCCGGGGATTCGCTTCCCTGGAGGACGGTCCAGACGATCCGCCGCAAATAATGGCCGGGCTTAAAAACGGAAGTCCCCCGGCGAAATGAGAATCATCAAACAGACAGTCTGGGCGTATGATCTGCGTCCGGGCTGTCTTACTGTTTCGGGCAAAGCAAACGCCCCTGACACATGAATGCCAAGGGCGCTGCTTTTATAGACGCGTTCTTATTGGACACGCCGTTTAAAGGGGAAAAGCGAAGGGGATCAGTTGGCGAATTTCTGGTCGAAACGGTACATAATCACCGCGAACTGCGCACGGGAAGCGGTCCCGCCGGGGTTCAGGCGGCCATCGGAAGTACCGGTGACGATGCCGTTTCCGACTGCCCAGGCCATGGCGTCCTTTGCGTACGCGGAGACGGTGGCATGGTCAGGGAATGTGGAGGTATCCGCGGCGCCGGTGGTGGGATAGCCCATCAGCTGCGCGTAACGGTAGAGGATTGCTACCAGCTGCTGACGGGTCAGGGCTTCGCCGGGCCGGGTGCCGTCGGAGATGTTGTTGCTCATGGCCCAGGAACGCGCCGCGGCCATGTCAGCAGGATTGGAACCGCCCAGACGCGCCATGACCATCCAGAGCTGCTGGCGGGTCACGGTACGGTCAGGCGCGAACTGTCCGCCGCCGATGCCGTTCATAATGCCGTTTTCAGCCGCCCATGTGATTTCCTTGATGGCCCAATGGGTGTCAGGCACGTCAGAGAACGCCGCGTCGGAACTGCCGTCGGCCTTGACAAACTTCGCGTCCACGGTCACCTTGCCGTCGGGCATGATGAAGGTGTACTTGTTGTCGGCTTCCTTGGTCAGCGCCACTTCGTTGCCCTTGCTGTCCAGGACCTTGATGCTGTCCAGAACGTAACCGCTGTTGGGCCGTACCGTCAGGGTCACCTTATTGCCCTTGGACGGATAGCTGGGGCTGACGGAAACAGAACCGTTCTTTGTGCTGTTGACCGTCACCTTCTTGGAGACACTGCTTCCGCCGCCGCCTCCGCCGTGACTGCTTCCGCCGCTGGGCCGGTCGGGATTGCTGGGACCAACAGGAGTAGTGGCCTTGTCCTTAACTACAACAGAAATCGCCTTATCTTGGCTTTGACCATTGACACCAACATAATATGTATTAAAGGCATCAACCGTAACGCTTGCCACGCCATTCTCATCTGCGTAGAACAGGAGAAGCAGGTTTTTAAATTCCGCGTCACCCCAAAGAGCGCACAGTGCGTTGGAGTCCGCGCCGGTCACTTTGATTACCTTCGAGCCATCAGTGCTGGTCACGCTGGGCGTAGAGGCAGCAAAGGCCGTTGTGCTGAGCAGTCCAAGGCACAGAACAACGCTCAGCACCAATGCTGAAATTCGTTTCTTCATGTTGTTCTCTCCTTGTTATTAACCCTTGGGGGCTTCTTTGACTTCGGTAAGATTGTTGGGGACACCATTAGTAAAGACAGGATCTGCGGTAGTTCCTTCCAGTACCAGCAGTACAGAAGAAGCATTGCAGCGAACCTCTGCATTACCGGAACCGTCGGCCTTTACGCAATAGATCAGGCCAGGAGCAGAATTCTTGGCATTCGTCGCCTGAACAATGTAATAGGTATTTGCTTTGCCGTTGATCGTTACCTTGTTAAGCGCGGCTTCTGTGATTCTGGTATATGTCGAGGTAGTAGCGGGAGGCGTTACAGGGGCGTCGCCATCAACCTTGCCATCGTCCTGACCGACAAGTTTGGCCGCAGCTTCAATGGCAGCTTTGTTCTCTTCGGTAATCTTTACAGCAGGATACTGACTCAGATGCTTACTCTTAATGGTAAGTGTCTTTTCACCTTCGGTGGCTGTGTATTCACCAAAGCTGGTTACCTTGCCATCATTATCAATGCAGAACACATGATAAGTACCGGCATCCTCTACTTTGATGGTAATCGTAATAACAGCATCACCAGAGACTTTTACCTCATTACCTTCGCTGTCAGTAACAGTAACGGCTGCACCAGCACTAGCAGTCTTGACTACCTCGGTGACTGCTTTATCGGTATTTTCAGCCATGTCATTATCCTTAAAAGAGATCTTGTTTTCAACCTTGACGGTATTTCCGGTCAAACCTTCGGCAGTCTTAGCAGGCAATGTCACAGTAACGTTCCCGTCATTGTCGGAAGCTTTGATGGTGGTATTTCCCTCTGCATCAGTAGTAGCCTCAACCTTAGTTCCTTCAGCGGCCTTCGGGAGCAAGGTCACGCCGGACAGGTCGATGGTGAAATTATCTTTGCCGACCTTAACTTCGATAGGCTTTACCTTGCCGTCTTTGTCCTTGCTGATGCGCCAAATCAAAATGCCGTCGGAATCCAGAGTTTTGTACCCATTGTCGGTTCCATCTACGCTCTTGAACTGAATATCCTCCTTGGAATCAGTGGTAAGCTTCAAAGCAATGTAGTTGCCCTCCTGGTCCTCCGCAACACTGCTCCAACCAGTGTAACCAGTGACATACTTGGAAGTGCCAGTGACCTTGATGCCGTCGGTGGTATCTACCTTGATATTACTCTGCAAGTCATTGGCCTTCTTACCAAGCAGATCAGTTTCACCAGTAACCGGCGCGACCGTCAAAGGAGATGTGGCAGGAGTCTCAGGCTTATTGATTTCGCTCAAGTCCATCTTGTAGACGGTGACGTCGCTAGCTGTGTAAGTCTCGCCATTCTCAGCAGGAATCCACTGCACAGCGGCATAGATCTTGGGGGATTCGTCACTCTTGTTGGCATAGAATGCAATACCGCTCTTGTTGCCTGCAACATTGGCTTCCAGTTCGGTCTCAGCGAGTTCGCTAGACGCAGTCAAAGCTGAGGGACTGAAAGCATACTTTACCTTAGCGGCACCTTCGGGAGCGGCCAGAGCAAAGCCAACCCAAACGCCATCCTTGCCTTCGCCATTTTTATGCGTAGGAATCGTTGCGCTGGCAGTGAGTGCGACAGGAATCACGCCGTCATTATCAGGCTTTCCCGCATTGGCAGTGACAGTAATGTCCTTGACCTCTGCAATAGCCTGGTTCAAAATAGCGCCGGACACAGTACCCGCACCAAGTTTTGTTTTGCCAGAAGTCTCAGGGTCTACTGTCTGTTTTACGTCTTCGTTGGCTTTAATGGTAATTTCCTGCTTGAAAATCGCTTTACCCAGAGTATTTTCATCAGGAGCGCTGTTCTGTTCACCTGTAATAGCATTTGTCGGGGTAAAGACTTTCAGAGTTACCGTTCCAGCTTTCATATAGCTCGTTGCATGGGTTACATTTTGATTATTATAATCAAAACTCTCGCCACTAATAGTAGGATGCAGTTCCCACTGAGAGCCACGATTCAGGAAGCTGAACGCATAGGTCTTGCTGCCACCAGGAGCGGCACAGCCCCAAGTATCGTTGCCCACATTAACTTGGAACCACAAATTGACATTTTGAGCAGGTGCGTCCGCAAAATAGACGTACATAGTCTCGCCCATCCAGTCGCCGCTGGTTGTGGCACCTTCAACCAAATCATTTGTGTGTTCGCCGCCCTCCCAAACGAAACCATAGCCGGAAACAGCAGGGGTAGCGGTTTCCTCAGCGAACGCGGCGGTAGGGAGCATCGTCAGCGCCATGGCGAGCACCAGAAGCACCGACAAAAGTTTCTGTTTCATTAAAAATTTCCTCCTTTTATAGGTGTTCCGGGGGACGTCTGTCTAAAATCCCCTCCTTTTTCATCCTTACGTCCTCCGTGATAGACGCTGGAGATTGTCAAAAAGTACACCTTTTGAAAGAAATTTCTAATTGTGGAAATGCTATAAATTGCTCCATTTTTTTTGTGCAGAAATTTCCTTGATTGGATTGCAACTCCGAAATTTGTGTGATATATTAAGTAACAAGATAGAGCTGTCAGAAGGTGTACCTTTTGATAGCTTTTTAAGTTTTCCGGTCAGAATCCGCCCTGAACTCCCGGAGCCGGCGATAGAAGGTAGCCTCGCTGAAGCCGGTACGTTGGAGCGCGTCTTTCAGGGAGAGCTGGCCGCGATCCCAATCGGCCACGATCTGGGGGAAGTCCAGGGGCAGGGGCAGAGAGGGGCGTCCGAAGCGCACCCCACGCCGTTTGGCCGCCGCGATGCCCTCCGCCTGCCGCTGCCGGATGTTGCTGCGTTCGTTCTCCGCCACAAAGGAGAGCACCTGAAGGACGATATCGCTGAGGAACGTGCCCACCAGGTCCCGGCCCCGGCGGGTGTCCAGGAGCGGCATATCGATCACGCAGATGTCCACACCCTTCTCCTTGGTCAGGCGCCGCCATTGGTTCTGAATTTCCTCATAGTCCCTCCCCAGCCGGTCGATGCTCTTGATGTAGAGTAAATCGCCCGGCTTCAGTTTTCTCACCAGCCGCTGATAGTTCGGCCTGTTGAAATCCTTGCCCGATTGCTTGTCCAGATAAATCCGCTCCTCCGGCACCGCCAGCTCACGAAGCGCGTCCAACTGCCGGTCCTCGTTCTGGTCCGTGCTGCTTACCCGGATGTAACCGTATTTGCCAGCCGTAAAATCCCCTCCGTTTCTGTTTTCCAGCCCTGCTTTAGTTTGTGGGGAATGCCTCTGCTTATCCTGCTTCATTTCCAGCGCATTTGCCAGATTTTATCATAGCTTGGACACTCCGTCAGCCTTGCGGATTCCGTTGCGGCAGAATGAAATTATTCACAGCTGACGGTCTGTTTTGCTGGTGGACAAGCCCGCTGTTCTGTGCTAAAGTGGACATACCATTTAATTATCATGCAGGGAGGGGATAACGATGAATCTGCTGGCCCCGAAGGAATTCCTTGGCCTGACAGAAGCGGAGTGCGTGCGGGTCCAGGAGGAACTGTCGCCGGCGCTGGAGCCATGGGACAGAACGCCGCCGGGGGATATCCGGAGCGTCGCGGGGGTCGATCTGGCCTACTGGCAGGAAGGCGGCCGTGAACTGGCGGTATGCTGTATCGTCGTGCTGGACGCGTGGACCGGAGCGGTGCTGGAGGAGGCCCATTGCGCGGGAGAGGTCCGGTTTCCGTATATACCGGGCTGTTTTGCGTTCCGGGAGCTGCCTTTGGTGCTGGAAACGGCCTCCCGGCTGACGGAGAAACCCGGGCTCTACCTCTTTGACGGAAACGGCGTTCTGCATCCCCGGGGCCTGGGACTGGCAAGCCACGCGTCCTTCTACCTGAACACCCCCACCGCCGGAATCGCAAAGAGCTTCTATCAGGTTGCGGGCGCGGTCTGTCCCATGCCGGAGGACCGGGCGGGCGCGTGGGCGGATATCACAAAGGACGGTCAAATCTTAGGACGCGTTCTGAGGACCCACACGGGCGTAAAACCGGTCTATCTGTCCGTAGGAAACTGGGTGAGCCTGGACACAGTAACGGAATTGGCCCTCCGTCTGACGGGAAAGGAAAGCCGCGTCCCCCTCCCCACCCGGCTGGCCGATCTTGCAACCCATGAACAGCGCGGGCATTTGAAAGGGACACTTGAAAAACAGAAAAAAAGTGATATAATGGAAAACAATGCAAAAAAAGGGCAGGCGCCCTGTAAAAAAGGAGCGGTTTTGTGAAACGATTTCTGTCCCTGCTGCTGGCGGTTCTGCTGTGTCTGACTCCGGTCATGGCGGAAGACTTGTCCCAGTCCGGAACGACCATCAATATCGCGCTGTCCCAGATGGGCTATACCGAGGGCGCAAAGGAGCTGACAAAATACGGCCAGCGCTTCGGCTACCCCAACGGCTACTGGTGCGATATGTTTGTCTCCTGGTGCGCCCGGGAAGCCGGCCTTTCCACGGATGTCTTCCCGTCTTCCATCAGCTGCGGAGAGCATTACAAGATGTTCAAGGCAAAAGGCCAGTGGCAGAACAGCCTCCTCCGCGGCGGGAACTACGAGCCCCGTCAGGGAGACCTGGTTCTGTTCCGCAGCGTGACCTCTGGTTCTATCACCCATATCGGCTACGTACTCTATGTAGAAGACGGCTGTCTGTTTACCATTGAGGGCAACGCCTTGACCAACCGCCTGGACTACCCGCCGGAAACCGTGAACCCTCTGCGGAAGGATTCCAAGGAGCCGCCGGATTACGTGACGGTCAATCAGTACCCCCTGAACGACAAGCGTCTTTACGGCTACGCCACCCCCGCGTACTCCAGCCGTGAGCCTCTGACTCTGGAGGGCTATGTGGACCTGGCAAAATACGCGGAATTGCAGCCTGAACTGACGGCCCTGGCGGATGCGGGCGTTATGGCAGGCACCAGCAGCCACACCTTCGCGCCCCGGCTTGGGATGGAGCGGGGAGCGTTTGTGACGTCCGTGGCAAAGCTGTGCGGCCTGAACAGCTGGACGGAGAACACCCCCGCCTTTGCCGACGCTCCACAGGGAAGCCCTTACTATGACGCGCTCCTTGCCGCCCGTTCCGCTGGATTGATCGACGGCGGCGAGGACAACAAGTTCAGCCCCAACCTGTACATCTCCGGCCCCGACGCCCAGGCAATTCTCTCCAAAGCCCGCGCGTTCCTTGGCATGGAGGACCGGCAGGAGACCTTCTCTGACGGCGACCTGGCGTACATCCTCACCCCCTATACCTCCCGCATCGACATCGCCAAAGCCCTGTACGCCTTTATGCAGGAATCCCCCAATCCCATGCCCACAGACGAAAGCGCCGTGATCATCACCGCCGAGGAGACGGAGACGGCGGCCTATAAGGGTACGCTGGCCTACCGGGACCAGACGCTGAACTGGCCTCTGCGGACCATGGCAGACCAGTGCTGCGTGCCCCTGCCGAATCTGCTGGTGAAGTTCCCCGAGCTTTCGGCCCCCGGACTGCCTGACGAATTGAAGAGCACTCCCGCCTCCGAAGACCCGGCCCCGGAAACGCCCGCTTCCAATGAAGATCCGGGACTTGCGCCGCCGGAGAACCAGCAGAACCCGGAGGAACCTTCCGCGCCTGTTCCGTCCGTTTCCACCCTGCTGCGCCTGACCCTGGAAATGGAAGGCCGGCAGGTGCAGGTGGAGGGCTTCCAGTATAACGGCATGGCGTATGTGCCCGTGGACGCCGCGGCAAAGCTGCTGGGCGTGAAGCTCCAGCCCACGCCGGAGAAGACAGCGTAAGCATGGACGGCCTGTCACAATAAAATTTCTCGTCCCGGTTTCAGCAGCGAAAAGAGACGCCCGCAGGATCAGAACGGCGTCTCTTTTCAAAGCTGTTCAGAATCCCCTTGGCATCTGCGGAAAGGAGTAAGCATATGAAGGTTCTGATGATCAACGGAAGTCCCAGACCCAACGGCAACACGGCCCTTGCGCTGGCGGAAATGGCGAAGGTTTTCCAGTCGGAGGGCATAGAGACGGAGTGCGTTCAGATCGGCAGGGAGGCCATCCGAAGCTGCATCGCCTGCGGGGGCTGCGGGAAAAACGGCCGGTGCGTGTTTGACGACGCGGTCAACGAGACGGCTCCCAAGTTCAAAGCCTGCGATGGTCTTGTCGTGGGCAGTCCGGTATATTACGCCGCTGCCAACCCCACCTTGACGGCCTTCCTGACCCGGCTTTTCTACAGCACGCCCTTTGACAAGACCATGAAAGCCGGCGCGGCAGTGGTGGCAGCTCGTCGGGGAGGACTGTCCGCGGCATTTGACGAGCTGAATAAGTTCTTCACCATCTCCGGAATGCCGGTAGCCCCCAGCCAGTATTGGAACAGCGTTCATGGCCGGGAACCGGGTCAGGCGGCAGAGGATCTGGAGGGAATGCAGACCATGCGCACCCTGGCCAGAAATATGACCTTCCTTATGCGGAGCATTGCACTGGGCCGGGAGAAATACGGGCTTCCGGAACGGGAACCGGTCCAGCGCACCAGCTTCATCCGCTGAAAACAGAAAATGGACGCCCTCCCTGTACATTCTGCCGAGAGGACGTCCGTCTTTTTTCGGGGCCAAAAAGTTTCCGTTGACAAGCAGGCGCGGATGTTTTACAGTATTACGGATATGATGTAACGAAAGGTAGTTTTGGTATGGTTTTTCTGCGTCAGTTTGGTATCATCCTGTGTTTCTCTCTTCTGGGGGAAATCCTGCATTTTCTGATTCCCTTCCCGGTTCCCGCCAGCGTCTACGGCCTGGTTCTGCTCCTGCTGGCCCTGTGTACCGGCGTTGTGAAGCTGGAGCAGGTCCAAAAAACAGCAGGGTTCCTGATTGAGATCATGCCCATGATGTTCATTCCGGCGGCGGTGGGGCTTCTGGACGCGTGGCCTGAACTGCGTCCCGTCTGGATTCCGGTCAGCGCCATCACCTTTGTCACCACCGTCATCGTCATGGGGGCAACGGGCCGGACAGTGCAGAGCATCATCCGCCGGGAGAGGGGAAAGCAGGTATGAGGGAATTTCTGACAGAATCCGTCTATTTCGGGGCGGTTTTGACCCTGGCTGCCTTTGAGATTGGGAAGCACGTGAAGAAAAAATACCGGCTGGGCGTTCTGAATCCCATTCTGATTGCCACCATTCTGATCATCGGCGTGCTGGTGTTTCTGAAAGCGGACTACGGGCAGTACAACGAAGGGGCCAGGTACATCAGCTATCTTCTGACCCCTGCCACGGTCTGTCTGGCGGTGCCGCTCTATCAGCAGCTTGCCCTTTTGAAAAAGAATCTCAAAGCGATCGCGGGAGGGATTGCCGCCGGGGTGCTGGCCAGTCTTGTCAGCGTGTTTGCCCTGTCGAAGCTCTTTTCCCTGAGCCATGAACAATACGTCACCCTGCTGCCGAAATCCATCACAACGGCCATCGGCATGGGCGTCTCCGAGGAACTGGGCGGCATTCCGACTATCACTGTGGCTGTTATCATCGTCACGGGCATTATCGGCAATATCACGGCGGAGTTCATCTTCCGGATTTTCCGCATTCAGGAGCCGGTGGCAAAGGGGATCGCCATCGGCGCCTCTGCCCATGCCATAGGGAACGCGAGAGCCATCGAGCTGGGGGAAGTGGAAGGGGCTATGAGCAGTCTGGCCATTGCGGTAGCGGGCCTGCTGACGGTCCTGGTGGTCTCACCCTTTGCAAACCTGATCTGATTCCGGATCTTCCCGCTGTTCCGTTCAAAAGGCGGATGAAGTGAAGCGCAAAAATTTCAGATATAAAAAGGGCCTGCCGTCCGCGTTGCACAGACAGCAGGTCCTTTTCTGTTTCAATTTTTCAGCGTCTCCCCGGCCTTACTTCTGGACGGAAGCGGCAATCGCGTCGGCAAGAGCGTCGATTTCGGCCTCGTTGTCGGGCCTGAGGGAGGAAGTAACGGTCATTTCGTCGTCCAGGATATCGAAATGCTTCAAGTCCTCCAGACACTTCCGGATCAGCTCGCCGGACCGGGGCGCCCAGGAACCGCTGCCCATAATCGCGGCGGTGCGCTTCTGGAGATTCAGGGCCTTCATGTCCATCAGGAAGTTGTGCATGGGCGGGAAAATGCCCAGGTTATAGGTGACGGACGCGAAGACGATATGGCTGTACTTGAAGAGGTCAGAGATCAGATAGCTGACGTGGGTGCTGGAGACATCGTACAGCCGGGTATTGGTAACGCCCCGGGCGGTGAGCTTGGCGGCCAGGACCTCGGCGGCGTTCTCGGTATTGCCGTACATGGAGGCGTAGACGATCATAACGCCCTTTTCCTCCGGCTCGTAGGTAGCCCAATGGGTGTACTTGTCAATGATATAGCCCAGGTCCTTCCGCCAGATGGGACCATGGAGGGGGCAGAGCATCTTGATATTATCCAGCCCCACCACGCTGGCGGCCTTGTTCAGCAGCGCCACAACCTGGGGGCCGTACTTTCCCACGATGTTGGTATAGTAGCGCCGGGCGTCGTCGATCCACTCCCGGTCGAAGTCCACTTCATCGGCGAAGAGCTTTCCGTCCAGGGCGCGGAAGGAACCGAAGGCGTCAGCGGAGAAGAGGACGCCGTTGGTGGTATCGAACGTCACCATCGCCTCCGGCCAATGGACCATAGGCGCATAGACGAAGGCCACGGTATGCTTGCCAAAGCACTTGGTGTCCCCTTCCTTGACCTCCTGCACGGCGTTGGGGTCCAGGTCAAAGCCGAACTGATTGAGAATCGTCACCGCCTTGGGGGTAGTGATGATCTGCACATCCGGCCAGCGGAGCAGGATTTCCTCAATGGAGGCGGCGTGGTCGGGTTCCACATGATTAATCACCAGATAGTCCAGGGGCCTGCCGTTCAGCACCGCCTTGACGTTGGCGAGGAACTCCCGGCCCACCGCCCAGTCCGCCGTATCAAACAGCACGGTTTTCTCGTCCAGCAGCACATAGGCGTTATAGCTCACGCCGTGATACAGGGGATGGATGTTCTCAAACAGAGCCAGCCGGTGCTCGTCCGCGCCAACCCAGTACAGGTCGTCAGTCACCATACGATAGTTATACATACAGGGAAAACCTCCTTAGTGTTGAATTAGGAATTATGAATGAGGAGTGAGGAATTTGGGCGGTCCTCTCTCCGGGCAGTTGTTCAGAATCGTTTGTCAGAAGCAGTTGTGATGAATCATCAGGATGTCGTCAAAACGGCAGCCCCGCAAATCCCCGGGCTTGATGAAGAAACAGAAGGTATCCTCTTCCTGGCAGCCCGGGTCATGGGGCGGCGTCAGGTCGTACTGGAACAGCAGTGCCGAATACGCCTGATGGTCTTCCTCCTCCAGCCGGAATTCCCCCTGCCGCAGAGACGGATGTCCGCCCAGCTTGAAGCCCCAGTTGCCGAAGTCGCAGAAGAATTGGTCCGTATCCTCGCAGCTGTTCTCCAGATCGTAAACGCCCTCTTCTTCTTCCCTGTCTTCATCGTCATCGTCCTCTTCCCACGCGGCCTGGAAGATCGGGGTCAGCGCGTCTTCAAGGAACTCAAAGCCAAGGTCGAACGCAAAGCCGCCGTCTTCCCTGACAGAGATGGTAGCGATTTCCTCCGACGGCTCGAAATTCATGCCGCCCTTGGGAGAATCCAGATGCCAGCGCTTTTCCGGCACGGCGTTCACACAGGCGGGCGCGTCCTCGGGGGCCTCCGGGTACCAGCGGACCTGGAAGAACCCGGCGTCCTGCTTCCACGCGCAGCCGTCTTCATAGAAGGACTCAAACCGGTCCTCGTCCGTGCAGAGGAAGAATTGCAGCAGACCCTTGTCCGGGAAGCCCTCCAGCCGGGGGACCTGGGAGAAATTGACCTGCGCCAGGAATTCCATCTCCGGCGGTTCAGCTCCGGCAGGCAGATAGAAGTCCCCGCCGAACTTGCTGTCTGCCGGGCCCGCGTTCTCCTGGGACGGCGTAATGCGCACACAAGGCAGCAGGCTTTCCTGACAGGCGGCAATGAGCTTCTCTTTCTCCAGACGCATAACCGCTCAGACCTCCGTTTCAATAAAGCCGTCCACCGGTTCGCCGCAATGGGGGCAGGTCCAGCCTTCGGGCAGTTCCTTGAAGGCGGTGCCGGGCTTCACGTCGTTCTCAGGGTCCCCTGCCAGCACGTCGTATTCATAGCCGCAGCCGTTGCAGACGTAGAGCTTCCGGGGCTGGGTGACCTTCTTGGGAACCATCCGCTTCATCTTGACCATCGGCGGCGCGGGCAGTTTCTCGCCGGTATCCAGGGCGGCGGTCAGCAGGGGCAGGATTTCCATCACATCCCCCACGATGCCGTAATCGCAGTTCTTGAAAATCTTGGCGTTGGGGTCCTTATTGATGGCCACGATGCAGCTTGCGTCCTTGATGCCCTTCAAATGCTGGATCGCGCCGGAGATGCCGCAGGCGATATAGAGATTCCCCTTGAACTTCTGGCCGGACATTCCCACATAGCGGTTCAGGGGCAGGTATTTCAGCGTTTCCGCCACGGGACGGCTGGAACCAATGGCCGCGCCTGCCGCTTTCGCCAGAGCTTCCACCAGCTTCATATTCTCCCTGGCCCCGATGCCCTGACCGGCAGATACCACCCGTTCCGCCTGGGTAATGGGCGTATCCATAGGAATGCCGACGGTGAAGTCATGGCCGTCCTTCTTGAGGTTGGCGACAAGGGCCTCCACCTTCTCCTGCGCGCTGCCGTCCTTGAAGATGGCCTTTTTGCGTTCGCCGGTTTCGGGGCCTCTCTTCTGCACGGGCGCGCTGTCAGCCTTACCCGCCTTGCCCAGAATGTGGGAGGCGATGACGACCCGCTGAATCTCGTTGGTTCCCTCGTAGATGGTGGTAATTTTGGCGTCGCGGTAGAAGCGTTCGACCTCCATGCCCTTGAGGTAGCCGCAGCCGCCGAAAATCTGGAGAGCGTCGTTGGTGACTTCCAGTGCGATATCAGAGGCGTACTGCTTGGCCATGGCGGACTCCATGCCGTAGGGGACATGGGCCTGCTTCAGCTCTGCGGCGGAGTAGACCAGGAATCTTGCGCAGCGAAGCTTCGTTGCCATGTCCGCGATTTTGAAGGCGATATTCTGCTGCTGACAGATAGGCCGTCCGAACTGGACCCGCTCCTTGGAATACTCCACAGCGGCCTCATAAGCCCCCTGAGCGATGCCCAGAGCCTGTGCCGCGATGCCGATCCGTCCGCCGTCCAGGGTAGCCATGGCGATCTTGAAGCCCTGGCCTTCCTTGCCCAGCAGATTCTCCTTGGGGACCTTCACGCCGTTGAAATTGAGCTGGCAGGTAGCGGAGGACCGGATGCCCATCTTGTCGTAATGTTCCTCGAAGGTAAATCCATCCCAGCCCTTCTCGACGATAAAGGCGGAGATGCCCCGGGTGCCGATGCCAGGCGTGGTCACGGCAAACACGACGTAGGTGCTGGCCTCACCGCCGTTGGTGATAAAGATTTTCTCGCCGTTCAGAAGGTAGTAGTCCCCCATATCCTCGGCGGTGGTTTCGGTGCCGCCCGCGTCAGAACCGGCGTTTGGTTCCGTCAGGCCGAACGCGCCCAGTTTTTTGCCGGAGCAGAGATCGGGCAGGTATTTTTTCTTCTGCTCTTCCGTGCCAAAGGCGTAAATCGGATAGGTGCCCAAAGACGTGTGGGCGGACAGGATGACTCCCGCGCCGCCGTCGACCCTGGCCAATTCCTCCACGGCGATGGCGTAGCTGAGCGCATCAGACCCTGCGCCGCCGTACTCTTTCTCGTAGGGCAGGCCCATCAGACCCAGTTCGCCCATTTTCGCCACGGCCTCTGTGGGGAATTTGTTCTCCTTGTCCAGCATAAACGCGATGGGTTTGATTTCACTTTCGGCGAAAGCCCGTACTTTGGCCCGGAGTTCTTCATGGGCCTGGGTGGTTTGATACATCATGTGTGTGCCTCCTTTTTCCTTCATATTGCGTCCGGATTTATGCAAAGATATCGCTTAACGGGGTTCTTTGGAATTCCAGATTCAGCGCCGACTGCACCCGGTTCAGCTCCCGGCAGATACCGCAGCCGCCTTCGGGATGGTTCTCGCAACAGTAGCCCTCCTTCTGGCAGCGGTTGAGCAGCGGCGGCTCGTCCAGGGCCTGGAAAAGGTCCAGCAGCGTCAATTCCCGGCAGGGCCGCCGGAGGACGTAACCGCCGCCGATACCCCGCCTGCTCTCCACAATGCCCGCGCCATGGAGCCGGCTGAGGGTTTTCAGCGTGATGGCCTTTGGCATATGCTCCAGCTCCGCCACCGCCGCCGCCGAAAGCTGTCCGTGCCGGTGCAGCGCCCGCAGGGTCCGTATGGCATAGTCCAGCTCTCTTGTGATCAGCATACGGCCGTTCCCCTTTCCCGAAACTTGACCCTTTTTGTCCAGTATAACAGATTTTGTCAAAATGTCAATCTTTTCCCTGAGCCGCCGGGAATTTTTGGAGGATCTCACAAAAACGCCTGCTTCTTTCTGACAGAACCGGAAAATCGTCAAGGAACAGTATGCCCCAAAAGCACGGGTCATAAAAAAAGTCCCGCTCCAGATTTATATTTCTGACAGCGTCCAGATTTTTACTCCGCAGCGATTGGAAAAGACAGCAAAGACACAGGCGTGAATTGGGTGCAAAAAACGGCGCGCTCACGGAAAAGAAGCTCCCGCGGCGCGCCGGAAGGTTTTTACAGCAATTCCACCAGGGGCAAGATTATTTCAGCGCAAAAAGTTTTCAGATTCCTTTATTTCTGCTGGATTCTGCTATTAAAGCTCTCTGTTCAGGATGGAATTGCTGTAGGGGAAGAGAGCGGTTCATTTGCTTTGGGCCTCCAGGATATTGGACATACTTTCAGCGAAGAGGCGGGCGGACAGGGCTGCTTCCTCCGGGGAATTGCCGGCCGCGCCCACCTCCACCAGCAGAGAACCCGTGGTGGCGTGCTGGTTATAGCGGGAGTTCCGGAGCAGGAGGGGCCGCATCAGGGTAGGATAATCCCGCAGGGCCTCCTCCTGGATGGCCGTTCCCAGCCGGAGATTCTCCATCCATCGCGGATGCTCCAGACCGCTGCCGTCGCTGCCCAGGACAATGGTCATCTGCGCGGCGGTTCCCAGGCCCTCGATTTCGGAGACGGCTTTGTACTGATTCCCCTGCCCGTCTTCAATGGCGTCCCGATGCACATCCAGGATAAAGCGGATGGAGGGATACTGGGCCAAGTAGGACTGAATTGCAGCCAGGGAACGGTCATAAGCGCCGGAATAAGAGGGATAATCATAAAGGGTGCGGTCATGGAGGACGGAAATGCCCCGCTCATGGAAGACGGCGGCCATTTCATCCCCGGCCCGGACCACGTTCCAGCGGCAGTCGGTGGTGCGGCAGTTCCCGGACCAGACAACGGAAGTCCCAGGGACGGGGGTATAGGCTTCGCTGCCGTGGGTATGCAGGATCAGAATCTGAGGTTCCTCGGGGCCTAACCGGGCGTCAAAGGGCTGCTGGAGGTCTTCTATGGACAGGATATGCTGGGTAGAATTACTGATGTAGGTCCGGCCGCAGACGGTATAGCCCTCCGTGCTGGAAGGAACCAGCGTCTTGGCAGGCACGCCGTTGTCCGCAGCGGGAGCAGCAACGGGGTCCAAGGGCGTTTCCTCCACGGGAATCACAGCAGGTTCCGTCGTCTCGCCGTCTTCCTCCGGGGCCTCCTGCCGGTTCAGGGCCTGATAGTCCGCAATGGCCGGTCCCGCCGCCAGCAGCAGGGGAGACTGTCCAATCGCCAGAGCCGCAGCAGCAGACAGGCCGTCCTGCCGCCGGAAGTCCCCCAGCTCCCATTGCAGTACCCCCAGCGGCGCCGCGTCCCCCAGGGCTTTCCAGGCCGCCGCTGCATTCTCGCTGCCCGCCGTCACCGCAGCGAGCCAAAGCGTCCCGCAGGCCAGCAGCAGCGCTTCCACACGCCGGAAGATTCTCCTTCGTTTCATTCCATTCACCTCTGGGACAACCTATGCGCCGGACGGCCCTTTTATGACGCCGCAAAATTCGAGTCTTTTTTACAAGAGGGCTTTCTTTCTTGGGAAAAATATACTATAATCAGGAGTGCTGAAAAAGATGAAAGATTCAGACGAACACAGAAGGAGCTGAGATTTTGGAAGGGATCAGAACAAGGCTGGCAGAAGAGGTCTACCTGACGTATCTGCCAGCGCGCAAATTCAAGACCAGCGTGCTCTCGGCGCAGTTCCTCGTGCCCCTGCGGGAGGAAACAGCGTCCGGGTTTGCCCTGCTTCCGCCGGTGCTGCGGCGGGGCACGGTGACCTGCCCGAATATGGGACTGCTGTCGGCAAAGCTGGACAGGCTCTATGGGGCGCGGATCGAAAGCGTGGTGCGGAAAATCGGCGAGACCCACTGCCTGGGATTCGTGGCCAGCATGATCGACGACAGCTTTACCCCCGGCGGCGAACGGCTTCTGGAGGACGTGGCGGGGCTTCTTGGAGAATTGGTCTGCGACCCTGCGACGGAACGCGGTCGTTTTGTCACCAATTACTTTGAGAGCGAACGGACCAACCTGACCGACGCGATCCGAAGCCTGATCAACGACAAGCGGGCCTATGCAGACCGTCGCCTTCTCCAGGAGATGTGCGCCGGGGAACCCTATGGCGTGTCCCGACTTGGCGAACAGGCCGGGGTGGAGAAGCTTCAGGCCGGAAAGCTCTACACGGCGTATCAGAAGCTCCTGTCCACCGCCCGGCTGGAGTTGTTCTACAGCGGCAGCGCGTCACAGGGCAGGGTGGAACAGGCAATGCGGGCGGCCTTCTCGTCCCTGCCCCGCGAGAAGGTGGAACCCCTGCTGCCCGTAACGCGCCACGCCGCCCCCGACGCGCCCCGGACCATTACGGAATCCCTTGACGTGACCCAAGGCAAGCTGGGCATGGGCTTTACCTGCAAGAGCCGGGACTGGCCTGCGCTGCTTCTGGGGAACACTCTGTTCGGCGGGAGCAGCAATTCCAAACTGTTCCTGAACGTGCGGGAAAAGCTGTCCCTGTGCTATTACGCGTCCTCTACCTTCCACCGGTCCAAGGGGCTGATTACGGTGTCCTCCGGCATTGAGTTTGAAAATTACCAGAAGGCTTATGACGAAATCATGGCCCAGCTCCAGGCGGTGCAGAACGGCAATCTGGAGGACTGGGAACTGGAAGCCGCCCGAAGCACCCTGCTGAATGCCTATGCGTCCATGCAGGATTCCCAGGGCCGGATGGAGAATTTCTGTATCGGCAGCATTGCCACCGGTCAGAACGACAGCCTGGAAGATCTTGCCCAGCAGGTACGGGAAACGCCCCTGGAGCGGATTCAGGAGGCCATGGGGAGCGTTGCCCTGGACACGGTGTATTTCCTGCGGGGAAAGGAGGACGCGGAATGAAACAGAATTTTTATCAGCGCATCGGCGAGCTGGTCCATCAGGAGACCCTGCCCAACGGCCTGGAAATCCGGGTGGTGCCAAAGCCGGGCTACGCGAAAAAATACGCCTTCTTCGCCACCCGGTACGGCGGTATGGACACCCGTTTCCAGCATGACGGGCAATGGCTGGACACCCCTGCCGGAATCGCCCATTATCTTGAGCATAAGATGTTTGATACAGAAGAGGGCAACGCCTTGCAGGAGCTGGCCAAAAACGGCGCGGAACCCAATGCCTTCACCTCCAACGCCATAACCGCGTATTATTTCGATTCTACCAGCAAATTCGAGGAAAATCTGGAAATTCTGCTGAAATTTGTCTCCATTCCTTATTTTACGGATGAGAGCGTCGCCAAGGAGCAGGGGATTATCGGCCAGGAAATCCGTATGATCGAGGATAACCCCGACTGGCAGATTTACCATCAGATGCTCAAGGCCCTCTATCAGCAGAACCCGGCCAAGACCTCCATCGCGGGGACCATTGAGAGCATTTCCCATATCACCGCCGGGACCCTCTATGATTGTCATAAGGCTTTCTATACACCCTCCAACATGATCCTGACGGTAGTTGGCGACGTGGAACCGGCGGCGGTCAGCGAACTGGCTCAGAGGGTCCTTCCCCGGAGCGGCGGGCCGGTGATTGCCCGGGATTACGGCCAGGAACCGGAGGCAGTGGCAGAACGGGAGAATCAGATCGCTATGGAGGTTTCGTCGCCTCAGTTCCTTTCCGCTTTCAAGTGCCGGCCGCCGGAGCGCGGGGAGGATACCCTGCGGACCATGATTCTGGGGGACATCGCCTGCGACCTGCTCCTTGGGGAATCCAGTCCTTTGTACCAACGGCTGTACAGTCAGGGGCTGATTAACGGAACCTTCGGCGGGGCCTTCGAGCTGCTGCCCGGCGCGGCCTACCTCTACGCGGGAGGCGACAGCAAGGAAACCCGGACCGTGGCGGAGGAAATCCTGAAGGAGGCCGGGCGGCTGGTGCGGGAAGGCGCGGACGAGTCCTTCTACCAGCGGGTGCGGCGGGCGTCCTACGGCTTCAATATCCGGGCGCTGAACTCCTTTGAAAATATCGCCGCGTCCATGACCGATGGGCATTTCAACGGCTACGATCCCTTCCGCTTCCCGGAGGTCTTCGACTCCATCAACCTGGACGACGTGCTGGATTTCCTGCGGAAGAACATCACGGAGGACCGGTCGGTCTTCTGCGAAATCGTCCCCAAAGAGGAAACCTGATTGATAGAAAGGAAGTCTCGTTTTTGACTGCGTTAACTGCTCTGAAAGATATGCCCATCAGCTTCCCCGGCCTGTTCGGAGAGTGGTCCTTTAATCCGGACGTTATCGCCATTCACATCGGCCACGGGGTCTACTGGTACGGCGTCATCCTGGCCCTGGGCTTTCTGGCGGGCCTGCTGCTGTGTATGAGACAGGCGCCGAAATACGGTCTGACCAGTGACAACGTGCTGGATTTGGTGCTCTGGGCGGTGCCGTGCTGCATCCTGGGGTCCCGTGTCTACTATGTGCTGTTCAATCTGGACCTCTACCGGAACGCGTCCGGAGGGCTGGAATTCGGGCGCATGATTGCCATATGGGACGGCGGGCTTGCCATTTACGGCACCGTCATCGCGGGCGCTTTGGTGGCTTACTGCTTCTCCCGGCGCAGGAAAATCCCTTTCGGCGCGCTGGCGGACTTGTGCGTCATGGGCCTGCTGCTGGGTCAGGTGATCGGGCGCTGGGCCAATTTTATCAACCGGGAAGCCTTCGGTTCTTTTACGGACCTGCCTTGGCGGATGCGGCTCTGGGTCAGCAGCTACCAATATATTGAAGTCCACCCCACCTTCCTTTATGAAAGCCTCTGGAATCTGGCGGGACTGGCCCTGATTCTTCTGGTTGTCTCCAAGGGCCGCCGGTTCGATGGGGAGAATACGGCATTCTACTTTCTCTGGTACGGTCTGGGCCGCTGCTGGATTGAGGGCCTGCGTACCGACAGCCTCTACCTCTTCGGACTCAGCTTCCTTGGCGAGCCTGTCCGGGTATCCCAGGCACTGAGCTTCCTTCTGGCGTTGGCGGGGGCCGGGCTGCTCTTCTATCAGCTCTGTATCCGCCGCGCGTCCGCCATCAGTCTTTACGTGAACCGGCTGGCAGAAGAACGACAGCCCGCGTCCCCGGAGGCTGAGCAGGACGCCCCTCCAGAGCTGGAGGATATTTTAGAGGCCCATGGTTCAGATTCAGATTCAGGTTCCGAAACAACGGAAAGCGATTCAGATCCAGCCGCCGCGGAAATCGAAGCCGCATCAGAAGAAACCACAAAAAAAGAAGCCGGTCCGGATACAGACGCGGTGGAATCCGGGCTGGAAACGGACAGCGATACGGAGGAAGAAAGACATGACAATCCTTGATGGCAAAGCCCTTGCGGAAAAGGTAAAGGCGGAGGTCCGGGCGGAAGCGGAGCGTCTGAAAGCAGGGCTTGCAGTGGTACTGGTAGGAGAAGACCCCGCGTCCCAGATATACGTCCGTGGAAAGGAGCGGGACTGCGGGGAATGCGGGATACAGAGCTTCTCCCACCGGATACCCGCGGAGACCACCCAGGCGGAATTGCTGGCGCTGCTGGCGGAGCTGAACGAAGACCCGAAAATCGACGGCATTCTTGTCCAGCTCCCTCTGCCAGGACATCTGGACACGCGGCAGGTGTTGGAGAGCATCCGGCCGGACAAGGACGTCGACTGCTTCCATCCGCTGAACGTGGGAAAGATGACCCTTGGGCGGGAAGGGTTCCGGCCCTGCACCCCGGCGGGCGTGATGGAGCTTCTGGCCGCGTATGATATTCCCGTCCGCGGGAAACGCTGTGTGGTCATAGGCCGGAGCAGTCTGGTGGGACAGCCGCTGTCCACCCTCCTGACCCAGGCTGACGGTACGGTGAGTCTGTGCCATTCCAAAACGCCAGACCTGGCCGCGTATACCAGAGAAGCCGATATCCTGGTTTCCGCTGTGGGACGTACAGGTCTTGTGACGGCGGACATGGTGAAGCCCGGCGCGGCGGTGATTGACGTGGCCATGAACCGCGGTCCTGACGGGAAGCTCTCCGGCGACGTGGACTTCGGGCCGGTATCCGAAAAGGCCGCCTTTATCACACCTGTACCCGGCGGCGTAGGGCCTATGACCCGGGCCATGCTGATGCGCAGCGTTCTCTATGCCGCAAAGCTCCACCGGGAATAACAGGCAGAAAACAGATAAGTGGAGGAAAAAACATACAGCTTAGAGTAAAAATAATTCCTAAATGCAAAAAAGAACGCGTTCTCTTGCCAGTCACGGCAGGGGAACGCGTTTTTTCATGAAAAGGACCAAACGCCGTCTTCCGTCACAAGGAAATCCATAGGCGCGTCCCAAGGTTCAGGCCGGAGGCAGTCACAGCGCTGGGCCTCAAACCCGATGGCAATCCGGACCGCCTGTGGGCATCGGGGGAAGAAGCGGTCATAGAACCCCGCCCCGTGGCCCAGACGGTTCCCGTGTCCGTCAAAGCCCACGCAGGGGGTCAGGACAACGGCAATCTCTCCGGGCGCCAGCCTCCGGGAGCGTTCCGGCAAAGGCGAGCGGATACCGAAGCGGTCCAGGGCCCAGCCGTTTTCGGACAGCGGGACCAACGCCTCCATCGCGCCCTCCTGACCCGTCCACGGAAACGCCAGCGTCTTCCCGGAATCCCGCGCCCAGTTATGGAACGCCGTCAGGTCCGCTTCATCCCAGCACGCCTGATAGGAGAAAATCACTCCCGCGTCTCCCAGAACCGGCAGGCCCGCCAGTCGCTGGCAGATACGCAGGCTGTACCTGTCCCGCGCCTCAGCCGAAAGACCCCGCCGCGCCGCAAGACACTGTCCCCGAAGCTCCCGCGCCGTCTTTTCCATCCGAACTCCCTCCCAAAAGAAGCCGCCGGCCCCACAGCTTCCGGAACCGGCGGTCTATGTTGTATGCCTGCTCAGTCCTCGCAAAGACCGGCAGTGATGATGGCCATGGAATAGACCTCCTGAGCGTTGCAGCCCCGGGAGAGGTCGTTGATGGGCGCGTTCAGACCCTGGAGAATGGGGCCGTAAGCGTCGAAACCGCCCATACGCTGGCAGATTTTATAGCCGATGTTGCCCGCGTTGATATCGGGGAAGATGAAGGTGTTGGCATTGCCGTGGATGGGGGACTCGGGGCACTTGGTCCGCATGACACGGGGAGACACGGCGGCGTCAAATTGCAGTTCGCCGTCCACCAGCACGCCGGGAAGGCAGAGCTTGGCTTTCTCGCAGGCGTTGCGCATTTTGTCCACGTCGTCGCCCTTGCCGGAGCCATGGGTGGAATAGCTGAGGAACGCCACCTTGGGATTGATGCCGAAGGTCCGGGCGGTCTGCACGGTCTCGGTGGCAATCTCAACCAGCTCGTCCTCGGAGGGCTTGATATTGATGGCGCAGTCAGCCATAGCAAACACGTCAGGGTCACCGGTAGCGGAGGGGCGGACCAGAATGAAGCAGCTGGAGACGATCTTGCAGCCGGGCTTGGTCTTAATCAGCTGGAGGGCAGGCCGGACGGTATCAGCAGTAGAATAGGTCGCGCCGCCCAGCAGAGCGTCCGCATAGCCCATCTTCACCAGCATGGTGCCGAAATAGTTGCCCTGCTTCAGGACTTCCCGGGCCTTCTCCTCGGTCAGCTTGCCCTTGCGGAGCGCCACGATTTCCTCCACCATTTTCTCCATGTCCTCGAAATTCTCGGGATCACGGATCTCAGCGCCCCGGATATTGAAGCCGATTTCATTCGCGGCGGCAGCGATTTCATCCGGATTGCCCACCAGCACCGGCGTCAGGAACGTGCCGGACAGCAGACGGGCCGCGGCTTCCAGAATGCGGGGATCGGTGCCTTCGGTGAACACGATTTTACGGGGATGTGCTTTCAGTTTCTTGATTAAAAATTCGAACATTTTCCATTCCTCCAAAAGAGCAGTTGGACACTGCGTGCTTTATGTCTATTATACACAATCCATCCGCAGGGTCAATGAATTTTTCAAATGATTCCCCCAAAAATTTACGGTTTCGTTACAAATTTACTGTCGGATTGTGCCAGACTGAACCTGCCTTTTCGATTTTCTGTCAGATTTGCAGGCCCTATGCGGCGGAGAGCATCGTTTTTTGTCTCCCTTGGGGCTTGACGGAATTGGAAAATTGGCGTATGATAACACTGGTAACAAATTGTAACTTTTTTGGCGGGCCCTCCCTTGGGTCTTGCGTTAAAGGAGATTTATGAGCCAGACAACAAAGAAGACCGGCGCGCGCCCAAAGAAAAACCGGCGGCGTCAAGGAGAGGATTCCCGAAGAGGGACGGAGACACGACAGAGTGCAGGCCGTCAGACGGAAACGCGGCAGAGAACAGAAAGCCGTCAGACGGAAACCCGGCAGAGGACAGAAAGCCGTCAGACAGAAGCACGGCAGAGAACAGAAAGCCGTCAGACGGAAACCCGGCAGAGGACACAAGGCCGTCAGACAGAAACGCGGCAGAGAACAGAAGGCCGTCAGACGGAAACGCGGCAGAGACAGGAACCCCGCGGCTCCGAAAAAAGACAGCCCGGCTGGAGTCCCTGGAACGAGAGCGATTTTGAACGGGAGCTTGCCGCCGCGCGGTCCTGGACCCCTGACGATGGCCGCCAGACACAGGAGGATCGTACCGATTCTGAACCCGCTGTTTCCACCCGCACGGAGCAGCGGCAGAAAATGGAACACACTGCCCGTACAGAACGCCGGCAGAGAACAGAACACCAGCCAAAGACCGGGAACGCGTCCGGCGGAGTCCTCCAGGCGGTGACCCAGAAGACCCATCACATCCGCCGCCGCTGGAGAAGAATCGTGCGGGAGAACCGGACCCACCGTTTCCCGGAATCCGACCGGTTCCTGATTCAAATGCTTCTGCTGCTTTGGGGCGTTACGCCGATGCTGGCCAGCCGGTTCCATGAAAAGGTGTTCCTCCGGAGCCAGAAGGCACGTCAGAAAAGCGTGGAGCGTTCCGCAAAGCATGACGGCCGCAGGGGAATTCATCCCGCTGTCTTTCTTGGCTCGGGCTGTGTCGCGGCGGGGCTGATCCTCTTCTTTGCTACCTATACCATGGGCACAACCGTTTCCTATGACGGGCAGGTGATCGGCTCTGTGGCGTCGGAGTCCGTGGCCGAAAACGCCCGGAAGAATCTGGAACAGGTGACGGCCCAGACCCTTGGACGAACCTACCAGATCGACGGCAGTCTCCTGCATTACGAGTCCGGCCTGATGCGGCGGGAGGATCTTGTGGACGCCCAGACCTATCAGGAAGATCTGTCTCAGGAATTGGGCATGGTTACACAGGCGTACTGCCTCTATGTGGACGGCGAAGCCATCGGCGCAACGCCCTACGAAGGCGCGCTGGAAGCCCTCTTGCAGCAGATGAAGCAGGCGGCTACCAACGAGGGGACGATTTCTGTGGAATTTGCCGAGGCGGTGGACGTGAAGAAGGAGTACGTCGCCACAGAACAGCTCCAGAATCTGGGGCATCTGGCGGAAACCCTCTACAGCACCAAGACCGCCGAGGTCACCTATACCGTGGCGAAGGGCGACACCTGGTCTGAAATCGCCGAGAGCCACGGCCTGACCTCCAAGGAACTGCTGGCCTTGAATCCCGGCTACAATATTGACAAGCTGCAAATCGATGAGGTGCTGACAATGTCCGCCTCCGTGCCCTATCTGACCATGACGGTGGTGCAGCAGGAGCGTTACGTGGAAAGCGTGCCCTACGCGATTGAATACACCGATTCCGCAAGCCTTTGGGTGGGCGACTATGAAATCACCTCCTCCGGGCAGTACGGCGCGGCGGATATGGTGGCGAATGTCACTTACGTCAACGGCGAGGAAACCGAACGCACGGTACTGTCCTCCGTGACACTTCAGGAACCTGTGACGGAACAGCGGCTTCGGGGCACCAAGGAACGCCCCACCTGGCACGCAACCGGTACCTTCCGCTGGCCTACCACAGGACGTCTCAGCTCCTACTTTGGGGGTCGGCGTTCTCCCGGCGGCATCGGTTCCACCAATCATAAGGGCATTGACATCGCCGTGCCCAAGGGAACGCCCATCTACGCGGCGGACGGCGGCACAGTCACCTACGCGGGCTGGATGAGCGGTTACGGCTACCTGGTGCAGATCGACCACGGCAACGGCTACGTGACCCGCTACGGCCATAACAGCAGCCTGACCGTCTCCGTAGGCGCTCACGTCTACAAGGGCCAGCAGATCGCCCGGGCAGGCTCCACCGGCAATTCTACCGGAAATCATTGTCATTTTGAGGTCCGATACAACGGCGTGGCCCGGAATCCCCTCAATTATCTGTAGGAGTCCGCTATGGAACAACTGCGTTTTACCTGTCCCGGTTTGGAGGACGGCGGGCGCTTTCCGATCCGGTACACTGGCCGGGGTGAGGACCGTTCGCCGGAGATCCTTCTGGAAAGCCTGGACCCCCTTGCCCGGACGCTGGCTGTCACTTTGGAGGATTTGAGCCATCCCATCAAGGGCTTTACGCATTGGGTTCTCTGGAATTTTCCGGCGTCGGAACAGATCCCCGGCGGGCTTCCCAAAGGCGGACGGCTGGAAAACGGCGCTTGTCAGGGAATCGCTTACGGCCTCCATCGCTATGCCGGGCCTAAACCCCCGCCCTTGACCTCCCACCGCTACCGCCTGACCGTTTACGCCCTGGACTGCGCCTTGGATTTGAAGCCCGGGGTCCGGAAACGGCGCGTCCTCAAGGCAATAGAGGGGCATATCCTGCAAAAGGGATTCCTGACGGCGCGGTTTCCGTAAATTTTATCATGCAAAGCAGACTGCTGTTTCCGGCGGTCTGCTTTTTTGCCCGCTGAGGTATTTTCAGTAGAGAACGGGACTGAATTCTGCAAAAATGGGGAATTCTGGGTGTGATTCCTGCTGTTTTCTCCCAAAGAGCAGACTGCGGCGTCCGGCGGGCCGGTTTCTTTCAAAAAGATATGGACTACCCCTTGCTTTTTTCGACAGATGGGATTATAATTTACTGCTATAAAGCGCTAAACAATTTTTGCAGTTCCCAAACGACAATAAGGAGGAATCCCCGTGAATTTCGTCTTCATTTCCCCCAACTTCCCCGAAGCCTTCCGCTGGTTCTGCATCCGCCTGCGGGACAACGGCGTGAACGTGCTGGGCATCGGCGACGCGCCTTATGATATCCTGCATCCGGATTTGAAGTCCGCCCTGACGGAATACTACCGGGTGGACAGTCTGGAGGATTACGACCAGACGCTCCGGGCCATGGGTTACTTTACCAGCAGATACGGCAAGATTGATTGGGTGGAAAGCAATAACGAATACTGGCTGGAGCTGGACGCCGCCCTTCGTACGGATTTCAATATCACCACGGGTCTGAAAACGGACGAAATCAAGAAATACAAAAGCAAACAGGCCATGAAGGAATTCTATCAGAAGGCCGGGCTTCCCTGCGCGCGGTTCTGCCCCGTAACAACGCTGGAGGCCGGGCTGGAGTTCGCCAAAACAGCAGGCTATCCCATCGTGGCCAAGCCTGACAACGGCGTGGGAGCCATCGCGACTTACAAGCTCACCTGTGAGAACGACCTGCGGAACTTTTTCGCTGAGAAGCCGGACCATCCCTATTTGATGGAGGAATTCGTTTCCGGCTCCGTGACGACCTACGACGGCGTTTGCAATTCCAAGGGCGAGGTCCTCTTTGCCGCCAGTCATATCACCCGGAATTCCATTATGGATATGGTGAACGAGGGCGTGCCGACATACTACTATGTGGATAAGGACGTGCCCGCCGACGTGGAGGCCGCAGGCAAGGCTACCCTGAAAGCCTTCGGCGCGTCCAGCCGGTTCTTTCATCTGGAGTTCTTCCGTCTGACCGAGGCGAAAAAGGGCCTGGGCAAGGCGGGCGATATCGTGGCACTGGAGGTCAATATGCGTCCCGCCGGAGGATTTACCCCCGATATGCTGAACTTTGGCCAGAGCGCTGACGTGTACCAGATCTGGGCGGATATGGTGGCCTTTGACGAGCTGCGCCATACCTACGACGGTCCCCACAGCTACTGTGTCTACGCCGGCCGCCGGGACGACCATCACTATACCCTCACCCTTCCCGAATTGCAGGCCCGCACCGGAGACCACGCCCGCCTCTTTACCCGGATGCCCGACGCCCTTGCCGGCACTATGGGCAATCAGGTGGCCATCGCCTGCTTCGATACCCTGGAGGAAGTGGACGAATTCGTGAAAACCGCTTTCGAACTGGCGGAATAACCAATACTTTCCTTGTTCTGAATCCTGGTTCCCGTTCCCTGATAAATTTTTTCGGGGGCGGGAACTTTTTTCTTCGGGTCTGCGTCAAAAGAGCAGATACTAATACAGGAACACTATGACACCATGCAATAAATAAGGAGAATTGATATGAAAAAGAAACTGCCCGCGCTGCTTCTGGCGCTGTCCCTGACCCTGCTGACCGCCTGCGGAATGCGTCAGCCCGTGGAATCCGACGCGGACTTAGGGGCGTTCTATACGGACGTACTGGAGAAGCACGAGCTGCCTGAACTGATGACGCTGGAACAGGAATCCATTGAGATGCTCTATCCCGGCCTGCTGGATCTGGAGCAGTGCCTGGTCTCCACCGCCGCTATTTCCTCCGCCGCCGGAGAACTGGCCCTGGCTGAGGTGAAAGACAGCAAGGACGCCGACGCCGTAAAGGAGATTTTCCAGGCCCGGATTGACTACCAGACAGGGGATGGCGAGACTCCCGGCGGCGCGTTCTATCCGGAAACCACCCGACAGTGGGAGGAAAATTCCCGCATTGCCGCCAAGGGAAATTATATCATGCTCGTGGTAGCCGGCGACCCGGACAGCATCGAATCGGACTTCAACAGCCTGTTCGCGTAAATGCTCCGCCACAGCTCCCCGTCAACGAGAAAATTTTCTGTGCTTCAAGCCTGAACACGGATTTTCTCCCGCGCCCCGTCTGTTTACCGGTGGTTCTGCCGGAACAGGCGGGGCGTTTTTTCGGACAGCCGGCGCGGTTTTTTTGAGGCCGATTCCTCAGAATAGGGACATTTTACGGGAAATTTTTCTTTTTTTACGGCAAATTCCGGCGTTATTTACGAAAACGTGTAGCGTAACCGGATGTGCATAGAAGAAGATATTTATTGAAAATAGACAAAAATCGTGAAAATGAATAAAAAGAGGGGTAGAAAATGGCCAACAATATCAATTGACAAATGGGTTAGAAATTCATTATAATAAGCCCATAGAATCGCAAACGTTTGCATGATTGGGCCTCACACACGGCCCTCCCGGAGACTTCGGCGCGCTGTCCCGGAGACTCCCAGCTATCAAGAAAGAGGTGTTACCGTGGCAAAGAGAGACTTACCCAAAAAGCCCCTGACGAAAAAGCGGCTGAAAAATCTGATTCTGAATGTACTCAGGAATCCATTCAATATGATTGTTCTGGTCAGCCTCGTGGTTCTGTTCTGCCTGATTGTCATTCCGCTGCTGACCATGATCAAATCCACCTTTACCTTGGCGCAGGCAGAGGTACGCCGGGCAGGGGGGAAAGCCGGTGATTTTACCCTTTATTACTGGAATTATATGCTCTTTGGCGCTACGTCCAAGGCCGTTTTGTGGATACCGCTGCTGAACTCCCTGATCTGCGGTCTGTTTACAACCCTGATTTCTGTGCCCCTGGGTTCGGTGCTGGCCTGGCTGATGATTCGTACCGATATCCCCGGCAAAAAGATTCTGGGCCTGCTGGTAACCGTGCCCTACATGATCCCCTCCTGGACAAAAGCCCTTGCGTGGCTGGCCGTGTTCCGGACTCCTACCAGCGGCGCAAACGGTTTCCTGACCGGCCTTGGAATTCCTATTCCTGACTGGCTGGCTTACGGTCCCGTGGCCATCGTGCTCTGTATGTCCATGCACTATTACGCGTTCTCCTACATACAGGTTTCCGGCGCGCTGCGGTCCATCAACTCCGAACTGGAAGAGATGGGCGAGATCCAGGGCGCAAACAAGGCTCAGATCCTGCGTTACATCACCCTGCCGCTGATTCTGCCCTCCGTGCTCTCGGCCCTCGTTATGACGATCAGTAAATCCATCGGTACATACGGCGTGGCGGCAAATCTGGGCAACCGGATCGGATATTACACCTTGGCTACCCGGATGCGCGTTTTTATCAACGACAATCCCAAGGGCGTGGGCTACGCAATGTCCATCGTTCTGGTGGGTCTGGCGGCTTTGATCCTGATGAGCAATCAAAAGGCCATTGGCGTCCGGAAGTCCTACGCAACCGTAGGCGGCAAGGGCGGCCGGAGCACCCTGATGCCTCTGGGCGCCGCAAAAAAGCCGATGATGGCTTTCCTGGGACTGTTCCTGTTCCTGGCGATGGTAATGCCCTTCTTCGTGCTCATTATGGAGACCTTCCAGGTGACCACCGGCGCGGGTTACGGCATGAATAACCTGACCCTTTACAACTGGATTGGCACTGCGGACGAAGCCCAGAAATACACCAATTATCCCGGCATCTTCCGGCATGAGGAATTCTGGAAGGCATTCTATAATACCGTCCGCCTGACCATCATTGCCTCTGTGATTACGGCGTTCTGCGGCCAGTTCCTGGGCTACATCAGCTCCCGGGGCCGGGGCAAGTGGTACGGCAATCTTACCGAACAGCTCGTCTTCGTGCCTTATCTGATGAGCGGCGTGGCCTTCTCTACCATGTACTTCTCCATGTTCAGCCGGGCGCGTTTGGGCGGCCTCATTCCTTCCCTTTACGGCACGTTTACCCTCATTGTCCTGACCTCCGTCGTCAAGCACTTCCCCTTTGCCAGCCGTTCCGGTACCGCTAATATGCTCTCGATCAGCGTGGAACTGGAGGAGGCCGCGGACATTGCAGGCGCCAGCTTCTGGAAGCGCATGACCTCCATTATCATTCCCCTTGCCAAAAACGGCTTTATCTCCGGCTTTATGCTGGTCTTCATCTCCATTGCCAAGGAGCTGGACCTGATTGTAATTATGATGACGCCCTCCACCCAAACCATGAGCTATCTGGCCTTCACTTACTCCCAGGAGGGCTATAACCAGATGTCTGACGCTATTTCCGTCTGCGTGCTGCTCTTTATCCTCGTCTGCTACATCATTGCCAATAAAGTCGGCGGCGCTGACCTGGGCAAGAGCTGGTAAGCGATTGAAGCAGGAGGCAGGAATTTGACCACCGATTGAATCAGGAGGCAGGAATTTGGCGCGCCAATTGAATCAGGTGAATCAGGAATTCAATCCTTTTGAAACCGCGCAGAATTCCTCATTCAATCAGAAAGGAAAGAAACATTATGAGCCGCATTGAGCTGAAAAATATCGACAAGTTTTATGGAAACAACCACGTTCTCCGGAATATCAACCTGACCATCGAGGACGGCGACTTCATGACCCTGCTGGGACCCTCCGGCTGCGGCAAGACCACCACCCTGCGCGTTGTCTCCGGTCTGGAAAAGCCTCAGAACGGCACCATGACCATCGACGGCGTGGAGATGATTAACGCCGACGACGCATACTATGCAGAACCCAGCAAGCGCGGGCTGAACCTGGTCTTCCAGTCCTACGCCCTCTGGCCCCATATGACGGTCTATAATAATATCTCCTTCGGACTGAAAATCCAGAAGATGTCCAAGAGCGAAATTGACCGCCGCGTCATGGACTCCCTCCGGATGATGCGGATCGATCAGTACAAGGACCGGTATCCCACAGAGCTTTCCGGCGGTCAGCAGCAGCGCGTTGCCATCGCCCGTGCCGTGGCCTCCAGTCCCAAGCTGCTCCTGCTGGACGAACCGCTCTCCAACCTGGATGCCAAGCTCCGGATCGATATGCGGGCTGAGCTTCAGCGCCTGCATAAGGAATTAGGCACTACCATTATTTACGTCACGCATGACCAGGTCGAGGCCTTGACCATGTCCACAAAAATCGCCCTCTTCAAAGCCGGCGAGCTGAATCAGGTGGCTACCCCCATGGAGCTGTACAACAATCCCATTGACCTGGAAGCCGCCGACTTCATCGGAAACCCCCGGATCAACTTCATCAGCGGCACGGCGGAAATGAAGGGCACGGATCTGGTGGTCAAAAGCGAGCTGGGGAACCATACCTTCCCCGCCGTCCAGCTTACCAAGGAACAGCGTCCCTCCAGCGGCGAGTTTGAATGCGTGCTGGCCGTCCGCCCGGAACAAATTATCATCTCCCGGGAACCCGTGGAAGGCGCTCTGCCCGTTACCGTCTACGCCAGCCAGCCAGCCGGTTCCGAAACCATCGTCACCCTTAAGGCCGGTGAGGAAGAATTCCTTTCCAAGGAGATTGGCCAGGCGCATTACGATATCGATCAGCAGGTCTGGGCAATCATTGATCAGGATAAGATCAACGTCTACAATAAAGAAACTACCCGGCTGATTAAGCGTTCCGTGTAATTGCTTTCTCCCGCAATGCAGACGGCCCCGTATACTCTGTTTCTCTGTGAAGCCCGCGGATTGTTCGCGAGTGAATAAAAACGCATGACCCAACCTTCCAACATGAAAGGAGAAGATGATGATGAAGAAGAAACTCTTTGCACTTTTGATGGCCATTGTAATGCTCATTGGACTCACTGCCTGCGGCAATAAGGACAGCGGGGAGGATGTGTCCGGCGGCGAAGAGGGGAGCGGCCTGAATCTGGGCTACGATTCCGCTACCGGCGAAACGTTCTATGGCCCCTACTACGACGAATGGAGCGAGAAGAGCGACGAGGAACTGTACGAGATGGCAAAAGAGGAGGTCTCCAACGGCGCGAAGAAAATTGTCGTTTACGCTACCTCCTCCAAGATGACCAAGGTGAAGGACGACTTTATCGAAGCCTATCCGGAACTGGAACTGGAAGTGATTGACCTGGACTCCGACGAGGTTCTGAGCAAAGCCGAGATCGAGAACGACAGCGGCAACATCAACGCCGACGTGCTCCAGAGCAAGGACGTGAACGGCGAGGTCTTCTTTGAGCATTACGAAAAGGGCGTTCTGGAGCCTTACTATCCCAAGGATATTTGTTCCCATATCGACGAGGCAAACCTGAAATACAGTTTCCCCCTTTACGCGTCCCAGGCTTTCTGGTATTATAATACGGAAGCGTTCCCCGACGGCCAGCCTATCACAAGCTGGTGGCAAATCATTGAGAAGAATCCCGACGGTTCCCAGAAATACCGGCTGTTTACCAAGGAAATCGGTCAGGAAACCGCGTATCTGTCCCTGTTTGCCAGTTTCATCAACCATGCCGACGAGATGGAGGCCAATTATAAGGAGCTCTACGGCGAAGACCTGGAGTACACCTATGACCCCAGCGGCTTTGAGTTCGAAGTGCCTGAGAATAACGCGGGCGTAGAATACCTGTGGCGCTTCACCCAGCTCCAGGAAATGACCTTCATCGGCGACGGTGACGAGCTGGTTCACGCCGTCCATAACTCCACCGCCGATGACCCCGCCCTTGCGCTGGCTTCCGCGGGCAAGATCGGCAACCGTGACGAATCCGGGTACAACATCGCCTGGTGCATCGGGCTGAAGCCTTACACCGCCCTGCTGAACACCGAGTCCCTGTTTGTGGTCAATGGCTGCGACAACCCCGCTGGCGCACGGCTCTTCATCCGCTTCGTCACCGGCGGCGCGGACGGTCAGAGCGGCGGCTTCAAGCCCTTTGCCAAGGAAGGCAACTGGCCTCTGCGGGACGATATCGAGGACGAGAAGAACCCCGCCAAGCTGCCGGAACTGGGCGCGATTGCCAACGAGCTGGATACCATCTATGATATCTATCCTGACGTGCGGGATATGTGGCTCAAGTGGCGGGACGTCTGATTGTATTCCTGCACATCCCTGTCAACATACTGCCGGGCGAGCGGTCTTCGGGCTGCCCGCCCATTTTCAAAAGGAGGCGCGTTTATGAACCCCATCCGGGAATCTGAAACGGACAGGAAAATCGAACAGGCCGCGGAACGCTTCTGGTCGGCTTTTCAGATGACGGAAAACGGGCGGGTGAAAAGTACCCTGCTGCTATATTCGTTCTGCCTGTGCTGGGTCTTCTTCGGCGTCTACGGCGTGGCTTACGCGTTTCTGGTGCCGCCGGTCCACGCCCTGACTGCCGGCTGGCCGATTCTGGCTGTGCATCTGGCGGAGATCCTGGTCCCGTCCGTGCTGGCTACGGCGCTGTGCGGTCTGACGTGGCTGCTGCCTGGCGACCGGCGTCTTCTGCCCGCAACTTACCTTTGGATGGCGGCTTTGACCATTGCCTGTCTGATTGCCATGCTGGTCATTATGAACGGTGAGGCTGCCGGGCTGGTGCTCCAGTTCTTCGCCCTGTATACCCTGGCCCCGCTGGGATTGGGCGGCGCGCTTTCCGCTTTTCTGTACTGTCGCCGTCCCTAACTTTGCGGACGCAGTCAAAATAAACCCCAAGACAGCGAAAGGCAGTGAAACTATGATTAACACCGTACTCTTCGATATGGGCGGCACGCTGGAGGATATCTATATCGACGATGCCAGCAAGACCGCTTCTGCCGCCGGCGTCCTGCGGATTCTGCAAGCCCACGGCATTGAACCGGGCCTGGAAATTCCGGAGGCCATCCAACAGCTGGCGGAGGGCTGGGACCGCTACGCGGCTTACCGGGGGCCTACAAACCGGGAATTGAAGCCGGAGGAAATCTGGGGGAATTATATCCTGACCAGCTGGGGCCTGGATTTCGAAACCGTCCGGCCCTTCGCGGAGGAGCTGGCCCATATGTGGGAGGTCACCCATTACCACCGCCAGCTCCGGCCCCATGTAAAGGAAATGCTCTCCGGCTTGCAGGATATGGGCATGAAACTGGGCGTCATCAGCAATACCGCCAGCCTCTATCAGGTCTTCCGGACCCTGGAGGACTACGGTATCCGGGATTTCTTCCGGGACGTCACCCTGTCCTCCGTCACCGGCTACCGGAAGCCTGACAGCAATATTTTCCTTGTCTCCCTGAATCAGGTCCGCTCCAGCCCCGCCGAGTGCGCTTACGTGGGCGATACCTATTCCAGAGACGTAATCGGTCCTCAGCGGCTGGGCTTCGGCGCTACTTTCCATATCCATTCCTTCCTTACCCAGTCACGGGATATGGATATTCCCAAGGACGTTCGGGCAACTTATACCATTCAGGACATCTACGAAGTCTATACCATTCTGAAAACCCGGACGGAAAGGAGAGAGGAAGTATGCTGACGTTCAATCACTTTAATTTCAACGTGGCCGACCTGGAAGCATCCCTGAAATTCTACAAGGACGCCTTGGGACTGGAGCCGGTCCGCCGGAAGGAAGCCCCGGACGGCAGCTTTGTTCTGGTCTACCTCGGGGACGGCAGGTCCGAATTCACCCTGGAGCTGACCTGGCTGCGGGACCATCCCCAGAAGTACAACCTTGGCGAATGCGAATTCCATCTGGCCCTGAAAGCCGATGAGTTCGACGCCATGCACCGGAAGCATGAGGAAATGGGCTGCATCTGCTTTGAGAATCCCGCCATGGGCATCTATTTCGTGACGGACCCCGACGGATACTGGATTGAGATCATCCCCTGACGCAAAAACGACAGAAAACCGTCCTTCCTGATGACATCACAGGAGGGACGGTTTTTCTCCTACTCCCCGGCAGAGAGCAGGCGCATAATGGAGACTTCGTAGGCGGTGCGTTCCTCGGCCTCGCCGGAATCAAGGACCTTATGGTATGTACGGCTCTGCACCCGGCCCTGCAAATCCAGCGGGTCCCCTACCTGAAGCCTCCCCGCCCGCACCGCAAGCTGACCCCAGGCGATTACAGGCAGATAGTCGGCCCTGCCGTAGCGCCGGGGGACCGCTAACATCAGGTCGCAGATACTCCGGCCCAGGGGCGTTTTCCGGAAGATTGGCGGCTTGCAGAGGGAGCCGCGGAGCGCAATCTGGTTGCAGGGTTCGTCCAGACAGGGTTCCAGGCTCTGTACAAAGACCGCCAGCACCAGCCGGGACCCCACGCCGCTGCGGTTGTTGAAGGAGCGGAACTGTCCCTGTACCCGCAGCGGCCCGCCGTCCTGAATCTGGTCCGCCAGCGTCTCCGGAGCCAGCAGCGGCAGCAGGTCCGTCTGTCCGGAGAGCCGCGGCACCTGCAAATACGCCCGGCAGAACTGCGTTCCATGATTTTCGTGGGACCATTCCGGCGCGCCCGTCACCAGTCCCTCCAGAAGCACCTCGTTTTGTGTTGTCATGTTGTCCACCTCTCGGTTGTGATGCTGTATCCTATGCGGAGGCGGGCGCTTCTATTCCGGGAAATTACAGGAGCGTTCGCGGCAAATGCGATGCGCCCTCTACAGACTGCCATGTGTTTGCCGTCCTGCACAGAGGGCGCATATCGAACGCATACTGCTTTCAGGGTCCGGGATCAGATTTTAATCAGCTCATAGTCACGGGTGCCGATGCCGATTTTCTCCGCGTGCTCCAGGCAGGACTGCCAATGGGTATCAGGATGGGCGGCCTGGAAAACATCGCCGCAGGAGCAGTCGAAGCCCTCGTCAAAGAGCACGGAGCCGGGCAGGGGCTTCTGGGCGACCACAGCGTCGGCGCAGGCCTGGTCCAGCGCTACGGGGTCGAAGGATGCAAACATCCCTACGTCAGCGGCGATGGGGGTATCGTTTTCACCGTGGCAGTCGCAGTTTGGGGAGATGTCCAGCACAAGGGAGACATGGAAGCAGGGGCGTCCGGAAACCACGGCCTTGGTGTACTCGGCAATCTTCTTATTCAGAATCGTGGGCGCCTCGTCGTAAAGGCATTCGATGGCGTCCTTGGGGCACACGGCAAGACAACGCCCGCAGCCCACGCACTTCTCCGGGTCGATAGCCGCCTTGCCGTCCTGAATCTGCGGCGCGTCATGGGCACAGATCCGGGCGCAGGCTTTGCAACCGATGCAGCGTTTGGTCTTGACGAAGGGTTTGCCGGAATTATGCTGCTCCATCTTACCGGCCCGGCTTCCGCAGCCCATGCCGATGTTCTTCAGCGCGCCGCCCATGCCAGCCTGCTCGTGGCCCTTGAAGTGGGTGAGGGAGACGAAAACATCCGCGTCCATAATGGCCCGGCCGATCTTGGCTTCCTTCACGTACTCGCCGCCCTCCACGGGTATCAAAGCCTCGTCGTCGCCCCGCAGGCCGTCGCCAATCAGGATATGACAGCCGGTGGAGTAGGGGGTAAAGCCGTTCACGTAGGCGGACTCGATGTGATCCAGAGCGTTTTTCCGGCCGCCGATATACAGGGTATTGCAGTCCGTCAGGAAAGGCCGCCCGCCCTGGGACTTCACCAGATCCGCCACGGCCTTGGCCCAGTTGGGACGCAGGTAGGCCAGATTCCCCGGCTCGCCAAAGTGCATTTTGATGGCGACATATTTGTCCTCCATATCAATCTCGCCGAAGCCCGCCGTCATCATCAGACGTGCCAGCTTTTGGGGTAGATTTTCCCGCCAGCTCGGGCAGCGGAAATCTGCGAAATAGACCTTTGCTTTCTCAGCCATGACGCATTGCTCCTTTTTCATTTTTCGCGGCAGGCTTCAATTCCATTGCCTGCCATTCCACAGCGTTCCTACAGTGTATCATATGGAGTTGGGTCCATGTCAAGGGGAATCCAGGAATTCGGACCAGATTCTGCAAAAACCCGAAATTCACTTCAACTGCGCGTTCTTTTCATAGGCGGCAATCACGGCGTTCATCACGATCCCCCGGAAGCCGCCCTCTTCCAGCTTCCGGACGCCCTGAATGGTAGTGCCGCCGGGAGAACAGACCGCGTCCTTCAGCTCGCCGGGATGCTTTCCGGTTTCAAGAAGCAGCCTCGCGGAACCCATGACCATCTGGGCAGCAAATTCCAGCGCCTGCGCTCGGGGAAGTCCGCAGGCTGTGCCGCCGTCTGCCAGAGCCTCCACAAACAAATCCACGAAGGCCGGCCCGCAGCCAGCTACCGCACTTCCCGCGTCGATCATGGACTCCGGCACCGCAGAGAACCGTCCCGCGCCGCTCATGGCTTCCAGGAACAGGGACACTTCCCGCTTTGTCACGCCGGGGCCGGGGCTGTAGAGTATCATTCCGGCCCCTACCGCCGCGGGTGTGTTGGGCATGACCCGCAGTACCGGATAGCTTCCCCCGGCCAGCTCCTGTATCCGGCTGATGGTCAGTCCCGCCGCCATGGTCACCAGTACGAAACGGCTCCGCAGTTCATACGGCGAGGGGGTCTGCCCTTCCTGCCGCCGTGCCAGTACCGGGCCGATTTCCTTCAATAAAGCCGGCATTCCCTGGGGTTTTACGCCGAGAAAAATGTAGTCCGCCCGTTCCGCTATGGTCAGATTGTCCGTAACTTCCGCGTGCAGTTCTTCCGCCAGTTTTTGGGCCTTCTCCGGCGTGCGGTTCGCTAAAAGTATCCCTTCGCCGTCCAATTTCATTCCCGCGGCCTTTGCCAACGCGCCGCCCATATTGCCTGTGCCGATAAATCCAAAAATCATCAGGAATCCCCTTTCTGTCAGTAGCATTGCAGAATCAGCCATGCCCGTTCAAAACGCCGGGCGGCAAGGTCGTCTTTGCGGATGTAAAAGTAAATACTGCCGCAGTCGCCGAAATCCAGGGAGAAGTTCAGGGCCCCGAAGCTGTCCAATTGAAACAGCAGCCGCCAGTCTTCCAAAGAGGGCGCGGCGGTCTCCTGACGTTCCTCCTGGCTGACGCTCTTCCAGGTATTGCCCAGATAATGCCCCCGGCATACCAGCTCACACTCCTGGGTCATGTTGTTCTGAATGATATCCGGCCAGCCCAGCAGCTTGTGTCCCGCGGCAGCATCGCCTTGCAGGGAAATTTTCACCTGGTCGAATTCCTCGCAGAAGCCGTCCCAGCCGCCCCGGACCTGCTCCCAGTATGCGGGATGGGCGATGTCAGGATAACGCACGGCAAAATCCTGGAAATCCGGCCAGCAGGTTCCCTGAAACGCCTGCATATCCATTTCCGGGAACCGGTAATCCTCCAGCAGCGCGTCCGGGAATTCCGCCGGGGCCAATACGGAGGCGTCCGGGAACCAGAAGACACGTGCGCAGCCGGCGTCCTTCGGGTCAAAGCCCCACGCCTGGGATTCCATCTCGTAAAAGAAGGACAGCAGGCCGGTTTCAGGCAGAAGTCCTTCCGGGTCCAGGGAAGTCAGCGCGGCGCAGTCAAATTGGGCAAGGAAGCTGAGGGGCCGGGGCTTTACGGTATCGTCGCCATAGACTGCCGTTTCATAGCAGGGCCATTGAAAGTCCGGAGGCACGTCAGGAACGCCGCCGAACCGTCCAGCCGCCACGCCGTCCTCACCGCCGATGGCCAGCAGAACCGCGTTCCGGGCCATGTCCTCCAGCGCCTTGGTCAGATTGAATTCCATCCCGTCACCGCACCTGCCCCTCGCCGTAAATCACGTACTTGCAGGAGGTCAGCTCTTCCAGACCCATAGGGCCCCGGGCGTGCATTTTCTGGGTGGAGATGCCGATTTCCGCGCCCAGACCGAACTCTCCGCCGTCGGTAAAGCGGGTGGAGGCGTTGACGTAAACGGCGGCGGCGTCCACGGCGTCCAGGAAGCGCTGGGCCTGGAAGTAGTTCCGGGTGACGATGGATTCCGAATGTCCGGTGCCATGGGCGTTGATAAACCGGATGGCCTCCTCCGGACTGTCCACAATCCGGACGGCAAGAATATAATCGTCATACTCCGCGTCCCAATCGCTGTCCGCCGCAGGAACCCCACGCTGTCCCAGAATGGCGAGAGCGTCAGTGTCACAGCGCAATTCCACTTTGTGGCGGTCCAGCATGGGCACGGCCTTTTCCAGGAATTCCGCCGCAATCTTCCGGTGAATCAAAACGCATTCCGCCGCGTTGCACACAGAGGGCCGGGAGCATTTGGCGTTGTACAGGATATTCGCGGCCATGTCCAGGTCAGCTTCACTGTCGACGTAAACATGACAAACGCCCTCTCCGGTACGAATCACAGGCACGCTGGATTCCTTTGCCACGGTCCGGATCAGCCCCGCGCCGCCTCTGGGAATCAGCACGTCAACATAGCCGTCCAGGTGCATCAGCTCGTTGGCGGTCTCCCGGCTGGTATCCTGCACCAGGGCAATGCAGTCGGCAGGCAGTCCGGCGGAAACCAGGGCGTCCCGCATGATATTGGCAAGGGCCTGATTGGTGGCAAAGGCTTCCTTCCCGCCCCGGAGAATGCAGGCGTTGCCGGATTTCAGGCAGAGGGCGGCGGCGTCTACGGTGACATTGGGCCGGGCTTCGTAGATGATGGCCACAACACCCAGGGGCACCCGGCGGCGTCCGATTATCAGCCCATTGGGACGGGTTTCCATCTTGTCCACCTTGCCGATGGGGTCCGGAAGCGCTGTCACCTGCCGCACGCCGTCCACCATGCCTGCAATCCGTCCCGCGTCCAATGCCAGTCGGTCCAGCATGGCGGGGCGCATTCCGTTGGCCTTGGCGTTGGCGAGGTCCGTTTCGTTGGCGGCGAGAATTTCCGTGCAGCGGCTTTCCAGGGCTTGGGCGATGGCTTCCAGAGCGGCGTTTTTCTTCTCGGTCCCGCAGGTGGAGAGGTCATAGCCTGCGGTTTTCGCGGCCTTGCCCTGCTGTTGTAATTGGGTCATAATCGGGCCTCCTTTTTCTGATACTGCATTTTATGTTTAAAATCAAGAAAAGCAGATTCTTGCCTGGGAGAGGAACCGTGTGCCGATATCCTGTCCCTCACAGATGCCGTAGAGGTCTTCGGGACGCTGGCCGTTGGTAATGACCATATCGCAGCCCGCGTCCATGGCAATCCGAGCGGCGGAGAGCTTGGTAGCCATACCGCCCGTACCCCGCCAGGTGCCTGCGCCGCCTGCCATTTCCATGATCTCCGGCGTGAGGGCGGTGACCTGATGGAGCCGTTTCGCGTTGGGATGGGTATGGGGGTCCGCGTCGAAAAGGCCGTCGATATCGCTGAGGAGCACCAGAAGTTCCGCTCCGCAGAGGCTTGCTACTATGGCGGACAGCGTGTCGTTATCGCCCAAGACCTTATGACTGCCGGTTTCGATTTCGGCGGAGGATACAGAGTCGTTTTCGTTCACCACCGGAATCACCCCCAGTTCCAGAAGCGCGGAAAAGGTGCTTTGCAGATGTGCGGCGCGTTCGGGGTCCTCCACGTCGTCGCCGGTCAGGAGGATCTGCGCCACGGAACAATTATACTCAGAGAAGAGCTTGTCGTAGATGTGCATCATCCGGCACTGTCCCACGGCGGCGGCGGCCTGTTTCATCCGCAGTTCCCTTGGACGCTCCGCAAGGCCCATTTTCGCGGTCCCTACGGCGATCGCGCCTGAAGTTACCAAAATGACCTCCCAGCCCCCGCCGCTCAGGTCCGACAGCACCCGCACCAGACGCTCCATGCTCCGCAGGTCCAGACTCCCGGAACTGTGGGTAAGCGTCGACGTGCCTACCTTCACTACTATCCGCTGTTTTGCTTCCTTCACTATATCCTCCCAGCCTTTCTAAAGCGTTTCATGCCCGTTTGTTTCCGGCGCGGCGGTTCTGCGCTTTCCATGGAACATTCCGCGTCCCGCTGCAATATATTCAGTATAGCATGGACCGCCGGAAAAGAAAAGACCATGCCTGCCGTATGCGCCTATGAAATACAGGGGAATTTTATGAATAATGCCGGTTTTCGGTCCAAGCGCGCAAAAAAACAGCCTCCGGCGAACCGAAGACTGCGGAATCTGTCAGGCGGCTTTCCGTTTCCGGAACATCCTGCATACAACGTACAGATACAGGATGGAAACGGCGGTTTTGGAGAACGTTTCCCCCACATGGAAGCTGAACGTGTAGGACAGGCCCATCTGTACTGCGATAATTGCCATCATCACCAGGACCGCGGTCAGAATGCTTTTCATTATAAATCCCTCCGTCATCAGAATGTCGAAAATGTTCTGTTTCCCTTGAACTGCCCTTAGTATAGCAGATTCACGGTGCTGGAAGCTATGGATTTGTCTTACAGTTTGGGGCCGTATCTTACAAAGCTGTAAGAAATCCTTCAGGACAGGTGTATTTTTGGAAAAGCTGCGGAAAATACAAGGGAAAGCGAGGGATACTATGACTGAACCCAACAAGACCACCGAACCGGAAAACACCAACGAAGAATCCGCCGGAAAGGATACCCAGGGCATACTGGATTTCGGCTCGGCCATCACCCGCACGCCCCATGGCAGCGTCTACTGTCTGACCATCATCGGGCAGATTGAGGGCCATATGACGGCGTCCTCCAACACCAAGACCACCAAATACGAGCACGTCCTGCCCCTCCTTGCCAAGCTGGAGGAAAGCGAGGAGGTGGACGGTGTGCTCTTCCTCCTGAACACCGTCGGCGGCGATGTGGAGGCAGGCCTTGCCATTGCGGAGCTGATCGCGGGCATGACCAAGCCTACTGTCTCCATCGTTCTCGGCGGAAGCCATTCCATCGGCGTCCCTCTGGCGGTAGCGGCCCGGCGGAGCTTCGCGGTGCCCTCTGCCGCTATGACCATCCATCCTGTGCGTATGAGCGGTACCGTCATTGCCGCCCCCCAGACCTACCATTATTTTGAGCGTCTTCAGGAACGCATCGTGGCTTTCGTCGCAAAGCACAGCCGGATTTCCGGGGACGACTTCCAGGCGCTGATGCTCAAAAAGGACGATATGGCTGCGGATGTGGGCAGCGTCGTGTACGGAGAGGAAGCCGTGGAACTGGGCTTGATCGATCAGGTCGGCGGCCTCTCCGACGGTCTTGCCTGCCTTTACCGACAGATTGAGGAACGGAAGGGGACTCAAAATTAGCCCTTCCAAAGAAAAACCAGCGGCTTCGATACGATGTCCTGACGGGAGGGGATTTTCAGTCCTCTCTCTTCTTTTGAATTAGAAGACGAATTTAAGCGCTAAAAAGTAAAATATAATTGACAAAATGCTATATGTGTGATAGGATGCTTTTAGAACATCAAGGAGGTTGATATTATGTCTTATCATTTTGGATTACTGTTGGGGATACTGACAGGGATGCTGGCGGGGATTGTCCTGGTTGCCATTCTGTTCAAGAAAAAGGTACTGGATATGCACTTCGACGAACGGCAGGAACTGGCCCGGGGGAAAGCGTTCCAGTACGGATTCCTTACGCTGGTGGTCTGTCTGTATGCCTACGGCGCGACGGAACTGGCGGTAGGCCACTGGTGCGACGTGCTGGCAGGCGTGACCATCTGTATAGCGCTGAGCATGGGGGTCTTTGCGGTAACGTGCATCTGCCGGGACGCCTACCTGAGCCTCCGGGAGAAGCCCAAACAGATTATTACAGCGTTCGCAATCCTGTCGGCAGTGAATCTGGGCTTCGGGGCTATGAGCCTGCTGGACGGCACGCTGACAGAGGACGGCGTGCTGACCTTCAGGGCGGTAAATCCCATTGCCGGTGTGCTGACGCTGTTCATCCTGATTGTGTACATAGTCCGGAACCGCCTGTGCAGAAACGGAAAAGACGAATGAAGAATCTGAGGATGAAATCGGCCCGGGCAGCGTTGGACATGAGCCAGCAGGACCTTGCGGACGCTGTAGGGGTTTCCAGGCAGACCATCAACGCCATTGAGAAGGGGGACTATAACCCTACCATCAAGCTCTGCCGGTCCATCTGCCGGGTACTGGGGAAGACCCTTGACGAATTGTTCTGGGAGGAATAAATCGCCGGAAATAAAAAAACAGGCCGCCGGGATTGTCAATGGCGGTCTGTTTTCATATAAGCGGCTTACGGGGAAATCCTTGGGATTCCGGCGCGCCGTGGCAAAACCGGAGGTCTTTTCCGCATTCGGTTTACTCTGCCCCGCGGTTTCCGATATCCCCGACAGCGGCTCCCAATACGGCGTTTTCCTCTGCCGTGAAGTCTGCCAGGGCTGTCAGGAACGCGTCGGGGTCTGCCTCGTTCTGCCGGGAGAGGACGGACTGCAAAGGTGTGCGGAAATCGGTCTCAGCGTCCTGCACAGCCAGATAGAAGGACATCATATTCCGGTCCCGGCGGGCCTGCTCTCCCCCTACGGCGGCTGATGCGATGGCCTGCATCAGGGGCTGGAACCAATCGGACCCGTAGAGCGACCGGCCCAGCACGCCCCAGTTGTCCGCTGTGGTATCGCCCGCGCAGTCCAGAAGCGCCAGCGGGTCCACGTTCCGGCCGGCTATCAGGTCCAGCACAATCTTCTGAAGACGCTGGTTCCGCTCCATATACTCCTGGTCCAATTCGGAAACCCATTCAAAGCTGTCTTCCGCCGTTTCATGTCCGAAGTACTCCGACACAAAGACCGCCGCGGCTCCGAACGGCGTCAGGAGTTCCGGATGGTTCCCGCTTTCCGCCTGGAGGTCCGCGTAATACTCCGCCGCAGGCCGTCCGCTGTCGGGGAAGTAAAGCGCCTGGATGCCAAACTCGTTGATCCAGCGTTCCACCGCCCAGACGCCTCCTTCTCCCTGACGGGCCGGCTGACTGAGCAGAAGGTTGTAATAAATGCGGGTATCGCCGTCCCGAAGGAAGTAAGGGTAGTACCGGAGACAGACGTGGGTTTCGTCCAGGGCAAAGGGCTGGCTGGCAAGGTCCTGGATGCTGAACGTCTGGAGCTGATTCCGGGTCAGGAAGTCTTCCCGTACAGAGGGGCCGATTTCGTTCAGTTTCTCCCAGAGCTTCCAGTCCTCGCTTTCCGTATCCAGTTCCCCGTCCGGACGAAGGTACTGCACGTCGGTGGGGTACGTATAGGCATAGTAGCGCTGTCCGTCGGCGGCGAATATGTCAATGCCGGAGCCGTCCGAGCCTATGAACTGCTCGAAGGCCGCCTGATCCAACGCCATCAGTCCAAAGAGGAAGCCGCCCGTCTCCCCATATTCCGACTGCGCGTAGTCATAGGAAGCCTTCTCATACACGGAAAGCAAAAACGTCTGACCGTCCGCAGTCCCGGCGTTCCGCTCTATATGCAGCAGATCCAGATATCCGCTGGGCAGCGCCGCCTGTAGTCCGCCGCAGTCAAATAACGTCAGGGCGTCGGGAGACGGATCCTGTACCGGGGCCGTCTGCTTGCTGCAGGCAGTCAGGGTCAGCAGGCAAGCCAGCAGGAGGGGCAATATCCTGAAACAGCGCATATGCAACGCTCCTTCCATGAAGTCATATTTTTTTCAGTATGAAGGTTCCTATAGAAAAAGAAATTACAAATTGATAACAAATCATAACAAACTGGAAACAAACAAGAATGGCCAGACAGAGCGCATATGGAAACAGGCGCAAAATAATAAAAAGGGAAGCGGTCCGTTTCAGACTGCTCCCCTTTCTTTATATGCCTTTTTGGGCTTGCTTACGGCGTGAGGACACAAGGGCCATTTTTCGCAAAACCGATGGAAACTCTTGCGGCGGGCGCGTTTTTGCGTTACAATGCTTTCCGGAACATACGACGGCTCTGCCGCAAAGAAAGGATGCTGTATTCATGTCAATTCAGAAAGTGCGCGCCTATTTCGACGGTCTCGGAATTGCGGGCCGGATTCAGGAATTCACCGTTTCTTCCGCCACGGTCGAACTGGCGGCCCAGGCGGTAGGAGTGGAAGAGGCCCGTATCGCAAAAACCCTCAGCTTCAAAACTCCCGACGGCCCGATCCTCATTGTCGCCGCCGGAGACGCTAAGGTGGACAACGGCAAGTATAAGGCCCAGTTCCATACCAAGGCCAAAATGCTTACCCATGACGAAGCCCATACCTTGATTGGCCACGATGTGGGCGGCGTCTGTCCCTTTGCCCTGCCGGAGGACGTGGGGGTCTACCTGGACGCGTCCCTGAAACGGTTCCAGACCGTCTTTCCCGCCGCCGGAAGCGCCAACAGTGCCGTGGAAATGACCTGCGCCGAACTGGAACGGTACGCCTCCAATTTCCGTCAGTGGGTGGACGTGTGCAAGGGCTGGAATCCGCCGGAGGAATAAGAAAACGCTCCCTTTGCCAGAAACGTCATGGCAGAGGGGGCGTATTTTATAAATGGGATTCAGGAGTTATTAAACAGGCTTTTGGGAATCCACCCACTGTCGTCGGAGAGATCCCAGTCCACCTTAGAGTCGATACCGTTTTCATCCACGTCAATCACGCTGCCCAGGAAATACTCGTTCCCGTCTTCGTCCCAAAGGAACGCTCCAACATTTTAACATCCGACTTTACTTCTCCCGTCTGGTCGCTCTCATTCAGCGAGGCAAACCATTCCTGAGGCAGCTCAGGCAGTTTCCGCACCTGTTCCAGCGGTCCCCGAACGGCTACGCAAAATCTTGCATCGTAACGCACAAAACCTCCTCCATTGCCAGAATTTTCATCATTATAACACAGATATTCAGAAATTGCAACAAAAAAAGCAGTACTTCCGACAAAAATTTGTGCGAGGGTGTTTTTGCTTTCAGGTCTAGCGCACGTCGATTCGCTCTACAGCCGTGCAAAGCCCTGTGCCGCTGTCCAGGGTGAAAATCGCGCCCTGCATTTTACATGGCCCGTCCGGCTGCTTGTAGCGTCCCGGCAAACCGCCCAGAAAGCCCTCCACTGACTGCCATGCCTCCACGCCCAGCACCGATTCTATGGGGCCCGTCATGCCGAGGTCCGTGATATAGCCTGTGCCTTTGGGGTAAACCCGCTCGTCCGCCGTGGGCACGTGGGTATGGGTCCCCCAGAGCGCGGAGGCACGGCCGTCCAGATAGTAGCCCATGGCGAGTTTTTCGCTGGTGGCCTCGGCATGGAAATCTATCAGCGTAAAATCCGCCTGGCCTTTCTCCAGCAGACGGTCCGCAAGCGTAAAGGGATTGTCCGCCCCCCATGCCAGGTCACAGCGGCCAATCAGATTGATGACCCGTATCCGGACGCCGCCAAGGTCAAAAATCTCCCAGCCATGCCCCGGCGCTCTGCCTGTGTAGTTGGCCGGACGCAAAAGCCACGGCGTGTCGTCCAGGAACTCTTTGATCTGCGGTCTCCCGAACGCGTGATTCCCCAGCGTCACCGCGTCAGCTCCCGCGTCCCGGATGCGCTCCGCCTGGTCACGGGTCAAGCCTACCCCGGACGCGTTCTCGCCATTCACTACTGTAAACGCAATCTTCTTCCACTTTTGCAGGGGCCGCAGTACCTTCTCCAGATGCCGCAGGCCTGGTTCTCCTACGATGTCTCCTACCGCCAGAATCTGATATTCCATTGTTCCGTTCCCTTTCTTCCCGGAATCCCTCTGATATGAAAAAACGCCTTATCTCCCGGAATCCTCCATACCGAAAAATCCCTCATTCCTAATTCAAAGAAATGTCCCGCGTGGCGTAGGCGTTCAGCTCCATGCCTGCCGTATGACCCGCCAGATATTCATAATACCCCTGGGCGCCAATCATAGCCCCGTTGTCCCCGCAGAGCTTCAGAGGCGGCAGATAGAGCTGGTATCCCGCTTTCCGGCAGGCTTCCTCAAGGTCCCGGCGGATGATGCTGTTGGCCGCCACGCCTCCCGCCGCCGTGATGACTGTCCGGCCAGCCTGACGCGCCGCTTCCATCGCCCGGGGCACCAACGCGTCGCTGACCGCCTGGGTGAAATCCCGCGCCAAGGCTCCGCGGTCCAGCGGCTCCCCCGTCTGCTCCGCGTGATGGACCAGATTCACCACCGCCGTTTTCAGACCGGAAAAGCTCAGGTCCAGCGGCGCGCCGTCCACATGGGCCTGGGGCAGCTTGTACACTCCGCCCGCCGACGTCCGCGCAAGCTCGTCTATGGGCTTCCCGCCGGGGTAGGGCAGTCCCAGCACCCGGGCCGCCTTGTCGAAGCACTCCCCCGCCGCGTCGTCCCTGGTGCCGCCCAGTATCCGCATTTCCGTATAGCCTTCCACGTCGATCAGCAGCGTATTCCCTCCGGACATGGCCAGAGCTAAAAAGGGCGGCTCCAGCCCTGGGAACGCCAGATAATTCGCCGCGATATGGCCCCGGATATGATGCACCGGAATCAAAGGCACCCCAAGCCCCAGCGCCGCGGATTTGGCAAAGCTCAGGCCTACCAGCACCGCTCCGATCAGGCCGGGGGCGTAGGATACCGCAACGGCATCAATGTCAGCACGGGTGCAGCCTGCGTCGGACAGCGCCTTTTCCGTCAGGGCCGCGATGGTCTCCACGTGCTTCCGGGACGCGATCTCCGGAACCACCCCTCCGTAAAGGGCGTGCATATCCGCCTGGGAAGCTATGACGTCGGAAAGGACCCGCCTGCCGTCCTCCACTACCGCCGCCGCCGTCTCGTCGCAGGTGGATTCAAAGGCCAGTATCTTCATCCCTCGTCCTCCTCGTCTTCATTCCACGCCGTCTTGATTCCGGGACCCGCGTTGGGATCTCTCGGTATCCGGACGTATTTTTCGTATTTCTTCGCCGGGAAACGGTTCTGGTAAATAAAACGGTGTTCCTCCATCAGGCGCGCGTCCTCCACCGGCTCCGGCGCGAAATAGAGGGTCTTGTAATGCACCCCAAACAGCTCCGTGTCATAGCCCGCCGTGCGCAGACCGTTCCGGGCATAGAACCCCAGCCGCCGCGACGCTAATTCCGGGTCCGGGGCGTGTTCCGGGGCCTCGCTCTCGCCAAAAATCACCATTCCTGGCTCCGCCTGCTGGATCTTCTCCAGAATCACCGCCCCAAGACCTTGGTTCCGGTGGCTTTCCGCTACGCAGAGGTAATCCAGCAGACCCCAGCCCGGATGCCCCAGCCAGAGAAAGCATTCCCCTATGATTTCCTCGCCCTCAAACAGGCACCATGCCTGGTAACAGCCGTCCGCGCACATGGCCTGGATGTTTGCCAACGGCTTCAGCTCCGCTACCGGAAACGCCTGCTTCATATCCCGTTCGTACGCAAGGGCGGTCTGCTCCGGCGTCGCTATATGCAGTTCCATCAGTCTGTTCCTTCCTTTTTGTACTTGAATTCCCGGGTCATAATCACCGCGTCCTCCCTTGGATGCTCGTAGTAATTCCGGCGGCGGCCCGCTTCCGCAAAGCCCCAGCGTTCATAAAGCGCAATTGCCGGGGCGTTGGAAGCGCGGACCTCCAGGGTCAGAAACGACAGCCGGTTCCCCTGGGCAAAATTGATGAAGACTTCTAACAGCTGGGACGCGATCTGCTGGCGGCGGCAGTCCGGACGCACCGCGATGTTCAGGATATAGCCCTCGTCCAGCACGACCTGCAATCCCGCGTAGCCCACAACCGCTCCAGTACCGTCCAGAGCCGCCAGAAACGCCGCAAGCGCATTGTCCAGCTCTTCCGCCAGCATATTCCTCGACCACGGGTCCGAAAAGCAGACGCGTTCCAGAGCCGCAGCCTCATCCAAATGGTCCGCCGTCATGGGTACGATCCTTACCTTTGCTCTCATAATACGATTTCCCCCTCTCGATTCTGAAAATGCCCTTTGCCCTCAGAAACAGCCCATGCCAGGTGAATTTCAGATTATCGGTCCGAAAGCAGCATGGACAGCGCAGCATCCGGTCGGTAACGCAGAAGGTCGCTTAATCCAAGGGCCAGCTTCCGCATGATCTCCTCGTCCCGGGACGCCGCAAAAAAACTTGTCTTGTCACAGGAAAATTCTACAAACGGCACGTCCTCCCGCTGGTACTTGTACAGGTACGCTTCGGCAAGAGATTCCATCCCCCAGCCGCATTCCTGGATGCCCACCCGTACGAACAGCTGACGGAACCAGCCCATTTCCTGCAAGCCCAGACAGTACAGCTCGCCGTCACAGGACCAGGCGAACGGCATGATATCTTCCTCAAACCATGTCCCCGCGTCCACCCACGGCTCACGGTTCCGGTAGCTGGCCGGGTTTTCCATACGGCGTTCCAGCGCGTCAAGGCCCCGTTCTCCCGCATAGTCCCATTCCGCCTTTTTCAGGGGAATCAACCAATAGAACATCACGGGACCCGCGCCGGGAAGACTGGCAGACTCCATATCCGGCAGGTCTTTCAGGGTATCGTACAGCACCGCCCCTGCAAAGCCCGCGTTGATAAACGGCACGCTTCCCCGGCACGCGCTTCCAGGCCCTATCCAGCCCTGGGACACCAGAAACTGCCGCGCCGCGTCCCGCAGAAGCCGGAAGGGAGTCAGATCATCCGGGTCCCAGTCCGGCCCCAGAGGAATGACCATTTCCGCCCGAGGCCATTCCCCTTCGCAGGCGCCCAGTCCTGCCGTCGCCGCCCGCCAGCAGGGACAGCCTTCCGCGGGTCCCAGCAGAACCGCGTCTATGGGCAGGCGTTTTGACTCCGTCTCCCGGTCCAGGCGGATGACCGGACCCAGTTTTTCCTGTATGTGGGCTTCCAGCGCGGCACGGTCCTCCGGGGTGTAGCGGGACTTCTGGTACTTCCGGTTCCGGCGGTTCCGGGCTGCTTCCTCCGCCTTTGACCGCGCTTCCTCTGACCGCTTCCGGTTCCGGCGGTCCTTTATCATGTCATGCGCGATCCATCCCAGCATTAACGCCAGCCAGATCCCCGCAAAGGCCGCGATCCAGGGATATTCCCGGATAAATTCCGCCATCAGCAGCACGCCCAGCAGGATTGCCGGAATCCGCCGCTTCTTCATCTCTGCTCTTCCTCCCGGCTGTACAGCCCTATGCCCAGAAGAATCAGCGCGCCGCCCAGCATCACTTGCAGGCCAGGGCGTTCACGAAACAGCAGCAGACCCCAGACCGACGCCAGTACCGGCTCCAATAAACAGGCGGTGGAAATAAAGGCCGGGGGCAGATACTTCAATCCCCAACTGAAAATACTGTGTCCCAGAAGCGTGCAGAATACCGCCATGCCCAAAGCCGTCAGCAGATTGACGTGACTCCAGCCGATGACCGCCGTGCCGTTCAGCAGGGCCGCCGCCAGAATCGTTACCGCCGCCGTCAGATAGACCAGCAGCGTGTAAACCGTGGTGCTCATGCGCTTCCGGCAGACGGAACCCAGCATTGTATAGACCGCCATGCACAGCGACCCCGCCAGAGCCAGCAGATTCCCCCGGAGAGCGTCCACCGCCGAAGAACTGCCCGACATCGCCACAATGACGCTTCCGCCAAAGGCCAGCAGTACCGCCAGCCATGCCCGCCCGCCAAGCCGTTTCCGAAAAATCAGCACAGACGCCAGCGCCACAAACAAAACCTCCGTGTCCACCAGCACCACCGCGGCAGCAATGGAAGTCCAGCGGAGGGCTTCAAAATAGCAGGCGAAATGCACCCCCAGAAACGCCCCGCTGATTAAGCTCAACCAGAATTCCCGCGTCTCCAGAGTACGGAACTCCTCACGATGTACCCAAGCCAGCGGTCCCAGCAGTATGGACGCAAACAGCACCCGGTAAAATACCAGCACCAGGGATGGCGCCGTAGACCATCGGACCAGAATTGCCGAGAATGACACACCCGCCACGCCCAACAGCACTATCAGACGTTTCATGTTCAGCCCTTTGCCTCCAGCCAGTTCTTTCCCCAGTGGGCCTCGGCGGTCAGGGGGACGGAAAGGCTCACTACCTGCTCCATCTCTTCCTCCAACAGCTTTGCCACGGTTTCCGCTTCGGCTTCCGGGCACTCTACGATCAGCTCGTCGTGTACCTGCAAAACCAGCCTCGCCGCAAGTCCTTCCTTCACCAGACGGTCCCGGACCTTTACCATAGCCAGTTTCATCACGTCCGCCGCCGCCCCCTGTACCGGCATATTCAGCGCGACCCGTTCCCCGAACGCCTGCAAATTCCGGTTGGACGACGCAAGCTCCGGCAGGTCCCGGCGGCGATGCAGGAAGGTTTCCACATAGCCATTCTGTTTCGCCTTTTGCACCACCGCGTCCATATAGCGCCGGACCCCGGGGAAGGTGGAGAAATAGGCCTCCATATATTCTTTCGCTTCTGAAACGCTTACGCCGATGTCCTGACTCAGCGAGAATGCCGAAATGCCGTAGACAATGCCGAAATTCACCGCCTTGGCGCTCCTCCGCATATCGTGGGTCACGTCCTCCCGGGCCACGTGGAAGACTTTCGCGGCAGTCTCGGCGTGGAAGTCGCCCCCTGCCAGGAACGCCTCCCGCATGGCTTCGTCCTCCGCGATGTGGGCCAGAAGACGCAGTTCAATCTGTGAATAATCCGCGTCCACCAGCACGCAGCCCTCCGACGCGGTGAACATCCGGCGGAATTCGCTGCCCAGGTCCGTCCGGGTGGGGATGTTCTGCAAATTTGGCTCCGTGGAACTCAGGCGTCCCGTGGCCGTCACCGTCATCTGGAACGTGGTCCGGACTCTCCCGTCAGGGTCCATGGCCTTCAAAAGACCGTCGGTGTAGGTGCTTTTCAGCTTCGAGAACTGACGGTATTCCAGCACCCCGTCCACAATCGGTTCCGCCCGCAGCTTTTCCAGAACATCGGCATTGGTGGACCAGCCGGTTTTTGTCTTCTTTCCGTGGGGCAGGCCCAGCTTTCCAAAGAGGATTTCCCCTAACTGCTTGGGAGAGTTGATATTGAACGCCTCCCCCGCCAGCTTGTGGACCGTCTTTTCCCGCTCCTGCATCCGCTCCGACAGCATCTCCCCAAAGTCCGTCAATGCCCGCGCGTCCACCTGACAGCCTGCCAGCTCCATTTCTGCCAGCACCCGGCAGAGAGGCAGTTCCGCGCTGTCGTACAGGGGGCGCATCTCCAGGGCCTCCAGCTTCGCGGACAGCAGGCCATAGAGGGCATCCACCGCCGCCCCGTGACTGACCAGGGCTTCTTCCGCAGATTTCACGTCGCCCAGAAGGGAAAAGGCTTCCGGGTCCAGATAGAGGGGCTTGGGCAGTTCTTCGTTGAAATAAATGACGTTCAGGCGTTCCAGGTCATAGCTCCCGGCAGTGGCGTCCAGCAGGTAGGCGGCAAGGGCGGTATCAAACACAAAGCCCTCCGCCGGAAGCCCCCCCGCCAATAACAGCCGCGTCAAATCCTTTACATTGTGGGAGACCTTCCGGATCTCCGGCCCGAACAGCTCCGTCAGCAGACCATTCCAATCGCCCTGGTAATCCCCGAACAGCAAAAGCGCCGTAAGTACCGCCCCCTCGCCGTCCGGACACGTCACCGCCCCGCCCCGCAGGTCCGGCAGCATCAGCACCGACACATGGTCCGCGTTCCGCCAGAGGGCCAGGAGTTCTTCGCTTCGTCCCGGGTCCGTCAGCTTTTCTGTTGTAATCCGGACAGAGGGCTTTTCCGCCGCCAAAACCGCCTTTCCCGCAGTCAGGCCAAATTTTTCGATCAGCTTTGTGAATTCCAGACGCAGAAACAGCGGGTAGGCGTCCGGCCCCGGTTCCTTCCGCAGATTGTCCTCCGGGCGGAATTCCAAGGGCGCGTCTGTGACGATCGTGGCCAGCCAGCGGGATTGACGGGCGTCCGGTTCTCCTTCCGTCAGCTTTTTGATCACGCTGGGCTTTGCGGGGACCTCCGGCGCGGTCTGGATTTCCGGCATCCGGGCATAGAGCTGGTCAATCGAGCCGTACATCTGCACAAGCCCCATAGCCGTCTTTTCTCCTACACCCTTTACGCCGGGGATGTTGTCGGAGCTGTCCCCCATGAGGGCTTTCAGGTCTATCATATGAATGGGCGCGAAGCCGTATTTCTCCCGGAACGCCTCCGGGGTATAATCCGTGGTGGTGGTCTGGCCCATCCGGGTGACTGCCAGCTTGACTTTCGTCTGGCCCGTGATGAGCTGGAGACTGTCCTTGTCCCCGGTGACCACCACGCACTCCCAGCCCGCCGCCTCGCACTTCCGGGAGATGGTGCCCAGCAGATCGTCCGCCTCCCAGCCGGCCAGCTCGTAACGTGGGATGTTCAGCGCGTCCAGCACGTCTTTCATTACCGGCATCTGCATCCGAAGCTCTTCCGGCATGGGCTTCCGGGTTGCCTTGTACGCCGGGTCAGCCTTGTGCCGGAACGTGGGCGCGTGTACGTCGAAGGTCACGCAGAGGGCGTCCGGCGATTCCTCCCCCAGAAGCCGCAGCAGCGTCATCAGAAAGCCATAGACCGCGTGGGTGTACAGGCCGTCTTTTGTGCTCAAGGGCCGTATGCCGTAGTACGCGCGGTTAATGATGCTGTTGCCGTCGATTACCATCAGTTTCATTTGCTTGTCCCCCTGTCTTTGTCATTCAGTGGGAATTATACCATGTTATCCCCCTTTTCACAACCGCTTCGCAGAAAAACACAGAACGGAAAAACGCACCCGCATCCTTCCGTTCTGTGTTCTGTTTATTTTACGCTCAGCCGGGGACCTTGGGGAGCTTCGCAAAGCTGGCCTGAAGCTCCTCGTCGCTGGGCACGTAGTCCGTCATCTCGCCGTTGTGGAACTTCTCATAGGCCACCATGTCAAAGTACCCCGTGCCGGTGAGTCCGAAGACGATGGTCTTTTCCTCCCCCGTCTCTTTGCACTTCATGGCCTCGTCAATGGCCGCCCGGATCGCGTGGCTGCTCTCCGGCGCCGGCAGGATGCCTTCCACTCTGGCAAATTCCTCCGCGGCCTCGAAAACCCTTGTCTGCTCTACCGACACCGCTTCCATATAGCCGTCGTGATAGAGCTGGCTCAGAACCGGGCTCATGCCGTGATACCGCAGGCCCCCCGCGTGGTTCGCCGACGGGATGAAGCCGCTGCCCAGGGTGTACATCTTCGCCAGGGGACAGACCATACCGGTGTCACAGAAGTCATAGGCAAAGGTCCCGCGGGTGAAGCTGGGGCAGGACGCGGGTTCTACGGCTATGATCCGGTAATCCTTCTCGCCCCGGAGCTTCTCGCCCATAAACGGGGAGATCAGACCGCCCAGATTGCTGCCGCCGCCTGCACAGCCAATGATGATATCCGGCACGATGTTGTATTTGTCCAGCGCGGCTTTCGTCTCAAGCCCGATGATGGACTGATGCAGCAGCACCTGATTCAGCACGCTGCCCAGGACATAGCGGTAACCAGGATTGGCCGACGCTGCTTCTACCGCCTCGGAAATCGCGCAGCCCAGAGAACCCGAGGTGCCGGGATGCTCCGCAAGAATCTTCCGGCCCACTTCCGTTTCCATGGACGGGCTGGGGGTCACAGACGCGCCGTAAGTCCGCATGACCTCCCGGCGGAAGGGCTTCTGCTCGTAGCTGACCTTCACCATATAGACCTTGCAGTCCAGGCCCAGATAGGAACAGGCCATGCTGAGCGCCGTGCCCCACTGTCCTGCGCCTGTCTCCGTGGTCACGCCCGTCAAGCCCTGCTGCTTTGCGTAATATGCCTGTGCAATGGCGCTGTTCAGCTTGTGGGAGCCGGAGGTGTTGTTGCCCTCAAATTTATAGTAAATCTTCGCCGGGGTCTGCAATTTCTCCTCCAGGCAGTAGGCGCGGACCAGGGGAGCGGGGCGGTACATCTTGTAGAAATCCCGGATCACCTGAGGAATGGGAATTTCCTGGCTGTCATTGTCCAGTTCCTGCCGCACCAGCTCGTCACAGAATACCGGCCGCAGGTCCTCAAAGCTCATGGGCGCGCCGGTACCGGGGTTCAGCAGGGGCGCGGGCTTGTTCTTCATATCCGCCCGGACGTTGTACCAAGCCTGGGGCATCTCTTCTTCGGACAGATAAATCTTGTAGGGAATCTTCTCGGTGGTCATGGCTGTTCTCCTTTCAGAAATGGGGTTTCCTACGGGATCAGGCGTCAAAAAAAGACCTCCATCCCAAATCAGAAACCCTTCTTGAGCTTCTTTGGGACAAAAGTCTTGCAACTCCTGCGGTGCCACCCAAATTGACAGGCTGTCCTGTCCTCTCAGCGACGTGCCGTCACACGCCTTTCCTTGGTAACGGGGGAAAAGCCCGTCGGCGCTTACTGGGTCAAACCGTTCAGCCCGCCCTCTGTGGTCCATTCCGCAAAGCTGTTCCTGCCGCCATCCCACCGCCGGCGGCTCTCTTGAAGGTCCCTGCTCTGCCTACTCTTCCACTTCATCGGTTTAATGCTATGAATTTAAGTACAGTATACCTTTCCCGCCGCCGCTTGTCAAGCACGCCAGGTTCCTTTCTCACTTTCGCACAATTTCTACAGAGTTTCTCCAGGTCAATTCCAGTCGTTTTTCACAATCCACATATAAAAATCACGAAACTGCATTCAGGTACAGATCACATACACTTGAAGCAGACAGGTTATTGGGCGGTTATCCATCATAGGTACCGGCCCATTCAGTCATTTTGGAGATAAAAAAATATAGGCAACGATCAACACAAACGGTAAAAGAGAGGAAAAAGACCGTACCCGCCGCCTGAGGCAGAAGGCACGGTCCCATCTTTTTTACAGCCGCGCCACGCCCGACGCCCTTGCCGCTTCCGCTACTGCTTTTGCCACCGCGGGGCCTACGCGCTTGTCAAACGCCTTGGGAATGATATACTCCGCGCTCAGCTCCCCGTCCGGAATCAGCTCCGCCAGGGCCCGGGCAGCCGCCATCTTCATTTCCTCGTTGATATCGCTGGCCCGCACGTCGAAGGTCCCCCGGAAGACTCCCGGAAAGGCCAGCACATTATTGATCTGGTTTGGGTAATCGCTCCGGCCTGTGGACACCACCGCCGCGCCGCCTGCCTTTGCGTCATCGGGGAAAATTTCCGGCGTGGGATTCGCGCAGGCAAAGACAATGGCGTCCCTGTTCATGCTGCGCACCATCTCCGTGGTCACCGTGCCGGGAGCCGATACGCCGATGAATACGTCCGCCCCGGCCAGAGCGTCCGCCAAAGAACCGGGCTTCTTCTCCAGATTCGTCACCCGCGCCATCTCTTCCTTGATCCAGTTCAGACCTTCACGGCCCGCGTATATGGCCCCTTTCCGGTCGCACATGGTGATATGCCTGTACCCGGCGGAGAGCAGCAGTTTTACAATCGAAATCGCCGCCGCCCCCGCTCCGGAAGTCACTACCCGGACCTCTTCCTTCTTCTTTCCCACCACTTTCAGGGCATTGGTCAGTCCTGCCAGGGTGATAATGGCCGTGCCATGCTGATCGTCGTGGAAAATCGGAATGTCGCACTTTTCCTTCAATTTCCGTTCAATTTCAAAGCAGCGGGGCGCGGAAATATCCTCCAGGTTGATCCCGCCGAAGGACCCGGACATCAGCCAGACTGCGTTTACAAATTCGTCCACGTCGTGGGTCTTCACGCAGAGGGGGAACGCGTCCACATCCCCGAACGCCTTGAAGAGCACGCACTTGCCCTCCATCACCGGCATCCCCGCCTCCGGCCCGATGTCGCCCAGACCCAGTACCGCGGAGCCGTCCGTAATCACAGCGCACAGATTATGCCGCCGCGTCAGCTCGTAGCTCTTCCCGGGGTCCTTCTGAATCTCCAGGCAGGGCTGCGCCACGCCCGGCGTATATGCAAGGCTCAGGTCGTCCTTGCTGGCTACCGGCACCGTGGCCACTACCTCAATCTTTCCCTTCCACGCCTCATGAAGCCGCAGGGATTCCTTTGCATAATCCATTGTCGTTCTCCTCCGTTACAGTCAGGAATCAGGAATGAGGAGCTGGGAATTATCTGGCTCTGCAAAAATTCCTCATTCCTCACCGCCGCAATAACGAGAAATCAGGAGTCATCCGGTTCCGTAGAACGCCCTGATTCCTCATCATCCAAATATATCAGGGCTGTTTCCAAATTGCAAGCAGCTTTTTGCGGTTTATCTCTTCCCGGCAGAAAAAGGCAGTACAAAACCCTCTGGATTATTTTCCCTCGGTCTGGTATACTGTTCCTGCTGCACCTATTTCTGATTGTCCGGGAGGTTTCATATGATAAAACTGCTGTTTGTCTGTCATGGCAATATCTGCCGCAGTCCCATGGCGGAATTTGTAATGAAGGATTTGGTTCAGAAGGCGGGACTGGCGGAGCAATTTCATATTGAGTCCGCGGCCACCAGCACGGAAGAGATCGGCTGCTCTGTCTACCAGCCCGCAAGGAATAAGCTGGCAGAACACGGCATCCGCTGCGACGGCAAGACCGCCCGTCAGCTCCGCCGGGCCGATTATAAGACCTGGGATCTGCTGATTGGGATGGACAGGGCCAATCTGCGGAACATGGAGCGTATCTGCGGCGGCGACCCTCTGGGGAAGCTGCGCCTTTTGATGAGCTTCGCGGGTTCGTCCCGTGAGGTCGCCGATCCCTGGTACACCGGCGATTTCGACGCGACCTGGCGGGATGTGCTGAAGGGCTGCGAGGGCCTGTTAAAAACCCTGGAACAGGAAGGCCGCCTTACCCGCTGACGCAAAAAGAAGCAGTCCCGGCAGCGGCGCGCTGTCAGGACTGCTTTTCTTCTATTCGTTTGCCGCTCTTGGCCCTGCCCCGGCCCTTTCGTTTTACCGGGCCTTTGCATTCGTGGACCTTCCCCCGAAGCGCCTGTTCGTACTCCTGCACAAGCTCCGGCGTGATGCTCGGCACCGCCCTGCGCCCCTGCCACTCGCCGTTTTCCATAGGCGTTAGGGTCAGGCGGCAGAGGAAGCGCCCGTGCTGAGGACAGGAGAAGACCGCGTAATACTGCCTTGGCGTCACCTGATTCCCGGCGGCGTAATACCAGTGGGCGACAGACCCCTGAGCGCCGCAAAGCGGACAGACCGGCTTCCGGCTGTTGCGGGCGTTCAGGATTTCCTCCGCAGTGGCCAGGGGTCCGATTTTCCGCCGGGGCTGGGGGGCGAAGTCGTACCGTGAGAAATGCAGGTTCTTCCGATGCCCCCGCCGCGCTCCCGGACTGGCGTGCTCCGTATCCAGGTACGAGGCCACCACCGCCGTATACATTGCGTCGTGGAGGGCGTTATGAAACTCGAACACGTCCGGGACGCCGCAGTATTCTACCGCCCGATGGAGGGATACCTGCTGATTTGTCCCCACCTGCTCGGAGAACGCCCGCTGGATATCCAGGAACTTCCCCATAGCCAGCACCGGCAGATCCCAGTAACCGCAGTTCTGGGCCAAGGTCCGGAAGTCGCCGCTGCCCCAGGCTCCGAAGCTATGTTCCGGGCCGCACCATTTCCGGAAGGACTCCATAGCCGTGGAGAAATCCACCGTTGAGTCCTTGGAGGCCTGCAGCTCCGGCAGCGACTTTGCGCCAGGGTCAAATTTTTTATGAACGCTCGGCTTGATGTAAACACTGAATGTATCCGTCACAGGTCCGCCCAGCCGGTCCACCCGCACCGCGCCGATCTGCAATATCTCATCCAACGGTTTTTTGTCATAGCTGCGGTTCCACTCAAGATCCAGGATAATCATACACTCACTTACTCAATACCCATGCCGGTTACTTTTCTAGTCTATTGCTTTCCAGGAACCACGTCAAGCCAAAAAACCACATTTTCCCCTGATTTTTCGTCCTGCGCAAAGATTTGTCCTATTTTCAAAGCATTCGCCGTGCAACATCGTTTCCTGCTTTTTCCGTTCTTCTGGCTGATATTGCCGCTCAAGAACAGTTATAGTCTATCAGAAACCCGGCCAAAAGTAAAGGAAATTCATGGAAAATTTTTCTGACCTGCCCGAAACGTTCCCGCAAGACAGGAAAACCGGAGCAATCCACGGGATAACCGCGTCAAAAGTACCGGCGGGAGCTGCCGAATACAGACAGTATTCAACAAATACCGCTCGTAATCGGCGCCGGCGGGTCTTGACAAGGGCAGGGCGGCGGTTTAATATTCTATCCAAACCCTCACAGAAGGAAGGAGAGTCGCCCATGAAAAGACTGTTGGTCCTGCTGCTGGCGGCGGCGCTGGCTGTTTCCCTGAACGCCTGCGGAGCAGCTCCGGAGGAACCGCCTGAAGAGGACGCGCCCGAACTCCCGGAGGCCGCGGCGCTGGAGCTGGACACGACGTATCAAATCCCGGAATACGCGGATTTCTCTCTGGTCAGCATTGCCACAACCAGCAAGGTGCAGGCCAGCATGGGAGGGGCCTACTACGAGAGCGACGATGGCACCCCTTATGTGGACGTGGTGCTGGACGTTGTAAACACCGGGAGCGCCGCGCTGGACTGTCAGGATCTGCTGGTCCTCACCGCCGCGTCTCCGGAGGGAATCGAGTACCCCGGGAGCCTGTACTGCGTGGAAAAGGAAAATATGACCAGCATTTCCGCCGCTGAATCCATCCCGCCCCAGGCAGCCGTCCGATTCCATGCCGCCGCAGCAGTGCCCGTTTCCGTCAAGGAGCTGAACCTGCTGCTGAATGTCAACGGCACGCTGTTCTCCCGCGGCTACCAGACCGGCTCCAAGATCAAAAACACCATCGAATTACAGCCCGGCCAAGTGGTGGAAAACAAGGCGTACGCGTCCATGGAATTCGTGGGCTATGAATTTACGGAAGACCTCCTGCCCTCCGACACCAGCCATTCTTACCGGCATTTTCAGATTGAGAATCCGGAGTCTGTCTATCTGGCCCTGCAATACAACGTCACCAACTTCCAGGCTGTGGAGAAGGATATTGAAACCTTCCTGAACGTCCAGGCAGTCTTTGGAGAGAAGTACCAATATGACGGCTTCATCATCCGGGAGGACGACGACGGACGGAGCTTCTCCTCTTATGCCGGTATCGCGCCTCTGGCCACCGCAAAGCTCTTCTGTCTGATCGAGGTGCCCAAGGCCGCGGCGGAACAGCCCTTTACCGTCAGCACCATTTTTGACAAGCAGGAATACGTCTTCTCCGCCCAGCCATAACAAAAAACGCCCTCTGCCTGCTTCCAACCGCGGGCAAAGGGCATTTTCATGCTATGAGATTTTTTCGCTGTAGAATTCTTCCAGGCAATCAATACAGACCGCCGCTGCCCTGTGCCCGGAGCCAGGCTTCGTCATGGGGGTCAATCACGTCGATCTCCGTGGTCAGCAGGGTCGCCGCCATGGACGCCGCATTCTCCAGAGCCAGCTTTGTGACCTTAGTGGAATCAATCACGCCCGCGTCCATCATGGAGACATACTCCCCGGAACGCACGTCCAGACCGGTTCCATTCCCCCGCCGGAGGGCTTCCGCAATGGCAACGCTTCCATCAAACCCGGCGTTCTCCGCGATCTGACGCAGAGGCGCTTTCAAGGCTTCCCGCACAATCTGCGCCCCGGCCTTCTCGTCGCCGGAAAGCCCGTCCATGTATGCCTCTACTTCAGAAACCGCGCTCACGTAGGCCACCCCGCCGCCGGGCACCACGCCTTCCGCCACCGCCGCACGCATGACGCTCAGAGCATCCTCGGCCTTGCGCTTCTCTTCCTTCAATTCCACTTCTGTCGCCGCACCCACGCGAATCACCGCCACGCCTGCCGCCAGCTTGCCAAGACGCTCCCTGGCACGGTCCACTGCAAACTCATCCTGTGCCGCCGCCAGCATCCGACGGAGCATCTCCACCCGTTCCGCAATGGCCCCGCGATCACCTTTTCCGCCCTCAATCAAGGTGCGGTCCTTGCTGACGGTCACCTTCTCCGCGCGGCCCAGAAGCTCCATGGGCGTATCACTCAGCACGAAACCCTCTTCCTCCCGGACAACCACCGCGCCTGTCAGAAGAGCAATGTCGTCCACCATGGCCTTTTTCCGTTCGCCAAAGCCCGGCGCCCGTACAGCCATCACGTCCATGGTACCCTTGAGCTTATTGATAATCAGGGCTTTCAGGGCCTCGCCGGTCACGTCGTCCGCTACGATCAGAAGAGGCGCTTTCCGCTGTGCCGCCTGGTCCATCAGGGGCAGCACGTCTTTCAGGGCCTCGATTTTCTTGTCTGTAAACAGAATATAAGGCCGCTCCATAACGCTCTCCATCTTCGACCGGTCGCTGACCAAATCCGGAGACAGATAGCCCTTGTCGAACTGGGTGCCGGTGACGACCTCCAGGGCAGTGTGCAGGTTTTTGGACTCGCCCACGGTAATCACGCCATCCTGCCCCACCTTCTCCAGGGCCTCGGCAATCATCTCACCCAAGGACTCGTCCCCGCAGGAGGCCGCCGCAACCCGCACGATATCCTCCCGCTTCTCAATCTGATAGGAAGCGTCCTGAATTGCCCGCAAAGCCGCAGCCGCCGCGCCCTGAATGCCCTTCCGGAGCAGCACTGGACTTGCGCCCGCGGCCACATTCTTCATGCCCTCCCGGACCATCGCCTGGGCCAGGACCACCGCGGCAGTGGACCCATCGCCTACCGCCTCGCTGATATTCTTCGCCACCTGCTTGAGCATCTGCACGCCCAGATCCTCCGCAATGTCGCTGACGGAAAAATCCTTGGTTATTGCCGCGCCGTCGTTGGTAATCACAGGCGTGCCGGAGCCCTGGGCCGACATTACATTCCGCCCCTTGGGACCCAGGGTGATTTTTACCGTGTCCGCAAGCTGGTCAATTCCCGACTGCAATTTCTTTCTTGCTTCCGCGCCGTAGTACAAATCTCTTGCCATTTGGACAGTCCTCCTTGAACCGCAAATAGGTATGCGAGAAGTTACCCCCGCATACCTGTCTGCATTGATTTCCCATTTTGCCGTCCTGCTGAACCCGCGGGCGTTTCTCTCCCAATCCATGACGCGAATCGAATGACAGAACGGCGGTTTTCTCCCAGATTCTCTGCCGTATTATGCCTCCTCGGACCCTCCGGCAGTCTTTTCCAGTTCCTCTTGTCGTTTTTCCTCTTCCTGGAGGGCGATATTCTTCGCGTGGAGGCCCACCAGCTCATCATGCCGGAGCCACTTCATCAGGCCCACCATCACGCCCGTCAGAATCACCAGGAAGGGCGCGGACAGAATAATCGCGATATACTTGATGACCGTAAACTGTGCGCCCACCAGAATCACGGACATAGGAATGACGGCCAGCAGCACACAGAAGAAGAGCCGCAGGGCCATAGGGGGCGTGCCGCGCTTGGTGACGGTCTCCGCAAGGGCCAGGGACGCGGAGTCCATAGAGGGCGCGACGAACCCTACAATCAGGACCAGAATCAGGAATGGCAGCAGGGAGCCACCCAGGGGCAGCACGTCGATGATGCTATAGATTGCCGCGTCTCCCACGCCGCTGCCTACCAGTCCGATCACGTCCACCACGCCGGACAGATGGGTGTGGATGGCGAAACTGCCGTTGATGCCAAAGATGCAGATGCCGCCGGCGGTCATAATAAAGATGGTGTACAGGGCCACTTCCCGGATGGTACGTCCCTTGGAGACCTTGGCGATAAAGATGCCCATCATGGCCACATAGTTCAGGTAGAAGGCCACGAAGTAGATGGTCCAGGCTTCCGCGAACCCGGTATTGGCAACAGGGTCGGTGAAGAGGGACATTCTGGGAATCAGGCCAATCATACGCCCGAAGGAGTTGACGATATTGCGGAGGATAAAGGACGTGGGGCCGGTGACCAGCACGAAGAGCAGGAAGAAGACGCACACAAAGGAGGCCATATTGCTGATGCGCTCCATGCCTTTCCGGGGGCCAAGGAAGGAGGTAAAGGAGTATACGATGGCGATAAAGACCACCACGCCGATCTGGATCACAGGGGTCACGGGCAGGCCGAAGAGCTTTGTCAGGCCTCCGGTAGCCAGTGGAACCGCCAATCCCAGAGAGGAACTCAACGCACCCAGTATACCAAAAATCACCAAAAAGTCAATGATTTTTCCAATGGCTGTCTTATGCTTGACCTTCTCTCCCAGCATGGCGCAGCAGACGGCGCTGGTCTGGAAGGACGGCAGCTTGCGGACGTAGACGCCGTAGGCAATGGCGACGCCCATCACGGTGTACATGGCCTGATTCACGAAGCCCCAATGGAAGAACTGATAGCTGAGGGAGGTCTCCAGGGCGTCCAGGCTGAAAGGCTCCATGCCCAGGCCCGGCGACTCGTAGTAGGAGGCCCATTCAACGAAGGACCAGTACAGGGCCGCCGACGCCAGGGACGCCAGAAGCATCATGGCAAAGTAACTGAAGTTGGAATATTCCGGCTTGCAGTCTCCCAGCCGCACCTTTCCGTATTTGCCGAAGCAGAGGTAGAGGCCCACCAGGAAGGAGATAAAGGCAATCACCTCAAAGAAGGGGCCAAGGCCGGAAATCATCATGTTGAAAAAAGAGGTAATGGCGTTCAGGGTTCCGTTAGGGTTTACGATCATCAGCACAATGAACACAGCCAGCACCGCCACGCTGGTGATAATCAGGCCGATTTCAATGTCAGTATTTCTGGTTTTCTTTTCAGGTTGATTACTCACTTTTTCTCGCCTCCCATACAATCAAACGGTTGGAATGGTGGAACGGAAAACGCCCCGCTCCCGTTTTATTTTATCTCCTGTCTCTTAACTGAACGAAACGGCCTCTCCGGTCAAGAGGGAGCGCATCAGGGGGGTAATGGGCCGGCTGGTCCGAGTCTCCACGTCGTAGCCCACATACACGGACTCGCAGCGCATAAGCAGTTCGTCCTCTCCCTGACGGTAGACCTCAAAGCACATGGTAAAGCTCTTGTTGCCTACCCGCACGCCCGCGATGCACACTTCCAGCAGGTCGTCCTCGTAGGCGCTGGCCATGAATTCATAGGTAGATTTCTTGTGGCAGACCCCGGAATCATACTTCTTCGCCAAATCCCGGTACGGGTAACCCTTGGAACGGAAGAACTCAAGCATAGCCTGATCAGTATAGGCCACGTAGTTCCCGTTATAGACAATGCCCTGCTGATCCACCTCGCCATAGCGCACGCGGATGGGGCAGAAAAACACACAGTCGCTTCTCATTGCGTCTATCCTCTCTTCTTTCGATTCTCCTTGATTCGTTTCAGACGGCGGAGCGCGGCGTCAGGATTGTTGGAACGCCGCCGGACCCGATGGGACAGCGCCCCCGGAACACACACATCCACGCAGTAGCCGCAGTTGATGCAGATCTTGAACGCGTCATGAATGGGCGCCGGATAGCCCTCCTCGTCCTGGGCAATGACGTGCATAGGACAGATTTCGATGCAGTTCCGACACTTGACGCAGGTTTCCCGATTGGGAGAAAGCAAATCCACAGCAGATATCCTCCCTTATTTCAACTGATATCCCCGTATGAACATATCTCATATCTCTTATCCAAAAAGCGGTCCATCTGATGCTCGTTTTTGCCGGGAACATCAGATGGACTGCCTATCCTCAATTTTAATCAGCCAGCCTGATGCACCGCGCCCGACGCCAGCAGAGCCTTCACGCGTTCCGGAGCATAACCCAGACTCTCCAGAATCTCCCGGCTGTGCTCGCCCGGATGTCCCGCCGCGGAAGCATTGGGGCTGAGTGGCGTTCTGCTGAACCGGATGGGGGTGTTGGTCACGGTATAGGCGCCCACGCCGTCCTGTTCAATCTGGGTAATCACGTTCAGGCGCGCGGTCTGGGGCTGCATATGGAATTCCTGGAGGGACTGCACCGCCGCCGCCGGAACGCCAGCCTTGCGGAGGGCCGTTTCCATCTCGTAGCGTCCCAAATCCCCGGTGACCCGCTCAAGCTCCTGAATAAGCGCGTCCCGGTTCTGAACCCGTGCGGCGTTATCGGCAAACCGGGGGTCCGAAGCCAGTCCCGGCGTCCCGAGAGTATCGCAGAGGGCAGCCCATTGGGACTCCTGACTGACCGCCAGAACGATATTCCCGTCCTTGGCCGCGAATTCGCCATAGGGAGCGTACCAGGCGTGGTGATTTCCTGTGCGCTGGGTGAATTCTCCCGTCAGGGCGTGTTCCAGCACCGGGGACTCGCACATATAGAAAGCGCAGTCCAGCATGGCAATGTCCACCCGGAGGCCCTTGCCGGTCCGCTGGCGGTGGAGCAGGGCCATGGACAGTCCCCGCAAAAGCTGGAGTCCCGCCCAGGTGTCGCAGAGGGAGAACCCGGGCTTGATGGGAGCGTCGCCGCCCTGACCGCTCTGGGCCACAAGACCGCTGCGGGCCGCGGCAATGATGTCCATACAGGGCAGATGGGAGAGGGGGCCGTAGGTGCCGAAGCCGGAGATGGAGCCATAAATCAGATTCGGGTTGACCTCCAGCATTTTCTCATAGCCAATGCCCAGCTTTTCCAGCGTGCCGGCCTTGAAGTTCTCCACCACCACGTCCGCCTGAGCGACCAGATCCATCACGACCTTTTTGCCCTCTTCAGAACGCATATCGATGGCAATGCCCTTCTTTCCCCGGTTGTACTGGCAGAAATAGAGGCTGATCTCGTTGATGTAAGGGCCGTACTCACGGGAGATGTCACCCGCGCCGGGCCGTTCCACCTTGATGACCTCCGCGCCCATGTCCGCCAGCATCATGCCGCAGAACGGGGCGGATAAAACCTGCGAGAAATCAAGCACCTTGATTCCCTTAAGGGGTCCCTGTTTCATGTTCCTCCTCCCTTCCGTCTCATACGACGCCTTCCCGACGCAGGCGGGCCAGCGTTTCGCCGTCAATGCCTGCCGCGGCGTAAATTTCCTCGTTCTGCGCCCCCAGTTCCGGCGCGGGTTTCAGGGGCGCTTCCTCCTGCCCGGCGAACTTCACCGGTTTTCCGGGCATTTCCAGCGCGCCCAGGGTCTTGTCTTCCACGGAGACGATCATATTCCGCACCCGCAGCTGAGGCTGTTCCAGGGCTTCCTTGGTGGTGCTGCACATGGTGCCGGGAATCAGGGCCGCGTCGCACTTTTCCGCGATTTCCTCCATGGTGTAGTTGGCAAAGAGATTTTCCAGCTTTACCCGGAGGTCCCCGAAATAGTGATAGCCCCGGACCAGATTGGAGCAGTACAGCTCGTCAGTGGTCCATTCCATGCAGTCAAAGGCATTGCAGAACTTTGCCCACTGCGCGTCGGAGGAAATCCCCATCGCCACGTAACCATTTTTGCATTTGAGAATGTCATAGGGGTTAATCAGGGGATGGGCGTTTCCAGTGCGCATGGGGTCCTCGTTCTCCGCGCCGTAGGTGATGACCTTATCCTCGGAAATGGCAATCGCGGAACCACAGAGCGTCGTTTCCACGAGCTGTCCCTCGCCGGTCTCTCTGGCATGATAGAGGGCCAGGCAGACGGCGGAGGCCAGAAAACTTGCGGCATAGTGCTCGGAGACGGCAAAGCCAATGCGGGTGGGGGGATTTTCAGGAAAGCCGGTAAAGTGCATGACGCCGCTTTTGGCCTGGGCGATCAAATCCAGCTGGGGCGCGCCGCAGTCCGGGCCGTCGGAGCCGTAGGCGGAAGTGCGGCCCCAGACCAGAGCGGGTTTCAGGGCGGCCATGGCTTCATAACCCAGCCCCAGGCCCTCCAGGGTACCGGGAGCGAAGTTCTCCAGGACCACGTCAGCCTCCATGACCAGCTTCCGGAAGAGACCCTGTCCGTCGGGATGGGTCAGGTCCAGGGTGACGCTCTTCTTGCCCCGGTCCCGGAAGGCGTGATGGGCGCTGGCGCCGTTCTTCATCGGTTCCAGCTTCCGAAGGGGGTCGCCCTCCGGAGGCTCTACCTTAATGACCTCCGCGCCGTAATCAGCCAGCTCCATCCCGCAATAGCCGGACAGGGTTGTCAAATCAAGAACCTTGGTTCCCTCTAAAGGCAGCATATTGACCTCCTTTGGATACAATCAGGAATTAGGAGTTAGGAATTGGGAGTCAGGATTTCAGAATTTCAGGAGGACAGAGGCAAGGGCGATTCCTAGCTCCTAATTCCTCATTCCTAATTAAAGGGGGCGCCGTCCGTTGGCCGGGAGGGGTCTGCGGACGGCGCCCGGAAAAACTGTTTCTTACTGCTCGTAGTCCCAGCCGGTGTACAGCTCAACGCCGCGCTTCTTGATCATGCCGCCGATGACGTTGCGCTGAATCTCGGAAGTGCCTTCCCAGATCCGGTCCACGCGCTGGTCACGCCAAAGACGCTCCACAGGGTTCTCCCGCATATAGCCCCGGCCGCCCAGAATCTGAACGCCCTTGTCGGTGACGCGGTTGACCATCTCGGAGCACCAGAGCTTGATCGCGGAGGCCCGGGCGTGCTTGAGCTTGCGGTCCATATCGCCGGAGATTTCCCAGCAGACGCGGTACAGCAGGCTCTTGGCGGCCATAATGTCCATGGTCATGTCAACCAGCATATGCTCGATGACCTGATAGTCGCGGATGATGTGGCCGCCCATGACGCGCTCGCTGGCCCACTCGTTGGCAACCTGGAGGACGCGTTCCGCACCGCCGACGCAGCGGGCCGCGATACCCAGACGGGCTTCCACGAACCAATCCTTGGTCATGGTGAAGCCTTCGCCGATGCCCTTCAGAATCTTGGACTCGTCAACCACCACGTCCTCAAACAGGAACTCAGGGTGCTTGAACGCGAAATGATGGGTGAATTCGGGAGTGCGCTTGATGCTCACGCCGGGGGCGTCCTTTTCCACAAAGAACACGGTCGCCTTGGCGGGGTCGCCGTCCAGGTGGGTATGTACCAGCAGGAAGTCAGCGATATTGCCCACGGTGACGTACCACTTCTCGCCGTTGATCTTGTAGCCGCCGTCGCACTTCACAGCGGTGGTCTGGCACTGGGTGGGGTCGGAACCAGCGTCGGCCTCGGTGATGGCGTAGGCGTCGCGGCGCTTGCACTGGCAGGAGGGAATCAGATACTCGTCAATCTGCTCCTTGGTGCCGAACTTCATGGGGAAGGAGGGCTGAGGAACAGCGTCCCAGATCGCGCCGGTGGACATACCCAGCTGCTCGCTGACCAGCATCTGCTCAAAGAGGGTCATGCCCTGGCCGCCGTGCTCCTTGGAATGGTTCGTCGCGTTGAAGCCCCACTTCATGACTTCTTCGGTAATCTTCTTGTGGGTTTCGGGGGAAATGCCGTTGTTCTCCTCGCACTCCATCTCGTAGGGGAACAGTACCTGCTCGGTGAATTCGCGGGCCTTCTCCTGCAATGCGCGATGCTCCTTGCTCAGCTTGAATTCCATAATCGTACTCCCTTTCATAATAAAATTTTTAGTCCGAAATTAGTTAATCTGATTTCGGTTTGTCCGAACTTGGATGAATTCATTATACATCATGCCGCAAAGAAGTCAAGGTATTTTTCGGAAAATTATGCACTTCGTATACTTTCACAAACCAAACCGCCTTTTTTGTGCATTCAAAACAGAACTGTATTCGTTTCCTTTCATTTCCATCGGGTTTTGTTTTCTGAAAATCTTTCGGCTTCTCTATTGACAGAGGGTTTGTTAGCGTATAAAATAGGAACACCGTTGAACCGTGTCGATTAAGCACAATGGTTCTGCGACAAGAAAAGAGGATGAAAAATTGTGGACAGCATATGGAATAACCTGTTTGAGCGGTACTATAAAAGCTGGAACGGCATCGAAGCGGCCTATGATAAAATAGCAGCCTCTTATGGGGTGACCTCCAATGTGATGAATATCCTGACGCTGCTCTGCAAGAATCGGGAACCCATGACGCAGAATGAGTTAAGTCAGGAGCTGTATCTCTCCCGGCAGACGATTACCAGCGTGGTGGACAGTCTGGAACGCCAAGGGCTGGTGACCCGAAGCATTTCCGAGAAGGACCGCCGGAGCCGGGTGGTGTGCCTGACGGACGAGGGGCGGTCCTTTGGCCGGAAGCTGGGACGGGCCATGCGGAAAATGGAGATGGACGCGTTCGGGATGTTCTCCACAGAAGAGCTGCGGGCCTTTGTGTACGGCATGGAAAAGCTGTCCCAGGGACTGGACCACGTTCTGGAGAACCGGTAGCCTCGTTTCCTTTTCTGCTGAAGTAATATAGATTCTGTATCAGTTGAACAGGCCTCCTTTGACCAAATGGGGGCCGTTTTGTTTTTATAATTATGCAAAAAAAACAGAGAGAGGCTTTTTGCGGCCAATCTCTGTTTTATTTTTGTGCCTGGGACCGCCTGCTTGACTCCTCGTTTTCCATTTCGGGGACAGCGCTTTTCCTGGAGTCAGAAGATGTCCGCGGCCATAGGCGCTGGGCGTCCTCATCGGGGGCACTGATGCCGACGGGAGGAAATGGGCCGGGCATTGGCGGACCGTGTACGGCAGGACAGCGGGGGAACGAATGGAATATATGGCCGTGCGGGGAAACGGAACACTGACGGTTTTGGATTCCGCAGCTTTCGCGCCCTGAACGGCAGAGGGCTTTCTGGAGAATCAGTCCTTCTTTCTGCGAATCTTCTTCCAGGGTTTTTCTCCCGCCTCCAACGGAATCTGCGGGACGCTGGACTGCTCGTGTTTGTCTAAACGAGCACCACAGTAACAGCAGTAGCTTGGGCGGAGCTGTTCCAGATAACACCGGCAGTCCGAGCAGGCGGGAATCAGCGGCCAATCCGGGACCGGGTCCTTCAGAAAGTTTTCTTTTTTCAAGAAGATTGCCGGATTTGCGTCTGAGTTGAACAGGATTCTGGGGTCCTTTTCCAGCGCTACATAATAAGGCGTGTCACAGCAGGCGTAAAAGGCCAGATATCCCGCGAGACGGCAGGCGCTGGGACTGTCTGCCAGCGTCCGGCCAATGTACTGCTCCACCAGCTCTCGTTTCAGCATACACTCCCAGCAGAAATTTGCCATCCGCTGAATCCGTTTGGAAGCGGCATCGAACGAAATGCCCATTTCCTTTGAAACCTGCGTGTAGACCTGCCCGGGCTTCACGTCTTCCAACGGCGTGTGACTGTCAAAAAACTCCCTTCCTACAATCTCCGCCGCGCACGCTAATGGATAGATGCTGGAACCGGTATCGCCAATAATAGAGCGAATCAGTCGTTCAGGGTTTGACATAAGAATGGCTCACTCCTACTATTGATATTTAACCCCATGATAAAACAAAATTCGCGGTCAGAGCAACCGGCGACTTGTTACGACATTTCTTCTATTATTTTCCAGTTTCAATCCGTTTTTTCATTTTGATAAACAAAGAAAACATTGCGCTCTTTCAGAACCGGCAAAATCGGACAGCTTTTTTGCAGTTTTTATCAAAAAGCCGAAAAAGCGAACATATTCGGGCGATCTTCAGCTATTTTCGTATTCCGTGACTTGAATTACAAACGTAACGCAAAACGCGGCAGTTTCTCAGATGTTCACAAAAAATTTACAAACACCGTCGTAAAGACAGAAGCCGTCCTATAAAAAAAGCCCGCCGGTTCCAAATGGAATCAGCGGGTTTTTACTGTCTTCCGTTAAAAAGCGGGTCATCCGTTTTCCTGACAGCGCATGATTATACCGGCAAGCTGCGCGCGGGTAACGACCCTGTGAGGGAAGAGCATAGCGTCAGAAAGACCGTTCAGCAAACCGTCGAACAGACCTGTGGAAACGGCCCAGTCCACGGCTTCCCTGTTGTCCTTTTCTACAGCTTCCCAATCCAGGAACATATACAGCATGGTGTTTTCCGGTTTGCTCTTCCAGTCGCCTCCAAACGCAGGGAAAAGAAGCGCGGCAAGCTGTTCCCGGGTAATGGACGCGTTGGGGCGTATGGTCCCGTCTGTGTAAGCGGTCAGAAGGCGTTGTTCTATGGCCCATGCGAGAGCGGCATACCCAGCGTCCGTCTCCTTCAGATCAGAGACGCCGGCCGCTTGGGACGCCTTTGGACTTCCTGCCATCCGGTGCAGGATCTCCGCGGCTTCCCTCCGTGTGGCTGTCCGTTCCGGGAAGAAATGCGTCCCTTCCGCAGGCATCCACCCACGGGAGGCCGCTCCATCTGCCGCCTGATAATACCACGCGTCCGGACGGACATCAGAAAACAGATTCCCCAATTCTGTGTACGTCAGGCTGCTGATGGGTCCGCTTTTGCCGTCAGGTTGTATGACAGCCGCCTTGATTACGGTATTCGCGGGAATCGCTATGGGGCTGGTATAGCGGGGCGAATTTGCCGTGGGGACGGAACCATCCAGTGTGTAGTGCATCTCCCCTTTGCCGGACAGCGTTATCAGACCGTTTTGCAGCGTCATTTCCGGCGCTTTGGCTTGGGATTCCTCCAGGTTCAGCGTTGAAACCTGACTGCGCGCGCCGTTCAGATTCAGCGCCGCGAATGCCTTTACCGTCGCGGCTTTCTCCAACGGAAACGGGCCGGTATAGACGGGGCTCTTGGATGTGGGCGCCGTGCCGTCGGTGGTATAGTATATTTTCGTTCCCGCGTCCGCCGTCAGGGTGATAACGCGTCCGTTTTCCGTCTCTGTCGGGACAATGGCAGGCTTGGAGATACCGGGCAGCGTTGAGGTCCCATACGCGCTGAAATATTTTGTCCCCGGAACGGCTTCCTTTCCGCGGCGGCGCAGAAGCTCGCTCACCGTCACCAGCTCATAGCCCTGGGACCGCAGCGCGTCAATCCCCCGCAGCGCTCCCGGAATGGACGTTGCGTGAATGTCGTGCAGCAGGATGATACTGCCGTCTTTGGTATCGTTCAAGATATGCTGGCAGACGGCGTCGGCATTGAGGGACTTCCAGTCAAGTGTGTCTACCGACCAGAGGACCGCAGGGACGTTCAAGGCTTTCAGAACCCGTGCGTTCACGCTGCCGTAGGGAGGCCGGACCATGTAAGAATAATTCCCTCCCACGGCTTGATTCAAAATCGCGGCGGTCGTTGAAACCTGCTTCTGAATGGCCTTGTCGCCTATTTTGGTCAGGGATGGATGGTCGTAGGTATGGGACGCAATCTGGTGTCCTGCTTCGTAGGCTTTTTTGACTACCGCTGGGTATTGCGCGGCCCGATAGCCCTGCATGAAGAAGGTCACGGGGACGTTTCGCTTGGCCAGCTCGTCCAGAAGGTTGTCCGTATAGGGGCCGGGACCGTCGTCAAAGGTGATGGCCGCTAATTTCTGCCCTGCCGCTTCCGCACGGACCGGCGTCATTCCCACCAGCAGGACAAGTGTCAGCAGAAGTGCAAGCACTCGTTTTTTCGTTTTCATCGCTTCCCAATCTCTTCTTGAAATATTTTAAAACCGCGCTCTGTCAGTTCAGGCAAAGGGCGTCCAGGGACTGTCTTCCTCTTCGTCCGGGAAACAGCATTCTGTTATTTCAGCCATACTGCCCTGCACAAATCCCATTACGCTGCCCAGACAGTGTTCCTTACCGTTGTCATTCCAGATAAAAGGCGTGCAATCTTGGGTTTCCGTGGTCTCCCCGGGAAAATAATCTTCATCATTTGTTCCAGCAGCCCGTCCGCATAGTCCTCCGGTCACGGCCTGTCTGAAATTCTTTATGAACACCTGGAAGCGCTTCTTGTAATCCGGCGCCAGGTTCTTGATCTTGTATTTGTTCCTGTCATCACGCCGCGCCACAGCTTCCATAGGCTTATTATAAATCCCTCCGCCGAAAAAAACAAGTGTATGAAGCGCAAAAATTTCAATTCACCGCCGCCGGAGAAGCGCGCATCCGCAGGCCAGCAGAAACAGGGTCAGATTTGCCGCCACAACGGTTGCACCCACAGGGGTAGAGCAGGCGAAAGAGATGGTCAGACCGGCACAGAAGCAGGTTACAGACGTGACCGCCGCGCACAGGACCACGCCCCGGAAGCTCCGGAATAAACGCATGGCTGTCAGCGCGGGGAAGATCACCAGGGAGGAAATCAGCATAGCGCCCATCATACGCATTCCCAGGACGATGGTCAGGGCCGTGAGGATGGCAAGCAGACCGTTGATTTGCCCGGCGTTCAGTCCTGTGGCGCGGGAAAAGCTCTCGTCGAAGGTCACGGCGAACAGTCTGTGATAGTAGAGGATATACAGCGTCAGGACGGCGATGCAGAGAAAGACCGAAAGCGCCACATCCGCCTTGGTCATGGCCAGCACGCTGCCGAACATATAGTTATCTACGTCGGTGGTCATGCCGGAGGTCCGGGAAATCACCAGGACTCCCAGCGCCAGGGCCGACGCGCTCACTACGGCGATTGCGGCGTCACTGTTCCACCTGGGGCTGTCGGCGACCCGGAGAAGCAGAAACGCCGCCAGTATGACGACCGGAATGGAAAAGTACAGCGGCGTGAATCCCCATGCCACCGCCACCGCCAGCGCGCCGAAGGATACATGGGACAAGCCGTCGCCGATCATGGAATAGCGTTTCAGCACCAGAGGCACTCCCAGCAGCGCCGCGCATAGGCTGACCAGCATCCCCGCAATCAAGGCCCTCTGGATAAATGGAAAGGAAAACATATGCAGTAAGGTCATCACTCCGCCTCCTTGAACCGCCGGCCGTAGGGGGACGCCAGATATTCCGCGGGAGTTCCGAAGAAATTCCCCCGCCGCCCGATATGCAGGACCATCCCCGCGCTTTGGAGGGCCGGGCGCAAATCATGGGTCACCATAATCACCGCCATGCCCTCCTGACGGTTCAGATACGCCAATGTCTTGTATAAATCCTGAGCGGCGGCGGGGTCCAGTCCGGTAATGGGTTCGTCCAGAATCAGAAGACGGCTGGCCGCGCACAAAGCCCTTGCCAATAAAACACGCTGCTGCTGTCCGCCGGAAAGGTCCCGGTAGCTCTGGTCCTTCAGCTCCAGAACGCCCAGCTTGCCCAGGTTTTGCAGGGCTTCCGTCTTCTCCTTTGGGCTGTAAAAAAAACGAAGGCCCTTCCGGTTCAGACAGCCGGAGAGCGCCACCTCCAGCACTGTGGCCGGAAAATCCCGCTGGGCCCTTGTCTGTTGGGGGAGATAGCCGACGGCACCCCGTTCCAGCTCCGCCGCCCGCCAGATTTCACCGGACTGGGGCGGCAAAAGTCCCAGAAGGCCCCGCAGCAGGGTGGATTTGCCGGAACCGTTGTCCCCTACCACGCAGAGATAATCGCCGCTTTGCACCCGCAGGTCCAGATGCTGCAAAACGCTTTGTCCTTCGTAGCCCAAAGACACGTCCCGGCAGACAATCAAATCCCCTGTCTCCGCCTGGCTGTTATGCTTCATGCTCCCCCTCCTTTGCACAGGCCCCGCAGCGTCCCGTCAGGATTGTCCGCCGGGGGTCTACCTGAAACTTATGCTCCTGCGCCAAATGCTGGTACAGGTCCTCCAACTGCGGGCATTCCAGATGCTCCAGCCGTCCGCAGAACGCGCAGCGCAGCAGGAAACAGCCGCCCTTCTCTCCCCTGGGGCAGTATTGATAAACCGCCCCTGTTTCCGTCGAGATCTTATGGGCCAGCCCGGTTTCTGCAAGCCGTTCCAACTGCCGGTAAACCGTCGCAAGGCCCACCGGCTCGCCGTCCTGACGCAGGGCCTCCGCCAGTTCCGGGGCCGCTACCGGATGGGCCTGCCGTTCCAGCACCCGCAGTACCGCCTGACGCTGCCGGGTTGCGTATGGCATGGGTTTCACTCCCTCTCTCAATTTAAAAATAAGAATCAATTTCAGATTATAAGGAATTTTCTACAAATTGTCAAGATATTTTTTGGAGTGTATGGACAGAAGTCAAGCAGGCGTGCTATAATCGGAAAGAATGGTCTGTCAGGTCCCTCAAATCACAAAAGCAAGGCGGGAGGTCCCATATGAGCAAATTAACCCTGTTGAAGCAATATTTCGGCCATGGCTCGTTCAGGCCCGGGCAGGAATCGCTGGTGGACGCCCTGCTGTCCGGCCGGGACGTGATGGGCGTAATGCCGACGGGGGCGGGGAAATCCGTATGCTACCAGCTTCCCGCCCTGATGCTGCCTGGACTGACGCTGGTGATCTCGCCGCTGATCTCCCTGATGAAAGACCAGGTGGCCGGTCTGATTCAGGCTGGCATTCCGGCGGCGTACATCAACTCTACTTTGGATCTGGAGTCATACCGGGATGTGTTCCGGCAGGTGCGGCGGGGGGAATGCAGGCTTCTTTATGTGGCTCCGGAACGGCTCCAGACGGAGGGCTTCCTGCATCTGACGGAAGAGCTGCCCGTTTCGATGGTGGCGGTGGACGAGGCCCACTGCGTGTCCCAATGGGGTCAGGATTTCCGGCCCAGTTACTTGCAGATTGCGGAGTTGATCCGGAACCTACCCCAGCGGCCAGTGGTGGGGGCCTTTACCGCTACCGCTACTCAGCAGGTCCGGGAGGATATCGAGACCTTGCTGGAGCTTCAGAACCCGATGCGGGTCACCACCGGGTTCGACCGTCCGAATCTCTCTTTTGAGGTGGCCAGGCCCGCGAAAAAATCTCCGTGGCTGTTCGATTTTCTGTCGGGGAATCCAAATCAGAGCGGCATCGTCTACTGCTCCACCCGGAAGACCGTGGACGCCGTGTGGATGGAATTGCAGGAGCAGGGCATTTCCGCCGCCCGGTATCACGCGGGTATGGCGGACCAGGAGCGGAAAGAGAGCCAGGAGGATTTCGTTTATGACCGGGTGCGGGTGATGGTGGCTACCAACGCGTTCGGCATGGGAATCGACAAATCCAATGTGAGCTTTGTGGTCCATTACAATATGCCAAAGGATCTGGAGAGCTACTATCAGGAGGCGGGCCGGGCCGGGCGCGATGGGGAGCCTGCCCGCTGCGTGCTGCTCTTTGCCCCCAGCGATATCCGCACCGCCCAGTTTCTGATTTCCAATTCCCAGGAGGACCTTGACCCGGAGCGGGAACGGCTCTCTTTGTCCCGGCTGAATCGCATGGTGCGCTACTGCAAGACGACGGACTGCCTCCGGGGGGAGATTCTGGACTACTTCGGCGAACCCCATCCGGAACGCTGTGGGAATTGCAGCTGCTGCCGGGAGGAATTCACCCAGCGGGATATCACTTTGGAGGCGCAGAAAATCCTCTCCGCCGTGGCTCGGGTGGAGAGGAAATACCGGTACAGCTTCGGCATTACGCTGGTGATTCAGCATCTCCGGGGCAGTCAGAACCAGCGAATCTCTCAGTTGGGGCTGGATACCCTGCCGACCTATGGCATTATGCGGGATACGGACCAGCGGCAGGTGCAGGATTATATCGATCTTCTGCTGAAAAAGGACTGTCTGCGTTTTGAGGGCGACCCTTACCCCGTCCTCCGTCTCGGTCCCCAGGCCAAGGGCGTCCTCTTTCAGGGCCAGCGGGTCTCGATCCGGGAACGGGCCTCCGCGCCTGCAAAGAAAACCGCCGATAAGAAAACCGCCGCCCGGAAGCCCGACCCCCTTGCCCCGCCTGTGGACCAGGACCTGCTGGGCGTTCTGAAGGCCCTCCGGCTCCGGCTGGCCAAGGAGGAGGACGTGCCCGCTTACGTCGTCTTCTCCAACGCGTCCCTGTCCGATATGGCCGCCCGTCAGCCCCGGACCATGCTGGAATTCCTGGAGGTCTCCGGCGTCGGTCAGGTCAAGGCCCAGCGTTACGGGCAGCTGTTCCTGGACGCAGTCCGTACCTGGCTGGACGAAAATCAGGGCGGCCTGGGGGATTTCGGGGATTCTGACGAGTTGTAGGCCATATGACGGCCAGGACAGAAGCGTTTCCCCGTTTCAGACCCATTCGCGCCTCGCTCTGACCGGCCGGGCTATGTTCCTTCAATGCCCGCGGCGCAGCTTGCAGATTCCTTGGGTCATTGTTCCCATCGGGCAGAAGGTACACCAGGTTCTCGGCTTATAAAGCGCCATGACAATCAGGCCAATCAGCAGGGAGGTCAGCATCAGGCTATAGAACCCGAAGCTGAACTGCGCCGCCCAGTCGGGAACAGTCCCTGCCGTATAAGCCCATCCCCAGGGAACCCGGAACGTCCAGAACAGCTTAACGGCTTCCCGCAGGGAGTCCGCGCCGGAACCGACCAGCCATGTCTGAAACAGCATATTCCCAAACATGGCAAGAAAAAAGACCAGGAAGCCATACCGGAACCATTTGGAGTACATCCAGGCCGGCGTTGGCTTGTTCCGGGAGCATTTCAGATCCCTGCCCAGCTTCATACATAGCTGACCGCGCCCGCACAGGTGATTGCAGAACCATTTGCTGCCGCCAAAGACTGCCAATCCAAGCGGCAGGAGAAAATCTATCATCCCCAGCCACGCGAACAGAATATTGAAGAAGCCCAGGATAAAATAGAGCATCGTCCAGAGCCAGAGATAGTCATACCAATGCTTTTTCCGCTTCAACGCCCACCCGCCCTTTCTACCAGATCAATGCAGCCCGCCGGACAAGCCTTCGCGCAGGCGCCGCATCCAACACAGACCGCGGGATCGATTTCGGCCCAGCATCCATCGGGGATATCGGCGGCTTCCATAGGGCATATAAAAGCACACGTGCCGCAGGCGACACAGACTTCCTGATTGACCTCGGCGTATCGTCTGGATGCCATCAGCTTTCCTCCCATTCATTCAGCTTCCGCGTCAGGGCCTCCTTATGGGTAAAGCCGACAGAGGCGCCCTTCACCTGCCCGTTTTTGAAATAAAGCAGCGCCGGAATGCCGTCAATGCCCAGGGACGAAACCAGCTCCGGCGCCTGGTCCACGTTCAGCTTGACAATCTTTACCTTTCCCGCGAACTCCTCCGCAAGCTGCTGCATCACTGGCGCAAGCATCTGGCAGGGAACGCACCAATCGGCGTAGAAATCCACCAATACCGGCATATCAGACTGGAGAACCTCCTGAGAAAAATTGCTGCTGTTCAGTTCTTTCATTGCGCGTCTTCCTCCTTCGGGTACGATTTGTAATAGAGCATACAGTGGCAGTAGCCCTCAAAACCGGGGTCGTTGATCTGCTCCCGGAACTCCTGGCACATACAGCGTGTAGCATCCGTCCGCTCCATCCGGCAGGGGCAGTAGCCTCCAGTATGCTCCAGACCCTCCCGCACGGCCCTGACCAAACCGGCGTCCGGATTCAGGGATATTTTTGCTTTCAATGGAAACACCGTCCTTTCTTATATGGCTCTATTCTATCAGAAAAGAAAGACGGCGTATGTAATCTAATCACATTTCCTCAGCAAGGAGGCTGTAAGATATTGCCTGCCAACTGTCCAACCGCACTGCGTCTGAACTGTGCTGCTTTGCTTTCTTTTCCTTGTAAGCAGGTATATTTTTCTTGACTTTCCCTGTTCCTGCTGGTACACTTTTCTTAAATCCAGAGAGCATTCCTTTTCATGTCTATTAAAAAGAAACGCAACAAATTACAAGGCTGTAAGAAGAACATCTCTGTGAAATCCCGCGCCAAGCCGGATCGCCAGTCCTGCCGGGAGGAAGTCTGTGCCTGCTGTGCGCGGTGCGTCCTTTTTTGGAGGAATGTGTCTTTTTTCAAAATTTCATACGAGGTGCAGAAAAGATGAAGAAAAATGGAATGCTTTTAGCAGCCCTTGCCATCGCCGCTGCAATTCTGCTGGGCGTCTGGATGTACTTCCGGCCAGCAACCACGGAAGGAAGCAAGGAATTGGACATCCAGGTAGTCTATGAAGAGAACAGCAGCAAGGATTTTCATGTCTCCACAAACGCGGAATATTTGGGCGAGGCCCTTCAGGAGGCGGCGCTGATTGAAGGCGAGGAAGGTCCCTTCGGTATGTACATTACTGTGGTGGACGGTGTTGCCGCCGACGACAGCCTTCAGCAATGGTGGTGCATCACCAAAGACGGCGAACAGGTAAATACCGGGGCTGACACCACTCCCGTCGCGGACGGAGACTGCTTTGAAATTACGCTTATGACGGGGTATTAAGATGCCTGCCCGTCATATTGTGACCGCCGGGCTTCTGGCTGGGGTCGTATATGCCTTGCAGGTGATTATGGCGGGGCTTCCAAATATTGAGGCTGTGTCCCTGCTGTTGATTCTGTACACGCTCTGGGTGCCAAAGCTCACGCCTCTGATTGTCTGCGCGTTTATCCTTCTGGAGGGCGTTACTTACGGCTTTGGCGTCTGGTGGGTGAACTATCTCTACACTTGGCCTCTGCTGGTATTCCTGACGCGTTTGCTTCGTAAGAATGACTCCAGAATCATGTGGGCCTGCTTCTCCGGGGCGTTCGGACTGTGCTACGGCGCCTTGTGCTCTGTCCCCTATGCCGTCGTTGGAGGTTTCTATGCGGGGTTCAGCTACTGGGTCAGCGGTATTCCCTTTGACCTCCTTCACTGCTGCGGCAACCTGGCCTTGATGCTCTCTCTCTACAAGCCGCTGAGCCGGTGCCTGCACATGATTGGAAAATCTCTTGACCAGTCGAAATAATAATGGGAAACATACGCCGTCGGGCCCTGCCGGGGAGATGCAGGTGACGCTGGACTGCGTTATGACGGAACTGTAACGTTTGGGATTGACAGACGGCAGAAAAACGGGTAGAATACAAAAGACAGTTCACTGCTGTTTCTTAGAAGTCTGATTGCGTCCGCAGTTCAGCAGAATAGAGCATCCGTTTCCTAAGTGTGCGTAGTTCGTCCGCCAGTGGCACCAAAAATTCCATATGCGTCCGTAGCTCAGCAGGATAGAGCGTCCGCCTCCTAAGCGGAAGGCCAGCGGTTCGAATCCGCTCGGGCGTACCACTTTTGCCGCAAACAACGCTGTTTGCGGCATTTTTCTACGCAAAAAGTTCCGCACAAAACCGTTGACATTTGCAGAGTATTGCGAAAAATATAGTATTGGCACTGGCAAATAAAAACGAAGTGATTTGTGGCTTTTTTCTAATTTGGCACCACCTGGCTCACACCGCTGAATCGGCCCTTCCTACATTTTGACCGTTCAGAACACTGGCTAACAGCTCACGTAGCTCAGGAGATTTCTGCAGTTGATCCACAAGAGCAGCAAGATCAAAGCCTGCAGGGGCGGGCGGTTCCGGGGCCCGGACACCGCGCAGGTCAGGATTAGAATAGAACGCAGCCTCAAACTTTTGAGCATTGACCTTCCGATCCTCGTCAATGATATGCGCATAGATTTCCGTCAGCATCTGTGCCTGTGCATGGCCGGTATCGCCTTGGGTCGCTTTGAGGTCACCATGATTTAACTTCAGCTTGTATGTCGCACTGGAGTGACGCAGGGAATGGAATACCACATTCGGAAGCTGCGCATCCCGCTTGAGCCGGTTGAAAGCGTTCTCAATTACCTTCGTTTCGCAAGGTCGGCCATTGGCCAATGCAATCACGAGGTCATGATCTTGATACTCGCTGCCAAGGAAATCTTTCTGCTTTTCCTGTACCTCTTTCCACTCTCGCAGGATATAGGCCAGGGTTTCAGGGATCCATACTTTTCGGACGCTGGTTTCCGTCTTGGGAGTCTTGAGGACAATTCTCGTCTTTTGCCCCTCTAAATACATGGTGCGAGGGAAAATTTTGATGATCTCCTCTTTGCCCAAAGTTTCAATCGTTTCCTCTTTCACCCTCGCCAGTTCTTTGTCAATCACAATATAGGCATCATTACGGACTATATTTTCATCCGAAATGTGGGTATTCTCCCAAGTAAGCCCCAGAATCTCCCCCATACGCATGGAACAGGCAAAGGCAAGGTTCATTGCTACATAGAGTTTCGGGTCACGGCAGGCATCCAGTGCATCGCTGATTGTCTGCACATCCCAAATGGCACGCGGCACCTTTTTCACTTTTGGCAGGGTCGTATCCTCAAAAGGATTTCGCTCCACAATTCCCCAGCGCACCGCCTGCTTGAAGGCAGACCTCAAAAGCTTGTTGACTCGTTCGATATTGTTGGGTGAAAGGAATTCTGTTTTGGGTGCCCGATTATTGACGGTGACACTTTTCGTTTTCTGCAGCCGGGTAATCAGACGATCTGCCGCAAGACAGTCGATGCTCTGGACCAACTCTGTTCCAATGAGCGGATTGATGTAGTTCCGGATTAAGGCTGTGTTGGATTCATAGGTATGTGGACCCCACTTCTTTTCCCCATAAAGTTCGACGAAGTTGTCCAAAAACTCACTGACAGTCAGTTTGCTGGGGGCAATGAAACGATTGACTTTCTGCTTATACTCCACCTCAGCCTTACGCTTTTTCGCCTCTGCCTCGGTGTCGTAGGGTTCCCATTTTTGCTTGCGCTCACCAGTTTCGGTGATGTAGTAGTAGACGACATTGAATTTGTTTCTGCGTTTTTTGATAGACGCCATGATTACACTCCTCTTTTAAGTAATCTGGCTATCTAACCATTCATCAAAGGATTTTTTGGATATGCGAATTGCTGTTCCGATTCGTACCGTTTTGAAATGTCCCTTTTTTACAAGTTCATATGCGGAAGATGTGCTGATTCCTAGATAGTGTCTACACAAGGAGAAAGGACTGTGATAGAATAGAAGCATCATAAAC